>NZ_JBFUDU010000011.1:0-268095 GCF_056404555.1 Asticcacaulis sp. P2_C5
GTCGGAACTGAAGGACGCCCTGCCGGTAGCCTATACCAGCCTGACCATGAGCCCCCACTGCGGCGACGAGGTCAAGTACGAGGTGCTGGAGCGCATCGTCAAAGAATACGAAGGTTTGTTTGCCGCCGGCACCGAAATCCTCGGCCGCAAGATCACCGAGGTCATCACCGTCAACGGCGCCCGTGTCCATCTCGACGACGGTTCGTGGGTCCTGGTCCGCGCCTCGTCGAACAAGCCGGAACTGGTCGTGGTCGTGGAATCCTTACGTTCGGAAGACGACATGCGCGACCTGTTCCGCAAAGAGGTCAAGCCGCGCCTCGCCGCCTATCCCGAAATCGGCGCCTACAACCAGGAAATCTAATCGAACATTTCAAGCTGTTAAGTCGATATATCTACGAACGAACGTGTTTTGTCGTCTCTGGCTGTAAGGGCTTTTGACACAGATGTCTCAGATGAACACAGATGATCATGGTCAGTTGCACTGGTTATGATGTCAGGAAATGAAGGACGCGCCAGGCGCGTCTATGGATGCAGATAAACGACAGCTTCAGTTTCACGGCGCTCTACATCTGTGCGGCCGCATTTATGCGGCATCTGTGTTCATCTGTGCCACCCAACGCGCAAGCGGAGGGTGATCTGTGTTAAAAAGCTATTGTTCCGCCACACGAACAGGTTGGGTTGTGCAACCTACCAGCCGCGATAGTCATGGCTGACGCCAGAACATGACTGCGACACGACCGATCAAGTAACGGATTCAGGCATTTTGAGGAGCGAATCATGCCGGTTGAAAACGAGCGCAAATTCGTCCTGCCGCCCACCTTCGACGCTGGGCGGCTGGACGACTGGGCGCGCGCGGATATCCGTCAGGCCTATCTCGATGACGGCCCGCGTATCCGCCAGATTGGCGGCGAATACCTGTTCACCTATAAGAAATGGGTCCCCCAGGCCAGGGAACTGGTCGAGATCGAAACCTCGATATCACGCGACGATTTTGAGCTGTTATGGCCTCTGCGCGTCGAAGCCGTGCAAAAGACGCGCTATGTGAAGAACATCGGCGACCACGAATGGGTCGTCGATTTCCTGCACGACGACGATGGCGCGACCTATTTCGTCCTGGCCGAGGTCGAGATGCCGCGGTTTCAAGCGGCGCCTGACGTCATTCCCGATGAAATCCGCGACCATATTCTCCATGCCGTCGATGCGGACGATAACCGCTTCACCAACAAGAAACTGTCCGATCGCGACTATGCACGGGACATGCTGGCCAAGGTATCACAATAGGCGGTTAAAGGCTTTCCCATCGCGGCAAGCGGTATTGCCGTGCATCTTCGGCATAATAGGACGCCATGAACCAACCGAATAGGATACCGGAAAATACACCACTTGCCGGCCCCAGCAGGGGAAGCCATGGCTCTGCGACACCCACTGCCATGAAAGCTGCCGAAACAGCACAGACGAGGGCTCCCATGACTCCGCCGAACACGAAACCTGCGATCAAGAAGTTGGCCAGATAGCCGTTGAAGTGCGGCGGTCGCATTGGCAGGCCCAAGGCCCACAGAAAACGCGTTATCGGCGGCGCGTAGTTGTCCGACGATATACCCGTCTGCGCCAGCAACTCCAGCGCTGCTGCCCGTTTTGACCGAAAATCCGTCATCCCCATACCTGCCCGGTTCCCCCGAAGGGTGAACCTACTGTCGGGCCGCCGGCTGTCAAGCATCAGCGGCACATATGATACAGCACAATCCCGCTGGTCGTTGCGACATTGAGGCTGTCAAAACCGCCGTGCATATCGATTCGCACGCTGGTGCAGGCCTCCATCAGGTTGGGCGACAGGCCAGGTCCTTCCGCCCCGAACAGAAAAGCCGAGCGCGCCGCCGGCCGGACCTGATCCAGCGCCACAGCCCCCGACGGGCTGAGTGCGTAGGCCGTCAGGCCGTGCGCCTTCAATGTCCCGGGCAGATCGCTCACGCGAAAGTGCGGGACCTGAAACACGCCGCCAACGCTGACACGGATGGCTTTTCGATATAGCGGATCGCAGCAGGCGTCATCAATGATCACGGCCTCGACACCGAAGGCAGCGGCATTGCGCATCAGGCCGCCCATATTGTCGACATTGGCAATGGCCGACAAGCCGACAAGACGGACGCGCTCCCTGCCCGTTAAAATCTGCGTCAAACTCCGCGGCGGCGCGTACCGCCCGAGCGCAAGGTAGCCGCGATGAATCGGAAAGCCGGCGACCTGATCCATCATCGCCGGATCGACAAGGTAGACCGGCGCGCCGTTCAAGTCCGAAATATCTAACGTCTTCAAACGGTCAGGCGTTGTTAGTACGCTGATACAGACGGCAAGCGGCGAGCGAAACAGCCGTTCCAACACCACTTTGCCCTCGGCCATGAACAGGCCCTCACGTCCCGTCAGGTCGCGATCCTTGACATTGCGATAGAGGTCGAGACGCGGGTCTGACGGGTCTGCAATGTCGATTATAGTCACGGCAGACTGGGACATGGGCTTGCCTGCTGTCCTTCCTTCTGGCATATTGTGATCACAATATTCACGACGCTTCGGCAGCCTGTTAGAAACGGGTTGCGGACCATGGGTCGCATCGGCCGTCCAAATGATGGGCTGCCAAATGCTCGGCTGGGTGTCATGATCGTTCAAATCCAACTGTGAAGACGATTCTCATGTCACACGACAGCTATATGAAATCCAAGGGCAAACGCCATAAAATGACCTTCCAGAAGCGCGGCGCCCGCGACGTGGAAGAAGCCCGCGCCTGGCTGCTCAACCAGAATATCGAGGAGATAGAATGCCTTATCCCGGATCTGGCCGGGGTGGCGCGCGGCAAGATCATGCCGTCGAAAAAGTTCCTCGCCGCGCCCTATATGAATCTGCCCCTGGCCGTCTTCTACCAGACCATTACCGGCGACTATCCCGATCTGGAAGGCATTGTCGGCACGGTCCAGTCCGACACCGATATCTTCCTCAAGCCCGATTTTGCCACCCTGGCCGCCGTGCCCTGGGCCCACGATCCGACCGCTCAGGTCATCCATGATGCCTTCCATCCCGACGGACGTCCTGTCGAGGAAAGCCCGCGCCAGGTGCTGCGTCGCGTGCTCAGCTACTACACGGCCAAGGGCTGGAAGCCGGTCATTGCGCCGGAGCTCGAATTTTACCTCGTCGAAAAGAATGTCGATCCCGACTATCCGCTAAAGCCGCCGATCGGCCGTTCAGGCCGGCCGGAAACCGGCCGCCAGGGCTATTCGATATCGGCGGTCAACGAGTTTGATGCGCTGTTCGAGGACATGTACGAATATTCGGAAAGCCAGGGCCTGGAAATCGACACCCTGATTCACGAATCGGGCGTCGCCCAGATGGAAATCAACCTGCGTCACGGCGACCCGCTGGAACTGGCCGACCAGGTGCTGATGTTCAAGCGGACAATCAAGGAAACGGCGCTGGAGCACGACATCTACGCCACCTTCATGGCCAAGCCGATGGCAAACGAACCGGGCTCGGCGATGCACATCCACCAGTCGATCGTCGACGCCAAGACCGGCCAGAACCTGTTTTCCGACCCCAAGACCGGGGAACCAACCGAGGCCTTCTTTGCCTTCATCGCCGGCCAGCAAAAATACATGCCGGCCATAACCTCGCTGCTGGCGCCCTATGTCAATTCCTACCGCCGCCTGGCCAAGGGCTCGGGTGCTCCGGTCAATACCCAATGGGGCTACGACAACCGCACCGCCGGCCTGCGCGTACCGCCAGCCGATCCGGCCAACCGCCGCCTGGAAAACCGCATTCCGTCGTCGGACGCCAATCCGTACCTCGCCATCGCCGCGGTCCTGGCCTCGGGTTATCTCGGCATGGTCGACAAGCTGAAGCCGGCCGATCCGGTCGACAAGGACGCCTCGACCCTGCCTCAGGGTGACCTGCCCTACTCGCTGGTCCAGGCCATCATCAAGCTGGAACGCGCCCAGCCGATTATCGATATACTGGGCCCGGCGTTTGTGACGGCCTATAGCCGCGTCAAACTCTTTGAGTACGAAACCTTCATGCAGACGATCAGTCCGTGGGAGCGCGAATTCCTGCTACTGAACGTCTGACGTATCATGAAGAATTCCGGTCACCCGCAGGAGTCCTGGTACGCCGACTCAAGTCCAATACGTCCTGACTATCCAGCATTGGATGGTGATCTGCGCGTCGACATCGCCATTGTCGGGGGTGGCTATACCGGCCTGGGTGCGGCGCTTGAACTGGCGCACAGGGGCGTGCGCGTCGCCGTTCTGGAAGGGGCTCAGATCGGTTCCGGCGCCTCAGGCCGCAATGGAGGCCAGGTCCATGTCGGCCAGCGCCTCGATCCGCAGACCCTAGACGACATGTTTGGGGCCGATGTGGCGCGGCAATTCTGGGACATGGCGATAGACGCCCGCGCCAGCCTGCTCGATCTGATCGCGCACCACGCCATCGACTGCGATCTGCGCCATGGCCTGCTTCACGCCTGGCACAAGCCGCGCTTTTCCGAAGATGACGCCGCCTATGCCGATTTCGTCCGGCTCAACTATGGCTATGACAAGCTGTCCCTGCTCAGCCAGGAAGAAACCGCCTCCGAACTGGGCACCAATGCCTATTACGGTGGCCTGTTCGACGAAGGCGGCGGCCACCTTCACCCGCTGAAACTGGCCCTGGGCATGGCGCAGGCCGCCGAGCGCGCTGGCGCGCAGCTGTTTGAACAGACCCAGGTCAGCAAGATCGATACGACAGGCGCCCTGCCCGTCCTGACCACATCACACGGCAGGGTGACGGCCAATACCGTCCTGCTGTGCGGCAACGGCTATATGGAGGGCCTGTCAGAGGCCGTCGACAGCCACGTCATGCCGATCAACAACTTCATCCTGGTGACCGAGCCCCTGCCCGACACCACCATCCTGCCCCAGGACTATGCCGCGTCGGATTCGCGCTTTGTCGTCAACTACTGGCGCAAGACTCCCGACAACCGGTTGTTGTTTGGCGGCGGCGAAAATTACATGCCGTGGTTCCCCAAGGACATAAAGGCTTTCGTCCGTCGTAACATGCTGAAGGTCTATCCCCAGCTCGAGGACGTTCGCATCACCCACGGCTGGGGCGGCACGCTCGCCATTACCATGAGCCGGGCGCCGTTCGTGCGCCGGCTATCGCCCAAGGTCTTTGTCAGCGCCGGCTATAGCGGCCAGGGTGTCGTTCTGGCGCCCTATTTCGGTCGCCTGCTGGCCCGCGCCGTCACAGGCGATGCGCGCGATGTCGAGTTGCTGAGCCGGCTGCCGACACCGGCCTTTTTCGGCGGGCGGGCACTACGCTGGCCGGCCCTGGTGGCGGGACTGAGCTACTACGCCCTGCGGGACCGACTGTAACCAACGGGCCTTGCAGGCAATGCGGTAGAAAGATGCTGCATTGCAAACGACAGATTAAGGCGGGATTAACCTTGTGCCCCTTATCAAGATAACGATTGCATCAGCGACATCTTGCGAGGCCTTACCCAGTGAGCGAAACGGATGCAAATCTGCGCGACATCATCGCCCATTCCACCCGCGCCCGTTCTATCATGTCGGGCAAGGTCAATGACATCCGTTCTGTCAATTCGATGCTGCGCATGCTGGCGCTCAACGCATTGATCGAGGCGCGCCGCGCCGGCGACATGGGTGCGGGCTTCGGTGTCGTCGCCGATGAGGTCAAGGCGATTTCCGGCCGCGTCGAAGTCCTGTCCAGAGATCTCGCCGTGGAACTGCTGGGCGAGATCAATGCCCTCGAACAACTGACCCAGGACATGGCCCGTCTGAGCCGCGGCGCGCGCCTGACCGACCTGGCGCACAATGCCATCGAACTGATCGACCGCAATCTGTATGAGCGGACCTGCGACGTGCGTTGGTGGGCGACGGATTCGGCCTTCGTCGACGCCACCACGGCGCGTGATCCCGCCGCCTGCCTACACGCCTCGCGGCGCCTGGGCGTCATTCTCGATGCCTATACGGTCTATCTCGATCTTTGGCTGTGCGACCTCGATGGCCACGTCATCGCCAATGGCCGCCCCCGCACCTACGAGGTGACGGGGCGTGACGTCAGCAACACCGCGTGGTTTCAGCAGGCGCGAACCTTGCGCAGTGGCAACGACTTCGCCGTCGCCGACATTACCTGTAATCCGCTGCTGAATGGCGCCCAGGTGGCGACCTATGCGACCGGCGTACGCGAAAACGGCGACGCAGATGGCCGTTTGCTTGGCGTACTGGGCGTGCATTTCGATTGGGCGCCCCAAGCCATGGCTATCACCCAGGGCGCGCGCCTGTCGGAAGATGAGCGCAAACGCACGCGCGTGCTGCTGGTTGACGCCAAAGGCCGCATCATCGCCGATTCCTCGGGTAAGGCAGGCTTGACCGAACATCTGAACCTGATCACCGAAGGCCGCGACCACGGTCACTCCACCGCCGCCGATGGTACCGTCACGGCCTTCCATCGTACGCCCGGCTATGAGACCTATGCAGGATTGGGCTGGTACGGCGTCATAGTGCAACGCACCGCATAATCGCCGCAAACCATTGCATAACAAGGTTTTGTCGTTGCGGGCGGAGCCTGTCGTAGCATTTCTGCGACACGTAAGGTGATAAGACCAATTTCGATGGCAAAAAAGCTTACCCTGGGGAATAATTTAACCCGTGATTAAGGTTACACCGTCGAATGAGGATATGTTGCAGCGCAAAAGGAAGCTAAGACATGTCCTCCCCCGTCAGTGCCGGTAGCGTATCCAGTAACTTTTCGACTAAGAGTTCCAGTCAGATTTCCCTGGCCGATATCATCGCCCAGACAACCCGCGCCAAGACCGTCACCAGCCAGCGGGTCCGCGACATCCGCCAGGTCACGGCGAAACTGCGTATCCTGGCCCTGAACGCCCTGATCGAAGCAAAGCACGCCGGCGACAAGGGCGCCGGCTTTTCCGTTGTGGCCGACGAGGTGCGCAATATTTCGGGCGAAGTCGAGGGCCTGGCCAAGGATCTCGGTAATGAGATCGTCACCCTGGAAGGCCTGACCCAGTCCATGGCCCAGCAAAGCCAGGGCTCACGCCTCACCGACCTGGCGCTCAATGCCATCGAACTGATCGATCGTAATCTCTATGAACGGACCTGCGACGTGCGTTGGTGGGCCACCGACTCGGCGCTGGTGAGCCACGCCGGCATGGCGACGCCGCAAAGCCGAACCTATGCCTGTGAACGCCTCGGGGTCATCCTCGATTCCTACACGGTCTATATCGACCTCTGGCTATGCGATCTTCAGGGCAATGTCATAGCCAACGGTCGCCCGGATCGCCATCACGTTATCGGCCGCAATGTTCACGACCGGCTGTGGTTTGCTCGGGCGGCTGCCTTACGCAGCGGCAGCGAATTTGCCGTCGCCGACATCACGACTGAGCCCCTGCTCGGCAATGCCCAGATCGCCACCTACGCCACGGGCGTACGCCGCAACGGCGACGTGAATGGCGAGTTGATCGGCATTCTCGGCATCCACTTCAACTGGGCGCCCCAGGCCGCTGCCATAACCCAGGGCGTACGCCTGTCGGACGAAGAAAAGAACCGCACGCGCGTGCTCATGATCGACGGCCAGGGTCTGGTTATTGCCGCCTCGGACAACAAGGGTCTCCTCAGCGAGCACGTTCGGCTTCGCACCGAGGGCAAGGTGTGCGGACACTATACCGACACCAGTGGCGTCATGCATGCCTTTCACCGCACGCCGGGCTACGAGACCTATTCCGGTCTTGGCTGGTACGGCGTCATCCTGCAGAAGCCGACTTGATCCCTACCAGAAATGGAAGCTGCCATAGCCACTGAGCGCCGGTGAAAGGTCGATCCCCAGCAGGTCGGTGATCGCGAACATGGCCGGAAAGATGATCCGCGCCCCCTGGAAGTAGACCAGCGCCATCAGGCCCAGCATGATGACGGCCTTGTATTTCGGCGGAATAACGATCCGCCATTTGCGGGGCAGCCACGGCTCGACAATGGCAAAGCCGTCGAGGCCCGGAACCGGCAGCATGTTGAGGATAAAGGCCATCAGCTCGAAAAAGGCCAGCAGCATCAGGGCGTCGTACAGCGGGGACGAAACGACGTCGTAAAGTAGCACCGCCAGGCCATAGGCAACGATGGCGCAAACCAGGGTCGCCGCAGGGCCGGCTGCGGCGATAAGCGATCTTTGCCACGGCTTGCGGATAAGATCGGTGCGGATCATCACGGCGCCCCCCGGCAGAGCAATTCCACCCATGACCAGAACCAAGACCGGAAGGAGCACGCTGGCGGGCGTAAAATAGGTTCGCGGATCGAGCGTGAGATAGCCGCTCCTTGCAATCGTATAGTCGCCAAATCGCCAGGCCGTGAAGGCATGGGAGAATTCATGCAGGCAAAGCGTAATGATCCAGGCCAGTAGGACAAAGACGAAGGTCAGGGGCGGAAAGTCAAACGGCAGCAGGTCAAGAGCGACGGCACAGACAAGCGTGGCGGCGACGAGGCCGGGAAAGGCCCATCTGGTTTCAAGTTTCATGGCGCCACCATGGCCAGCAAAGTGGCAAAAGGCAAGTCTACAACGCGCGCAGAATCGGCTCAGCCTCGTTCAACGACCGTTCGACGATGTCGACCAGCCGATCAATCTCGGCCTCGGTGACGATCAGCGGCGGACACATGACCAGGCTGTCGCGGATGCCGCGCACCATCAGGCCGTTCTTGATACACAGATCGCGAACGATAGGCCCGGCCATGCCCTCGCGACCAGTAAAACGCTTGTTTGTACCTGGCTCGGCAACGATTTCCACAGCGCCAATCAGGCCGAGCGAGCGCGCTTCGCCCACCAGTGCGTGCCCGGACAGACGTTTTAACGCCGCTGCCAGATAGGGTCCCGACACGTCGCGCGTACGTTCGATCAGGCCTTCATTCTCCATGATCTCGATATTGGCCAGTGCCACGGCGCTGCAGGTCGGATGGCCGCTATAGGTGTAGCCGTGAACGAAATCGCCGCCCTTTTCGATCAGGGTGTCCACTATGTGGCGCGACACGCCAACGGCCGAGATCGGCAGATAGCCTGACGACAATCCCTTGGCCATGGCGATCAGGTCGGGCTTGACGCCCCAGTGTTCGTGGCCGAACCAGTGGCCCAGACGGCCAAAGCCGCAGATCACTTCGTCGCAGATCAGCAATATGCCGTATTTGCGGCAGATCGCCTCGACCTTGGGCCAGTAGCTATCGGGCGGGATAATAACCCCGCCGGCGCCCTGGACCGGCTCGCCGATAAAGGCGGCGACGTTTTCCGGACCGACGGCGAGGATGCGTTCCTCGATCGAATTGGCGCACCGTGTCGCGAAGACTTCCGGGTCCTCGCCGAAGCCTTCGCCGAACAAATAGGGTTGCAACACATGTTCAACGCCGGGAATCGGCAGGTCGCCCTGTTCGTGCATGAAGGTCATGCCGCCCAGCGATGCGCCAGCAACGGTCGAACCGTGATAGGCGTTCTTGCGCGAGATGAAGATCTTGCGCTGGGGCTCGCCTTTCAGCGCCCAGTAATGGCGGACCAGGCGGAAGATGGTGTCATTGGCTTCGCTGCCCGACGAATTGAAAAAGACGTGAGTCAGGTCCGGGTTCGACGCCTGCATCTTCTCGGCGATCTTGGCCGCCAGGCGCACGGGCGGCGGCGTCGCCGTCTTGAAGAAGGTGTTATAGTAGGGCAGTTCCAGCATCTGCTCATAGGCGACGCGGGCCAGTTCCTCTCGACCATAGCCGACATTGACGCACCACAGCCCCGCCATCCCATCCAGCAGCGACTTACCCTCGGCATCGGTGATGGTGCAGCCTTCGGCGCGCGTGATAATGCGTGAGCCGCCAAGCTCATGCTGCAACTTGTAATCCGACTGCGCCGGCAGGTGATGCGCCAGATCGAGCTTTTTCAACTCGTTCATATCGTAATTGCGGAGTGGTTGGCGAATGGGCACAGTCATGGCGTATCCTCGGAACTTTGGCCGCCAATCTCCCGGATATCGCCGCAAAAGTCAAATATTGTGATCACAATTCCGCGTGTATTTTCCCGGGCTCGACCATGGGCAAACCGCGCAGCGCGCGCCCCATGAGGCCAAAATAGACCTGGCTTTGCGGATGGCGTTCGGCCTGCCATTCCGGATGCCACTGCACGCCCAGCACCTGGGCGCCGCCAATATTGGCGCTGAACGCCTCGATCAGGCCATCCGAGGCCATGGCTTCGACCGTCAGCCCCTCACCCAGTCGGTCAACGCCTTGATAGTGCACGGAATTGACCCACATGTGGCCCGTGCCATAGGCGCGATTGAGCACGCCGCCGGGCGTCAGTTCGACGTCGTGGCCGTGGTCGAACATAGCATCGAACGCAACATCGTCCGCCGCATGGTGATCCAGACCATTGCCGCCATCGCGGCTGCGCAGACCGACATCGCCGCGCAGGGAGCCACCCAGCACGACGTTAATCTCCTGAAAGCCGCGGCAAATGCCGAAGACGGGCTTGCCAGTTGTGATCATGGCTTCGATCATGGCCAAGGACACGGCATCGCGACCGGCATCGAACGGTCCCGCGCAAGAATCGGAGCCGTAAAGATGCGGCTGCAGGTTGGACGGCGAACCGGTCAGCATCAGGCCGTCCAGCCGCGACACCAGGTCGCGCGCCACGGACGCCTCGCCCAGCGGCGGAACCAACAGGGCGTGGCAGTCGCCGAAGGTTACGGCGGCGCGAACATAGCGCTCCATCACGGCGTGGGCGTTCTCAACACCGACGGTGCGGTTGCAGGCCATAATGCCGATGACAGGCGTATCTGCCGTCATGTGTCGAGCCTCAGGAGATAGAACCGGTCGTCCTGCGCCATGCGCGGGAAGTTGGACGGTAACCCCAATGGGTTGATTTTGCCAAAGCCATTTTTCTCGTAAAAACGGTGCGCGGCGAGAAAAGCGCTCGTCGTGCCCAAAAGAATGGCCGTCAGTCCCTGGGCGCGCGCATGGGCCACCAGGTGGTCGAGCAGAGCTTGCGCCACGCCATGCTGTGAACCGCGGCGGTCGGCAGCGACGAACATCTTGCGCAGGACGCCATTGCCCTCGTCAATGTCTTTCAGCGCGATGGTGCCGATTACGCGATCGTCGTCGCGGGCACACCAGAATCCGCCGCCACCGCCGCCATAAAAGCCGTCTACGTCTTCCAGGTCAGGCTGATCGGCGCGCGTTATCGCCACGCCGAACTCCCGCGTCTGGATATCGAGGATCAGATCGATAACGGCCTCGCGATCGGCTGGCCGCCAGGGGCTTATAGGCATGGCGCCGCCTCCATATCAGGCCTTTTCGATACGCGCGGCGTAACAGCCATATTTTGCGTAGTGAGCATGCAGATAGGCAGTGCCCGGCTTGGCCAGAAGACGCTCGATACAGGCTTCGATCGCCTCACCCTCCGCCAGATCGGCGTCGATGATCTCGTGGCCGGTGCTGAAGGCGCGCAAGGACAGGGTACGCCGGCGCATGACCTCCGGGATATCATCGCGGCGGTCATAGGCCTGCGTGGCCCCCTCCAGGACGAAGATGGCATGGCTGGCGCGATAAGGCGTGTCGGCCGGTTGATGAACATAGTTGAGCAGCAGGACGTGCTCGCCGCGCTCGGCGTCGCGCAATTCGATCCGGTCGGGGAAGCCGGGACAGGCATCCGCCTGGCAACGCCGGACGCCACCGAGTTCAAGTTCAGCATCGGAAAGGCCGTAGAGAGGGACGAAGGGCTTGGGGTCGAGACCAAGAATACGAAAGGACATGACAGGCTCCACAGGGTTGTGTCCCCATAGTGCCCTGCCCTGCATGATGGCGAACTCCGCATCTTGCGGTCAATTCGCGGCTAGGACAGCAGGATGGCCGGCGAACAGGCATGGAAGCTGAGCCAGACCTTTTCACCGAGGACAAAATCCTCCTGGTCCCAACGCGTCAGGTTGGGACGCACGACCTTGATCATGGTTCCGCCATTGATCTCGACCTCGTAGATCGACTCGGAACCGAGATAGACCAGGTGGCGCACGACGCCGGCGACGACATTATAGCCGTCCGGCGCATCATCGACCTTGGGTGGGGCGTCGGTGCGCTTATGGATCTCGATCTTTTCCGGGCGGACCGCCGCCCACACCGTCGTCCCGGTCGCGCCGGTGACGCCATGATCGAGATAGATGGGGCCCATATCCTTGGTGTTGACGATGGCGTGGTCGGGTTCGTCGACATCGAGCGTGCCTTCGAACATGTTGACGCTGCCGATAAAGTCGGCGACGAAGCGCGAATTGGGGAATTCGTACAGGTCCGACGGCGTGGCAACCTGCTGCAGGATACCACGGTTCATGACGGCGCAGCGCGTCGCCATGGCCAGGGCTTCGTCCTGGTCGTGTGTGACCATGATGAAGGTGATGCCGACCTTCTGTTGCAGGCTGGTCAGTTCAGAGCGCATCTGGTCGCGCAGCTTGGCATCCAGGGCCGACAGGGGCTCATCCAGGAGCAGCACGCGCGGCTTCTTGACCAAAGCCCGCGCTAGCGCCACACGTTGCCGCTGACCGCCGGACAACTGGTCGGGCTTACGCGTGCCGTAACCACCCAGTTGCACCAGGGTCAGGGCCTCTTCGGCCCGGGCCCGGCGTTCGTCGCCGGGAACCCCGTCCATCTTCAGGCCATAGGCGACATTGTCGAGCACCGTCATATGCGGAAATACGGCGTAGGACTGAAACACCATATTGACCGGTCGCTCATAGGGCGGAGTCGTCGATACGTCCTTGCCGTCGATCAGCACACGACCTTCGGTCGGCATTTCGAAACCGGCCAGCATGCGCAGCAGGGTCGTCTTGCCGCAGCCCGAAGGCCCGAGCAGCGAGAAGAATTCGCCTTCATTGATGGTCAGCGAGACATTATCGACCGCCGACACCTTGCCGAAGCGCTTGGAGACGTTCTCGAACTGGATAATTGCATTCGCCATGGGTCAGTTCTTTTCCGTTGCGCCGCCGTCGTGGCCGGCGGTCAGGGCGCTTGAGCCCTGGAATTTGAGAGCGAGGAAGGTCAGCAGCACCGTTACCGCGATGAGGATGGTCGAGGCGGCGTTGACCTCCGGCGTCACCGAGAAACGGACCATGGAATAGACCTTGACCGGGAAGGTCACGGTATCGGGGCCGGCGGTAAAGAAGGTGATGACGAAATCATCCAGGCTGAGCGTAAAGGCCAGCAGCGCGCCGGCAATCAGCGAGGGCTGCAGATGCGGGATAACGACGTCCATAAGGGCGCGGAATTCCGAGGCGCCCAGGTCCTTGGCGGCCTCTTCCAGTTCGCGGTTGAACGAACCCAGGCGGGCACGCACGACGACGGCCACGAAAGGAAAGGAAAACGAGACGTGGGCGATGATGATGGCGCCCAGGTTCAGCGGCCACGGCAGGCCGACCGGCCACGGCAATATCTTGGCGAAAAAGACCAGCATGCCGACACCCATGCAGATTTCCGGCACGACGATCGGCACCGCCAGGGCGCCGTCGAACAGAGTCTTGCCGGCGAAGCGGAAACGCCACAGGACGATCGCCGCCATGGCGCCAATAACCACAGAAATGACGGTGCAGAAAAAGGCGATGGTCAGCGAATTGCCGAACGCGACGAGCAGGCTCTCGTTATGGAGGGCCTTCTTGTAATATTCGAACGAGAAGCCCTTCCATATCGTGGTGCTGCGCGCGCTGTTAAAGCTGAAAATCATCAAGGTGATCAGAGGGCCGTATAGGAAGACGACAACCGCGGCCAGCCAGGCCTGGATGGGCCAGCGCTTGAGATATTCGAGCGGTCCCGGCGGCATCTTGCGCGGTTTTGCGGCGATGTCGGTCATACGGGCCTCCGCTGGCGGCTGCGCGATTCGACCACGCCCTGGATGGCGATGGCGATAAAGGTGAGATAGACCAGCATAAAGCTGAGCGCCGCGCCGAACGGCCAGTTGTTGGCGCGTTTGAACTGGCTTTCGATGACGTTGGCGATCATCTGCGAATCCGGCCCGCCCAGCAGGTCCGGCGTCAGATAGGAGCCAAGGGCCGGTATGAAGGTGATCAGGATACCCGAGGCGATACCGGCGCCGGCCATCGGGACAACGACATTGAACAGGGTGCGCAGGTGACCCGCGCCAAGGTCCAGTGAGGCTTCAAGCAATGAGCGATCCAACCGGTCCAGCGCCGAATAGAGCGGCAGGATCATGAAGGGCAGGTTGACGAAGACCAGGCCAAAAACAACGGCGAAATTGTTGTTGAGCAGTTCCAGCGGCTGAAAGGCCGCCATGTGGCCGCCGGACAGGCCGTTGACGCCGTTCCAGATAGCCTCCAGCCCCATATTGATCAGGCCCTTGGTGCGCAGGACGGCGATCAGGGCGTAGGTGCGGATCAACAGGTTGGTCCAGAACGGCAGCATGATCAGCAACAGCAGCCACGCCTTGGCCTTCTCCGGCGCGAAGGTGATGGCCAGGGCCACGGGAAAGCCGATGATCAGACACAAAAGCGTGGTGATGCCGGCAATCCAGAAGGATTTCAGGAAGATGTTGAGATAGAGCGGCGAAAAAGCATGGGCGTAGTTCGACCACGTGCCGGTAAAGGCGATATCGACCAGACCCTGGTTCTGGCCGAAACTGTAAACCCAGACGATGCTGAGCGGGACGATGAAGAAAAACACCAGCCAAAACAGCGGCGCACTCAACAAGGTCAGGAATATGCTTTTGGCCTGTCGCCAGGATTGCTCCATCGCCCGCTCCCCTTTTCTGTGATTACGCCTCTTCCGGTTCGGCCGGCATGCCGGCGGCGGCCCGCACGCGTGTCACCAGTTCTTCCATCTTCTGCGCCATTTCCGCGCCGGAGAAGGCCGCGTATTCGCACTTGGCCAGGAGATCGGCCGGCGGGAAGATGATCGGGTTATTCCGGTAGCTGTCGGGCATCAGTGCCTTGGCGGCGGCATTGGGCGTCGGGTACATGATTTCGGTCGAGATTTTCTTGCCGACCTCGGCATCGAGCAGATAGTTGATAAAGGCATGGGCCTCGTCCGGGCTGGGCGCGCCGGTCGGGATGGCCAGGGTATCGGAATTGAGCTGGGAACCTTCCTTGGGGACGACGAAATCGACGTCCGGATTGGTCTTCACCTTCGCCTGGGCTATGTCGCCATTATATTCGATGACGATATCGACGTCACCGCCGGCCAACAGGTCCTGGCCATCGTCGCTGTGGAATTTCAGAACATTGCCACCCTTGACCTGCTTGGTCAGCACTGCCTCGACCTTGGCCAGGACGTCGTCATTGATCGCATTGACGCTGTAGCCGAGATATTTAGCGCACAGGCGAACCAGATCCCCCGATTCCGACAGCCAGGCGATCTTCTTCTTGTAGGCGCTCGACTCGAATATCCACTTCCAGGAATCCGGGATATTGCCGTCACGCATGGTCTTGGTGTTGTAGCCGATACCGAGAACCAGCCAGGTATAGGGCATGGAAAATTTGCGGCCTGGGTCGTAGTCGGGATTGAGGAATTGCGGGTCGATATTCTTGATGTTCGGGATCTTGGCGTGATCCAGCGGCATCAGCAGATTGGCCTGCCCCATGCGCGTGACGAAATCGTTCGACGGGACAATGACGTCGAAGCCGGGATTGCCGGCCTTGAGCTTGGCGAACAGTTCGTCATTGCTGGCAAACAGGCTCATATTGACTTCGGTGCCCGTGGCCGCCTTGAAGTCGTCGAGCGTCGTCGGTCCGATATAGGTGTCCCAGTTGTAGAAGTTCAGCTTCTTCGCTGCCTTGGCGCCTGGCTTGTCGCAGCCAGCCAGACCCGTCAGGGAAATGCCGATGGCTGCGGCGCCCGTCGCAGCCAGCAATGAGCGCCGTGACGGGTTGAAACGATTTGCACTCATAAAGCTGTCTCCTCTGATGAACCACGCCCCGGACCCGCAGAGGAATACGCTACGGGCAGGCTGTCAATCCCCTATTGTGATCACAAGCCGCACAAACCGGTGGATTTGACATTTTTGTTGCACTGCCGTGCCGTCAGGTCACGTGCCACGCACGCGATTAAAAGCGGCCTCCACGGCACGCGCCCTGTCGACGCCGGGCCAGACGGCAAAATCACACAGTTTCAAACGATCCTGGGGCGGGAAAATAACCGGACTGTCGCGATAGCTGGGCTGCATCAAGGCACGCGCCGCGGCGTTGGGCGTTGGATACAGTATCTCCTTGCATATGGCAGCATCGGTATCGGGTGCCATCATGAAGTTGAGAAAGGCATGAGCGGCTTCCGGCTGGCGGGCATTCTTTGGGATCGCCCAGGTATCGGTGAATATCCGGCTGCCTTCGCGCGGCACGACGAAATCGAGGTCCGCGTCCTCGGTCATCCTGATCGCGATATCGCCATTATATTCAATGACCAAATCGACATCGCCGGCGACCAACATTTCCTGGCCGTCGTCATTGTGAAACACGACATGGGGCTTTTGGTCGCGCAACAGTTTTTCGGCCTTGGCCAGTGCTTCTGGCGAGGTGTCATCGGCGCGGTAGCCGAGATATTTGACCGCCAGCCCCATCATGTCGTCGGCTTCGGAAGACCAGGCGATACGGCCATGATATGGGTCGGAGTCAAACACCCACTTCCACGAGTCCGGAATTATACCGGCAGGCATGGCCGACTTGCGATAGCCGATACCGAGCACCAGCCAGGTGTAGGGCACGGTGTAATGGCAGCCAGGATCATACGGCGGATCGCGAAACGACGGCACGATGTTGGCCAGGTTCGGCAGACGCGCGTGGTCCAGTTCGCTCAGCAGACCCGCCTTGATCATACGCCCTGCATAGGTGTTGCTGGGGACGATCACGTCGTACCGGTCGTCGCCCTTACTCAGTTTTTCAAACAGTTCTTCATTGCTGGAGAACAGGGTCATATTGACCTGTGTGCCCGTACGTTTTTTGAAATCCACCAGGGTGGTCGGCCCGATATAGGTGTCCCAGTTGTAGAACTGCAGTGGTTTAGCCCTGTGACCGTTTTGGGCCTGTGCCGTATCGCCGAAGCTGAACGTCGCTGCCACCGCGCCAGTCGCTGCCAGCAGCGAGCGCCGTGAGTATTTCCCCACCATAGTTCCCTCCCCCTGAAAGTTATCAGGCGTTGCGCAGATACCAGTCGTAATCGAGCGACGTGATTTCTTCGTAGAAGCGCGCCTGTTCGGTGCGCTTGACCTTGACATACATGTCGACGAAACGCTCGCCGAGATAGTCGCGCAGAACCGCCGACTTGTCGAGATAATCCACCGCCGCGAACCAGTTGGTCGGCAGGGTCGCACCGGTCTCCGCTGCCACGGCATAGCCGTTGCCGACAACAGCCGGGCCGGGATCGGTCTTTTGGGTGATGCCATGGTGGGCGCAGGCCAGGATGGCCGCCAGGACGAGGTACGGATTGCCGTCGGCGCCGGCGACACGGTGCTCGACATGGCGCGTATGGGCCGGGCCGGCGGTGACACGCAAGGATACGGTGCGGTTATTGACGCCCCAGGTCAGGCCGACCGGGGCGTAGGAATTGGCCTTGAATCGCTTGTAGCTGTTGGCGCCGGGCGCCAGGATGCCCATGACGTCGGCCAGGTGATCCTTCATGCCGCCGATCATGTTGAGCAGCAACGGTGAGCCCTGTGGATCTTCGGCGGCGCACAGATTCTTGCCGTCCTTGTCGGCCACCGAGATATGGACATGGAAACCGGAACCGGCGCGATCCGACCACGGCTTGGCCATGAAGGTCGCCTCGATACCCAGCGACAGGGCGACGCCCTTGGCCAGGCGCTTGTACATCACCGCGTCGTCGGCGGCGCGCAGGGCATCCGGCTTGTGCTTCAGCGTCAGTTCGACCTGGCCCGGGGCGAATTCCGAGATGGCGCCTTCCAGCGGGATATTTTGCGCATCGGCGGTTTCCCACAACTGGCGGAAGAAATCGCCGTGAGCCTCTATCTCGGGCAAGCCGTAGACCTGGATGCCCTTCGGTGTTTCGCCGGTCGTGAACGACGTGGCAGGCTTCAGTTCACCACCCTCCCCGCGTTCGATATCGACCAGGTAATATTCCAGTTCGCAGGCCACGACCGGCGTCAGGCCGTCGGCCTTGTAGCGGTCCAGCACCCTTTGCAGGACGTGGCGCGGGTCGAGATCATTGGGCGTGCCGTCCAGTTCGTACAGTGACAACATGACCTGGCCGACATCGTCGCCCAGCCACGGCGCCGGGACCAGGGTGCCAGGCACTGGGCGGGCGACGCGGTCGGCGTCACCGTCTTCCCATACAAGGCCGGTTTCTTCGCAGTCGGCGCCGAGGGTATCGACCACCAGGATCGAACCCGGCAGGAAGCGACCATATTCGTAGATCGGTAGCAGTTCGTGGCGGCGCAGGCGCTTGCCGCGCGGCACGCCGGTCATTGAGGTGAACAGGATCTCGAAATAGACGATGTGTGGGTTGGCATCGAGAAAAGCGCGGCATTCGTCGGGCGTGGCAACCATCGGGTGGGCAGGCAGAGTCATATCAAGGTCCTGTAAATGGCCGCGAAGGCGTCGACCGCGGCGATAAGCCGGTCGATAGCCTGAGTCTCGGTCTGCGGCGAAATGAGCATCATGTTGTGGAACGGCGCGATCAGGACGCCCTGGTTGATCAAAAACAGATGGAAGGCTTCCAAAAGGTCGTGATCGAGCACCGTGCGCATGGCGGCGGCTGTCTGCGGTGGCTCGGCTGCGAAGATCAGTTCAGCGCGCGCTCCGACATGGACCGTGCACCATGGCAGGCCATGGCGGGCGATAACGGCATTGAGACCGGCGACCAGATGTTCAGCCCCGGCCAGCATATGGTCAAAAGCCTGCGGCGTGGCGATTTCGGTCAGGACCGTATGGATGGCGCGCATGACAAGGGCATTGCCGGACAGGGTCGTGCCGATGCCGGACTGGCCGGGTCCGATCCGCGCCTGGGCCTCATCCATGCGAGCGGCGACCTCGGCTGTGACGCCCCAGACGGCGGCGGGAATACCGCCGGCAATGGCCTTGCCGACAACGAATATGTCGGGTTCTAGGTTATGCAGCCCGCAGTAGCCCGATGGGCCGCTGCTCAGGGTATGGGTTTCGTCATAGATCAGCAGCGTGCCATGTTTACGCGTCAGGGCGCGCAAGGCTTCCAGGAAACCGGAAACAGGCTGGATCATGCCGCAGTTGGTCATGACGGGCTCGGCCAGTACAGCGGCAATATCGTTTTCAGCCAGGGCGGACTCGAGGGCGCGCAGATCGTTGAACGGGATGACGGTCGTGGTCTGGGTCTGGTCGTGGACCTGGCCAATCAATCCATTTTTGTTGGCGGCTTGGCCGTCGTAAAGAGCAACGAAACAGTCATCGACCATGCCGTGATAGCAGCCATCGAAGACCAGGATCTTGTCACGTCTGGTAATCTCCCGTGCCCAGCGAATGACCGCGCGATTGGCGTCCGACGCCGTGGTGGCGACCTGCCATTGGTCGAGATTGAAGCGTTGTTGCAGGAGATGACCGACCGCATTGGCGGTCTCGGTCGGCAGCATAAAGCCGACGCCCTGACCTGCCTGATCGACGATGGAAGCGGCCAGTTCCGGGCGCGCATGACCGAACATCGACGGGGTATCGCCCAGGCAGAAATCGTCGTAATCGTGACCATCGACATCGGTCAGGGTCGCGCCTTGAGCGGACTTCACATAGATCGGAAATGGCGTCGCCCAGTCGCGCATCCAATGCATGGGGACACCGGCGCGCCAGGCCGAGGCCTTTTCCGACAAGGTTTTGCTGGTTGGGTGGGCCTCGGCAAACAGTTCTCGTTGTTCGGAAATGAATATTTGAAGTGAGGTCAAGAGTACCCCCTCCGTCGGCTTCGCCGACACCTCCCCCGCAAGCGGTGGAGGACTGGCTTATTTTCTGCCTGCCACGACTTTGACCGCCCGTACGACCGGGAAAACTGGGCCTTCCCACAACGCGTCTCTACCGCGATGGACTCAAAAGAAAGCAGTCCTCCACCGTAGCGAAGCGTTACGGGGGAGGTGTCGGCGAAGCCGACGGAGGGGGCGCTTCTGCAAAAGTTCACAGATCCCCCAGATTGCCATAGGAGATGTATTTGATATTCAGATACTCCTCCATGCCCTCGATGGCGCCTTCACGGCCGATGCCCGATTCCTTGACGCCGCCGAACGGCGTGACCTCGGTCGAGATCAGACCATCGTTCATGCCGACCATGCCGTATTCCAGTTTCGCCGCAACGCGCATGGCGCGGCCGATATCGCGCGTATAGGCATAGGCAGCCAGGCCGAACGGCGTGTCATTGGCCAGGCGTATCGCCTCGTCTTCACTGGAAAAGCGGAACAATGGCGCCACCGGCCCGAAGATCTCGGTCGAGAAGATTTCCATATCTGCCGTCACATCGGTCAGGATACTGCCCTGGTAGAATAGCGGTCCCTGGGCGTCGACATGGCCGCCGGTCACGACATGGGCGCCATGAGCCACAGCGTCGTCGACCAGGCTCTGGACCTTGTCGATGGCCTTCTGGTTGATCAGCGGCCCAAGCGACGCATCCTCCAACCAGCCGGGTTCCAGCTTCATTGCCTTGACCTTCTCGGCCAGGGCAGAGGCGAAGCGGTCGTAAATACCATCCTGGACCAGGATGCGGTTGGCACAGACACAGGTCTGGCCGGAATTACGGTATTTCGAGATCATGACGCCTTCGATGGCGGCGTCGATATCGGCGTCGTCAAAGACGATAAACGGCGCATTGCCGCCCAACTCCATCGACACCTTCTTCATGGTCGGCGCACATTGGGCGTAGAGCAGTTTGCCGACCGGGGTCGAGCCGGTAAAGGACAGCTTCTTGACCCGCGGATCGGACGTCATGACCGCGCCAACCTCGGCCGCGCGCACGGAGGTGATAATCGAAATCACGCCATCGGGAATGCCGGCCTGTCTGGCGAGGACAAACAGCGCCAGGGCCGACAGCGGCGTTTCCTCCGACGGCTTGATGACGACGGTACAGCCAGCCGCCAAAGCCGGCGCGACCTTGCGCGTGATCATCGAAATCGGGAAGTTCCATGGCGTAATGGCGGCGCAGACCCCGACCGGCTGCTTGATGGTCTGCAGGTGCTTGCCCGGCATGGTCGCTGGAATGGTGCGGCCGTAGGCGCGCTTGGCCTCTTCGGAAAACCACTCCAGGAAGGACGCGCCATAGGCCACCTCGCCGCGCGTTTCCTTAATCGGCCGTCCCTGCTCCAGAGTGACCAGCATGGCCATGTCCTCGGCATGGGCCATGACCAGGTCATTCCATTTTTTAAGAAGGATCGAGCGCGCCTTAGCGGTGAGTTTCGACCAGGCAGGAAACGCGGCGTGGGCAGCAGCAATGGCAGCGGTCGTTTCGGCACTACCCTGTGCCTGGACATAGCACAAAGGCTTCCCGGTCGCGGGATTGACCACGGCAAAACGGTCCGACGCTTGTTCCATGAAGATGAGATCGCCGAGAAGGGTGCGGTGGGAGTCGCTGAGATTCATAAGGAATGCCTTTTTGGATTGGCGCAGTTTAGGACGTTGTTAAGTGCCCCGCCCGGCGCTTCGCGCCACCCTCCCCATAAATGGGGCGGGCAAAAGAAACAGAAGCCCTCAAAGACACAACTACGCTTTGAAACTTATCGAGACCGCTTTCAGGTCGGCGTACTTGTACAATGCGTGCAGCGAACGGTCGCGACCGAAGCCTGACTGCTTAACCCCACCGAACGGCGAGGTGATATCGCAGGCGTCCCAGCCATTGACCCAAACCAGACCCGCCTTCAACGCCTTCGCTGCCCGCATGGCCCGATTTATATTGGACGTCCATACGCCCGACGCCAGGCCGTAGATGGTGTCATTGGCGATTTTATAGGCCTCGGCTTCGTCCTTGAAGGTCAAAACCGATAACACCGGCCCGAATACCTCTTCCTGGGCCAGGACATTGTCCGGGTTGATATTGTCGAGGATACTCGGCTGGACATAGGACCCGCCGCTGTCGGCGTGGACCTGCTGCCCGCCCATCAGCAAGCGCCCGCCTTCGGCCTGGCCGCGCTCGAGATATTCTAACGCGGTATGCATCTGGCGGGGTGATATCATGGCGCCGAACTGCGTCGCCGGATCGAACGGATCGCCGACCCTGATCGCTTTTGCGACGGCGACGACCTTCTCGACAAAGGCATCCTTGATCGAGGCCTCGACCAGAAGGCGCGACGCGGCTGTACAGACCTGGCCCTGATTGTAGAAAACACCCCAGGCCGCGTTGCTGGCCGCGCCGTCCAGATCGTCGCTGTCGGCAAAGACGATCTGCGGCGACTTGCCACCCAGTTCCAGCGACACGCGCTTGAGGTTGCTGTCGGCAGACGCCCGCATCAGCATCCGTCCGACTGGACCCGAGCCGGTGAAGGCGATCATGTCGACATCCATATGCCGCGCCAGGGCGTCGCCGGCTTCGTGGCCCAGGCCGGTAATGACATTCCATACGCCGGGCGGCACGCCAGCTTCCAACGCCAGCTGCGCCGTATAGAGCGCGGTCATCGATGACAACTCGGCCGGCTTCAGGACGATGCTGTTACCCATGGCCAGGGCCGGCGCCACCTTCCACATCGCCATATGCAGCGGGAAGTTCCACGGCACGATGGCGCCGATAACGCCCAGCGGTTCATGGACGACATAGGACAGGCGATCGGACGGTGTCGGCGCGACCTCGCCATAGACCTTGTCGACCGCCTCGGCATAGTAGCGCGTACTCTGGATGGCGAGCGGAATATCGACCCCGCGCGCATCGGAGATCGACTTGCCGGTGTCGAGGCTTTCCAGCAGGGCCAGGTTTTCGGCGTGCTCGCTCATCAGGTCGGCGAGGCGATGCAGGATCTTTTTCTTGGCTTTTGGCGCAAGATTGCGCCAGCGTCCATCCTCGAACGCCGCCCGCGCCGATTTGACGGCGCGGTCGACATCGGCGGCGTCGCAGGCGGCAATGCGATTGATCAGGGTTCCATCGCGCGACGACCTGTTATCGAAGGTCCTGCCGGAATTGGATGCGACCTCGACGCCTTCGATCAGCGCCTTGTCGGGCTTGGCCAGGGCGTTAACGGCCGCCAATACGCCGTCGAGCGAGGAGGCCTGGGTTTGCGGCGGCGAGATCGGCATGGGAAACTCCGGAATTGTGATCACAATTACACACCGGCGCCATGCCGCAAGTCAAGGGCGGCAAGCACAAGATTGCCGCACAATATCGCGATGCCGCGAACTATTTTCCAACCCGCTTGCGCTTGGGCTCCGGCTCGGTCCGCGCCTTGATGACGTCGAGCATCAATTCCATGCCTTCGTGGATATCCGCCGCCATGGAAGCGCGCGCCGCGTCGGCATCGCCCGCCTCGAAGGCTGCAATCATGTCCTGATGGTGATCCTTGGGCAGATGGACCGTGCCCAGCCGTCCGAACACGACGCGCATAAAGGGTCCGACCTGGAGCCACAGCGTCCGCGCCATATCGTAGAACAGGTCGGCATCCGCCCGGCCATAGATGCTGAAGTGGAAATCCTGGTTAGCCTGCATATAGCCGGAAACATCGCCCTTGTGCAGGGCTTCCATCAGCTTGGCGTCATCGTCGCGCAAACGCTTGATGCCGTCACGCGTCATATGGGCAGCCGCCAGGGCCGCCAGTTCGGGCTCGACCCAGTCTCGCGCCTTCATGAGTTGACGGACGCGCTTTTCGGTCAGGTCGGGCACGCGCAACCGCTTGTTCGACGGCTGCAGCTCCAGCGCCTTTTCAGCGATCAGGCGGCGCACGGCCTCGCGCACCGGCATGGGCGACACGCCCAGCATCTGCGCCAGAGTGCGCAGGGACACTGGTTTCAACGGCGGGATCTGGCCCTGGATCAGGGCCTCGGCCAGGGCCTCATAGACCTGATCATGGACCTTGATATCGTTCGGGCCATCGCCGGTTCCCTGTGCGAGATTCACAACAACCATACTCTTTACATTCACCTGGTTACGTCCACTTGGGACTTGTATCGAGGCCTTCAATGTGATCACATTATTGGCGCAACCGCCGATAAGAGAACCACAATGAACGCGCCTGTACTGGATAATTTCTGGATGCCATTTACGCCCAATCGGGCCTTCAAGGCAAAGCCGAAACTGCTGACCTCGGCCAAAGGCATGTATTATGTCGATGCCGACGGCCGCGAGGTCCTGGACGCGGTGGCGGGGCTGTGGTGCGTCAATGCCGGTCATGGGCGTACGAAAATCACCGAAGCCATCCAGAAACAGGCGGCGCAGATGGATTTCGCGCCGACCTTCAACATGGCGCACCCCTTAGCCTTCGAATTCGCCAACCGCCTGGCCGACATCCTGCCCTATGATCTGAAACGCGTCTTCTACACCAATTCCGGTTCGGAATCGGCCGATACGGCGTTGAAGATCGCCCTCGCCTATCAGCGAAACCGCGGCCATGCCGCGAAGACCCGGCTGATCGGTCGCGAACGCGCCTATCACGGAACAGGCTTTGGCGGCATTTCGGTCGGCGGCATCGTCCGCAACCGCATGTATTTCGGCAGCCTGTTGACTGGGGTTGATCACATGCCCCATACCCACGGCGTCGACGGCAATCTGTTCGCCAAGGGCGAACCGGAACACGGCGCCGACCTGGCCGACAACCTGGAACGAATCATCGCCCTGCACGATGCCTCAACGATCGCTGCCGTCATCGTCGAGCCCGTCGCCGGATCGACCGGCGTGCTGATCCCGCCGAAGGGTTACCTGCAACGCTTACGCGCCATCTGCGACAAGCACGATATCCTGCTGATCTTCGACGAAGTCATTACCGGTTTCGGCCGGCTGGGCGCGGCCTTCGGCGCCGACTGGTTCGGTGTGCGGCCCGATATATTGTGCATGGCCAAGGGGATCACCAACGCCGCCGTGCCGATGGGGGCGGTCGCGGTTTCCACGCGCATCCATGACACCTTTATGCAGTGTTCGGATACGCCGATCGAATTCTTCCACGGCTACACCTATTCCGGCCATCCCCTGGCTTGCGCCGCCGGCATCGCGACTCTGGAGGTCTATCAGGAAGACGACCTGTTCAACCGCGCCGCCGCCATGGCGCCCTCCTGGCAACAGGCCGTCCATTCCCTGAAGGACGCCCGCCATGTCATCGATATCCGCAATCTTGGCCTGATCGGCGGTATCGAGCTTGAATCAAGGCCGGGTGCGCCGACCACACGCGCGCTTGAGGTCTTCGACCGCTGTTTCGACAAGGGTGTGATGATCCGCGTCACCGGCGATATCATCGCCCTGTCGCCGCCGCTGATCATCGAGGAGGCGCAGATCGATCGCATTGTGGAGACGATTCGCGGCGCCCTGAGCGAAACCGCCTAAACAGACGCGGAAGCCTGATCTACGCCAGACCGGTCAGTCCCGTCGCCATCAGAACAGCGACCAGGGCAAAAAAAGCGCAGCAGCCGATGATGTTAAATACTTGAGCTTTTAGAAACTTCGGCACCAACAGGATACGCGCCAGAACAATGGCCGCGACAAAGCCCAAGGTAATCTGCCCGGCAAGGGGTTGCAGGCCCAGCTGAGTTATGCCGCCCAGGGTAAACAGAATGACCATCAACCAGAACAGGCCAGTTGCCACCACGCTCAGCGAATGCCAAATGGCCTTTAAAAACAACACATCGACCTCATGAACCAAGCGCAATCCGACAAAGTGTGCAGCACTTTTCGGTTAAATTGCGCGACCACTTTAAGACCCCGGCAAGATAGCCTTAAACCTATTGTGCCTTTATAAGGCCGCCGACTAGACTTGTGCCAACGATTTCGGAGACCGGGCATGTTCAATATCAGCCATCAGATCGAGGCACTTAAACAATCCCTGATCGGCTACATCCTGATGCTGGCCGCGGCCATTATCGGCCTTATATGGATCAGTTTCGGCATCTATAGCTGGGCGACCTCCCTGCTCGGGCCGATATGGGGGCCATTGGCCATTGGCGCTGCCTTTATGCTGCCCGTCATCATCTATCTCGTCGTCAAGATGGTCTCACCGGACGACAAGCGGTCCAGGCACCAGAAGATGTTCGATGAGGCCTTCGCGTCGTCACCGGTCGGCGCCCTGTCGAAGATGATCGAAACCATGTCGCCCCATTCGCCCTTCCTGGCGGCGATCACAGCAGTCGCCGGCGGTTTCGTGGCGACGCGCTTCCCGCAGTTTCTGTCGATCATGGCGGAACTGGTCTCAGCCCTGGGCGACGAGCTGTCGCGCTGGAATTCGCGCAAGGCCGAAAAGGAAGAGCGCAAGGCCGCTGATGATGAACGCCGCGGAAGAACGCCACCGCCCCCTGACGTCGAGCCGGTGTCACGACGCCGCAGCAAGGCCAAGGCTGATATGTACTAAGCTAAAAAAAGCTCCCGGTCGGGAGCTTTTTTCTGTTTCAGAGGTCTTCCTTGAGGATGGCCATTTCGAACATATACGAACCTTCCTCGTCCTCGTCGACATAGACCACGCCGACAAACTCCTCGCCGATAAAGACCTCGGCCGAGTCCTTCTGCTTGCGCGCCTTGAGCTCGAGGCCCTTGGTCTTGAAGATGCTGAAGAGATAATCCTGAACCTTGGTGATTTCGCCTGGAGTCATTGTCGTGCCTCTTTGAATTTTGCGGAGCTCCATCCCAAGTCGCCCCCGGCTATGGCGGGCAACATACCTGCAAATCGCGCGGGCGGGGATAAACTTTTCTGTGACAGTGCCTTAGCCGTCAAGGCCTGGCGGCGCAAACCCCAATGCCCGCTTATCCACACATTGCACGGCAAATGACTAGCTACGGGTTTGGAAGGATTTTTACACAGATGGCACCGATTAACACAGATTTTAGGATGGCGCTTCGCGCTTTCAGGCAGCCCAAGTCAGCAGGGCTGGCAAGCCAACCCTGATATCTGTGTTAATCGGTGACATCTGTGTAAAGCCTTACCTAAGGCCGAAACCGTGCCCGAACTGCCCGAAAATCAGATCGAATAGTCGAGATCGAGATCCGGCATGGTGTGGTCCATCTGCCGGGCCGGATCTTCGCAGGTCTTGCAATTGACCAGACGCGCCGGCACACCGGCCGCCGTACAATGCGCCGGAACGGGCTTCAGCACGACCGAACCCGAGGCGATCTTGGCATAGTCGCCGATCTGGATATTGCCCAATACATTGGCACCCGCGCCCAGCAGGACGCCGCGGCCGATCTTGGGGTGGCGGTCGCCGCGTTCGGCGCCGGTACCGCCGAGCGTCACGCCCTGCAGGATCGAGCAGTCGTCGCCGACCACGGCTGTCTCACCGATAACGATGCCAGTGCCATGGTCGAGAAACACGCCCTTGCCGATGCGCGCCGCCGGATTGATATCGATCTGGAAAAGCTCCGACACGCGACTCTGCAGGAAGTGCGCCATGGTGTGGCGGCCCTCCTGCCACAGCCAGTGCGAGACGCGATAGATCTGCAGCGACAGGAAGCCCTTGAAGAACATAAAGGCCTGGAGATAGCCGCGCGCCGCCGGGTCGCGCTCATAGACAGCCTGCAGGTCGGCCTTCGCATATTCGACCAGCGACGGATCGGCGGCATAGGCCTTTTGCGCCAGTTCGCGCAGGGTCATGCCGCGCAGGGTGTCGTCCGACAGTTTGCGCGCGATATGATAGGACAGGGCTGACGACAGGTCGTCGTGCGACAGAATAGTCGAGTGCAGCAGCGAGGCCAGGCCGGGCTCGGCCGCCAGGGTATCGGCGGCTTCCTGGCGCAGGTTAAGCCAGATCGGCTTGTCGTCCGGCGAAATGACCTCAAAAACCTGAGCCATGCTCTTACCTCAAAACTGCTTCCGCCAGATGGGGCGGCAATTCGCCGCTTACCGCCATATGGTAGACACGCAATACACTTGCAACGGTTAAGCCATCGCGAACCTGACCCATAATAACAGATTTGAGCAGTTGCGAAAAGGGAACGCGCGCAGGAACCAGGTTTTCGGTCTCGTCGGGTTCGGTTTCGCCGGCTTGCAGGCCCATTGCCAGGTAGAGAACCGCGACCTCATCGGTCACCGAGTTCGACATATCGAAGCGCAGTATCTCCTGCCAGGTATCGGCGGTCAGGCCGGTTTCCTCACGCAATTCACGCTTGGCGCCGTCCAGCGGTGCCTCGCCATGCGGCACGCCACCTTCCGGCATCTCCCAACTGAAGGTGCCGAGCGCAAAACGAGCCTGGCCTACCAGGGCGACGGTTCCGTCGTCGAACAGAGGCAAAACGCCGACCGCCAGATTGGCAAAGCGCACAACGCCGTAGTGGCATTCGCGCCCGGTCGGCGCCACGACATCGTGGCTTTCGATACGTATCCACGGATTTTGGAAGACGATCTCATGACGCAGGCTGCGCCATTTCGCGCGCCCCGCCGCAGCCGCCTCGTCATCCCATGGTGGCAGGTTGTTGTCGTCAGCCATTGAATTGCCTTCCACCAACAGATATCTGAAGCCGCAGATGAACGCAGATAGACGCTGATCTCAGGATAGTCCATGCCCCTTTCCCTTTCCGAACTGACGCCCCCCGAATTCGGTCAGCCGCTGCCGCAAAAAGCCTCACCCGAGGTGCTGGAGGCGCTATATTTTCGCCGCAGCGCGCCTGCCCCGACCCTGCATGCGCCGGCGCCATCCGCCGACGAGATGGACCTGCTGATTCGCATCGGATTGCGTGTGCCGGACCACGGCAAGATCGGGCCATGGCGCATCGTCCGCTTTACGCCCGAGACCAAGTCGGCCCTGGTCGAAAAGCTGACCGTCCTGGCAAAAGACCAGCCGGAACCGGGCAAGGCGGTCGGCGCATTGCAAAAACTGTCCATTCCGCCCGAAGCCCTGCTGGTGGTTTCCTCCCCCATCCTGCCGCACAAAATTCCGCTGTGGGAACAACAGTTGTCGGCAGCTGCGGTGTGCCAGACCCTGCTCATTGCGGCCGGCGCCCTGGGTTACGGCGCCAACTGGATCACCGACTGGTACTCCTATGACGAGCCCGCCAAGCGCCTGCTGGGCTTAAGCCCGCTGGAAAACGTCGCCGGCTGGATCTTCCTCGGCACGCCGTCGGAAGCGCCGCTGGAACGCGACCGGCCGAACTATGACGAACGCATAAGCTGGTGGGAGGTCTGATGTTCTGCATTCCGACTATCGGCCCCGACTGCTGGCGCGCCCTGCTGGCAGACCCGGTCAAACATTGGGCAACAGGTTACTCTGCGCGAACCTTGGCATATTGCTGGCAGACGGCTCGCGGACTGCCCCCGGAAATCACGACCGTACTGGGCGCGGACGCTGAACTGTTGCTTGGTATTCCGGAGCACAAGACGCGTTTGCCCGGCGGAAATCGCGCAAGCCAATCCGATCTGTTTGCCTTGCTGCGTCTGGGCGAACGCACCTGCGCGGCAACAATCGAGGGCAAGGTGAACGAACCCTTTGGGCCGACTGTAGGAGAATGGCTTAAAGATGCGTCAGCCGGGAAAAAACTACGCCTCGATTACATTTGCCGCCTCCTGGGACTTGACGAAGTTCCAGCCACCATAAGGTATCAACTGCTTCATCGCACGGCTGCCGCGGTAATCGAAAGCGAACGGTTCAAGACCGATGAAGCCGCGATGCTTGTCCATTCGTTTTCACCCGACAAGGCCTGGTTCGCAGACTTTGCCGCGTTTGCTGCAATGTTCAATCTGGCGGCTCAGCCGGAAACACTTATGTCCTTGCATCTACCTTCCGGCAAAAAGCTGTATCTTGCCTGGGTCACGGGCGCCCCAGAGTTTCTGACTTCTTGAGGCGCCGTCTTGCGACAATATAATGCTTTCTGCGTATCAGAAAACGTCCGGCACCTTCGGCCTGACGCGTTTGCTCCGCCACATGTCGTAGGCCGCGGCCGAAAGCCATGCCGGCACCACCGCTGCAAAGGCATAGAGTCCGGTCAGCATTGCCGCCACCACTGTAAATACCAACGCAAAGATCAGGTAGCTGCCAAGCGGCGGTATCCGGCCCGTCCGCCAGGCCACGAATTCGGCCAGGCCCCATATTACGGCAGCGATCGACAGCTGCGCCAAACCCTTGATATGGACGACAGCACCACCGGCAAAGTCGAGCACACCGGCATCGCCAAGATAGCCACCACCCCAGACGAAGGTAAAGTGGCTCAGGGTCACCAGCAACTGCGCTACGACCGCGAGACCCAGCGCGACAAGGCCACGAACCCAGATTTTCCGCCAGTATTTTTCCATCAGAACGCCTCCGCTGCGTCCTGTTTTCGGCCCGCCGCGATAAGCCACCGGCGCACAAAGGGCGATATGGCCAGCCAGCCGAGGATGATGGCCATCACATACGAGATGATAACGATCGCCAGGCTAATCAGCGCTTCAGTCAGCCATTGTCCGGCCTGGCTGGCGGCGACTATAAAGCCCATCAGGAATGCGCCGAAGATACCAATCCATGCCGCCGTCAGACCGATCGGCAGGGGACGGCGACGGCGCGCATTGCCGACCTCCATGGTGATCCACAACGGCACGCTCAGGGCCAATTCGATGAGGACGGCGCCGGTCAGGAACGCCGGTGTCATCATGCCGTCCAAACTGGAAAGCTCATTTAAAAGCAGGCTGATCAAAACAGATGCCACAATAAACACCAGGGTCAGGACGACCGGCACCATAAGAAGCCCAATCGCCAGACGCCACCACCACCGCCGCCAAATCACCTGCCATAAGCCTGCCATATCACCCCTCTATCGAGGCGCAGCCTATCCCTGACGACGGCAGGGTGCAACTTCGATTTCCAGTGCGTCTACCAGACGATATGGCTGAGGAAACTGCTGTCAGTCGGGATGATGTTGAGCACCAGGATGGTGTTGCCACCGCCGAGATCGATCAGGGTATTGCTGCCCTGGGCCGTCAGGGTGACGCCGCCGCCATAGGCCACGCCATTGCTGTAGGCGTGGATATTGACGAGGTCGTTCTGGCTGGACTTGAAGTCGTTGATCGTGTCCTGGCCGCTGCCCAGGCCAAAGAAGAAGATATCGGCGCCCGCCCCCCCGATCAGGGTGTCATTGCCCGCGCCGCCAGTCAGGATATCCGCGCCATTACCGCCATCCAGACTGTTATTACCGCTGTTGCCAGTGATCGTATTGGCGACGTTGTTGCCCGTGCCGTTGATATTGCCGGCGCCCGTTAGGTTGAAAATCTCGATATAGGCCGAAGCCCCCAGGGCGTAGGTGACCGAGGCATTGACGGCGTCTCCCAGGCCGCCCGTGCTGACGTCGACGGTCACGTCGCCGGCATTGTCGATGACAAAGGTGTCGTTGCCCAAACCGCCCGCCATGGTGTCGGCGCCCGCACCGCCATCGAGGAGATTATTGCCGGCATTGCCGTTAACGGTATTGGCCAGGGCGTTGCCGGTGGCGTTGATATTGGCCGTACCGGTCAAGGTCAGGGTCTCAACATAGACCGCGGTACCCAGGGTGTAGGAGACCGAGGCCTGCACCGTGTCCGTGCCTTCGCCGGTGAGTTCGACAACTGAGTCCGTGGCGCTGTCGACGACATAGGTGTCGTTGCCCAGGCCGCCGGTCAGGGTGTCGTTACCCAGGCCGCCATCCAGCCAGTCATTGCCGTCCAGCCCGAGCAGCTTGTTGTTACCGCCGTTACCGCTGAGCGTATTGCCGAGGGCATTACCGGTGCCGACGAGGTTGCCGGCACCCTGCAAGATCAGGTTTTCGACATTGTCGGTCAGGGTGTAGGTGATGGCAGCATAGATCAGGTCCGTGCCTTCGCCGGTATTTTCGGTCACCAGGTCGGTCGCCCGATCAACATAGTAGGTATCGTTGCCCAGACCGCCGGCCATGGTGTCGGAGCCACCACGCCCATCCAGTATATTGTTGCCGGTACCGCCATTCAGTGTCTCGGCGCGGCTCAACGTGCCGCCATAGGCATTGACATTGCCGCTGGAGGTCATGTTGACGACTTCGATATATTGCGCGCCGATATCGAAGCTGACGCGCGCATTGACCACATCGACCCCGGTACTGTTGGTTTCGATGACGACGTCGCCGGCATTGTCGACCGTATAGGTATCGCTGCCCAAACCGCCGATCATGGTGTCGGCGCCGGAACTGCCGTTCAGGTCGTTATTGCCGCTATTGCCGGTCAGGACGTTGTTGAGCCCGTTGCCCACGACATTGATGTCCGCCGAGCCCGTCAGGGTGACATTCTCGATATACTGGGCCGCGGCCGAATAGGTGGCGATGCTGAAGACAGTATCGATACCGCCCAGATCGGCTTCGTAGACCCGATCGCCGGTATTGTCGACATAGTAGGTATCGTCGCCCAGTCCGCCGGTCATGCTGTCGGCGCCTGCCTTGCCGTCCAACAGGTTGTTGCCGTCATTACCGGTGAGGGCATTGTTGGCGGCGTTGCCGGTGGCGTTGATATTGCCGCTGCCGGCCAGGACCAGTATCTCAAGCGTGCTACCCAGGGTGTAGCCTATCGAGGCAATGACGGTGTCCGTGCCCTGGTTGCCGGCTTCGACGACGACGTCACCGGCGTCATCCACGCGAAAACTGTCATTGCCCAGGCCGCCCGCCAGGGTGTCCGCGCCGCTGCCCCCGTCCAGGGAATCGTTACCGGCCAGACCGGTCAAGCTATTCGCCGCGGCGTTGCCGATCAGGCTGTTGTTCAGCGCGTTGCCGGTGCCGTTGACGGCGCCGACCAGATACATGTTCTCGACATTGTTGCTCAGAGTATAGTCGACATAGGCATAGACCAGGTCGACGCCTTCACCGGTCAGTTCAACCATGGTGTCTGAGGCGCTGTCGACACTATAGGTATCGTCGCCAAGGCCGCCGGTCAGTGTGTCGTTGCCGCCCAGGCCGTCGAGATAATCGTTGCCATCAAGGCCGCTCAGCACGTTCCTGCCGGTATTGCCGGTCAGTATATTGTTGTCGCCATTGCCGGTGCCGTTGATCGCCGCAGTGCCCGAAAGCACCAGGTTTTCGAGATTGGCGCCCAGCGCACAGGTAAAGGTCGCGATGACGGTATCCGCCCCCTCATCGGCGGCTTCGTTCACCGTGTCGCCGACGACGTCCAGGACATAGGTATCGTCGCCCGCCCCGCCGGTCAGGGTGTCGGCACCCGCGCCGCCATCAAGACGGTTATTTCCGCTGCCGGTATTGATATGGTTGGCCAGTCCGTTGCCGGTCAGATTGATCGCGGCATTGCCGAGCTGGCCCAGGTTTTCGATATTGGCGCTCAGCGTATAGGTAACGACCGCATTCACGGCATCATAACCGCCATTCGCCGCCTCGACCACCACATCACTGACGTTGTCGACGATATAGACATCATCGCCCGCACCACCGATCAAGGTATCGGCGCCAAGGTCTCCATCGAGATAGTTGTTATTGCCATTGCCCTGGAGGGTATTATCCAGGCTGTTGCCGACCCCGAAGCTGACATGGCTGCCGGTCAGGACCAGGTTCTCGACATTACCGCCCAGCGCGTAGGTGACATAATCAGCCAGATTGGCAAGCACAGTGTCAGTACCCTCAGCGGCAGCCTCGGTCACCACGTCACCGGCGCTATCGACACCGTAGCTGTCATTGCCCAGACCGCCGGTCAGGGTGTCGTTACCCGCGCCGCCGTCCAGCACGTTATTGCCGCTATTGCCGGTCATGGCATTGTCAAGCGTGTTGCCGGTCGCATTGATATTGCCAGGGCCGGTCTGGATCAGGTCCTCGACATTGAAATCCAAGGTCAGGGTGACGGAAGTGTAGGCCAGGTCATGGCCTTCGCCGGTCGTCTCCACGGCGTGGTCACCGGTGGAATCGAAGTCATAGGTGTCGTCGCCCAGGCCGCCATACATCTTGTCAGCGCCTGCCGCACCGTCGAGCACGTTGTTGCCGGTATTGCCGGTGATGGTGTTGGCCACGCCGTTGCCGGTGCCATTGATGGCGTCGGTACCCGTCAGGGTCAGGTTCTCGAAATTGCTGGCCAGCGTCCAGTTGACCGAGGCTGTCACCAGGTCTGTACCCTGGTTGGCCGCTTCCGTGAGGACATCGCCCGCGCTGTCGACGACAAAGGTATCGCTGCCAGTGCCGCCGGTCAGGCTGTCGTCGCCGCCGCCGCCATCAAGACTGTCATTGCTGCCGTCGCCGATCAGGATGTTGCTGCCGCCATCGCCTGTCAGTTTGTCGGCATAGGCGGAACCGCGGATGTTTTCGATCCCGATCAAGGTATCCGTGCCGGAGCCGCCGGTCACCTGCGCCGTTGACAGGGCGAGGCTGAGCTTGACCCCGGCGCTGGTCGCATCGACATAGGTGACGAAATCGTTGTCGGCGCCGCCGTCGAGCGTATCGTTGCCGCTCCCGCCGCTCAACTGGTCGTTACCGGCCAGGCCCGTAAGCTGGTCGTTGCCGGCACCGCCCGCCAGGATATCGTGGAAACTGCCCCCGGTCAGGGTATCGGCGCTGGTGCCGCCCGCCAGGTTGAGGCTTTCCGGCACATTGCTGACCGTCACCAGGAACGGCTGCTCGTCATATAGCCCGCCATCGCTGGCGCGCACCCTCACCTCATAGACATTGTCGGCGCCCTGGTCGCCCGGCAATTCAAAGTCGGGAGCAACCGCGAAGACCAGCTTGCCTGTAGTGGCATCGATGGTGAACAATGCCGCATCGGCGCCACCGGCGACCGAATAGGTAATCGCGGCACCGGCATCGATGTCGGTCGCGATCAGGGTTGCCACGAAGGTGGTATTTTCGGCCATCATGACGGTGGTGACGGAACTCGAACTGTTCGCCGCGCCGGCATCACGTATGATAACCGGGGCTTCGTTGACATTGCTGACGCTGACCGTGACGGCATGGTCGTCGATACGGCTGCCATTTGTCGCGCGCACAACGACCTTATAGGCATTATCGGCGCCCTGGTCTGAGGGCGTCTCGAAATCAGGCGCCGTGATAAAGCTCAGCGCGCCCGTCGTGGCGTTGATCGTAAAGGCCGCCGCATCATCGCCCCCAACAATGGCATAGCTGATTGAGCCGCTCAGCACAGAGGCAAGGGTCGCGACCGCCATACTGTTCTCCGGCCGGGCGAAGGTGTCCTGTTTGCCTGCCGAAATGGCCGTGCCGCCGTGACCGTCATCGAAGACATAGAAGAAGGTTGCGGGCGTATCGGTCAGGGTGAAGTCAAGGCTGTAACCGCCATTGGTCACGTGGAGCGTCGATCCGCCGACCAGGATCGTGGCGCCCGACACATAGGTGAGCCCCGCCAGGTCGATAACGTCCTGCCCGTCGTTGAAGCCGGTCAGGCCGTTGGCGAACATGCCACCGGACCCCGGTCGGGCGCCGGCATCCAGTGTCAGCACACGCGTCGTGGTCATGCTGTCACCGAAGACGATGGCGCCAGAGCCCGCCGCCGCAACCGAGGCCAGTTCGAGATTACCGCCGGTCAGCGAAATCCCGCCGCTGAAGGTGTTGGCGGTCGCACTGGCGCCGGCCCGCGGATCGAGCACGACGTGTCCGCTGGCGACCGCAATCGCACCGCGCCCCGTGGCCGCCGCCACCGATCCATGTTCGTCAGCGATGACGCCGCTGATCGTCAGCAGCTTTCCCGCCCCAGGATCGAAGGTCACGGTCTGATTGCCCTGGATGAACAGGCCCGAGCCGTAGGCCTTGCCGGAATCCCCGTTGCCGTCGTCGAGGAACCAGCTCCCGAAGCCGCCCGCCCCGCCGGTAACCGATCCGGTTCCCAGTGAGGTGTTGCCGCGAAGGATCAGCGTGCCGCCTTCGACGACGAAGATGTCGCCGCCCGCGCCGAGACCGCCACCACCGCCGGCATAGGCGTCACCACCGCCGAAGCCCCCGGTGCCGGGATTCTCGGGGACATTGCCACCGTCCTGGTTTGTTTCCGGAAACTGCGACCCGCCGCCACCGCCGCCGAAACCACCATTCGCGCCCTGAGACCAACTGCTGCCACCGCCACCGCCGAAACCGCCCGGCGTCGCGGCATTGCCGTAGAAGCTGTAATAATATCCCATCCCGCCATAGCCGAACGGTTCCGGCACGCCCTCAGGCGCCGCGCCGTCGAAATAGCTGAAATCCACACCGCCATTGCCCCTGAGGCCACCGCCACCACCGCCGTCACGAACGGGTGGACCGATATTGACCGAACCCGCGCCGCCATTGCCGCCCTGCGCCGCCGTATTGACGAAGCTTACGTCCTCGATCGTCACCGTGCCGCCCGGGGCGATGAACAACCCGCCGCCAAGACCGGCGCCGCCACCGCCACCACCGTGGAGACTGTAGGCGCCGTCGCCGCCCTTGGTGACCGTATTCTGGATGGTCAGGTTTTCGATGATGACATTGCCCTGATAGACAAACAGGCCCGGATTGCCACCGCCGCCATCCAGAGTCCCGCCCGTGCCGTCGATCGTCAGGGTGACGCCGGATTGCAGGCTGATGGCGCCGAGTCCGGCGCTGCTGACGGTGCCGGAAATCAGAATCGTCAGATCGAGTGGCTCACCGCCGGTATGCTGGGTGGCATTGGCCGCCGAGATCGCCGAGGCCAGGCTGTCATAGACCGCCGTCCCGCCGTGGCCATCAGACGCCAGGACGATCGAAGTCGGCACGCGGCCGCCCAGCGTAAGCGTATCGCTTATCGTGCCATTGCTGACCGTCAGGGTCGAACCGGACAGCGTCCAGCTCATCTGACTGTGGTCGGCACTGAAGCTGAGGCCGGTCAGGTCGATCACCGCCAGACCGTCGACGATGGCGTAGGCGCCGGGCTTCAAGTCGTTGATCACCGGCGTAAAGGCGTAGGTCGTGTCGCCGGTCTTGTTAAAGGCAGCCTGGTCGATTTCGAGCGTGCAGATCGCGCCGTAATAGTCCTGGAAGGAAATGGTGCCTGAGGCGTTCGCCGTGTGGAAGGCTACGGTCATCGAGCCCAGGTCTTCCCGGATGGCGAAGTCCTGATGGAAGCCGGTGCCGCCGTCGTTCAGGTCGATGTGTGAATGCTTCACCTGGCCGATATCGTAATTGTAGATCGCCGCCAGGGTATCGGCGAGATCCGTGTCGTTATTGACCTTCAGGTGATCGATGCCCAGGTCGAGGAACTGGTCAAAGGCCGAGGCGTAGATTCGCGTGCCGCCGTGGCCATCGTCGCCGAGCACAAAATGGCTGGGGTGGGATCCCGTCAGGTGGAGGATATCGACTTCGAGGCCGTTGCTGACAGTCAGGGTGCCATCCACCGCCAGTGACCAGGTATTGACGCGAAAAGCCAGATCCGGCAGGTCAATGGTCGCCAACCCTTCGCCGGCAAAATTCTCGATCTCTCCACTCATCTCGAATTCGTAAGTGGCCACCTGGACGAGGGTGCTGTGCGCCAATTGCACCTCGCCGTGGTTGGTGCCGTTAAGGTCGAAAACCACCGTGCCGGTGAAGGGACCGCCGGTGAAGCTGAGCGTCTCCGAACCGCGATCGTGATCCTGCAGGATATAGGTGCCGCTGTAATCGGAACCGTCGACGGTAACCAGGCTGTCGCGCACCCGTGCTCCGGCCAGGTAATGAAGGACGACGGTCAGGTCATTGCTCGTATGAAGATTGAAGATATTGGTGTCCGGCAGCAGGGTCAGCAGGGTGCCGGGTTCACCCTGACGGTCGGGATCGTCGCTCCACTGCGCCAGGGCCTCGCCGTTGGAGGTTAGGCCGACCAGGCGAATATTCCCGTCCACCCGGATGACTCCGAGATGATCATTGTCGTAGCGGCGGGTGAACATGTCCAACGTGCCGCCGGTATCGCCCGGGAAATGGATAATATTAAAGTCCGGGACGTCCAGTCCAAAGTCGAACGTGAAAGGATCGCCAGAACTGAGCGCGGCCATATCGAGCGTACCGCCCCATACAACACCGTCTCCGACCGTCAGCATGCCGCCGGGATTGGCCTTGACGATCATCTCGCTGTTGAACGACGCCCCAGGCTGAAGGTTCAGGTGACCGTTGCCGAAAAAGAAAAAGGCGCTGTGGTTGTTGTGGACGAGCGGCACCTGGGTGGTGTGGTTCGTCACGCCAAGCGCCACGTCACCGATGGTGATGGTGCCGGACAGGAAATTGACTCCGCCCAGCTGGATTTCACCGTCACCGGTGAGCACCAGATTGCCGCGTCCGGAATAGCGGCTGTCGGAACCGTGCATGTCGGCGATGCCGCCGTCGAAGGCAATGACCTGGTAACGCACAGCGCCCAAGGTCAGGGTCTGGTCGCCGGCCAGGAACATATTGTTGCCGTAGCCTTGTCCCGGACTGACGGCGACACCACCCTGGGCGTAGTTGTTGGTGAAGATGGTCCCTGATTCGATCGTAAGGTGCCCACCGGCCTCGACATAGACAGCACCGCCCGCCCCAAGTCCGCCACCGCCCGTAGAAATATAGGGCGAGACCGCACCGGTATCGGGGTCGAGATAGACGCCGTCGGTACCGTCCCCGGCGCCGAACCCGCCGGCACCGCCCTCGGCGCCGATACCGCCACCGCCACCGCCGCCACCGAAGCCGCCATTACCACCGTAAAAATCATAGTCCGCTGTCGGCGCGCCGCCGCCGCCGCCGCCGCCGCCATAACCGCCATTGCCGCCGCCGGCACCGCCGCCGCCGCCGCCGCCGCCCCAGCCACCGTTGCCGCCCTGCGTGGGAACGCCTTTTGTGTCGGCGGGCAAGCCATATACCGTCTGGTGGTTTGACTGGCCCGGCAGATCCGGAACGTGGATGACATGCTTGTGCCGGATAGCCAGATAGGCGTTGTCAAGCAGGTCACGCATGCTCTTATCGCCATCGACGATCTGGTTCATGATGACCGACGGCGCGAGGGCGATCACCTTCCTGCCAAAGGCATAGAAGAGACGCGTAGCCAAACCGGCCTTGGTCGCCGCCTGCAGGCCCTTGAGTTCCGCTAAGGCGGCCGCCTTCGCCCCGTTGTAGGCGCCCTTGACAGAGAAGGCGACGGTAATCACGTCCGAGGCAATTCCGGCTATGGCAGTGAGTGACCAGTCATTGTTGTCCGCATCGGTCTTCAGGTCGGCGGCCAGCTGCGCCAGGCCGGCCGCGAAACCGAATTCGGGAAAAGCAATGCCCGCGACGACGGTCGTGACCGTCGAGACAAGGTCAGCATAAGGAAAGGCTTCGATGTGTTTTGTGTCGGGATTATAGTAGGCCTCCGAGGAGCCGCCGCCGACACCGCCGCCGCCGCCGCCGGACAAGACCGAACCGCCCGACGACCCGGCGCCACCATATTTACCACCAGGCTGGTATCCGCTGATCACCGTTTCCGCGTCCAGGTTAATGTCCCAGCCGGCAAAGCTGAAGGTGGTAACCTGGTCCTGTTGCTGACCGCCACCATGGCCGGCGGACGCCTTGCCGATAACCGAGCCACGCAAGCCACTAACGATATAGGTGTTAGACGAATACACCTCCAGGGCCGAGTACCTGCCGTCGGCCTGGCGCCCGACACCGCCGCCGCCGCCGCCGCCGTTAAACACCAAGTGGCCGTTGTCGCCATGGGCGGAACTGCCGCCATTACCCCCGAGCCCACCACCACCGCCACCGCCGTTAGCGGTGGGATCAGCCAATCCGCCGTGACCGCCGACCGCCGTATCGCCGGTAAAATTGACGTTGCGCAGCGTGACATTGGCGCCTGCGCCGACATAGAGCCCGCCGCCCAGGCCCGCGCCGCCGCCGCCACCGGCGATACCGCTGCCGCCGTCACCGCCAAAGGCCACGGTATTGATGAAGCCGATACTTTCCAGGGCTACGTCGCCGGCCAACACGCGCAGGCCGCTGGTCTCGCTCTTGCCGTCCAGCGCCCAGCCATTGCCGTTGATGACAAGGTGCATATTGGGATTATCCAGCGCCGGCAGGTCGACAGGATGTCCAAAAACGTCGTGCAGAGTCTCAATAGGCCCCATGAAATTGAGGGTGATATTGTTGATCTTGTGTCCCGCGCTGTCGACATAGGTGCCCAGATCAATCGCCGTCAGGACGTCGAACAATTGCCCATAGCCGACGACATTGATCGTCATGGTGGGATCAGCGCCGGTGATTTCGGAGACGGTGTAGCCAGCGGAGTCGCTGCCAGAGGGTGTAGCTGGTGCTGCCGGGCCAGCGACAGAGGGCTCCGGCGAAACTCCGATGGAGACCGCGTCGGGATGCACGGGCGTGTCCGTTGCGACCGCAACCGTGGCAGAGGCAGAGGAGATAGCCGTGGCACTAGACAGACTTAAGCCAGTTACGGTCTCTGCTCCCGACTTATGCGCCAGAACGCTTGACACGCCGGCCACATCGTCGCCAGCCAAGGCGGACGACATGGTTGTATTGGCTTCGATAATGTCTGTCGGGAGCGCTGACGTGGCTTCAGTCCATGGCGTGGGCGGTGCCGCGTTATTGGCCAGTTCATGTCCCGGATATCCGGAATCCGCGGAGGTCGAGTCCGAATCTGGCGATCCGAGCTCATCGGTTATCTTGAACTTCATCTCACGCCCCTTTGCCGCCCGCCCGGTCCGGCGGACGTTTGCAGTGCAAACAAGACATACACTGTGAAGCGGAGGTCAAGGCTTGGTCAAAAATGTCCACCCTGAGAGTCAGAATAGCTCAGCGCTGTTAGCCTCGCGGCCAATCTTTGCCCGCCAGCGCGCGACAAATGGGGTCAAAATGAGCCAGGCCAGGACGATGGCGCTGACATAGATCGCCACAAGGACGGCGATGGTCGAGCCGATGCTCCCCAGCGACATGCCCACCGATGATTCGCCAAGCCAGGACTCAATCCGGGCACCCGCCGCGAAAAGCCCTATCAGGCAAGCGCTGCTCAAGGCCATCCACGCTGCGGTCAGTTCCGGCGGAAGCGGTCGCCTCCTGCGGCGATTACCGATTTCCATGGCAATCCACGGCGGTACCGCCAGGACAATTTCCGTGAGGGCGATAGCGGGAAACGCAGCGCTCAGACCGCTCAACAGCCCGCTGGCCGAAAAATAGCCGCCGGAAAAAAGGCTGATTATGATGAAAATGAGAAATGCGGGCGGTGTCGTTACGAGAGGCGTTGCTATGGCGCCCGTAATCGCCCGAAACCACCAGCGCTTCCACAGATCTTCCATGCCGCTTCCCCCTGCCAGATAGCTTATCGCCGGCCGCGCTCGAGTACAACGCCGAAATCAGTGTCTTCCGGATGGCCTGCGGGCTGCTACGCCCCCTTGGCAGATCGGTGAAATCTCCCTAGGCTACCGTCCGGGCGTACAGGGGGCAACCATGAGCAAAGATAGCCGTGACGGCGCAGGCCAGGACAAGGAAACATTCGCACAGGCCGTACTGGCGGCTTTTCGCGCCGCCGCCTGGAGGGACAAGCTCGACTACGATGCCGCCGACAGCACCATCGACACCGGCGCCGGTGGAGTCCTGTATCTGGGCAATGTCTACCAGGACTGGCTGAAGGCCAAAACTGCAGACGAAAAACAAGCGCAAGTGACATTACTGGTGCGCCTTGCGACCCAGGGCGCGCAAAGTGGCAAGGATAGCAATGACTTCAGCAAGGTCAGCCCGAACCTGTTACCGACTCTGCGTAACCGCGCCTTTATCGAAAACCTGTGGTTGGTAACAGGCTTTCCCCAAGACTATGCCAGTCTTTGCAGCCGCCCTTTCTGCGACGAGCTCAGCGTCATACTTACCATTAACATGCCTGAGAGCATCGCCATGCTTCCGCCGGATCAGTTGAAGACGTGGGGCAAGACGTTCGATGAGGTCATGGTGACAGCCATGTCCAATCTCCGGGCGTTTAAAAAGCCCGACTTCCAGCCCCTGAACGGCTTCTACATCCTCAACAGCGACACCTTCTACGATCCGTCCGTCTTGCTGATGCCCGAAGCATTCCAGGCATTGACGCTTAAAGGCGAGCCGGTCGTTGTCGCCATCTCGCGCACCCTGGTCGCCGTGGCCGGCGCTGACGATACGGCGGGCATGAAGGCCATGGCCGAATTCGTCGAAGAACAGTACCCTCAGGATGCACGCCCTATTTCCTACACGCCGCTCATTCTGCACCAGGGTGGCTGGAAAGCCGTCGCCAACGCACCCGAAACGACCCCGAGCCTGCACCGCTTGCAACAACTCAATCGATTGACCGACTATAACAGCCAGCAGGCGTCACTCAACGCCTACAACGCCAAACAGGGCCGCGACATCTATGTCGGGCAGATCGAAGCGATCGAAGACAATGGGCGCCTGTTGACGTGGTCCAGTCTCGTATGCGGAATCACCACCCTGCTACCGGAATGCGACGTCGTCATCCTGGCGCCGGCCGACATGAAACATCCTTTTGCCCGTCGCTTCACAGACGTCATGCGGGTATGCCGCGGCACGTCGCTCGAACCGGACACATGGCCGCCGCTACACGTCTTTGCAACAGGCCCGAGCGATGATGAGATCAAACAGCTTCGTGAAACCTGCAAGGCCCCGTCGGAATTTCCCGATGCCGGCTTCGACAAGGCGTGACTTAGCCCCGGCCACGATAAGTTGCGACGCCAAAGTCGGGGACCAAGACGCCCTTGGGCGGCTCGGCCGTCTGCCAGAAGACATCGATCGGGATACCACCGCGCGGATACCAGAAGCCGCCGATGCGCAGCCAGCGCGGCTCAAGCAGATCGCGCAGACGTTTGGCGATATGGATTGTGCAGTCCTCGTGGAAGGCGCCGTGATTGCGGAAGCTGGTCAGGAACAGCTTCAGCGACTTGGATTCGACCAGCCATTCACCCGGCACATAGTCGATGACGATATGGGCAAAGTCGGGCTGACCGGTCACCGGACATAGCGAGGTGAATTCCGGCGCCGTAAAGCGGGCGACATAATCGATATCCGGGTGCGGGTTGGGCACGCGTTCCAACACGGCCTGGGCTGGATCGGTCGGCTGGGCGGTGTGGCCGCCGAGTTGGGTCAGGTTGTCGGTGTAGTGGGTCATGGCTCCTATTTAGCGCTCAAGCACAGTTACGCAAGGGTGCTATTTCTTTCCCTTTACGTTCACGTCAATTTCTGATTATCTGCCGCCCTAAAAAGAGGACTCGCCACAAAAGGACTGCTATGGCCATCCCTGCTTCGCTTGCCCGCAATCTGCGCTTTCCGGCGATCGCCGCGCCGATGTTCCTGGTCTCCGGCCCGGATCTGGTCATCGCCACGTGCAAATCGGGTATGATCGGTACCTTTCCGGCGCTGAACCAGCGCACGACCGAGGGTTATGAGGACTGGCTGAACCAGATCGAGGCCGCACTTGGGCCCGACGACTGCGCCTATGGCGTCAATATGATCGTCCACCCGACCAATACGCGCCTGCTCGCCGATATGCAGATCACGGTGGCGCATAAGGTGCCGTTGGTCATCACCTCGCTTGGCGCGGTCAAGGATGTGGTCGACGCTGTTCACAGCTATGGCGGCGTTGTCTTTCACGACGTTATCAATTCACGCCACGCCAAAAAGGCCATGGAGGCCGGAGTCGACGGCCTGATCCTGGTCTCGGCCGGCGCCGGTGGCCATGCCGGCAACCAGCATCCCTTCGCCCTGTTGAACGAGGTGCGCGCCTTCTTCAAGGGCACTATTATCCTGTCTGGCGCCCTGTCGACTGGCCGCGACGTGGCGGCCGCCCTCATGGCCGGGGCCGATCTTGGTTATATGGGCACGCGCTTCATCGCCACGACCGAAGCCCAGGCCGATCCGGGCTACAAACAGATGCTGATCGACACCACGGCCAAGGACATCACCTATACCGACGCCATTTCTGGCATAAATGCCAACTTCCTGACGCCCTCCCTTGTCAATCACGGCCTCGATCCGGCGGCGGCGAAAGACCCGCACCACAAGATCGACATGGCCGCCGAACTGGATACCGAAGCCAAGGCCTGGAAGACCATCTGGTCGGCCGGCCATGGGGTTGGCTCGATCCACGAGGTCCTGGCGACAGCCGACCTGATCGCGCGGTTAAAAACGGAATTCACTGAGGCCCGGACGGACTTTTCCGCCAAAGCCGCCGTCTACTGAAACGCAACCAACGCCTGTTCGATATCGTCGATCAGGTCGTCGGCGTCTTCAAGTCCGACATAGAAGCGGATCGATGACCCGGCCATGTAGGGATCGGGCGCATCGTTGAGCTTAGGTCGCGAGCGGACCTGCGGCTCGCAATTAACCGCCAGGCTCTCATAGCCCCCCCACGAAAAGCCCAGGCCGAACAATTTGAGTTTATTCAGAAAAGCCTGCGACTGCCGCTCGCCGTCGCCTTTGAAGATGACCATGAACAGCCCGTTCGACCCGGTGAAATCGCGGGCAAAGACGTCGTGCCGCGGATGGCTCTCCAGCCCCGGATGGACCACGGTCAGCACTTCCGGCCGCTTGTCCAGCCAGCGGGCAATCTTCAATGCGCTGTCACCGCTTTGCTTCAGGCGCAGATGCAGCGAACGCAAGCCGCGCGTCGCCAGATAGCTTTCGTCGGCCGAGGTAAAGAAGCCCCACGCCTTGATCGTGTTGTACAGGGTCTTGGCCAGCTTCGGGTCTGCGACGCTGACCGATCCGATCAGGATATCGCTGTGCCCGCCGGCATATTTGGTCAGGGCCTGCATGCTGAGGTCGATACCGTGGGCAAGAGGTTTGAACAGCACGCCGGCGCCATAGGTATTGTCGCACAGGGTCAAGATACCGCGCGCCTTCGCCGCTGCCGCGATAGCCGGAATATCCTGAATATCGAAGGTCAGCGAGCCCGGGCTTTCGACATAGATCATCTTCGTCGCGGGCGTCGCCAGAGCCAGCACGTCATAGGCCGACAGGGCCGGATCGTAATAGCGCGTCACCACGCCGTAGCGCTTCAGTTGCGTTTCGAGAAACCGCCGCACCGGCGCATAGCAGCTGTTGACGACCAGGACGTCGTCACCGGCCTGCAAAAAGGCAAAGAACGGCACGGTCAAGGCCGCCAAACCGCTGGGCAGGATAAACGACTGAACAGCCCCTTCCAGATCGGCGATCAGTCCGCACAATTCACGCTGGGTCGACAGGCCGTCAGTGCCGTAGGTCGGCTTGATGTCCTCGTTGTAGAGTACCTCGGCGCTTTCCATCAGCACGGTCGAGCCGCGTTCGACGGCTGCGTTGACGGCACGACGGGAATGGGCGCGGTTCAACGTGGCGGATGTCAGGCGGGTGGTCTCTTTAGGCGAGGTGGGTTTGGGCATGGCGCAGGTCTCCTGCAACCGCTTCAACCGCGAAACGCAATGAAATTCAAGCCATAAGACCTATCGATACCGATCAGACGGGCTTATCGAGGCCGTGCCTTTGCAGAAAGGCCAGCGCCGTCGGCCCCCATGGCAGCAACTGCCCCTCCGGATTGCGCAACGGAAAACCGTGCGTATTGCCTTCGTAGAGGTGCAATTCGGACGGAATCTTCGCTGCTTTCAGAGCCTCGTAAATCAAAATGGCGTTCTGCATCGGCACCGCCGGATCGTCGGTCGTGCCGCCGATAAAGGTCGGCGGCGTATCGGCGGCGACATGCAGTTCTATCGACGAATGCAGGCGCTGGTCCTCGGTCGGCGCGTCGCCGAACATCTGCTTCAGCGAACCCTTATGGGCATAGGGTTCGGTCATGGTAATAACCGGATATAGCAAGGCGGCTACATCCGGCCTGGCCGGCAAGTTGTCGATCGCGTCGATCGGCGCATAGCTCTGTTCGGCAAAGCGCGTCGCCAGCAATCCGGCGACATGACCGCCGGCCGAAAAGCCCATAATCGCGACGCGATTGGCATCGAACCCCAGTTCCGCGGCGCGCGATCGGATCAGCCGGATGGCGCGCTGGGCGTCCTGCAAGGCCACGTCAGGCCCCGCCGCCCAGCCATCGGCCGGCAGCCGGTAATCCATGGTGAAGACGGTATAGCCGAGGCTGGCCAGCCAGGCATCGATCTCGCCACCTGCTTTCGACACCGCCACCCGCATATAGCCGCCGCCCGGCATCAGCAGCACAGCGCCGCCATTTGGCTTGGCTGGCCTACGTAACATCAACCACGGCTTGGTGACGTTGAGAAAAGCCGTGTCAGTTGGGTTGGCGCTGCGCAGTACCGTGTGCTCGGTAACCGTGACCTTTTCACCGCCCGGTGCTGCGCCCGGCCAGATATCCTGGAACGAGATATCCGATGCCTCCGTCCAGCCTGGCTTCGGTGCCGCCGCAGCCGCCAGGGCAAGGGTCAGAAGTGTCCGGCGATGCATGGCGTTATCCTGTACTGCGTGATCGATCACGACGTTATTTGCGCGATTTTGCACACATTACAGGATCAATGCCGGGCTGTCAGCAGAATTTGGGCTGCGAACATCAGCCGTCGAGCAACTGCTTGCTGAGCACCAGGCAGTAGTCGTGATAGAATTTCACGGTGTCGTCGCCGGAGTCGTAGAGGGCCTGCATATTGGCGACCAGGACATTATCGATATAGTCGTTGGGATCATGGCCGGTTGCCTGCAGCGCAAGTTTCAGCCAGGCCCGCCCCAAGGTGGTATTCAACGTCTTCTCGTCACTCCCTTCGGCTGCCATATAGGCTGCGCCCAGGGTCGATGCTGCGCAGACCTCGGCCGCCTGGGTGCTGTTGATGTCGGGCTTGTCGTGGCGGCGGACGCTATCCATGTCCATGGCAAAGGCCTGCGAGGCCAGGGCCATAATCGCGACGCCGGTGAGCACGGCCGGAATGATCTTCTTCATTGTGGTTTCCCCTGTATAAACAGGTGTTCAACCTAACCCGGATAGACTGCCGCGACCACCCCCTGAACGGGGGTGACAGGGTGACAATTTCCGTTAGGTCAATTTGCCGGATGGTCGTCACGCCGGGAGGCCGTCACCATGTCTTGTCGAAAGACCACTATGGCGTATAGTTGCGGCAGGGGGACATGCCATGCGGTTTTCTGCCGCTGAGCAGCCACATTCAGTGTAGAAAGAATTTTTACACAGATGGCTCAGATGAACACGGATGGGACAGCTGTCGCCTCCGCGCAGCGCTTCAACGCCGCAATGAAGGGCGCTGCGCACCCGTTGCACCGGGAATCATCTGTGAAATCTGCGACATCTGTGTAAACCAATTCTCCTGAGATTCCGCTGGACGAACAAAAACGGCTGACCTCCCGGCCAGCCGCTCCTATGTATTTTCAAAACGCCGTTCACGCCGCCTTGTCGGTTTTCACCTTGCCGAAGCGGCCGTAGAAGGTCTCGCCCTTGGCGGCCATGTCGCGCAGCAGTTGCGGCGGCGCGAAACGGTCGCCATAGGCCGCTGTCATCCGATCCAGTTCGGCGACAAAGGCCGCCGCGCCGATCGAGTCGATCAGCGACACAATCCCACCCGACCACGGTGCGAAGCCCCAGCCGAGGATCGAGCCAACATCGGCTTCGCGTGGATCAGTAATGACGCCCTCTTCAAAGCAGCGAGCCGCCGTCACGGCCTGGACATACAGCAGGCGCTTTTTCAGTTCCTCGACCAGCGGCGGATCGGCCTCGACCACGGTCACCGGGAACAGTTCCGATACGCCGGGCCACAGCGACTTGTTGCCGCCAGCCGCCGGATAGTCATAGAAACCCTTGCCGTTCTTACGCCCCAGGCGTCCGTCGGCAACCATGCCTGCGACTTCCTTTTCACCGGGGATCGGCACATAGGCGGCGCCCTCGGCCTTGGCGGTTTCGGACGTTATCTTGACCAGCAGATCCAACGCCACATCGTCCATCATTTCCAGCGGACCGCGCGGCATGCCTGTCATACGGCCGACATTGTCGATAATGGCCGGGCTATAGCCTTCGGACCACAGGTGCAGGCCTTCGGCGGTGAACGGGATGAAGCAGCGATTGGCGAAGAAGTAGCGCGAGTCGTTGACGACGATCGGCGTCTTCTTGATCTTCAGCACGTAGTCGATCGCCTTGGCCAGGGTCTCATCCGACGTCGCCTGGCCCAGGATGATTTCGACCAGCAGCATCTTGTCGACCGGCGAGAAGAAGTGGATGCCAATGAAGTTTGCCGGACGCACCGAGGCTTCGGCGAGATGGCTGATCGGAATGGTCGAGGTGTTGGAACCGAAGACGGCCGTGTCGGCCAAATAGGCCTCAGCGGCCTTGGTGACGGTGGCCTTCAGGTCGGAGTTCTCGAACACGGCTTCGACAACCAGGTCGGAACCCTTGATCAGGGTGTAGTCCGGCGTGGCGGTGATCAGGTCCAAAGCTGCCTGACCGGCCTCCTTGGTCATCTTGCCGCGCGACACCTGCTTCATCACCAGCTCTTCGCAATGCTTCTTGCCCTTGTCGGCCGACTCCTGGTCGCGATCGAGCAGGATAGTCTTGATGCCGGCGATCGCCTGGACATAGGCGATGCCCGCACCCATCATGCCGGCGCCGATGACGGCGACCTGGCTGAACTCGGTCTTGGCATAGCCTTCCGGACGGCCGGAGCCCTTGCCGATCTGCTGCATCGAGAAGAAGAAGGTGCGCATCATGGCCTTGGCCTGCGGCGTCATCAGCGTCTTGCTGAAATAGCGCGTCTCAATGCGGATGGCGGTGTCGAACGGCACCTGCAGACCCTCATAGACCGAATGCATCAGGTTCACCACGGCGGGATAGTTGCCGTAGGACTGCTTGCGCAGCAGGGCATTGCCCATGATGAAGACCTGGCTGCCCATCGGATGATAGGGTCCGCCGCCGGGGATTTTGAAATCCTTCTTGTCCCAGGGCGCGACCGGATCACCTTTGGTCTTGATCCAGGTTTTCGCCGCGGCGACTTCCTGGCCGGCTTCGACGACTTCGTTGACCAATCCCATGCCCAGGGCTTCCTGGGGCTTGAAGCTCTTGCCTTCCGACATGGCCAGCAAGGCCGCCTGGACACCGATCAGGCGCGGCATGCGCTGGCTTCCGCCACCACCCGGGAAGATACCGATCTTGATCTCCGGCAGGCCGACCTGGGTCTTGGGGCCATTGCCCATGACGCGGTAGTGACAGGCCATGGACAGTTCCAGCCCGCCACCCAGCGCCAGGCCGTTGATGGCGGCGACGACGGGCTTGCCGCATGTTTCCAGGACGCGATAGACGCGATTCATTTCGAACGCAGCGTCGAAGGTGGCTTTCAGGGCCGCTTCGCCCTCGCCTTCGACCACCCAGCCACCGCCGAACAGCTCTTCCAGATCGGCGCCGGCGCAGAAGCCGGTCGTCTTGCCCGAGGTAATGACGACGCCCTTAATCTCGGCTTCAGCCTTGGCGCGGTTGGCGATGGTTTCGACATCGGCCAGGGCGCCCTTGGTGAAGGTGTTCATGGTCTTGCCCGGCACGTCGAAGGTGCAGAGCAAAATGCCGTCGGCGTCGAGTTCGGTTTTGAAGTTTTCCATAATTGTTCTCCCTCGATCCTGTTCTTAAACGCGTTCGATCACGGTCGCGGTGGCCATGCCGCCACCAACGCACAACACGGCCAGGCCGGTCGACTTGCCCGACCGTTCCAGTTCGTCGGCCAGGGTGCCGAGGATCATGGCGCCGGTCGCGCCCAGCGGATGGCCCATGGCGATGGCGCCGCCGCAGACATTGATCTTGTCGTGGGGGATATCCAAAACCTGCATGTAGCGCAGCACCACGGCGGCAAAGGCTTCGTTCAGTTCATAGAGGTCGATGTCCGACACTTCCATGCCCAGCTTCTTCAGCAGCTTTTCGGTGACATAGGACGGACCGGTCAGCATGATCGACGGCTCCGAACCGATCGACGCCGTGCCGACGATCCGCGCCTTGGCCTTCAGCCCGGTAATGACACCCGACTCTTTCGAGCCGACCAGAACGGCGGCCGCACCGTCGACGATCGACGACGAATTGCCCGGCGTGTGGACGTGGTTGACGCGTTCGACCTCAGGATAGCGCTGGGTGATGACGGCATCGAAGGCCATCTCACCCAGGCCGGCGAACGACGGGTTCAACCCGCCCAGGATCTGCATATCGGTATTGGGACGCACGGTTTCGTCGTGGTCGAGCGCAGTGATGCCCAACTGGTCCTTGATCGGCACCACGGAGCCCTTGAAGCGGCCATCCGCCCATGACCTGGCGGCGCGCTTGTGGCTTTCGACCGAATAGGCGTCGACGTCGGTGCGCGAAAAACCCCACTTGGTGGCGATCATGTCGGCCGACACGCCTTGCGGGACGAAATACTGTGGGAAGGCGCCGGCGACATCGATCGCCCATGCTCCCCCGTCCGAACCCATGGGGATGCGGCTCATGCATTCGACGCCGCCGCCAATCGCCATGGTCGCTTCGCCCGACACCACCTTGGCGGCGGCGATATTGACGGCTTCCAGACCCGAGGCGCAGAAGCGGTTGACCTGGGCGCCGGCCGTCAGTTGCGAATAGCCAGCCGCCAGGACCGCGGCGCGGGCGATGTCGCCGCCCTGTTCACCGACCGGCGTCACGCAGCCCCACGACACGTCGTCGACCAGTGTGGTGTCCAGGCTGTTGCGGTCGCGCAGGGCGGCCAGGACCTGGGCCGACAGGTCCAGCGCCGTGATCTGGTGCAGCGAGCCGTCCTTCTTGCCCTTGCCGCGTGGAGAACGGACATGGTCATAGATATAGGCTGAATTTTCGGGGGTCGGCATCGGGTCTGTCCTCCAGGCTCGGCTGGCGTTGCAAGCGCTTGTTTGGTTGCGCGATAGATGCGCCAGCTTTACGCGAACGTCAAGATAATGCAGAAAATTATTCTAATTTGGCGGAAAAGCGCTACCGAAGCGTCTATAATTATCATACTTATTTCTTGACCCTGTGGCACAGTCGGATTAGCACAACCCTATGGACACCTCACCTCACATCGCGCCGCTCACCGGCACCGCCACGAAGATCACCCGGATCGAGACCTTTGCCGTACCACCGCGCTGGCTGTTCGTACGGATCGAAACCGCCGATGGCGCCGTCGGCTGGGGCGAAGCCTCGCTGGAAGGCCATACCGAAGCCACGGACGGCGCCTTTGTCGAGATCCGCGAGCGCTTTATCGGTCACGACCCGGAACGCATCGAAGACATGTGGCAGACCTTCCACCGCCTCGGCTTCTATCGCGGCGGTCCGGTGCTGATGTCGGCCCTGTCCGGCCTCGACCAGGCCCTATGGGACCTGAAGGCGCGTCGTCTGGGCGTGCCCGTATGGCAGTTGCTCGGCGGACGGGTGCGCGATCGCATCCAGGTCTATAGCTGGATCGGCGGCGACCGCCCGTCCGACGTCGTCGCAGCCGCCAAGGCCCGCCTCGACCAGGGCTTCAAGGCCGTCAAGATGAACGCCACCGAAGACCTCGGCTGGCTCGATTCGCCGCGCCAGCTCGACGCCACCCTGGAGCGCTTCCTGGCTGTGCGTGATCTAGGGTTAGACGTCGGTCTCGACTTCCATGGCCGCGTCCACAAGCCGATGGCCAAGCAACTGGCCAAGCTGCTGGAACCGCACCGTCCGCTGTTTATCGAAGAGCCCCTGCTCAGCGAACACCCGGAAGGCATTGCGCAACTGGCGGCCATGACCACGACGCCGATCGCGTTGGGCGAACGCCTGTACAGCCGCTGGGACTTCAAGCCCTATTTCGAAGCCGCCAGCGTCGACATCATCCAGCCCGACCTCAGCCACGCCGGCGGTATCTCCGAAGTGCGCCGCATCGCCGCCATGGCCGAAGCCTATGACGTCGCCATCGCCCCGCACTGCCCGCTGGGACCGCTGGCCCTAGCCGCCTGCCTGCAGATCGGCGCCTCGACGCCGAACCATGTCATCCAGGAAAGCTCGATCGGCATTCATTACAACACCAGCGGCCACGACCTGCTGACCTACATGTCCAATCCGGAAGTGTTCGACATCAAGGATGGCTATATCGACGTGCTGACCGGCCCCGGCCTCGGCATCGAGGTCAATGAAGCCCTGATCCGCGAAATGGCCAAGGACTGCCCCCCCTGGCGCAACCCAGCTTGGCGCGGGCCGGATGGCTATGTAAGAGAATGGTAGGATTTGAATCCACAGATTACACAGATTACACAGATTGAGATGCGGATTGCTGACACGATAGTGACGGGTCGGCTCATGATGAAGGAGCGCCAAAGGCGCTCATTAACGATCGGTGATTTCACGCTTCTGCTGATCTCATCCGGAAATAATCTGTGAAATCTGTGTAATCTGTGGATAAACAAATACATACAGGGAAACTCCCATGACCGAGATTATCCGCCGAACCAAGCCCGGCGCACTGTTGGGCGAAGGCCCCCTGTGGTCGAAGCGTGACCAATGCATCTACTGGGTCGATATTCTCAGCCATAAGCTCCACGCCTGGTACCTCAATGGCCGCGAACGCGAATGGCATTTCAAGGAGCCGATCTGCTGGGTTATCGAACGCGAAAAGGGCGGTATGATTGCCGGCCTGATGTCCGGCTTCGCCCAGCTCAGCCTCGATCCCTTTATCGTCCGCCATATCGGCCTGCCCTATCCGCACGAGCCGATGAATCGCCTCAACGACGCCAAGGCCGACGACCGCGGCCGCATCTGGGCCGGCTCGATGCACAAACCCGTCGAAAAGGTTTCCGGCGCCTTTTATCGCCTCAATGCCGACCTGACCTTCCATGAGGTCGATGGCCCGTACAAGATCGCCAACGGTCCAGCCTTCACCGCCGATCACAAACGCGTCTTCCATACCGACACCGGCGTCGGCGAAATCTATGTCTTCGATATCGACGAGCATGGCGAACTGAGCAACAAACGCCTGTGGCTGGCCTTCCCCGACGAATGGGGCGGTCCCGACGGCATGACGGTCGACGCGCAAAACGGCCTGTGGGTCGCCCATTGGGGTGCTGGCCGCATCACGCGCTTCCATATGGACGCCACGGTCGACTTCTTTATCGAGCTGCCGGCGAAACAGATCACCTCGATGACCTTTGCCGGCGACGACCTCGACCGACTGTTCGTCACCTCGGCGGCCGAAGGCCTGCCCACCGATCGTGAAGCCGGGACACTGTTCGAAATCCCAAGTGAACTTCTGCAGGGCCATACCGGCCTTGAACCGCAGAAGTTTAAGGGCTAAAGCGCAATCCGAGAAAGTGTGCCGCACCGCACGGGCGGCCCCGTTTTCGGTTAAATTGCGCGACCAGAAAAAACCCGGCACGTCATAAAGTATCAGAGAATCCCCATGTCCGCTGAACCGCCCGCCCTGCTCGCCGCCGATTGGGGCACGACCAATTTCCGCCTGTTCCTGTTCAGCGCCGACGGCGAGATCATCGCCCGCCACACCGCCAATATCGGTCTGAAAAATCTCGGTGTGCTCAGTTTCGAACAGGCCCTGACCTCGGTCATGAAGGGCGATTTCGAACGTCCGGACCTGCCGATCCTGTTGTCGGGCATGGTCGGTTCGCGTACCGGCTGGGCCGAAGCCCCCTATGTCGCCTGCCCCGCCGGCCTGAACGAGGTCGTCGCCGGCCTGGTCGGCGCCCCGGCCGACAAGCTGAAGGTCAAGATCGTTCCCGGACTGAACGCCGAAGCCGACCATCCCGGCCTGATCAATGTCATGCGCGGTGAAGAAACCCAGATCTTCGGCGTCTCGCGCAAGACCGGTGAAGGCGTCTTCGTCCTGCCCGGCACCCACTGTAAGTGGGCGTCGGTCGAAGGCGGCGTCATCACCGGCTTTTCCAGCTACATGACCGGCGAGATGTTCAGCGTCCTGAAGGCGCATTCAATCCTCGGCGACCTGATGCATGACGATATCGACGACGAGGACGCCTTCAAATTGGGCGTCGACCGCGCCATGAACGACAAGTCGTTCCTGTCCCTGGTCTTTTCCGTGCGCACCGAAGGCCTGTTCGGCCATATCAAGCCGGAAAGCCTGTCGTCCTACCTGTCCGGCCTGCTGATCGGCTCCGAAATCCGCGCCGAAAGCCTCCGCCACGGTATACGCCCGGTCGGGCTGATCGGCGACGGCACGCTCAGCAATCTCTACAAGCGCGCCCTGCTCCACACCGGCTTCACCGACGTGACGCAATATAATGGCGACGACGCCTCGGCCGGTGGCCTTTGGGCCATCGCGCAGCAAGGACGCCTGATATGACGCCTTCTCTTACTGCCCGCTGGCAGGATGCCCTTGACACCTTGCCGCTGGTCGCCATCCTGCGCGGCTTAAGGCCATCTGAAGCCCTGGCGGTCGGAGAAATGTTGGTCGAGGCCGGCTTCAAGGTGCTGGAAGTGCCGCTCAATTCGCCCGATCCGTTCGACAGCATCAAGATCCTGGCCGACGCCCTGGGCGACCGCGCCATTGTCGGCGCCGGCACGGTGCTGAAGGTCGAGGACGTCGAAACGCTAAAGGCCGTTGGCGGCGAGATCTGCATCTCGCCCAATGCCAACCCCGACGTCATCCGCCGCGCCAAGTCGCTGGGCATGATCTCTTTCCCGGCCTTCTATACGGCGACCGAAGCTTTTTCGGCCGTCGAGGCCGGCGCTGACGCGCTGAAGCTGTTCCCAGCCGAACTGGCCGGCCCGAAAGGCCTGAAGGCGCTGAAAGCCGTCCTGCCGAAAAACCTGCCGGTCTTTCCGGTCGGCGGTGTCGAACCCGGCAATATGCAGGCCTATCTCGACGTCGGCGCCCACGGCTTCGGCATCGGCTCGTCGGTTTATAAGCCTGGCGATACCCCCGAGATCGTCTATGCCAAGGCCAAGGCCTTTACCGACGCCTGGGCCGCGCTGTAAAAAAATCCCCTCTTCCCGCTTGCGGGGAGAGGGTTAGGGTGAGGGGCTTTTCGGTCGAAGTCGCCAACTCCGACTTTGACCGAAAAGCCCCTCATCCGGCCCGCTCGGGCGACCCCGTTCGGCCACCTTCTCCCCTCGCGAGGGGAGAAGGGAATAATCCGCAGCCCTGCGAGTTTTCATGTCCCTGCCCTTCACCATCCGCCCGGCCGTGCCCGCCGATATCCCGGCCCTGGAAGTCCTGATCGCCCGTTCGGCGCGCGGGCTCAGCCGCAGCGACTATTCCGACCGTGAAATCGAGGCCGCCGTCGCCCACGTCTTCGGCGTCGATTCCGAACTGGTTGCCGATGGCACCTATTTCGTCGTCGAACGCGACGGCGAAGCCCTGGCCTGCGGCGGGTGGAGCCGGCGCAAGACCCTGTTCGGTGGTGATAACTATGCCGCTCGGGAATCGGGTTTTCTCGACCCTGCCGTCGATGCTGCCAAGATCCGCGCCTTCTTCGTCAGCCCCGACCAGGCGCGCCAAGGCATCGGCCGCGCCCTCCTGACCCATTGCGAAAACGCCGCCCTGTCTTATGGCTTCACAACCGCCGAAATGATGGCCACCCTGCCCGGCGTGCATTTCTACAGCCAATGCGGCTATGTCGGGGCAGAGACCGTCACCCATGTCACCCCCGACGGCGAGACCGTGCGCTTCATGCCGATGACCCGGCGCCTGACCGCCAGCTAAACGCCTCCCCTTCCCTATCGTCAGCCTTCCGGCCTCTTCGCACATGCAGCGAAGAATATTCGGATCATGACCGGATTGTGACAATCTTCTTTGGTTGCGCTGCACAATTTCCAGCCAAAAACGTAAAACATTCTTAATCAGATATGTCACCCTGACCTTGGCACAGCAAGCGTTCTGGTGAAATTCCCGGCGCCTGCTTCCTTAGCACTTGCAAAATTCAAACCCGTTTTAAGCTCTGGGGATATAACAATATGCACGTAACGCGTAAGCAACTCATGTCATGCGTAAGCGGTATCATACTGCTGTCATGCGCACCCGGCCTGGCCGCCGCACAGGACAAACCCGACGACGCCATCACGGTTATCGTCACCGGTACACGCACGTCCGGCTTGAAAGCCGTCGACAGTGCCGCTCCCGTTCAACTCGTCGATGCCGCTTCACTGAAACGCGTTGGCCAGACCGACCTGGCCCAGGCCCTGTCCCAGACCGTGCCGTCCCTGACGGTCCAGGCCTTCGGTGGCGACATGGCCAATAACACGCTGTCGGCGCGCCTGCGCGGCATCAGCCCGAACGACACCCTGGTCCTGATCAATGGCAAGCGCCGGCACGGCAGCGCCAGTATCGCGGTCCTGGGCGGACCCTACCAGGGCGGCGCGGCAGCTGACTTCAGCTTCCTGCCTGTCGGATCCATCGACCATATCGAAGTCCTGACCGACGGCGCGGCCGCGCAATACGGCACGGATGCCATTGCCGGCGTCGTCAACGTCATTCTGAAGAAGTCGTCCGGCGGTACCCTGACCGCCACCACCGGCCAGTATTTCGACGAAGGCGGCGCGACCGCCGACCTGTCGGGCAGCTATGGCTTCACGCCGACCGACAAGTCCTTCCTCAACATGTCCTTTGTTGCCAAGTATCACGGCTACAGCGATCGCGGCGCCATCGACCCCCGCGTCGCACCACAAACCGTTCTCTATCCCAACCTGACAACGGCCCCGGGCTATCCCCACCTGAACCACATCCACGGCGACGGCGCCCAAAACCTGTACACCTTCGCCTATAATTACGGCTACGACCTGAACGACGAGTGGCAGATGTACAGCTTCGGCACCTGGGGCGCCAAGAAGAGCAGCTCCTACGAAAACTGGCGTCCGCCCAACCGTCTCCCGGTCATGTATCCGCTCGGCTTCAATCCGCACGAAAGCTCGTCCGAAACTGACCACGCCTATACCTTTGGGATGAGCGGCACCCTGGCCGACTGGAGCGTCGACCTGAGCACCACCTACGGCAAGGACGACCTGCAGATTTCCAACTACGGCGGCGGCAACGTCTCGCTCTATAATGACACAGGGGCGACGCCGTCCGAATTCTATATCGGCGCCTTTATCTTCGGCCAATGGACCGGCAACCTCGACATCAGCCGTGAATTCGACTTCGGCATGGCCGGCCCGCTGACCCTGGCAATGGGTATCGAAGCGCGCAATGAGTCCTATGAGATCAAGCCAGGCGACGCTGCCTCGACCTACAAGGAAGGCTCCCAGGCCTTCCCGGGCTTCGAACTGACCGACGCCGGCAAGAACGATCGCACCAATGCTTCGATCTATATCGACGCCGCGTTCAAACCTGTGGAAGCCCTGAGCGTCGACCTCGCCGCACGTTTCGAAGAGTATAGCGACTTCGGTTCGGCCACGGTGGGCAAGGCCACGGCACGCTACGACTTCTCGCCCGGCTTCGCCGTTCGCGGTACCGTCAGCACCGGCTTCCGTGCCCCGACCATGGCGGAAGGCTTCTATTCGGCCACTAACGTGTCGCCGACCTCGGCCTTCGTGCAGTTGCCACCCAACTCGGCCGCCGCCAAGCAACTAGGCATCAACGGCCTGAAGCCTGAAAAATCGACCAATTACAGCCTCGGTTTCGTCGCCCACCCGGTCCCTGCCATGACCCTGACGGTCGACGCCTATCAGATCGAGATTACCGACCGTATCATCGCCACCGGCTCGGTCTACGGCAAGCGTAACAATGTCGAGGTCAATCCCGCGGTGACCGCCGCTATCCTGGCCAATGGCAATGAACTCGACTCGACGGTCAAGGACACCGGCGTCAACCTGTTCCTCAACGGCGCGGACACGACGACCAAGGGCGCCGAGTTTGTCATGACCTATCCGAGCGACTTCGGTTCGTGGGGCAAGGTCGACTGGTCGTTCTCGGGCGCTTACACGGAGACCACGGTCGACAGGCTTCTCGACGCCTCCAGCGTCCTGCCGGCCTCCATCCTGTTCGATGCCAATGCCGTCGCCATCCTGGAAACCCAGAATCCGAAGTACCGCCTTATCGGCGGCGCCTACTGGACCAAGGGCCGCTGGGCGGTCAGCCTGAAGGAAACCCTGAACGGGGAATCCTCCAGCATGGACCTCGGCGACGACGACGTCTGGTACAAGTCGACCATCGAAAGCGCCCTGATCACCGATCTGGACATCGCCTTCAAGGTCGGGGCAGGCGTCAAGCTGTCGATCGGCGCCAACAACCTGTTCAACAGCTATCCGGACAAGCAGAACAAGGACCTGCTGCAATCCTACTTCAACGCCGGCGATAACTCGGCGGTGGCGCAGTATCCGTCCTACTCGCCGTTCGGCATCAATGGCGGTTACTACTACGCCAAGGTAAGCTACGCGTTCTGATGGCGCGCACCGGGTGTTCGCGGGTGGCCACAGCCCGCGGACACCCTTCGCGTTCGTCCGTATTGCCACAGTTCCCGCATTTTGACATTTTTATGTCGTTGGCACCTTGACGGTACCGCGATTTCGGTAACTATCTTGTCTTTTCGTACAAGCGCAAAGCAGCGAAAAAGCAGATAGCCGCCGAAATGGCCGGGTCGTCTGTCAGATGTGCAGCAGGAAACGTATCAGAAAGAGCCTTTGAGACAGTAGCTACTGTTTTTAGTAAGGTTTTTTGTACGACATGCTGGACACTGCCGACCGGAAAATCCTCAAACTTCTGCAAAACAACGGCAGAATGACCAATCATGAGCTTGCAACTCAGTGTAACATCTCGCCATCCGCCTGCCATGAAAGATTCAAGCGCCTGCGTGATGAAGGCTATATTATGGGCTTCTCGGCGATACTTGATGCCGACAAACTCAACAAAGCCTTTCTGATCTATGTGCAGGTTCGTCTGTCCTCGATGAGCGGAACGGCTTCGGAAGATTTTACGTCGGCCGCCAAAAATATACCCGACATCATGGAATGTTACATGATTATTGGCGGTTTCGACTATCTGCTGAAGATCCGCGTCGCCGACCTTCAAGCCTATCGCAGCTTTATGGGCGATACCCTGTCTCAGATGCCGTGGGTGCGTGAAATCCGCTCCTTCGCCGTCCTGGAAGAAGTCAAACATTCGACTTCCCTTCCCCTTTGACGCCTCTTTACCGATAATTCTACAGGAGACCGGACATGACCACACGACGGCAGATACTGATGCGTTTTACGGCAGCAGCCGGCATTGCCGGTGGCTATGCCGCCATGCACGCGCTGGGCCTGGCCGAAGGGGGTGAAGCCTGGGCCGGAACGCCGGATCTGCCGGCAGGGTCCGGCGCCGGCACAAAGGTGGTCATACTGGGCGCAGGCGTTGCCGGCATGTCGGCGGCCTGGGAGCTGGGCAAGGCCGGCTATCAGTGCACGGTGCTGGAAGCCCGCGACCGGGTTGGCGGCCGCAACTGGTCGATCCGCAAGGGTACGGTGCTGGAACTGAACAACGGCACCAAGCAGATCTGCGAATTCGACGAAGGCCAGTATTTCAACGCCGGACCGGCGCGTATCCCCAGCCACCACACGGCGACTCTGGGCTACGTCAAGGAATTCGGCGTCAAGATGGAGACCGAGGTCAACTATTCGGGCAGCGCCCTGATCCAGACCGATCGTCTCAATGGCGGCAAGCCGATCCAGATGCGCCAGGCCGTCTATGACTATCGCGGCCACATGGCTGAACTTCTGGCCAAGTGCACGAAGAAAGGCGCGCTCGATGACGCCTTCAGCGCTGCCGACCGCGACAAACTTATCGCCGGCCTGGGCAGCTGGGGCAAGCTGGGCGCCGATCTCAGCTATGTCGGCTCGGACACCAACGGCATGACGGTCGCACCAGGCGCCGGCGACACCAAGACGGTGGCCTTGCCCGCCCTGCCCTTCTCCGTGGTCAGCGATCCCTTTGTCATGGGCGTCGCCGGCTTCCAGGACATTATCGACATGCAGGCGACCATGCAGCAGCCGGTCGGCGGCATGGACCGCATCCCCATGGCCTTCGCCGCCAGGCTGGGCGACGTCATCAAGAAGCAGTGCGAGGTCAAACGCATCCGCCGCAAGGGCAAGGGTGTCGAGGTCATGTACTACGACAAGATCAGCGGTGAGGCCGACAGCATCACCGCCGACTACTGTATCTGCACCATCCCGATGGGCGTCCTGGCCGGTATCCCCAATGACTTCTCGCCCGACCGGCAGGCGGCGATCAAGCGCAATACCGTCTATGGTGACGGCTACAAGATCGCCTTCCAGAGCCCGCGCTTCTGGGAAACCGAGGCCCAGATCTATGGCGGCCTGTCCTTTACCGATCGCGACACCTTCCTGACCTGGTACCCCAGCTACGACTACCACGCCGAACAGGGTATCGTCGTCGCCGGCTACAATTTTAACGGCCTGATGGGGGCGCGCAGCTTGCCCGATCAGTTCGAATACGCCCGCGGCACCGTGGAACGCCTTCATCCCGGCCAGTCGGCGAAATTGCATTCGCCGATCGCCATTCACTGGGGCAAGGTGCCCTATACGCTTGGCCTCGGCAGCAATATGTGCGACGAAGATCCGGCCGGTTACACCCTGCTCAGCCAGGCCGATGGCCCCTTCTATTTCGCCGGCGAGCACCTGAGTTATGTCAAGGCGTGGCAGCAGGGCGCCTTCGTGTCATCCCACCGCGTCGTCGCGATGATCGCGGAACGTCAAAAGAGCCTGAAAGCCTGAGTCAGAGGAAACCTATCATGAAGCGATATCTTGCCGCCGCCTGCGCCCTGTCCCTGCTGATCGCGGCGCCCATTGCTGCCGAAGCCAAGGTCAAGGCGCATCCCGCCAAGCCCGTCGTGCCTGCCGTCACGGCGCCGGCTCCGGTCGTGCATAACTACCCCGCCCCGGAAGCCGCCATCGCCTCGACCGTCGTCGTTCCGCCGGGTTACACCACTGTCTATGTCAGCGGCATGGTGCCCGACGTCGCCGACCTGACGGCGCCGGCCGGCTCCTACGCCGCCTATGGCAGCACCGAGGTACAGACCGAATCCGTACTTGCCAAGCTGGACGCCGCGCTGAAGGCCCAGGGCTGCACCTTCGGCGATGTCGTGTCGATGCATGTCTTCCTGGTCGGTGATCCGGCGCTCGACAACAAGCTCGACTTTGCCGGCATGATGAAGGCCTATAAGCGTCACTTCGGCACGCCGGACCAGCCCAATCGCCCGACCCGCGCGACGGTCCAGGTCGCCGCCCTCGCTGCCCCCGGTTTCCTGGTTGAGATCGAAGTGATAGCCGTTAAGGCCGCCAAGTAAGCGGTCTGCGGGCGGCATGACCTGCGGCGTAATATTTTGATTTTACAGTAATTTTTTACCGCGGAAAGCGCCGAAAAGTCGGAAAGACGCAGAAATCTCGGTTACGCCCTCTACCGCGCGAAGCGCCTTCTTGTCAGGTGCAGTTTGATTGCGCTTCGCGCGGGAGATACCTCAGCCTGAATTTCTGCGTCTTTCCGACTTTTCGGCGCTTTCCGCGGTGAAAATTACTGTAAAACCAGTCTATTGCGCCAGAGATGTAGCCAATCACGAGCGACAAAGACCCGACGTCACATCTACACCACTTCCATCGCCTGGACTTCGAACGCCCGCCGCGCCGCGCGTATGCGGTCGTGATGCGCATTGGCCCAGTCCATCAGTCCCAACAATGGCGGCATCAGGCTCTCGCCCATCTCCGTCAAGCGATACTCGACGCTGGGCGGGACCGTCGCGAAAACATGACGGCTGATAATGCCGTCGCGCTGGAGATCGCGCAGGCTTTGGGTCAGCATGCGTTGTGAAATATCCGGCACGGCGCGCTTCAGTTCGCCGAAGCGGTGCGGCCGCACCGCCAGGGCCAGCAACAGCAGGCTGGACCACTTGTCGCCGACATGATCGAGGATATCGCGCACAGGACAGGCGGCGGCATCGAGTTTGCCCGATGTCGCCTGGGCCAGGATATCGCCCATGACCGCCCGCATCGCGTCCGTAATGACCGGTTCCTTCAAGGTAACCACCTTCCCAAAAACTGCCGCCTTTACAGCCGCAAAGAAAGGACTATATCCCAATAGTCTCTTTATGAGACCTTATATCATTTGGAGACTAAAATGTCCACAATTCTCGTCACCGGCGCCAACGGCCATCTCGGCCGCCTCGTTATCGACGCCCTGCTCGACAAGGGCGCAACCGTTATCGCCGCCTCGCGCGATCCGTCAAAGCTGGCCGATCTCGCGGCCCGCGGCCTGGATACCCGCCGCGCCGATTTCGACGACCGAGCCTCGCTTGAAGCCGCTTTTGCCGGCGTCGACCGCGTCTTGATCATCTCGACCGACAGCCTGGGCTCGGGTCAGCGCCTGCAGCAACACCTGGCCGCCGTCGCCGCAGCTCAGGCCGCTGGCGTCAAGCATATCGTCTATACCTCCATGCCCAATCCGGACGGGTCGGCCGTTACCTTCGCCGGCGACCACCTGGGCACTGAAAACGCCATCAAGGCGACCGGCATCCCCTACACTATCCTGCGCAACGCCTGGTACCAGGAAAACCTGTTTATGAGCCTGCCGTCCGCCCTGGCTTCCGGTCAGTGGTACAGCGCCAATGGTGATGGCAGGATCGGCCACATCGCCCGCGCCGACTGCGCCCGTGCCGCAGCCGCCGTCCTGCTCGATCCGCCCGTCAACCAGACCCTGACCCTTACCGGTCCGCAGGCATTCACCACCGCAGAGGTCGCCGCCCTGGTCAGCGACATCACCGGCAAGCCGATCCAGGTCATCGACGTGACGGACGAACAACTGGCCGGCGGGCTGAAGCATGCCGGCCTGCCCGAAGCCCTGATCCCCATGCTGGTCTCGTTCGACACCAATACCCGCCACGGCGGCTTCGACATCGTTACCGATGCCGTCGAAAGCCTGACCGGCCAGGCGCCCGTGAGCCTGCGCGCTTTTCTGGAAGCCAACAAAGCTGCTTTCTGACCCGGTACGATGTTGCAAAGCCCGTCCATATTGGTATGGACGGGTTATGCGCATAATTCCCGTCGAACCCGATCATGTTTCGGCCCTGTCCGCCCTGGCGGCCGAGACCTTCAGCGAAACCTTCGGCCATCTCTACCCGCCGCAGGATCTCACGGCTTTTCTGACCACCTCTTACGCCGTGCCGAAAATGCTGGCCGAGATCACCGCACCCGATCAATACTGGCGCATTGCGCTTGACGACCAGAACTACGCCGTGGCCTATCTGCAATGTGGCCCGGTCACCTTGCCGCACACCGAAGCCGACCGCGCCTCCCAGGGCGAACTGAAGCGCATCTATGTCCGCCATAGCCATCAGGGTCACGGTCTCGGCAAGACCCTGGTCGAACTGGCCATGACGTGGATGCACGAAACCTATGGCGACGCACCGCAATGGATCGGCGTGTGGAGCGGCAATGTGAAAGCCCAGGCGCTCTATGCCGCCTATGGTTTCGCCCGCGTGGGGGGCTACATCTTCCCAGTCGGCGAGACACTCGATGAAGAATTTATCCTGCGCCGGTTCCCTTGAATTCAAGCCTCCGCCCGGCAGACGTGAGCCGACACGGTTCCCGACAGGCGCTGATCGGGGACGATAGATACCCCCGTCAGATCGCCACCGTCGCGCGGCAGGCGCACGATCATCTTGTTGGCCGGATGCGACCAGCGCGACGCATCGATGTCGAAGCGGTCCGAGCGACCGTCGGCATAGGTCGTGTAAAGGTGATAACGCCGCGCATCCGGCGAGGTCAGTTCGACCACGACATTGACATTGCCGCGCACCTTTCCGGCCTTCATCGTCAGCACCGACGTCTGGCCGAGCTTGACCGGGACCGCGGCGCCCTTCAGCATTGCCGCGTTACCACAGTCGCCCTCGGCGGCGCCCAGGATCAACGGAAAACTCTCAGCTTCGCGAAGGTTATGGTACTGCAGTTCCCAGATCAGGAACTTCGGCTTGGCCTGGGCATAGTCGTCGGACAGCAGGTACGAAACGATCGATGAGAGAAAGCCGCCGCCGCCAATGGCGTAGTTGGTGATATCGGAATGCAACTGCTCGCGCAGGAAGCCGCTAAAATTGGCCACATCCACCGTGCTGAAGCTGGTCCCGACCAGCACGACGCCAATGTCACCGCCACCGAGCAGACCGCCGGAATCGGCTGCCGCAGCAGCCGTGCGGAACATGGTGCGCGCCGGCGGCACATAAGGGACCTTGCAAATGCGCGATGCCTGCGTACGCAGAACCTGAGGCGTTGCCTTCGAAAAGGTGGAGGTGGTAAAATCTGTGCGCGGCAAGGCTTTGTAGTCCGGATAGCGCGAAACCTCGCGCTGAAGGGCAATGGCGGACACATAGGCGCCATAGGCTGTCCAGTGGATATCCTGCGACTGATAATACTGCCTCGCCTCGGCATTCAGATTCACCGACGTATCTCTGAAAACCGAGAAAGTATCGGGAACGCCGATCCCAATGCCCCTCAGACGATTGAGGGTCGTGTTGTAGCTGGTCAGCGCGACATCGGGCGAGAACCGCTGGGCCTGCGACACGGTCGGATCGATAAACTCCCGCATGGTGGCCCCGCGCGGCGGCGCGACGAAAACAATAAGCTTGACCTTCGCTTTGGCCAACTGCTTGTTCAGTCGCGAGAAATTGTCGAGTAAGGCGCCGTCAGCCGGGGCCTGCACGGTCAGGTCCGGTGCGGAGCGAAAAAGCCATTCGCCTTTGCCTTTGACGAGGACATCGACTGTTCCGCTCCCATAGGATTCGTGTTCATTGAGCTGCGGACAAATCCAGGGCGGCGATGCTGCGGCCGGCACCGTCGTCGCCGGTGTCGCAGCCTGGGTCGCCAGCCCGCTGAACGCGGTCAGCACTGCCAGCAGGCCTGTACCCGCTTTTTTGACAAGAAGGGCGAAAGAAGGCTTTTTCATAAGGCAGATTCCAGTGAGCCGGCGCGCCGGCCAGCAAAGGTGGCCACCACTGCGACCAGGGTATATGCGAGGAGAAGGAGGGGCAGAGAGGCGAACTGCATGGGGTCGGACGTCACGCGGTCGAACACCAGCAAGGCCCAACCCAGGCCGACGGCCAAAGCAACAAATACCAGCGTTCCCAGGCGTTTTTGCCCCTTCAACAGGATGGCCCAGGCGGAAAAAGCAATCAGGCACAGGATTGCATAGAAAGACGCGCCTGCCGCACCGCTGCCAGCGGCGAGAAGCTTGCCCAGACGGGCAGCGGACCGGCTCAGCGCACCCACGCCGTCTAGTCTCAGAAAGGCGGATGCGTCCGTAAAGCGGTCGACGATGTAATAGGCGGCAGCCGCCGGTTCCAGGCCACGCGTCGAGACATTCGCCACCGCCAGAACGGCTACGGTCAGCAAGGCCGCGACAACAAAGGCCAGGGCGTTGCGGCCGAGCGTGGTCCAGTTGCTGCCCAGGGCAGCCTGAGCAAAGACAAGGGACAGGAGAAGGCTGCAAGCCAGACCGGCACTGTAATCGAACATGATGGCGACGGCGCCAGCCAGGGCCGACAGCGCAGTCATTCTCCACGGCGACTGGCTCCACGACAACCGAGTTCCGATTAAAAAGACTGCTGCGACGGCGACCGGCCATAACAAGGCGCCAAATCCAAGCGACAGGCTGGTCAGGCTATAGGCGACGGCGGTAAGGGTCGCGACCCCCAGCACACCCGCCTTGAACAACGTCAAGTCGCCCTGGCGTTTCAGAAGGAAGATCGCTCCGAGCCCAATGGCGGCGGCAAAGATCGCCTGTACGACAAGCCAGATGCTCATCGGCGCCAAGGCCAGGGCCAGTCGCGACAGACCGCGCAGGCCCAGGGGATTCCCCGCCAGAGCGCGCGTATCGAAACCCGTGCTGCTGTCCATATAGGCGATATCGCGAACCATTTGACAGGTTCCCAAAACCCGTTCGGGGTCACGCGGAATCTGCGGCGCAAACAGGTAGTCTGAAAACTTCTTGTCGGTTGTGACGAGCAGGCCCGCGATATCGCAATCCGGCCCGATCCGGCCCAGCTTTGCGGTCGACCGGTAGGCAGCCTGGTCGGCGAATACCTGACCACCGACAAAGGCGTTCTTGACCAGAGGGGCAGGATTGGCAAGGCGGGCAACCGCCACCAGCGCAAGGGCGACCAGCAACACGGCGACAGCTGCAACGGCACCCAGCACTGCGGCACCTCCCCAGGTCATTGTCTTATCCTTGATCATGGTTGGGCTTTCACAGGTGACGATAAGGCTGGCGTGACGGCGGCGGACGCAGGCGAGGTGACAACATGTGCTGGCGCCGCAGTTGCCGGCCTTGTCGCAGGCGCGGCATGTGCAGGTGCTGCGGGTGCGACGGTCGCCTTCTGGGGCACCATCTGATTGTAGATGGCGATGGCCGGCTTGAACTTTCGGTTCTTGGCCTGCTCGAAGAGACTGATGGCCTTGCCGTGGTCGGCTGGCCCGCCACGGCCCTCCAACAGATAGATTCCGTACCAGTACTGCGCTTCAGGATCGCCGGCTTCGGCACCCTTCTGCAGCCAGACGCGCGCGTCCGGCAGTGACTTGGGCACGCCCTCGCCTGTCTCGTAACAATAGGACAGCATGATCATGGCTTCCGGGCTTCCGGCGTCGGCGGCGCGACGGTAAAGTCCTGCCGCCTGGACGGGGTCGTGGCTTACCCCGTAGCCGGTGGCAAAGCTGCGCGCCATTTCGACGGTGCCTTCCAGGTTACCGGCGCGGTCCGCCTGCTCGAAAAAGGCAAAGGCCCTGGCTGGGTCGACGCGCACGCCGGCGCCACTGGCATAGGCGCGCCCAAGGTCGACATAGGCATTGCTTTCGCCGTGCAGCGACGCTTCGCGCAGCCAGCGTACGGCGTTCTGCGCTGCATCGGGTTCCTGCAACGTAAAATAGAGAGCGCCGAGCTTGCGCATCGCACCCGCGCTGCCCTGCTTGACGCCGGCTTCGAGGAAGGCTTTGGCGCGCAAACGGTCCTGCGGCACCACTTCGCCGAGCGAGTAGGCTTCCGCCATGATGAGCAGAAGATTGGTCGAGGTCGCCCCCTGTTCGAGCGCACTGCTCGCCCAGTTGAAGGCTTCGGCGTCGTTGCGCGGCACGATGTCGTCACCACGGCTGTAGCGGCCGGCCAGTTCGACCTGCGCACCGCGACGGCCTCCCTTGGCAGCCTGCAGCAGATAGACGAAAGCGGTTCTGCGATCGGCGACCAGTCCATGCTGACCACTGTTGTAAAATGTATAGAGAGTCCAGGCTGCCGACGCATTTCCGTCTTTGGCCGCACTGCCGAGCAAGGCCAGCGCTTCCGCGTTGGTCTGCGGCGTTTCCGGCTTGCGCGCCAGCAACATGTCCGCCAGTTCATAGCTGGACGTGCCCGATCCCTTGGCTATGGCCTTGCGGAAATACAGCTCCGCCTGCGTAGCGTCAGGTTTCGTACCGCGGCCCAGTTTGAAATCGCGCCCCAGTTCGGTATAGGCGCCCACCGACTTGCCGTCGCGGGCGGCATCCATCGCCAGGCCGTGGGCCTCGACTGCGGCATTGGGTCTGCCGTCCAGCCGCAGCAGGTCAATCTGGCGCAATCGCGCCGCGTTGCTGTTCAGTTTGACAGCGCGATTGTACCATTCGCGCGCCGTATTGACGTCTTTGCTTACACCCACGCCTTCACGATAGCTGTCGCCTACCTTGACCATCGATTCCACGTTACCGGCCTGGGCTTCGGTCAACTGGCTGATGAACTGGCGATAACGAATATCGTTCAGAAGATGCGGGCTCTTCGACGGCAGGCTGCGGCTCTCCAGCAAACCTATCAGTTCTTCGGAAGCCGTGTCATTGCTTTCCGAGGCCCGGGTCAGCAGCCGCAAGATCTCCATCTTGTCGCCGTCGGGGCGCTCTTTCATCTGCTGGGCCAAAAGCAGCGTGGCGCGCTTGTTGCCAGCCTGCGCGGCCGCACGGATCGCGGCCGTCGCTTCATCCGGCGACCGCGCCAGGTTTGGCTGCGCGATCAGCAACTGGGCCAGGGCCAGTCGCGCCCGATCGGCATATTTGGGGTGCATTGCCGCCCGGCGCAGCATCTGCGCTGCGCGCCATCCCGCCTTGCCGTCGGACGCCAACTGGGGGGCGCGGATCAGCAACAGGGCTTCGTAATAGTCGGCCGCCGCGTCATCGACAGCGCGCAGGCGTTCGATCGTCGACCAGGCGACCTTTGGCCGCCCCGCCTTCAATGCTACGTCCGCTGCCGCCGCGGCAGCGCTCAATCGTGCTTCCGGCCGCATCTGCCAGAAGACCATGCCCGCCACACCGACACCGACCGCGGCGGTGGCCGCTATTAAAAAGATAGCCCAGCGAGACTCAGAGGCTTTCGTCATGACATTTCCTATTCAGCATCGTCAGCAGCTTCGACGCCGGCTTCTGCCGTTTCCTGATCCGCATCGCGGCTGCCCTGGCACATGGCCTGATGGCCGGCAGCGGGTGGCAGCGCATCGACGACGTTGCTCATATAGCCGTTGTTTCTGAACTTGCAGACCTTGTCGGCGACCACAGCCGGACAGGTCGACCGCACGACAAAGCCCTCGCCTTGAAGGCGTGTAACTTCGCGGGTAAGGGGTGCGAGGTCGCCCTGCAGCATCTTCTCGTTGGAACCGATGAATTGGTTGCCCTTGAACGCGACTGCACCGAAACCTGTCGCTGTAATGCCGGAACCGTTATGCTTGTCGATCGTATTGTCGACGATCGCCACCGACACGAACTTGATGTAGGGATCCTTCTTGACGTCACGCAAAGGGAAGCCCGGAACCTCTCTGGGATCGCCGATATAGATATTGACGCCGGTCCGATCTGTTGTGGACAGCTGATTGTGGAATATACCCACGTCGGTACTGTTGCGCACCTTGACGGCATCGCCACGGTTACCGAAGACCACATTGGCCGCCATGATGTTGCACGGGCTTTCGTAAGCCGCCATGCCCTCCTGACCGTTACCCCAGACGCGGTTGGCGTAGACGACATTGCCTGCGGAGATACGGTCCAGCATGATGCCGGTACCGTGATTGTCGAAGACGATATTGCCGACAATCCACGAGTCGTCGACCTCGCGCGAACCGATGATTCCATGCTTTTTAAGCGCACCGTAACTGGTGTTGTAGGCAATGATCAGGCGCTGGGAGAAATCGTGCGGGTCGACGCCGTAGATGACATTGTTCTTGTATTCATTGCCGACCAGCGCGACATCGTCAGCCGCATTGGTGAAGAAACCGAAATACAGGTCTTCGAAACTGTTTTGCACGACCGTGCCCGTCGGGCGCGGCAAGGCGCCCGGCCGGCGTTCAACGATCTCGATCGGCCCTTGCGAATAGGAAAAGCCGTAGCCCTTGTCGCCGCCAAAGCCCAGATGATGGAAATGCGAGCCGTCTGCGTTCATCACGGACCCACCCCAGCTGATGACAAACGGCCGGAACTGACGCTTCGACTCGAAATTAAGCGCGGCATAACTCCGTGTTTTGGGGTCCCATCCGGAGACTGTCACATCGTGGAACCACAGCTTGCCGGCATTGACGATAAAGACCCCGGTTTCGGAATTCATCCGCAATTCGTTGGCATCCGTCCCGGAAATGATCAGGGTGGCTGTGGGTCCGATCAGCAAAGGCACATTCAACACGTAACGCCCGCCCTTGCGGACCAGCAGGTCCCCCTCGCCTATCTCGGCCAGGCGCCGTGACAGGGTTTCCAGCGTCAGCACGCCGGATTCGATATGGATGTAGCGTGGATAACGCGTGCCCTGCGCCTGGACCGGAAAGACGCGTTCACCGATCGAGCGGAAGGTATTGTTCACCTGTGAGACGAACTTGGTGTTGTAGGCGCTGTATTCCATCGGAATGACGAAAACGCGGCCTTCATCGGTCGTCAGGGGTATCTTGTCGCTGACACTTTGACGCGTATAGCTGGCCAGGCGCGGCGGTACAGGAACGGCTTCGCCCGCCTTGTCATTATCCAGGCCATAATAGGTATAGCCCTGGGCCTTCAGAATCACCTGGCGCTCGGAATCGGTCTTGCCGGGATTGTTCGCCTGACCATCCAGCACTTGGAAGCTGTCGAGTGCCTCGGCACTGCTCATGGCCAGCTGATGCATGGTGGCAACCCGTTCCTTGTATTCGGGTATTGCCTGGGCATAGTGCGCCGCCGTCTCGAAATTACGATTGCCCGCCAACACTTCGACGACACGTTCCAGCGCGGCGGTCATCTGATCGTCATCGATGGCCCACGCCAGAAGCCCATCGACCTTTGCCATGTCGGATGTCTTCGCCTGGGCGCCGGCCAGGCGCGCCAGCGCCTTCGTGTAACCCTCGCTGTCGCCGGCAAGGGCATCAGGCAGGAAGGTCTGCGCCTTGTCCGGCTGCCCGGCAGAGGCATAGGCATAGATGGCGGCAGCGGACACGGACTGGATGTCGGCGACCGACTTTGCCGCCGCACGCACCGAGTCGATATTCGCCAGCATCTTGCCGACCTTAACCGTCTCCAGCCGCCTGGCATAGGCGTCCGTGGCATAGGCCAGGACCCAGGCACGGGTGCCTGGCGACTTCTGGTCATTCGCCAGGTGCTCGATATCTCCCGGATGGCCTCGGGCGGCCAGGAAGATGGCCTGGAACATGGCGGCGGAGTCATGCTGTCCCGCACCACGAAGTGCTCCAATGGCATTTTCCGTCGTCTTCCATTCCAGCGCTGTCATCGACTTCCTGATCACGTCGCTCAGGACCGTGGCTTTCGCAACCGGATCGGTGACGCGTCTGGCATATGTCAGCGCCTTGGGAAATTCATTGGATCGCAGGTAGATCTCGGCCAGATTTTTGTTGATACGCGTCTTTGCAAGGCGCGGCGTAAAAATCGAAGTGAGGCTCAACACCTGTTTCGTGGCCGCCGTCGTGTGTTCGGCCATGTGCGAATTGGCATAGCGCGCAGCAACTTCGGAAAGGACTTCGGCCTTCTGCGACGCGTCGGTCAGGCTTTGGACCAAACGTTCGGCGATCGAAAGTCGGGAGTTTTCGGCATTGCCCATGGCCAGCCCAAACAAGGCCTTGTCCCGGGTCGCCTTGAGCGTGATCCCGAAGGCCGCTCTTTCCACAATATCGCGCTGCTCACCGGACTGCGCTTCGCTCACCAGCGTCAGCAGTAGATCGTCACGTTGCGGCAAGCCGGCTTTTGCCGCCAGCGCCGCCGTTGCCGCCGCGTCGATTGCGCCGCGTACGCGCAGGACTTCCGCCGCTTCGAGCAATTCGGTACTGCGGTTTTCCAGAGCCACAGCGTTCAGTCCGCGAAAGGGCGCCAGTTCGGGCGCGCGCAAATCACCGGTCTGCAATTGCATCTGCGCCACGCGCGCCAGGACGGCGGCGCGACTTTCGGGATTGGAAATACTGGTCGCCCAGATGACGGCTTGAGGACGCCCCTTGACCGAATAGGCCAGTGGCCCCGTCATGGCGGCGACCAATGGATCGCGCTGCGCCGCCGGGACGTCCGCGAGCTTTACATAGCCCACGGTCAGGGTCTCGGCACTGGCGGCATAGTCGCCTGCCTCTATCTGACGACGCGCGATCGACAGCAGTCCGGTTGTCCGGCCAGAGGGATCCGGCTCGCGTTCGGTTACGAAGCGTGCCGTGGTAAGCAGGCGGCGGCGGTCGTCGACAGCGACCTCGGGCTGCCCGGCCCGACCGATCAGGAAGCTCGAATAGGTATCGAGCAGTTTCAGATAGCCCGCCGACGTGTCGACCTTGGGGTCCTGGAGGCTGGCCTGGTCGTAGAGGTTCAGAGCCTCGGCCATGGCCGCCTGGCGCTGGGCCGGATCCTGCATCTTGTTGGCGCTCGCCAGCAGTTGGTCAGCCTTCACAGCGTCCTGTGAGACCGTTGTCGTCGGAGCGCCTGCGACCGGCGCAGCTACCTTGCCGCACCCTGCCATCAGGCTGGTGCACAGACCCATCATCAGTATCGTGACAGCGGCCCTGCCGGCTCTCAGCAGAGGGAAACCGGCAAAGCCTGCGGAGTTTGCCTGTATCATGCCCCGCCTCCGGTTGGTTTCGTCACGCTCATCCACACATACCTTTCCGGTATTTCCCAAATGACCCATTCCGGCCGGGCCTCGTCCAACGTCTGGCCTTTCAGCAGGCTTTCCATCGGAATAAATGGTCCAGATCCCTTTTCGGCCGAATTCACCAGCTCGACACCGAGATCACGCTCAAGATAATTGGCAAAGCCCCAGCGTTCGTCGGCGCTGTAACTGGTGCCGACCAGCAGCACGGGAGTCGCGGCCTCACCGAACAGTCCGCCTTCTTCACCCGTGTTCTGCGCAGCTTCCGTCGCATGGCTGAAGACAGGCTGGATCAGGCTGTCGGGCTTGGGGCCCAGCGATCGGAACACCGGTCCAAGGGACACAAAGGTGAGCAGATCGCCATCCATTGACTGCGGTGCCTTGTAGCTGACCTGCAGGCGATGTGCTTCCGGCGGCGCCTTGACCCCGCCGTCCTGCTGAATCGCAGCGGCGATTGCGCCTGCGGCCGCCTCGGCGCCTGCCGGTGTCCAGTGCGTGTCTGTACGGAAATAGGCCGGCTCGCGCGCCTTGACGCCCAGCAGGGCGGGACGCAGGTCGACAACATGCACACCCTCACCAGTCAGTCCGCTGATAAGGCGGTCATACACAGGTTCCAGGGTCTGCGGCCATTGGTAACGCTGCAGGTTTTCGCCGTAGATTCGCGTCTTGGACGGAACAATGGCCACGATCAGGTGGATGCCTCGGCCCGCCAGGGCTTTTTGTGCTTCGGCCGCCGCCTTCAGGGTCGCATCGACCCCGGTCGCGGCGCGCGGCGCCTCGAATTCTTCCTTCGAAAAGAGCCAGTCGTTTTCACCGGCCAGAACGCCTTCGCGCCCTTCGTGGAACAGGCCCCAGGACACTGCGGTCCAGGCCTCGACGGAGGGCTCGCGTATCGCCAGATGCTTGTCGAAGCCCGACGAAAACTCATGCGCCCAGCGCCCGCTCAACAGGCCGGCCAGGTCGATCTTGGGCGCGTCGACACCACGCACCACCGGGTCCGCATAGCCGATCGCGGCCAGGCCCAAGCCCATGACCACCCCCAGTATCGCTGTCAACTTGTCGCTCATGAGATTAACGGACTATCGCTGTCAGAATTGAAAATAGAGAAAGGGTGAGAAGGTCGAGGCGCTCAGGCGGGTCAGGCTGATGATCAAAAGCAAACCAAGCATGACCAATTCCAGGCGCGACCCGCGTGCCGGCACGTAGTCGCGGCCGGTCCAGGCCTGGCGTACGCCAAGGCCGATCATGATCGCCGCCAGGGCCAGAAAAACCAGATTGGTATAGCTCTGCTGCCACGCCACGGCCTGCGCCGGCATCACGCCGTGCAATCCGATCATGCCGCCGTAGACGGACAGGGCGTTTTCCACGGTGGGCGCGCGGAACATGACCCAACCGATCAGCACGATCAGCATGGTCAACGGCCAGGCAGCATAGTGCAAAAAGCGCGTCGGCACCTTGCCGGCGGACTTGGCATAGCGCTCCAGCGCCATGACACCGCCATGCAGGCCGCCCCACAGGATAAAGGTCCAGTTGGCGCCGTGCCAGAAACCACCGATCAGCATGGTCAGGATCAGGTTGCGATAGGTCTTGGCTTCACCCAGGCGATTACCGCCCAGCGGGATGTAGAGGTAATCACGCAGCCAGGTCGACAGGGAGATATGCCAGCGCCGCCAGAATTCGGTTATGCTGCGCGAAGCATAAGGATTGTCGAAATTCTCGATGAATTTGAACCCCATCATCCAGGCCAGGCCGACGGCCATGCTGGAATAGCCCATGAAATCGAAAAACAGCTGTCCGGCATAGGCAAAAGCCCCAAGCCAGGCCTCGAACATCGACGGACGGGCGGTAGCGAAGGCGTGGTCGGCAATCGGCGCAATGGTATCGGCCAGGATGATCTTGGTCGCCAGACCATAGACGAAGCGGCGCACCCCTTCGGCAAAGCCCTTGATCGTATGGACGCGGCCGTGGAACTGCGCCTCCAGGTCCTTATACCTCAGGACCGGTCCGGCGATCAGTTGGGGAAAAATTGCCTTGAAGGCGGCCAGGTCGATAAGATTTGTCGTCGCAACCACGTCACGGCGCCAGACATCGACAAGATAGCTGACGGCCTGGAAGGTGAAGAAGGAAATCCCGATCGGCAGCAGGACATGCGAGACGAAGCTGTCATGGCTGCCGAAACTATGAACGACGAGATTCAGGTTCTCGACGAAGAAGTTCATGTATTTGAAATACAGCAGGGCCAGCAGGTCGACCCCGACCCCGACCGCCAAAGCGATATTACGGTGCTTCTTGTCCGTCGCCTTGTCGATCACTATGGCCACGCCATAGTTCCACAACGTCACCAGAACCAGCAGCAGCAGCATATCGATGCGCCACCAGCCATAGAATATGTAGCTGCCGACGACAATGGCCAGGTTTTTGAAGCGCGCAGGCGTCAGGTAGTAGACCGCCAGAAAGGCGGGCAGGAACAGGTATATGAAGATGTTGGATGAAAATACCATGCCTGCTCCCCTTTCCGGTCAAGTTTGATGCTGGTTTCGAAAAGCGTGCCTAGCGTGAAGTTTCGCTCTTGACCCAGATGACCTTCAGCTTGCCGCCGATCTCCATGGCGATCGAGGAATAGGCATTGCCACGTTCGACGGTCTGGGGTTCGACATTGCCGATGGCCGCGGCGCCATCGAACACGGCAAAGCCGGACGTCGCCGAATTGACGGCCCGGAAGCCGGCGCGCTGCGGATCGGTATCGGGCACGATGACCGCCTTGCCGTCTGCGGTCTTCAGCGACAGGTTGGCGCGTCCGGTCAGGTTATAGAAGGTGATCAGCCCCTTGACCTTGCTCTCGACGCGCGGATCGCGGATCAGCACGCTTGCCGGTTGGGCCTGTGTGCCGGCCACGACAAAGGTATAGTACTGGCCATCGACCAGGTTGAGCGGCACATCGACCGATCCAACCGTGACCGTCGTCTTTCCGGCCGGTACGATCTTGTAGGCGCTGGCGCTGCCAGCGGCGGCGCTGTACTTGACCTTGCCTACCGTGACCTCGGCGGCGTGCCCGTCGTCCGGACTGGACACAACACGGACGAAAACCGAGTTCGGCGGCGGGGCAGCGGCATACAGGCCCGCGTCGACATTACCGGCATGCGCCGCCATTGGCAAAGCCAGGGCGAGACAGAGAGCGCCGGGCACCAACCAGGATTGAAGTCTAGTCGTTTTCATCGTCATCTCCTTCGTTCGATTTCGTCAATTTCTATGACCGGAAGCCCCGGCCGGGGTACGCTTCTTTGCTGGCGATAAGGCTTTCGCAGCGCTCAGCTCCTGGCTTTGCGCTTCGGAGCTTTCGCGACTGCCCTGGTCTTTTTTGCAAACAACAGGGTGAGATTCCCCCCCAGCCCGCTCGCCGCCAGCGGGCGCATCTTGCCGAGCCGCGTACTCCAGCGGCTGCGTCCCGGAAAACGCGACTCGTAGATTTCCAGCCAGGCGATGTCGTTGGGATCGACCGAAGCGCCATCGCTGCCCAGCGCCTCCTGATCGGCGCCGGCCAAGCTGGCGATGAGGGCCGGGTTATCGATCTGGGCCAGGGTAAAGTCGACAAGGCGATGCAGGGCTTCGGAATTGGCGCTGTAAAGTGCCATATTGCCATTCCTGGCCGCCGCCTCGGCGATCATGACCAGCGGCCCCACGGAGTAGGTGTGATAGGACAGCGCACGTTGCCCGCGCAGCAGTTCCAGCGGCAGAGCGCCATCCGCCGTTACCTGGTCGATCCCGATCCTTGCCGCCTGGACACCCCAGTCAAAATAGTCGCGGCGATTGACGGCGATGCCGGCCGACAAAACCGCAAGCCCGGCCCAATAGCGATGATTGTTGCGCGCAGTCTGCGACTGCTGAACAGCATAGAATTGCAGGGTGCTGCTGGCCTGGGCGTCAAGCCAGTTACAGGCCGTTGCGCAGACGGAACCGCCGAGCGCGTCCTGGACCTGCAACAACGCCAGAGCGGCCGGGCCGGTCATTATCAGACGACTGAAATAGCCGGTCTCATTGGATACATCCTTCAAGGCGTCGGCATTAGCCCACTTCCCGATCAGGCCACCAACCTGTGCTGCGGCTTCCAGGTCGTGCCCCTGGCTGTCGACATAGCGGTTTGCCGAGCGCACGACGGCCTTGGCAAAGACGCGCAGCGGCGCCACCGACCGTTCATAAGCATCTGAGAGGTCGGGATCGACAATGGACCGTGTCGGATCGTCCTTGCGGTACCGGGACTCGTTGCTCAGCCCCGACACGGGTTCCGTGGCGGGCAGGCTTTTGGGCGCGCTGGCCTTCTTCCTGGCCGTCGGCACGGTAAAGGGAGGACGCAGACTGGCTTGCGCTGCCGCGGCGGGTGCCGCAACGGCGAGCAGCGAGGCTCCCATTCCCATCAATATGTCGCGCCGTGCCGCCAGCATAGGGCTATCTACGTCCTTCAAGGCCATCAGAAACGTCGCTGCACAGACACATAGATTTGGTTGTCGTTGCGGTCGTAATTTACGGCGCTGTCATCAATCCCGAGGTGGACATAGCTGATGCGGAATTCGGTCTTTTCGCGATAGACCAGGGTCGGCCCGACTTCGAACCGCGTCCGGACCGTCGTGCGGTGGCCCGAATTGCCCTTGGCGTCCAGCGACGTCTCGTCATAGCGCGCCGAGCGCACCGAACCGGCAATCGAGCCGTCGACCTGCCAGTTGCCGGCCGTCCTGAGTCTGCGCACATAGCTGCCCGACAGACTGATCGAGGCCTGCCTTAACGACGGATCGGTCGGGCGGTCGCTGAGCAGGCTGATGCCACCGGTCAGGCCGTAACCGCCTCGCGCCGGTGATACTTGCGCCGACAGGGTTTGACGCCAGCCGTCGCGGCCGACGCGGCGGTCGTCCATATGCTCGACTTCGTAGTGCCCTTCCAGACGGCGTGAACCCATAATCTGTGTGTAGGTAACATAGCCGCCGGCCCCCTGGTTCAGCAGCTTCCCGCCGCGGTAGGTGCGATCGTACAACGCCCCGGCTTCGGCCTTGGCTGTCCAGGCGGAGATCGGAAATTCAACGCCCAGGGTCGTTGCCAGCTTGGCGCGATCGAGCGGGTCCAAGGTCCACTGGTCGACGATATCGATGCCGGCCGAGGCCGTCAGGTAATTGTATTGGCTGCCGATACGGTGGCGATAGTCGACGCTACCCCCGACAACGGTTGCGGCGTCTGAGAATTTCTCATTACCCGGATAAGGCACCGTATCGTCTTCACCGGGAACGGCGGATACGATGACCGGCGCGTTGTCGTCATATTGCAGCCCGCCGTTAACGGCCCCGGTCAGCAGGTGGTTCGGTGTGGCCGCGGCAAAATCATCGGCCGCCGACTTGACGTTGGTGGCTATGGACGGCGTCGCGGGCGCAGCGGCCACGGCGTCGATATCGGCCTTGGCGGCCGAAAACGCAAAGCGCTGGCGGTTGATCGAAGCGCGACGCAGCTGGGCGCGCTGCTGCCATTCTGGCGAATAGGCCGGATTGGCGACGATGGCATCATAGGTAGCCAGCGCCAGCAACGGACGTGAAGCCGCGCGATCGCTTTCAGCCTGGACCATCAGCTTGGAAACCTGGGCGTCCATCTCACGTGCGTCAATCCGCTGAACGACGCGATCACGCCGGCCGACCAGGTCCGGATCGACGCCATCGAACGTAATACTCGCTACCGTCGCGCGCGCGTCACCGAACAGGCCGGCCAGCGCCTGATGGTCGGCCAGGCCCAACTTGCCGGCAATGACGACGTTGGTCGAGGCATTAGGATAGGCCGAAAGGGCCGCCTGGTCCGCCGCGACGGCGCCGGCGAAATCACCTGTGTCAACCCGCAGGTCTGCCGCCTCGAAAGCCGACCTGGCGGCGACATCGACACGTTTCTGCGCCAGGGTGACATCGATGCCGGCTGCCTGCGCAGCCAGATCCGGATCCGCCGAGCGATTGATTGAACCCAGCCACGTTGAGGCTTCGTCGAGATTGCCCTTCTTCAGGCTGATGGTCGCCAGCTTTAGCTTGACGCGGTCCGAATAGGCCGCCGGCACAGGGCAAGGCTGGGTCAACAAGGGCTTGAAAGCCGCTTCCGAACCGGTCACGTCGCCGGCCTTGAGAAGTTTGTCCGCCTGATCGAAAGCGCCCTTCGCCTGGGACACGCCTTCGCGATAGGTGATATCGGACAACAAAGACTGTGCCTGCCTGCGTACCTTGCGCAGACGCGATTTGCCGGCCTTGGCCGCCAGCGTTTTCGCCTCGTCCCACCGCCCCTGCTGAGCCCTGATGCGGGCCAGGCGCAGATAGGCGCGATGGGCGGTGTCGTTCCGATCGGCGCGGACATGGGAAAGCGGGAGCAGTTTGCTCTCCGCCAGATCGTAATTTCCGGCGTCATAGGCCACATCAGCGTCATAAAGACGCCGCGCCATGGGTGACAGTTTCCCAGGAGTCCGCGTCTTGGCCGGCCCGTCCGACATGGCCAGCGGACGAGCCGGACAGACTTCGTCTGCGGCGGCGTGACCGCCGGCCATCATCAGTACAAAGGCCAGGGCGGAAAGGAGCCCGCCGCCCGTTTTCTGCCCGAAAGAATGGGCCGGCCTTGAAGACTGGACCTGCTTGCAAATCTGGCGGCTCATGGGATTATGTCCTAGTTGAACAGTCGGATGGTATTGATCCGCACGGACGCCGGCTGGCCGACCATCGACGCGGGCAGCTTGCTGTCGAACCGAACACGAACGACCGCCGACAACTGGATGATGCCCTGTGAAACCTTGGCATAGGCATTGGTCTCGCCGAAGGTCGGCAGGACGATGCGCTCGACGCGGCCAGTGTAGTAACGGTCGCCGACAAAGATATCGGCGACGATCTTGTCACCCGGACGAATGCGGCGCGCTGATTCCAACGGCACGATGAATTCGCCGCCCATGCGACCCGACATCGGCACGATCTGGACGATGGGCGCACCACGGGCGATAAAGGCGCCTGGTGCTGCCAGGGCTTCACCCATCACGCAGTCGCAATTGCTGGCGACATTGGCGACCGTGCCGTCAAGCCCTTCGATGCTCGAGACATTCTGGTTCGGCAATACGTGCTGACCCGGCTTGGCGTCGACCGAAAGCACGGTGCCGGCCTTGGGGGCGCGGACCATCTGGGCGTCCGGACTGGCCAGGACGCCGTCGGCCTTCAGAACGAAGGCACGCGAATAGGCGCTGTAACCGATATAGCCGACGAGACCGAGGCCGATCGACCACAGGATGCTGAGCAGAACCAGACGTTGTATCGTCGGCCCAAGCTTCTTGCTGCCCGGATCGTCCTTTTTCTGCAGGCGCGCGCCCGTGAAATTTTCACGCTTGACGATGGCCAGGACGTCCCCCGACGTGACGACTTCACCCGACAACTGCGCACCGATCAGGTACTGCAGCAGCGAGAGACTGCTTGGATTCAGATCGCTGAACTCGAAACCTGCCGTCTTCGACTCGGCGTGGGCCTGCCGGACCTCGCCCTGCAGATCCAGCTCGAACGCAAAGCCTTCGAAGCGGAACATCAGGACCAGGGGAATGATCTCTCCGATTGCCGGCAGGACCTCGAAGGGCCCCACGCGCATCCCGGCGACCGACCAGTCCGTCGCTTCATAGACCTTATCCTCGATACGCACGGCAATGGGCACGCGAAGCCGGACGTGCTGTCGCTGGGAGGAGGCTTCATGAACAATTCTAACCGACATACGCTATCCTCATAGCAGGGGCCCTCAAAACAGGGGCAAAATCGAAAAGGGCTTGATGACGCCGATATAGGTGGCGACACAGGCGATGAAGAAGAGAATGGCCGTAACGTGCATGGCGACCGAGGTCATGTTGATGATCTTGCGGCTGAAGGCATTCAGGTCACGCGAAACCGTTGTGTTTTGCCGCGTCCACTTCTGCTTATCGAGGCGGAAGAAGATGTAAGTCTTGACCATCGAGCCGTAGACCTGGTTGAAGAACAACAGGAACGGGAAGGTCCAGCTGACATTCTTGCGGGCGGTCAGGAGCGCCAGGGTTTGCACGAAGCGGGTCACGGCGATCCAGTAGGCATAGACCACCAGCGCCAGCGGCCCGTAATAGAGGGTCAGCATGATCGCCGCGACCGGCCCGACGGTTGCCGTCCACATGCTCATCCGTTGGTCAAGAATGGTCCACCAGACGAACAATCCGGTCTTGCGTGGTCCCAGAGCCAGGGCGCGGCCATTGGTACGCAGCATATTGCCGAACCAGCGCACCATCAGCATGGTGGCGGCGCGTAAGAAATTGCCATCCGGCGGAGACTCGACGGTGCTTACCGTCACGTCGGGGATATAGGCCATCTTGCCGCCGTTTTTCAGAATCCAGAACCAGGTGCTCTTGTCATCGCCGGTCAGGAACTGGAAGGTGCCCAGACGCCAGTGGTCGACACTGTCGCTCTCAAGCTGCCGGATGAAGGTGGGATCGGTCGCGACTTCGATGCGGAAGGCCGACATGCGGCCGGTCAGGGTCAGCACGCGCCGCGACAGTCCCATGGAACACATGAGAATCTGCCGCTGGGCAAAGCGCATATTGTACCACTCGTGGAACACCCGGGCGCCGCGCACTTCGCAGATCTCGTCGGTCGTGAAAGCACTGATGTCCGGCATGACCTTGAAGAAAGGCAGGCTGCGTTGCAGGCAGAAGGGTTCAAGAACCGTGTCACCGTCAACCACGACCACGACCGAACCGGCGGGCGGCAGCATCTGCTGGATGGTCCGCAGCCCCTGGGCCAGGGCATCGCGTTTGCCGGAACCGGCGATCCGAATGAAGGCCAGCCTCACGTGTTCGGGCGGATTGAGCGACAGGAAGATGTCCTTGACCAGCCGCTGGTCGCACATCTCGACCACCGAAGCCACCAGCGTGACCGGAATACTGGTCCGGGACGCTTCGTCGATCGCTGCGCGATAGACTTCGGCACTCGTTTCGGTATCGATCCGAAAACTGGTCAGCAGCAGATAGCAATGCGTCGGCATGCCGTCCTGCCCCATATCGTCGGCCTGCCGCCGCAAACGCGGAAACACCATCTTCCGGTAGATGAGCGAACGCGCGAGATGGGTGGCGGCCCAGAGGTACCGCCACGACGCGATGAAGCCCAATGCCAGAAGGAAGTGTGCCGACTGCGGGTTGAACAGCTCGGAAGGCATGGCCAAACTTATTGCAAGCAACAAGACGGCATAGCCGAGTAGTCCACTCATTACGCGATTCCCTTCAGTGCCCGGTCCGTTACCAGCACAGGCCTGCGTAATCGAGGTTGTTGCTCCGGACTTCCTTGGAAACACGGACAAAATCGATCACGAGCTGATCGTCGCGCTTGCCGATGATCGCTTCACCGAAACGGCGGTCGCCGTTACCAACCACCAGCACGTCGGCATCAATACTGGCCTCATCGATCGTCTCGACCATCAGGTCGGCCAGGTGCGGCAGGTGGGCGCGGACGTAGCTGAGATTGGCGCCGGTCAGGGCCGAGTAGCGGACGTTTTCGTCGAAGATCTTGATCTTGAAACCCTTGCCGTGCAGGCGCTCGGCAATTTCAACCAGCGGCGATTCGCGCAGGTCGTCCGTGCCGGCCTTGAAGCTGAGCCCCAGGATGGCGACGTTCTTCTTGCCGGTCGCGGCAATCATGTTGAAAGCGCGATCGATCTGGGTCTGGTTGGATTCGGCAACCGCATCGAGCAGCGGCGTCGCCACTTCCATCGAACGCGCACTGTAACGCAGGGCGCGCAAATCCTTGGGCAGGCAGGAGCCGCCGTAGGCCATGCCGGGCTTCATATAGACGGGCGAGATATTCAAGCGGCGGTCGGCGCAAACGGCTTCCATGACCTTGTGGCCATCGATGCCGGCAGCCTTGGCAATATTGCCGATTTCGTTGGCGAACGAAATCTTCGTGGCGTGCCAGCAGTTGTTGGCATATTTGATCGCTTCGGCCGTCTTGATGTCGACGATGAATTCCGGCGAGGTCAGCTTTTGATTGATTTCGCGCAGACGGGTCAGGGTCGCCTGATCCTCGACACCCAGGACGACAACCGCCGGATCTTCGTAGTCGGCAATGGCGGTCGCTTCGCGCAGGAATTCCGGATAGTAGGCCAGGCCGAAATCGACGCCGGCCTTCTTGCCGCTGACGCGTTCCAGGATCGGGATAACCGTCTTGCCCATCGAACCGGGCAGCATGGTCGAACGCATGACGACCGAGTGGAAGCCGTCCTTGATACGGATGGCATTGCCGATGTCTTCGGCGACCGCCGCGACGTAGGACAGGTCGAGATTACCATTGCGCATGCTGGGCGTGCCGACGCAAACGATCGACAGGTCGGTATTGAGAATGGCGTATTCGGCGTCGGTGCCCGCGGTCAGCAGGCCGTTTTCGACGGCCGACATGAGCAATTCCGGCAGGCCGGGCTCAACGATGGGCGAGATGCCCTTGCCCAGGGCTTCCGCCTTGGCCGGGCTGATGTCGATCGCGTGGACAGCAAAGCCGTCCTTGCAGATGCAGGCGGCGGTCACGGCGCCGACATATCCGATACCAAAAACGCTGACGCGAGTCTTGCCTGCTGTGGCTGTCATAACTGTATCCCCGGAAGAGCTTGGAAGGGTTGGAAAATTTACTAACTAATTGGAAATGCTATGCCACACTTTTATCGCAGCGCAACATTTTAATGATGGTTAATGATAATTAACGGGCTCACTTTATTCGTATATTTAGAAACATAATGTTATTTATGCGGTGTCAAAATTAAATTTCAGCATTTCGATATTTCAACGTTGAAAGAAAAGCCAGAGATGGCGCAAGCTCCGTTCGCCCCACGCAAGAATTTGGCACGGTCCTTACGCCCTTTTGGCGATTGGCCAGCAATTAAAAATAATTCTTGTAAAGTATAGGATATTGTGATGCTTTTATGGGAGATGGCCATAAGGGCGAGAAACGCTCGGCGGCAAATGGCATTTCCGGCCCCGGAACGTGTCTACCCAGTCGATAGCCTGCTCTCGCAAGGTTGCAATTTCAGTTTTTTTGAAAAATTCAATTAGAAAAGTTGCAATATTTAACATCACAAATGTGAAATATAGTGTAATAAAAGTGTCATATTTTATTGCGACTGCACAATATTGCTGCAACGCAACACGTAACATAGGCTTTTGATTTCACACGGCAACCGTGCAATCATACCCGAGTAAATTGCCTCCGAGCCTTCCCGGCAACCCGGGCGGGCTGCCGGTCTGTTTACAATATTACCGCGCGCGAATGAGCTTGGCAGCCTCGGCCGCCTTCTTGACGTCCTGGGCGCGTGCCAGCGGCGCCAGCAGGATGCCGCTCGGTGTCGAGATAACCATGATGTCCGACAGGCCGATGACCGCCACCACGGGGCCGGCATCATTGCGGATCAGGCAGTTCTCCGCCTCGATCAGGATGGCGTCGCCCTTGATATGGTTGGAGCGATCATCCTTGTCGCCCAGCCGCCATAGTTCGGCAAAGCCGCCGACGTCCGCCCAGCCGATGTCGCACGGCACGACCGCCGAACGTTTGGTCTGTTCCATCACCGCATAGTCGACGCTGATCGACGGCACTTCGCCGAAGCTGACCGCTTCCAGCCTGACCGCCACGCCGTCGCGTTCCGCTGCGTCATAGGCCTTGCGGCACGCCGCCAGGACCTCGGGCGCATGGATTTCCAGTTCTTCCAGCATCACCTGCGGCGAGAACAGGAAGATGCCGGCGTTCCATACATGCCGCCCGCCTTCGACATACTGCGTCGCCGTCGCCAGGTCCGGCTTTTCGAGGAACTTTTCGATCTCGTAGATCCCGTCGGACAGTTCCGCCCCACGCGCGATATAGCCAAAGCCTGTCTCCGGGTGGCCGGGCGTGATGCCGAAGGTGACGATCCGCGATTGCGCCGTTTCGGACGCCGCCACGATGGTAGCGTGAAAATCAGCCGGTTTGGTAATAACATGATCGGCCGGCACCATCAGGATCAGGGCGTCGGGCGCCAGTTCCAGCCCACTCAGCGCCGCCATGGCCGCCACAGCCGCCGTATTGCGCCCGAACGGTTCCAGAATCACCGCTTGCGGGGCCTTGCCGATCTGTTCCAGCTGCGCCGTCACAAGGTCGAAATGGCCCTGGCCGCAGATCGCCACCGGATTGAGATAGTTGTCACCGATCAGCCGCAGCGCCGTTTCCTGGATCATCGTATTGGCCGTCGCGATGGCATGGAACTGCTTGGGCGCGGTTGGCGTCGACAAGGGCCACAGGCGCGTGCCGGAACCGCCCGACATGATGACCGGCAAGATATTGATAGACATAACTTTATCCCTTGATTTTAGTGAGTTCCGCGCGGTTCTGCGCTGTCACGAGTCAGGGTCCAGGGGCCGTGCCCCTGGCGTCCCTTCAGATTTCCTGGTTGTAGGCGCCGATTTCGGGATAGGCGGCGAGGCGCGGCTTGACCTCTTTGCGGAACAGGTCGCGCATGTCATCTTCCGAACGTAAGGATTCCACGACCACGACCAGTTCCGGCTTGTTCGACGAGGCGCGGACCAGGACCCACGAACCGTCGTCGAGATGGACGCGGGCGCCATTGACGGTGATGACCTCGGTGATCTTGCGGCCGAGGATYTCGGTGCCGGCGGCAAACARACCTTCGTATTCTTTGACGATGCGCTCCAGCACCTCGTACTTGACCTCGTCGCCGCAGTGSGGGCTCATGGTCAGGCTGGTATAGGCKACCGGCAGGGCGTCCTTCAGTTCCGACAGGCTCTTGCCCGGATTGCGATCCAGCATCGACAGGACGGCTTCGGCGGCGACCAGKCCGTCGTCATAGCCGCGACCGATCGGACCCGACAGGAAGAAGTGGCCCGACTTCTCGAACCCGGCCAGGGCCTTCAGTTCCGCGGTCTTGCGCTTGATATAGCTGTGGCCGGTTTTCCAGTAGACGGTCTTGGCGCCATTGGCCTTGAGGACCTCATCGGTGGCATAGAGGCCGGTCGACTTGACATCGACGACGAAGGTCGCGTCCTTGTAGATGGCGGACAGATCGCGGGCCAGCATCAGCCCGATCTTGTCGGCGAAGATTTCCTGGCCGGTATTGTCGACCACGCCGCAGCGGTCGCCGTCGCCATCGAAGCCGAGCGCCAGGTCGGCGCCGTGCTCGATCACGGCCTTACTCATTTCATGGAGCATTTCGTGGTCTTCGGGATTGGGATTGTACTTGGGGAAGGTCGCATCGAGATTGCAGTCCATCTCGATAACTTCGGCGCCCATGGCGCGCAGGGTCTGGGGTGCGAAGGCGCCTGCCGTGCCGTTGCCACAGGCGCAGACGACTTTCAGCTTGCGCTTCAGTTTCAGCTTGGATGAGATGTCGTCCATATAGCGTTGCTGGACGCCGTCGACGCGCTTCAAGCTGCCGCCAGGACGCTCGATCCCCAAGCCGCCGAGGACGATCTCCTTCAGTCTGCCCATCTCATCCGGCCCGAAGGTCAGCGGTGCCTGGCAGCCCATCTTGACGCCGGTCCAGCCATTGTCGTTGTGCGAGGCCGTGACCATGGCGACGCACTGTGCATCGAGGTCGAACTGAGCGAAATAGGCGATCGGCGACAGGCACAGGCCGATATCGATGACCTCGATCCCGGCCTGCATCAGCCCCAGGATCAGGGCATTCTTGATATTGGTCGAATAGGAACGGAAGTCGTGGCCGGTGACCAGTTTCGGCGTCACGCCGCGCTCATATATGTAGGTCCCGAGCCCCAGGCCCAGGGCCTGGATCCCCAGCAGGTTGATCTCCTTGCCGAAGATCCAGCGGGCGTCGTATTCGCGAAAGCCCGTCGCCTTGACCAGGGCGATCGTCTCGAAGTCGTAGGAATTTTCAGATATCGCGGGCTTGGGCAGCAGGGTCATAAACATCTCTTCAGGTAAGTGTACAAATCAGAATTATCAGCCATTCCACCCTGAAGGCGGCTCAGCTGACGACGGCGTCTTTAGCAAACAGGAACGTCAGGTCTCCGCCCAGCCGGTGCGCCACCATGGGACGGTAGGATTTCAGCCAGGGCTTGAGCCGTTCATCACCAAAACGGGCAAAGTACGGCTCCATCCACGCCAACTGCGTGTCTTTCAGCGTTCCATCGAGATCCTGCACCTCGCCGGCCTGCTCAACAAACACCTGTGGATTTTCTAATCCCGTCAAGACCAGATCGACCAGGCGATGGATGGCGCCGTTGTTTCGCGTATAGGGCGTCGCATCGCCATTGGCGATCAGCGCCTCGGCCTGCAGAACGAGCGGCGACAGGGAAAAATTATGGTAGTGCAAGGCCTTGCTGCGTCGCGCCATCTCTAAGGGCAGCACGCCATCGGCGCCGATCTGCTGGCACGCCCGCCCGAACCCCTGCCCGGCCCATTCAAACGCTTCCGGATCGTTCAGAACAATGGCTGTCGCCCCTACAGCCCAATTAGCCCAGTAGCGATGGTTGTTGGAACGGCTGACCTCGCTCGTCCTGCTGTTGAAATTTGCCACTACCAGCCCCTTGAGCCGGTTAAGCCAATCGACAATCATCTTGCGACTGGCCTGGCTGATATAGGGATCCTGGCGAATCTTAAGATAGGTTGTGGCCACGCTGGCCAAGGCCCAGGCCTGGACCATCCGACCCTGCTCGGTAACGCCCTCCTCCATGGCCCCGGCTTGCGCCCACTGTTCCAGCCATTGCGCTGCGCAGATGGCAATCTCGCTGGCCCGCGGCTGTGACTTGACGTAGCGGTCCGATATGCGGACCAGCGGGTTATAAAAAGTGCTGACCTTCTTCAGCTTGTCCTGATACGCTTCGTCCTTGTCCGGATCGACAATGGAAGAGTTGGTGCCGGCCTCGTATTTCGACTCATGATCCAGCACGATCACCGGCGTCGGCGGCTTTTCACAATCCAGATCGGTCGCCGGCGTCCCGAGCGCCGCACGCGCGCTGGCCACATCAAAGGGCGATTTCAAGCCGGGAAACTGCAGGTCCGGGATTGTCGAGTCATAACGAGAACTGGCCGCATGCGCCGAACGGCAGGCATTAAGTAGCGGTAGCCCCAGGACCGTCAGTGCTAAAAACGCTCTTCGTTCAAGGTTAGACTTGGCTAGGTTGGACATGGACAGACCGGAAATTGCCTGGGACAGGCCACCCCGCGACGGCCCGCACACATATTGTGCATCGCACAAATATATGTCAATTTTTTTCTGTTAACGCTCACAATCCTTTAACAGGTATAATAAAATTTACGACGCGACGCACAAAAGCCGAAGCGGATCGGTCTTCTCAGCACGATCCACGCCCCGTCACGACGCATCGCCCCGGATCAGACAACCCAAATGTCGGTGGCACTCAGTGATGGCATGTGATCCAGCCTGGCAAACGCCACCTGCGCCTGACCGCCCACACCATCGGCATCGTAATAGAGTATACCGCTCGCCTGATCGTAGATGATATGCTGGCTGGCGTTCGTGGCCGCGGTCCCATTGACGAAGTCGGCGGCAGTCAGCTTGCCGAGGTGCAGGTTGCCGAAAGCCAGATGATCGAGATCGATCATGTCGTGCTTCGACTTGAAATCGCTGATCAGATCGATATTGCCACCGCCCAAGCGGGTGTCGAAAAGGAAGGTATCATCGCCGGTACTGCCGCTTAGCGTATCCGCCCCCAGACCGCCGGCCAGGATATTGTTGGCGGTGCTGCCAGTGATCTTGTTGTCGAGATCGTTACCGCGCCCGATAATCGCCGTCAGCTCCGTCAGGCTCAGGTCGTCGACATTCTCGCCCAGGGTAAAACTGACCGTAGACTTGACCATATCATGACCGCCGTCGATGGATTCGACAGCGCGATCACCGCTATTGTCGACCATATAGGTATCGTCCCCTGCCCCGCCGACCAGCGTATCGCGGCCCTCGCCGCCGTCCAGAATGTCATTGCCGGCCAGACCGCGCAGCGTATTGTCGGCGGCATTGCCGGTGATGGCATTGGCCAGGTCATTACCGGTACCCGACACGGCCGTTCCGGTCAGGGTCAGGGCTTCAACCTGCTCTCCCAGGGTGAAGGACGCTGAACTGATCACCATGTCCTTGCCACCCCCGGACACTTCGATGACCAGGTCTGCTGTGTTGTCGACATAGTAGGTGTCATTGCCGGCCAGCCCCCGCATCATATCGGCGCCGGTCCCGCCATCCAACACATTGGCGCCGGCATTGCCGGTCAGGGTATTGGCCGCGGCATTGCCATAGCCATTGAGATTGGCGATACCCGTCAGGGTCAGCCCTTCGACATACTGGCTCAGCGTATAGCTGACCGAAGAGAGCACCAGATCCTCACCGCCCAATCCGCGCGAATCGACCTCGACAACCACATCAGCAGTTGCGTCGACGATATAGGTGTCATTGCCGTCCTCGCCCACCATGCGATCACCACCGGCGCCGCCGTTCAGACGATCCTCGCCGGCGCCGCCGTACAGCCTGTCATTGCCCCCATTGCCATTGAGCAAATCGTCGCCGCCGTCGCCGTTCAGTGTATCCGCCTTGGCGCCGCCACGCAGAACGTCACGGTCGGCCGCCCCGGTCAGGTCGACAGTGGCCGTCGGCAACGACAGGTTGGTCAATCCGCCCAGCCCGGCGCCCGCCGAGTGGCCAAAATCCAGTCCGTAAAAGGCGACTTCGCCATTGCCGCTGCCCGTGTCCTTGTTGACGCCCATATAGACGCCGGCCTTGAAATAGAGCTTGTCGTCTTTCCAAACAGCGTTCACCGCCGTACTGGCGACATAGGTTTCGCCGTCGGCCAGTATCGTCACCGTGACCAGCTTGGACGTCACCTCGATCTTGTAGGAAAACTTCTCGCCGAGCTCGACACTGGGAGCAGCGCCTTTCGCATTGGCGAACTCGAAATGCATTTCGGAGTTCTTGGCGCCGGCCTGGTCATTTACAAAGTATAGATGCCCATCGTCATAGTATAGGCGGACCAGTTCCTCATCTTCACCATGGACCTGGCCAATGATGATCTTTCCGGCCGCACCGCTGGTCAGCACCGGGAGTTCGTTGACGGACAAGGTCGCCGTCATGACACCACCCTGGGCGGGGTTCCACGCCGCTTCTGATCCGTTCGACATTTCCCGAAGTTCGGACCGGGCGTATTTGGTGCCTGAAGTCGTTGCTCCGTCCACCAAAGCCGTCAGGATCATGGATCCGTCAGGACCGAGGTGGAAGTGCCTGACGTCCTCAAACCCTGTCAGTCTGGTGACTTCCGCCGCCCTGCCGCCACTTCCGCCGCCCGTGTCGACCGGCAGGGTGAGCTTCCAGTTGTTTATATTAAATTTACTAGAAATGTATGCCATTGCTGTCCCCAATACAGAACGCGTATTACCCAATACGAGTTTTATGGGGCGAAATATTATTCAGCCGACAACCAATTAAGTGAATTTCATCTTTACCAATTTTATTTCATACAATTTGTGCCGAATTTATACCGCACATGCTCACATGTTGCCAAAATACCGCTACTGCCCATGCCAAAACCAGTCGATATAAAGGAAATGACATATCTGCGCGCGGTAATCCTGCGTCAAATCCGGCCGGTCGATTCCCGTACAATGATCTCGTGCGGCAGGATATGGCGCATCTGGGCATCGCGGGGCAGGGTCGCATCGCCGCCAATATCAAGAATCTGCAAGCTGCGCCGCGCCATTTCGAGATAGGGCTGGCGCACGGTCGTCAGGGCCGGCCAGACAGCCGAGGATATGGGGGCGTCGTCGAAACCGACGACCGACAGGTCGGCGGGAATATTCAGTCCCATCTTGTGGGCCACGGTACAGGTCGCCGCCGCCATTTCATCGTTGGAGGCGAAGATAGCGGTCGGGCGATCCGCCAGGTGCAAGAGCTTTTCCGCCGCCTCGATTCCGGAGCGGAAATTGAACAGGCCGTCGGCGACATAGTTTTTCGGCGGCCGCGGCAGGCCGGCGGCCTCGAAGGCTTCGTGAAAACCGAGGCGTCGCAGAAGGGATGCGGCGTGATCGGGATGGCCGGCGATATGGGCAATGCGCCTATGCCCCAGCGACAGCAGGTAGTCGGTGACGTCGCGCGCTGCCAGGCGGTCATCCATGACCACCGACGGGTATTGCGTGTCCGGTGTCGTCGGCGAGATCAGAACGCAATGAATGCCGCGCGCCTTCAAAAAGGTCTTTAGCTTACCATAATCGCATAGCGGTGGCAGCAGAACCAGTTCCTTGAGGTCGGCATCGACGATAAACCTTTCCATGTCCTCATCGAACTGACGCTCGCCTGGCACGAACAGTTCAACGGCGAGGTATTTTCCGACCTCCATACAGGCCGTCATCATCGCATGGTGAAAACGTCCCTGGTAGCCGCCGGCCGGATCTTCGAGCAGAATCCCGACGGAGGTCTTGGCGTGTCCAAGGCGCAACTGCCTTGCCTGGGCATTGATTCGGTAGTCGAGCTTGTTCATGGCGTCCAGGACACGGGCGCGTGTCGAGTCCTTCACCGCCTTGTCTTCATTGAGGACACGTGACACGGTCTTAGCCGAAACGCCGGCCAGTTCGGCCACATCATAGATTGTCGACATGTCTTCCCTAACTTTGTCCGGTTAGTCTAGTCCCTCGCCGAAAGTGTTGCAAGATGACAACTGCGGCAACATGTTAGCGCTACCCCTTGCCTATTCGCCGAAAACCACTTTTGAAAAAAGACATCGATGACATTTAGATTGACATTTAGTGTCATTTTGAGCGACTATAGGGACAAGTCGAGACATTTCGTGAATCTTTGGCTCACGGACGCTTCGGCGACGGTCACCGGCAGTTTCGCCGTGTGTGCGTACCACATGTCCGTCAGGACATGTGCCTTCCGGAGGCCTGAGACGGCCTCTGTTCTTCCCCCCCAACTGGCAATTTTGCCTTCCGTGGCTTCATCGCCACGGAAGGTCTTTTTGCGCCACGCCTGTTTCTGGCGTAAGTTGGTACAACATTCTATTTCGCCCCCGCGTGCGCTATCAAGAATTTGAAAAGAAAGAATTTTCCCACAGATTTCACAGATTAGCACAGATTTTAAGCATCTGGTGTGCTCGACCGCGCAGCGGGCCTTATCTGCTGGACAAGCCGCTGTTGCGACAATTAAGTTATTGAAAATCTGTGTTAATCTGTGAAAATCTGTGGGCAAAACTATTGGAAAGTGACTGTATCTTCCCGATGCATCTTCGATGTCCGATCGCCGCCCTTCGACGACTTAGGTAGCTCGTCGCATTTGTCACGACTATATCAAGCATCGTTTGGCCGCCGAACGTTACACCGCAGCCCGGACTTCGGCCGTCGGGTGTGTGGGCTGGCAGTATTGCGCCACATAGGCGGCGTGCTGGGGCAATGACGCGGTGGTCTTGTTGACATTGTCGCGCAGGGTCGTCAGCAGGCGATTCAGTTCTTCAGGACTGAGCTTGCCGGCAATGGGATGGTAGCTGCGCGGCATAATCCCCTGCCCCATCATCACCTGGACCCAGCTGTTCTCGGCGAACAGTTCCTCGTTCTTGCGGAAGACGCGCCCGGTCTCACGGAACAGCTCGATCTTCTGGGCCAGCGAGTCGGGGATAGCCATGCTGGCGCAATGACGCCAGAAGGCGCTGTCGCGGCGATCGGTCGCCACATAGTGCAGGATCAGGAAGTCGCGGATCTGCACCATGTCCTGGTTCTGCTGGTCGTTGAATTCCGCGATATCGCGTGGACTGACCTCGCCTTGCGGCAGCATGCGGATCAGGCGGAGGATAGACCTCTGGATCAGATGGATGCTGGTCGCTTCCAGCGGTTCCATAAATCCGCTCGACAACCCGATGGCGATACAGTTGCGGTGCCATTGTTTCCGCCGCGCTCCGGTAACGAAGCGCAGGACGTTCGGCTCGGTAATGACCTTGCCTTCGACCTTGGCCAGCAGACGTTCCATCGCGTCATCGCGCGACAGGTAGCGACTGCAATAGACGATGCCGTTGCCGGTGCGATGCTGCAGCGGAATGCGCCACTGCCAGCCGGCGTCGTGCGCCATGGCGCGCGTATAGGGCAGCGCCGGGCCGGTATTTTCGGTCTGGACGGCAATGGCGGAATCGCACGGCAGCCAGTGCGTCCAATCGTCATAGCCGGCATGCAGCGCCTGTTCGATCAACAGGCCGCGGAAACCCGTGCAGTCGAGAAACAGGTCGCCTTCGATGCGTTCGCCCGATTCCAGCTGCAGCGCCGCGATATTTCCGCTTTCCCCATCGAGGTCTACCTGGGCGATCTTGCCTTCGACGCGCCGCGTGCCATCGCCAATCGCCATGTCGCGCAGGAACTTGGCGAACCGCGTGGCGTCAAGCTGGTAGGCATAGTTCATCCGGTCGTCGGGCAGGTGGGCGAACTTGCCCTGCAGAGCCGCCACCAGTTCCAGGCAGTAGTCGTCATAGGAGGCCGTGTGCCCGTTTTGCAGGCCATGCAGCCAGAAGTGCTGAAACCCGGCCGACCAGTGGTCCTTGCCGGTCGCACCGAAGGAATGGAAATACCGCGTGCCCACGTCCTTCCAGTCGTCGAACAGGATGCCCAATTTGAAGGTGGCTTCGGTCGCCCGCATGAATTCGGCTTCGTTGATACCGAGCAGGCGATTGAAGGTGACGAGCGGCGGAATGGTCGATTCACCCACCCCGACCGTGCCGATGGCGTCGGATTCGACCAGGGTCAGGGCGACGGTGCGGCCCATGGTCCGGGCGATGGCCGCAGCGGCCATCCAGCCGGCGGTGCCGCCGCCGGCGACGACGATACGCATGGTCTTGTGCTGGTTCATTGGCTGAGTTGCCTTAACAAAAATCCGCGGATACGCGCGGCACTTTCGGGGGTAAGCGGCGACAGGACGCCGCGCGCCTCTTCGGGAATGTGATCGACGACCTCGGGGCCATTGGAGAATACATAATAGTCGAACATGTCGCGCCAGTGCTGGCGTTCGTCCTCCGGCAGGCCGCGAATGGCCATCATGGCCAGGTTAAGCGCCTCCTGAGGTTGGCCGAGCCAGCGCGGCGTCTCACGCCACCAGTAGTTGACCAACACATTAAAGGCCTCGAGCCCTTCGACGTGGTGCCACCACATGGACGGGATATAGAGCGCGTCGCCGGCCTCGAGTTCCACGGTCTGGGCGTGCGCCAGGGCTTCGCGAAAGCGCGAGAAACGTTCGAAGTCGGGATTGTGGAAATCGACCATGCTGACCGCGCGTCCGGCCGGCGTATTGTCTACCGGTCCGAGATACAGATTGCGGAACTGTTCGCGCGGAAACAGCGTAAAGCGCCGCCGCCCGACCGCGACACAGGCCAGATTGTGCGGAAAATCGTTGTGCGCCGCTATGCGCGTCCGCGTGCCCATCCAGATGCTGGCCATGCAATTGCGGTCGCCGAGGTCGACATGGTTTTCCTCATGCAGGCCGTTGAAATATTCATGGACATCGATCGAGGCCAGATAGATGGGCGGCGGATCCTTCATCGTCTCGGCCACATCGATCTGGGCGAAGATGTCCGGCAGCTTAGTCTTCATCGTGCGGAAATTCATCGCCATGTCGCTGTTGTAAAACAGCCGCCCGCCCGAACCCGGTTCGCCGACCGACACCACAAACCGGGTATCGCGCCGCCGCCGCAACAGATAGTCGCGCGCATCGCGACCCGACCGACGGCCCGCCTGAACCAGCGGCCAGCCAGACACCAGGCCGCGCACGACGAAGGGGCGGTCGGCCGCCTTCAAACGCGCATCCAAATCTGCCGCATCGGCGACCTCTATCTCCGGAATGCGCGCCAGTGTCGCGAACAGGCTGTGGCTATCGTCAGACATTCAACAGACGGCTGTTCTTGCGGTCGACCAGCGCGCCGATATTGGATAGTGAGGCCAAGGCCATATAGATCGGCAACAGATAGTCCTTGGCATGCAGCGCGACCACGTCGTCCGCTTCGAGCGCGCGAAACCGCTCTTCATGGATGACATGAAAGCCGACAAACCGGTTCGTCGAACCGTCATTGAGGGTAATGTCGAGCGCCATCGGCTCGAGCAGATTGTATTTTACAAGCGCCGCATAAAAGTCGGCCGACGCCTGATAGCCGGCGTCGAGTTCGCCCAGCTTTTCGGCAATGGTTTCCATATAGGGGGTGGGCCGACCATGGTCGTCAAACACCCGCATGCCCTCGCCGTCCGAGATCCGCGCGCTGGCCATATCGATATGGACCTGCTTTTCACCCTTGCCGCCGGTCGGCAGGCCAATCAGGAAGGGCTGGATATCGATGGCCAGCGGGCGATAACGCGCCGTCCAGCGGTCACCGTCAAGAAACAGGTTTTCGCCGTTCTCGAAACCGAACAAGGCGAAGGCCGAGAAAGCGTCGCGTTCGGCATTCATCCGAAAGAGGATCGGATATTCATTCTGCACCTGACGGAATTCCGCCGGCACGGTGACGCAGCACATGACATCGTCGCCCATCTCGGGGCCGCGGTAGGTGCTAACACGCAGGTCGCGATGCGTGTCCGCGGTCAGAATCGCATGTTTTGACATTTCACCCGTTCATTTCTCTCGTAAGCAAGGGGTCTGTGGAAAACCCTGAGGAAGACTGATTTTGATTTAGATTTTCGTTAAGAGCATCGAGATAGGCGCGATTGGTTGGCAAACCGGCGGCCAGTGCCCGCGTCCGCTGACCGGCCTGTTTGACGGCCTGGAGGGCAGCGTCCCGCAACGGTATTTTCATGACGCCGTCCGGTGCTGCAGCAAAACCCATGCCGAACAGGATATATTGATAGCTGGCGGCGGGAAACACTTCCTGAACCGCCGGAAGATCGAATTCGGACGGCGCCTGATATTTCCACACTTCCAGAAGATCAGCCAGCCGGGCCGGAATCGACGCTGCCGCACGATGGTCCTGCCAGTAGGGCTCCTGCCTGCGGCTCAGCACGTAATGCAGCTTCAGGAACTCGACGATCCGATCCCAGCGATAGCGAAACAAGGCGTTGAAGCGTCGTGCCTGAACATCCATGGCGGCGCGGTTGCCAGGGAAATTATGCACCAACGTCTCGAGCGCCAGTTCGATCATCACAATGGCCGAGGCCTCGAGCGGTTCGAGGAAGCCGGCGGCCTGGCCGATGGCCAGGACATTGCGCTCCCAGGCGCGTTCGCGATGCCCCGAACGGAAGCTGAGCCGCCGCGACGACACGGCGGCCAGATCGATTCCCGGCACCGTTGCGCCGAGGTAGATGTGAAGCGCCGCCTCGGCCTCGCCATCGCTCATATGGGACGATGAATAGACGCAGCCGATACCGCGGCGCGTCGGCAGTCCGATATCCCAGATCCATCCAGCGGCATGGGCCGTGGCCGTGGTCTGGGATGCAATGGCGCTCTGCGGCGGCACCGGGATCTGGGCCGCCAGGGCGCGATCATTGAACAGTTCGGAACTGCGATCGATAAAGGGCACGCCATAGCAACCGTCGATCAGCAGGGCCGCATGGCCAGTGCAGTCGATAAACAGGTGCCCGCCAATGGCGCCGTGCGCCCGGGTTTCGACCGCGGCCACATCGCCATCGTCGCGGCGTGTGACATGGGTCACGTGGTCGGAAATATGCCGCACACCAAGCTTTTCCGTCGCATGGCGCGACAGCAGCCTTGCCAGCTTTACGGCGTCCAAATGATAGGCGTAGTTGAGCGCGCCGGCAAAGTCGGGCATCGTCCGCTGACGCGGCGCCAGCCCCAGGGCGCAGATGTCCGGCTGCGGGCCGACAAATTCGGCAAAGGATTTCGCATTACCGCCGTCGCGCCACGCGGCGACGCAATCGCCAGCTTCAAGGGATGGTGGCGGCACGAAGGGATGAAAGTAGCTATCATTGGGCGTGCCATCGCGCCAGCCGTCAAAACGCGATCCCTGTTTGAAGGAGGCATCGCAGGCCAGCAGAAATTCAGTCTCGCCGATGCCGATGCGCTGCAGCGTCCGGCGAATGGTCGGCCATGTCCCCTCGCCTACGCCGATCGTCGGCACATCGGGAGATTCGATCAGGGTAACGGATAATCTGGATTTTGCGGAAGGATCGGCAGACGCGGCCAATACGCAGGCCGTCAGCCAACCGGCGGTTCCACCGCCTACGACCACGATCTCAGTAATTGGCTCCGTGATGGGCTCAGTCACAGGGTTGTCCATGGAAACTCAAGAGTCCTCAAGGCGAAGACAGTATACTGGGCGAAGTGAAGAGAAGCTATCCCGGACCTGGGATAGCTTCTCAACATTATCGTTAGAGCTGGAGTTCAGTCGACTAGAAGGTCAGGCGAACACCTACAGCATACCGGGCGAAGCCGGGCGCCGCGTACCGGACGTTGTTGACCGAGCGACCGTGGACGCGACGGCTTTCGTTGGTCAGGTTGATACCTTCGACGAAGGCGGTCACACCGGGCTTGAACTCCCAGCTTGCACTGCCGTCGACCTGGCCATAGGCCTCGACATAGGCCGGGTTAGGTCCGGTGCCGGCGAGGAATTCACCACGCCAGTTGTAGGCGATACGTGCCTGGATGCCATTCTTGTCGTAGAAGGCAACCGCGTTGGCACTGTCGCTGAGGCCCGTCAGTGCAAATTGCGTTACGCTGGCCGGCTTGGTGTTGTCGTAGATCGCATCGCCGTCAACCTTGGTGTAGTTGACGATGAAACCGAAGCCCGTATCCGTGAAGCTGTGCTGGACGTTGAATTCCCAGCCATGCAGGGCCGAGGTCACATCGCTGTTCGTCGGCGTGGTAATCTGGAAGACCAGATCAGGATCTTCAGGCAGGCCCAGGATATTGCCGGTGATGAAACCGGAGCTGTCCGTACCCGTCTGCACCGTCGAAGCCGGATAGTGGGTGAAGATGTACTGACGGATACCGCCGGGCATCGACGCGGCACCAGCCGCAACGGCAGCGTTGTAACGCGGCCCCTGGTACGGTGTCTTCAGGCCGAACGCCGTGGCGTTGAACCGGCCGGTCGAGATGAAGTTCGATACGTCCTTATGGAAATAGCCGATCGAAACATAGCTTTCCTTGCCGTAGTACCATTCCGCCGACAGATCGAGGTTTTTCGATTCGTAGGGGAGCAGTCCGGGATTGCCCTGGCTGCCTGTGCCGCCGCCGACGCGGAACAGTTGGTCCAGCGTACGGCCGCCCTGCATGCTGGCATAGTCGGCACGCGTGATCGTCGTGCTGGACGAGGCGCGAACCACGACATTTTCCAGCGGACGGAAGTCGAAGTCGATAGCCGGCAGCAGTTCCTGATAGTGACCCTTGAAAGCGGTGAAATCGCTGCCGCCGTTGAAGGCGATATTGAATTCGTTCGCCGCGACCCAGGCCGTCGATGTCGGAACCGGGACCAGGGCCGCCGAGTCGACGTCGGTCGTTTCATAGCGCAGGCCGGCAACAACGTGGGCCGGACGATCGAACATGTCGAACTTGGTGTTCAACTGAACGTACGAAGCGAAGGTCTTTTCTTCGATGCGGCGATCGGTCGAATACGGTGCCAGGCAGCTCAGGGTGCCGCCGCAGACCTGGTGCTTGCTGTCCAGGATGGCGACCAGGTCTTCGAAGTCGGCCGCGATGTACTGCGGCGGGATGCCGCTGGCGCCGTCAAGGCCGTCGAACTTGTCGGGCAGGCTGACGAGGTGGAAGACGTCGTCCGGAACTTCCGAGGCCGGACCGACGCCGCCCCAGGTATCGTGCTGTATGTAACCGAAGGCCGAGCGAACCTTGTTGTCGATCGTCGACACGCCGAAATCGAGGCTGTCGAAGAAGCCGGCGTCTTCGAAGGTGTAACGGCTCTTCAACTGGACTTCGTCGATCTGGTCCTTGAAATAGGCGTTGCGGAAGGCGTTGCCCGTCGGCGTGACCCTGGACTTGTCCAGATAATCGATTCCCGGATGCATGCTGTAGGTCAGGACCGGCAGATAGCTGTCGTAGCTGACCTTCTGGTCCGCGACGCCGAAGATGGCGGTGCCGACCGACATGTTGGAGCCATACGGGCTGGTCGGGGTCGATTCCGCGGTCGAATGATGCGCATCCAGTTCCACGGCCAGTTGGTCGAGCGGGCGCCACTTCAGATTGATACCGGTCGACTTGTTTTCGGTCTGGTTGGCCACCAGGCTGCCCGAATAGGACAGGTCCTTGTTTTCGCCGGCGCCGAAGTGTTCGGAATACCAGACCGGACCGGCCACCGGGCCGTCGGTCCAGGCGCTGGACACGTCGTTGAAGTTAAACCACACGCCGGTCGACGACTGACGATCGGTGACCTTGTTCTTCGAATAGGTGTAGTCGACGGTCGCCGTCAGGGTATCGGTCGGACGGAACTGCAGGACCAACTGGCCATTGACGCGTTCGCGTTCGATATCATGGATATCGTAGGCGGCGTTCTGCTGGACTTCGTAGACGTCGGTCGGATCCGGACGGTTGGTGATCTTGGCGGCGCCGGGCGTTCCCGGTTGAGCCAGCGAACCCCAGTTGTTTTCGCTACCCAGGTAACCGTCGCGCCAGCCGGCGCTGAAGTCGTTGTTGCTGGCACTGCGCTTTTGATACGAACCCGTCAGCAGGACGCCGAACCTGTCGTCGGCAAAGGTGTCGCTGATGATGCCCGAGATTTCCGGAGTCGCGTCAGTGCCGGAATTTTGCGAGGTGTCGTACACGGCCTTGACGCCGACGCTGCCGCGCAGGCCGGCCTTGTCGAACGGACGCGGCGTACGGATAACGATAACCGAACCGATGCCGCCGGAATCGACCGACGCGCGGCCCGACTTGTAGACATCGACGCCCGCGACACCTTCCGACGCCAGGTTGGCGAAGTCGAACGAACGCGACGACGGCGCGCTGGCCCCATCACCCAAGGTCGATGTCGGCATCTGGCGCCCATTCAGGGTCACCAGGTTGAATTCCGGTCCGAAACCGCGGACGGTCACGAAGGAGCCTTCGCCGTTGGAACGGTCGATCGACACGCCGGTGATGCGTTGCAGAGATTCGGCGAGGTTCGTATCCGGGAACTTGCCCATGTCTTCCGCCGAGATGGAATCGACGACGCCCTGCCCTTTTTGCTTGGCTTGCATCGAGCTGCGAAGGCTGCCCCGGATGCCGGTAACGACGACAACCGTCGCATCGGACGAGGCGGCGGCAGGTGCTGCATCCTGCGCGAAGGTACTTGTTGACAGCGCTGTCAGGGATACGCCCGTCATAAGGGCGACGCCCAGGGCTCCCTTGAACAACGCTTTCCCGACTAAGTGTGATGACATGTGTTTTTCGTCCCTAATTTGTTGTTGAGCTCTTACAGAGTGACTCTTCATGGCCAACTTGACCCTTTGGCGCCGGCGCCTTTTTGCCCCTTGTGTCCATTAGAACACTGCTTGTGTCAATTTTTGTCCTATTCGACAAAAAATGCCCACGCACAGAGAAAGTGAATAACTCGTTGTTATAATTAAATAACTTGACTGCACCGCCAAGCATCATCATATTACAAATGACGAGATGTCCATTTCCGACATGCTGGTTTTTGCAAAGAGCCAACATTATGTCAATAAAATTGTCATCGATGTCATAACGTATGACCGAAATATCGAATGTTGCGTTCCGCATGTTGCAATAGTGCATCATGAAACGCTACGGGTCGCAGAGCGCGGCCCGGGACCAGGAACAGGGGAACTTGAAGCAGGATATGGCGACGATATATGACATCGCGGACCTGGCGGGCGTGTCGGCGAAAACCGTGTCCCGGGTGCTCAATGAAGACAAGGCCGTCAAGCCGGTGACGCGGGAGCGCGTGCTGGAGGCAGCTTCGCGTCTCGACTATCGTCCCAATACCCAGGCACGCCAACTCAGGCTGGGCGCGCGAAGCTCGATCGGCCTGATGCTCGAGGATCCGTCCAGCGGCTACCAGGCGCGCTTCCACCACGCCATGCTGACCGCCTGCATGGAGGCGGACAGATATCTCACCATCGAACTGTTCGACCCGCAGCTCGTCGCCTGGGAAGACTATCTCGACCGTTTTATCGCCGACGCCCAGATCAGCGACATGATTCTGCTGCCGACCCTGTGCGATTTCGGTCCGCTGAAAAGCTTCCTGAAAAGTCGCAATATCAACTGTGTCCTGATTTCACCCTCGACGCCCGACAGCCATTATGCTTCGGTTGCCATGGACGACCACCTGGCGGCGCGTGGCGTCACCGAATACCTGCTGCAGATGGGCCATAGCCGAATCGCCCATATCGGCGGCCACCCCGATCACGCAGCGTCACTCCTGCGCCGCAACGGCTTCTATGAAGCCTTCGATGTCGTCGGCGCGCCGCGTCCGCCGCAGGCCTATGTGGAACAAGGCAATTTCTCGTTCCGCTCGGGCATCGAAGCAACGACACGCCTGCTCAGCCTGCCCAACCGTCCGACCGCGATCTTTGCCTGCAACGACGAAATGGCCGCCGCCGCCTGTTCGGTGGCACACAAGATGGGCATCCGAATCCCCGAAGACCTGGCCGTTGTCGGTTTCGACGACGCGCCGATCTCATCGGCCGTGTGGCCGACCCTGACCACCGTGCGTCAGCCCTATCTCGAAATGGCTAGGCGTTGCGTCCAGATCCTGAAAGCTGCCGGCGACGTCCTGAAACCGAGCGATACCCAGGTGCGCCATATCGTGCCGCATGAGATTATCCTTCGCGAAACAACCGAATCCCACCGCCCCGGCGCCATTGCCGGCGTGGCGGAATGAGACAAGTAAAAGGTATATCCACAGATTACACCGATTACGCAGATTGTTCGAGCGCGGCATCACCGGCAGTCACCAAGATGATTTAATGGGTCGCTTCGCGATCGATATAGTTCGCAGCGCAAAAAAAATTTCAGCTAAAGCACTGAAAAATCTGTGTAATCTGTGTAATCTGTGGATCAAACATCTTAATAGAGAAGCCGCATGCTGAAACATCTGTTCGCGACGTGCATGCTAACTGCCTGTCTCATCGCGCCCCACGCCACAGCCGCGCCGGTAGGCCTGATGGCCGGCACAGGCAAGGCCAATATCGACCCCGCTCCGGCCCTGTTTCCGCTCGATAACGGCACGGGCGACGCGCCGATGGTCGCTATCCATGACTCGCTGTTCGCCCGCGCCCTGTTTCTGCAGAGCCAGGACACCAGGGCCCTGATCGTCGCCGCCGACATGATCATACTGCCGGACGATGCCTATGACCGGATCGTGGCGAGAATCACGGCCACCTATGGCATTCCCGCCGATCATATTCTGTTGTCGGTCACCCATTGTCATACCGTGCCATGGTCGCTGGCCAGGGGCTATGAACAGACCGTCAGCGACGGCATCATGGCAGCGATATCCCAGGCGTTGAGCCACCCCGAGCCCGTCACGGTGGGCCGCGGCGACGGCCAGGCCTTTCTCAATATCAACCGTGACGAACAGGTGGGATCAAGCTTTATCCTGGGCCAGGATCCACAAGGCCCGTCCGATAAAACCGTACGCGTCACGGCCTTTTTCCGTTCCGACAAGACGCCGCTCGCCATTCTCGCCAACTATGCTGTCCACGCCGTCACCCTGCACAGTTCCAAAACCGCGCCGGATGGCCGCAACGCCATGGTCAGCGCCGATCTGCCCGGCGTCACCGACACCTTCGTCGACGACCATTACGGTCCGGGTACCATGACCCTGTGGACCAGCGGCGCCGCCGGCGATCAGAACCCGATCCTGATGTCCTTCTATATGGAACCCGACAGCAGCGGCAAGGTCGTCACCGGCGACCTGAAAGACGCAGGTTTCATCATCACCCAGCGCTTCGGCGAGAACCTTGGCCGCGAAATCATCCGCGTTACGAACGCCATGAAACCGCGCGCCGTCACAGTCCCCCTTCGCGGAGCGCAAGCGATACTGAACTGCCCGGCCAAGGCCGATCCGGCGGCCACGAAGCCTTTGCGCCTGTCCTATCTCGGCATCGGCGATATCGACCTGCTGGCGGTTTCCGGCGAAGTCGTCACGCATATCGACCAGACCCTGCGCAAGCGCAATGCCGGCCGCGATCCCATCCTGCTGACCCTGACCAACGGCTATGACGGCTATATTCCAGACGACGACAGCTATGCCCGCGGCCAGACCTTCGAGGTCGGCAAGACGTCGTTCGCGCCGGGCTGCGCCGAGACCGGTATCGCCGACATGGCGGCAAAGCTGCTGGCGCAACATCCGCACGCCAGGCCCGCGGCCCATCGCACAAAAAAAGGCAGCCCACGCCATCATCCGAAGCGGAAATAACCTAATTACCCCCTAAGGCGCAAACCCTTCAGGCGGTGGGGGCCCCTAAGAACAGGTTCAGGGTCAGACGCCCGATTGCCGGATCGGAGCTAAGCCGGGAGGGGTTGACCTGTCCCGAATGCAGCAGATTGGAATTGTAGACGGCCAACCGGTTATAACGTAAGTCAACCTTGCCGATCCGCTCGAAAAGCGGGTGGTCTCCCACGGTGTAACCCGGCGCGACAAGATTGGCCATCTCCGACCGCATCGCCTGATCATAGGCCTTGATCGTGGCCGGTGTCTGCCGTTCGATGCCTGTGCTGCGATGGCGGTAAAAACCCGTACCGCCCTGCGTCTCGTCGCACAGAAAAACCAGAACCGCCAGGCTCCGGCCGTTGAGATTATCGACGTGCGGTATCGTCTGCATGATGTGAAGCGCCCGCGGCATGATCGTCACCAGGCCGAAATAGCCGTTTTCCGCCTTTGCCTCCTCAGAAGACAGGCCAAAAGTCGCTGCCAGTGGCGCCAGCAACCCCTCGGCAAGTTGCGTCATGAAGGCTTGAGTCAACGGCGCATTCAGGCCCGGGTAGAAGGTGGGCGGCCGGACAAAGGCGGCTTCGCGCCGGCCATAGGCTTCGATCTCCGCGGCATTGCCGAAGACATCGTCGATGACAAGAATGGTGGAACCTTCATGTCCGACGACAAAGCTCGAGGCTTGCGCATTCGGATTAAGAACAGGATCGGGGAGAGACATACACGGCCCTTGTCGTATCACCCAAGCCAAAATTCAGGATACGAAATTTGAGTTAAGTCCATGCGTTAGCAGTATAAATTTGCCTGTCAATGCCAGAGCGCCTTATCGACCCTATACGGATATCAGGTTTGGCAGATTTGCAAACAATCTAAACTCTGTCTAATTTGATGGCATGGAAAAAATGAACATTCCCGATCTCAGCTATAATCCTGCGGCGCGTATCGAGGCGCGCTTCATGGGTATCGACCGGCGGCCCCTGCTCATTATCGACAGCGTTTTACGGTATCCCGAACAACTTGTAAAATACGCCGTCGAACATGGCCAGTTCAGGACGCCCCATGGAACGTCCTATTATCCCGGGATGAATGGAGTCTTGCCGCAGAACTACGGTACAACCCTGTTGCCGGCGTTACGACCGATATTGGAAGGCGTTTTCTTCATTCCAAGAGACAAGCCGGTAAGCCTCGACAGCTATTTCGGCCTGGCGACCTACGATGTTAAGGCGTTGAAACCAGAGCAATGTGTCCCGCATTTTGATTCTTCGAACCCCTTTCGCGTCGCCCTTATTCATTTTCTCTTCAAAAAGCCCTATGGCGGTACGGCGTTTTTTCGCCATTTGCCGACGATGTATGAATCCGTCGCCGGCGAGCGCTTCAAGCCGTACTGCGCTCAGGTTACCCAGGAACTGGAAACGCTGGTAACACCCCAGGCCTATGTCAGCACGGAAACGCCACGCTATTCACAGATCGACTATGTCGAAGGGATTTACAACCGCCTGATTGCATTTAGCACGACCAGCCTGCATTCCGGCATCCTGAACGAAGTCGAGTTGAGCACCGATCCCGATGTTGGGCGACTTACGGCAAACTGCTTTGTCGAGGTCTGTAACTAGTGTCGCGTCACAGTGACTATGAAAAAAAGCGGATTACGCCGCCATCCGAAGAGGAAATGACATAATCCGTTCGAGGCCGTGAGCGGTCGTCTCCTGATTATCCCGCCACCGTATCCTCTTCCGGTACCACCAAACCGCCGTTGCCCAGCAGGTACCGTTTCGGTTCGAACAGCGGCAGGCCGGCGGCAATATTGGCCTCGATCACCTCGACGGCATGGTCAGGACGGGTGATATCGACGCCGCGCAGCGCGTCCAGCCCGTAGTTCCACCACTGCAGGCGCACCAGGGCTTCGACGACCTCGGGCGCGAAGCGGAGCTTTTTCGGTACGGCCGGAATGCCGCCGACGACGGTATAGGGCGCGACATCGCGGGTAACCACGGCCCGGCCGGCGATCACCGCGCCGTCGCCGATCCTGACGCCCTGGGCGATGACGGCGCCTTCGCCGATCCATACGTCGTTGCCGATCTCGATCTTGCCGAAGCGCGCATTGACGATCTTGCGCCACCCGGCCTTCGAGCGGGCAAAAGATTCTACATTTTCGGCATAATAACGCTGAAGCGGCGCGTCGTCCGGCCAGCGGTCAGTATAGGTCAACTGGAACATCGGATGCGGGCTGAGGAACTGCGTCGGATGCTGGACCTGGCCGGTGCTTATGCCGCCCGCGATCGAGCAAAACCGGCCGATCGACGCGATATTGCGCATCGCCGTGCCGTCGCCACCGGCGATATAGCTATAGGCACCCATGCGCCCGATATCGTAGACGCCGCGACGGATATCGACCGGCGTTTCGACAACGATCTGCGTACAGCCCCAGCCGAGAACGACATGCTTGGCCGCGTTTTTGGGCAGGGCAATACCCGAGTTCAACGTGCGGTCTCCCTAATCGTCTGAATGGTGTTGTTATAAAACGCGCCGGGCCGTGGCAACTGTTTTATAAACCTTGTTTCCGTTGATCCCCTTGAGCTTGATCCGTTCACGCCCTAACTTGCAGCCATGGCCTCCAAGACAACCCTGAACGCCAAGAACCTCGAAGCGCTCGGCGCCGCGCAACTGGCGGAACTTCTGATGGAAATCAGCGAGGGCAACGCCAATGCCAAACGACGGCTTCGCTTCGAACTGGCTGGCGCGGAAAGCCCGGACAAACTCGGCAACGAGATCCGCAAACGCCTGACCGCCATCGGCGCCGCGACGACCAATGTCGGCTGGCGGACCCTCAAAGCCTTCCGCAGCGATCTGAATACCCAACGCCGGCTGATTGCCGAACAGGTCGCGACCTCCAATCCGGAAGATGCGGCGGACCTGATGTGGCAATTGATCGGCCTTGGCGACGACATCATCGAACGCACCAGCGATGCTTCCGGCGGCGTGGTAGGCGTTTTTCGCGAAGCCTGTCAGGACCTCGGCAGCATCCTGCCGACAACGCAACACGACGTCTTCCTGGATCTGCCCCGGATCGTCGCCGCGGTTGCGCAGAATACCTACGGTCAGAACGATACCCTGATCAGCGACCTGGCCACGCATCTGGGTCACGATGCCCTTGTCGAACTTCGCAGCCTGGTCATGGCCTCGGCCCATGGACCGGCAAAGGCGTCCGCGATCCGGCCGCGTTCCGCAAAGCGCTGGCGCAAGCGCGTGCTGACGGCGTCGGAAAGCCTGCGCAAACGACCGCGCGCCGACTCGATCCGCGTAGCGCTTCTGGCCCTGGCCGACGCCCTGGGCGATGTCGATTCCTACATTGCCCTGCAGACCGACCGCCACATGCCGGCCCAGGCGGCGCGCATTGCCAGGCGGCTGCTCGATGGCGGCAGGCCCGACCGGGCATTGCAGGTCCTCGACGAAACCCGGCAGACGCCCCGACAGGCCGTGCTGGATGACTGGTCCGACGTCCGAATTCTGGTGCTGGAAGCCCTGGGTCGCAAGCTTGACGCCCAACAGGCCAGGCTCGACCGCTTCCATCACACCCTGGATGCCGCCCATCTGCGCGCCTATCTGAAACGACTTCCCGATTTCGACGATATCGAGGCCGAGGACGAAGCCCTGGACTTTACGAAAACCTTTCCGGACGCCAATGCCGCCCTGGCCTTTCTCATCACCTGGCCGGCGATGGAACGGGCTGCCGACATGGTGCTGAAACGCGCCGGCGAGCTTGACGGCAACGACGACAAGGCGATGACCTTTGCCGCCGACCGCCTGTCGAGCCGGTATCCGCTGGCCGCGCTGCGCCTGCATCGCCAGATCGTCGAAGCCGCCCTGATCCAGGGTTCGGACAAGGCCCAGGAGGCAGCGGTCCTGCCTTTCCTGGAGGCCGAAAGCCTGGCCCGCCATATCGATGACTTCGGCCAGCACGAGGATCATGAGGCGTGGCGGAAGCGTCTCGACACCACCTACGCCCGGCGGCGGATTTTCTGGAACGCCTTGCCGGCGAGTGTCAAGGGCGGCTGACGGTCGAGAACGGCCAGTTCAATCGGCGGTTCGCCGCAGCCACAGGACCATAGCCCACGCATAGCCCTCGTTCTTCAGGCGCTTAATCACCTCCATCGCTCGGACTGTGCGCCGGTGGCCGGTAAGAGTACCCTGAACCGGCTTGAACTGAGCCGCGCCGAAGCGACGCGCTATCACAAGATCAGCCACAACCCGGCGGCTATCGAGAAAACCTTCGTGGATATGTTCACCGAGGCTCACGGCAAACAAGCGCCGCGTCAAATCATCCTCGATCTGGACGCCACCGATGATCCATTGCACGGCCACCAGGAAGGGCGGTTCTTCCACGGCTATTACGACAGCTATTGCTACTTGCCGCTCTACATCTTCTGTGGCCGGCACCTGCTGGCGGCCAAGCTGCGCGCGTCCAACATCGACGGTGCGGCAGGCTCGGTCGAAGAAGTGACCAGGATCGTCGGCCAGATACGCCAGAAGTGGCCACGCGTCCGCATCCTGCTGCGTGCCGACAGCGGCTTTTGCCGCGAAAACCTGATGATCTGGTGCGAACAGAACCGGGTGGATTATGTCTTTGGCCTGGCCCGCAATAAACGCCTAGTGGCGGAGATCGAAGCCGAACGGGCGCAGGCTGAAGCTGAGGCTTCCACCAGCGGCAAGCCGGGCCGCCGCTTCAAGGACTTCATGTGGACCACGCTCGACAGCTGGGCCTGTCGCAGACGGGTCATCGCCAAGGCCAGTGTACGCAGGGCGAGGCCAATCCGCGTTTCATCGTCACCTCCTTGAAGGCGGCCGAACACCAAGCCCGCGAACTCTACGAAAAAGTCTATTGCGCCCGAGGCGGGATGGAAAACCGTATCAAAGAGTGCCAGGTCGACCTGTTCGCTGACCGGACGTCCACGGCCACCCTGCGCGCCAACCAGTTGCGCCTGTGGTTCGCTTCCATGGCCTATGTGCTTCTGTGCGCTCTTCGACGGATCGGGCTGGCCCACACCGAGTTCGCCCACGCCACCTGTGCAACCTTGCGGCTCAAATTGCTCGAGATCGGCGCCCTGGTCACAATCTCGGTCCGCAGGATCAGGGTCGCCATGACATCGGCCTATCCCTGGAAACAGGAATGGGCGCTGGCTCATGTGCGATTATCCCGCGCCGCCTGAGCCCCCGATCTCGCCCCGAACAGCAACAATGGAGAAAAATCAGACCTGTCGCAGCCGACCGAAATCCGGGCGGACCAAGCCCTGTTCCATAGGCACTGACAAAAGCCGAAATCACCCAAACGCCACCCCACTGATGCTAAAAGCATCAACGGTGTGAGATATCCGGGCTAATAGGCTCTCCCCAACCACCTACTCATGGTCAGATATATCGGAGAGCCCATGAAAATTGGCAAACATCAACGCATTTGAAGTCACTGCAACACAGCCCAGAACTTGATTCAAAATCCATATAGGAGGGGTTGCTATCTTGAGAAAAAATGAACATGTCATCGGTAGCTATTGACATCCATAGCGGGTGCGAGTGACATTGGATTAAATTTTAGCGAGAGTGACATTGTGCTTGGCAACGCGATCACTGATTGGACACCTAATCGTCGTTGGAAATCGCTACGTTGCGAGCGTGAACACTGAAGAAATAATCTTTGGTCTATTCAAATACTATGGGAGGGGATAATGATTAACGGCTATGAAATTTCTGCCGACCAAATAGTTCTCATAGCGGGCCCCTCTGGATCCGGAAAATCAACCCTAGCCAAAAGCCTGTCGGACATTTTCGGATGTGATATTCTGAATCTTGATAGGTATTTTCTTGATGAAAGTATGGTCCCTAAAGAACCCGGAGGAAATGATTCTTTGGTACCGCAATGGGAATCCGTCACTGCATTAGATGTTGATAGAATAAGGAAGGATATAGGAACAATCATAAACTCTAAAACATGCCTTGTACCGATCTACTCATTTGAAGAGAATAAGAGAGTCGGAGAGGAGGTAGTTTTTTTTCGCGGATGCGGATTAATAATTGACGGAATTAATTCATTTTTCTTTTCTGGATTAATAAGGGAATTGAGACTGAAATGTCTTAAGCTATATATTGACATAGATGTTGACTACAGAGACCAAATACTTAGAAAACGGGATAGCGAAGATCGAAAAAAAAGTGATGCCTATTTTTTTGAGCGCCTAGCAACCCTCAAAACTGGTGAAATGCGCTGGATACATGCCCAAAAAGGCGATGCTGACTTAGTCGTGAAAAGAATGCGCAGTATTAGTTTTTCTTAGGCAATGGTCACTGGAGTTACTATGGACACCTTAGATCCCACTCTGCCGCGACGTTTTTTCACGAAAATAACTGAAAAATTCAAACCAACGCAAAAGGCGGCAACCTTTGTAACCACTCACATATTACCAGATAGACCCTATTTCCTACAAGCGCTCTCAGATGTCTCCGACATAATTTCAATAACACCCAAACCAAAGTCCATACATAGAAATACGTTATCTTGGCTGTCACATAAATATAAAATTGATTTCAGGACGAGGGCGACCGAAGATGATTTGGAGGAATTTCATGAAATCATAGAAGAGCGGGCCGGTGACTCGCGCCTAATCTTCGTAGATGTGGGAGGATATTATTCTGATATTATAGAGTCACTTTTTATATCATATGGGAACCGCCTGTGCGGGGTGGTAGAGGATACCGAGAATGGCCATCAAAGATATTCCCGAATAACACCTTCACCAATGCCAATGATTTCAGTAGCCCGGAGTCCTTTGAAAAATCCGGAAGATTTCCTAATTGGACAGTCAATTGTTTTCTCAGCTGAAGCGCTACTAAGGCAAAATGGGGACATATTACAAGGCCGTAGAGCAGCTGTATTAGGTTATGGAAAATTAGGCCGAAGTATTGCAAGCACATTACGAGAGCGTCATGTCGAGACGATCGTTATGGACACCGATAGTGTACGTCTAGTCGAAGCACACTCTCATGGATTTCCGGTAGCTACTACAGCCGACAAAGCTCTTTCAGAGGTAGGTTTAGTTTTTAGTGCAACGGGCAATTTGGCACTGGATATCCCTGAATTTCTCAAACTACCGTCAGGATGTTACATTGCAACTGCAACATCTTCTGACGACGAAATAGTTACCAAGTCGTTGAAAGAGTTTTTCAAACGTAGACGAATTTCAGATTTCGTTTCTAAATACGAGCCTCGCCATAGAACGACAAGCGCCGCCAGCGGAATGAAAGACAAGCATTTTTATCTGCTAAATCACGGCCAAGCCGTTAATTTCTTGCATGGCGCTGTCGTCGGTCCGTTCATATATCTAATCCAAGCTGAGATAGTTGCTGCGGTCGGTATTTTAAGTGGGGCACCGGTCACTCCTATGATAGAACCGAGCAACGAGCTTAACGAGCTTGCTTCAGAACATCGAACATGGATAGCTGATCAGTGGCTGGAAATATTTGGCCAGTAGCCAATAGGTGGTAGGATAAACGCATGGAAAAATATCAATCTTTGGAACACGAATGGCGCGTTCAACCAGATAGACAGTCCTGGAACAAGTTGATGGAGAGTGCGTCCCACATTCCTGGCGTCGTTGTCGAGTCCGGCCGAGTTAGCGATCTAGTACTGGGCCGGCATGGTTTCGATTCCGTTGCAATCGATGGGTTTATAGTTCGATTAAGAGGGCCTGAGCCATACCGATTGGAACTAAAAGAGCGGCTTCAAGAAGGGGTATGGCAAGAAACTACAATTAAAATCGATTCAGCCGCCGCAGCGCTAGTCATATTGAAACGACTTGACTTGAGACCACATTTAGTAATCGATCGCACTAGGTATACATTTAAATCTAAGCAATTCGTTTTGTGCTTTGACGACGTAGACAATCTCGGGTGTTTTGTTGAAGTCGAGGCGGAGAGCGCGAGCGCGGCCTCCGATCCATTAACAAGGATAGTAACCGAACTCAATGCCCTACCGCATTTGCCACCCTACGGTGATATTGTAAGAGATAGATTGTTAGACGGAGCTTTTAGATTAGATTTTGAAAAATATTTACACAATTACGCAGACAAACTTGGTGAAAACCTAGCTAGTTAATACTGCCATCTTTAAGGCCGTTTATCAGCAGGTGTATATCGCTATCGCTCAATGAAATGCTCGAGCGAAGATGTATGCCTTCCTTCCGAAGGCGTTCGACAGCATTGCCTTCAGTCCTATCAATAACTGTGAAAGCGTTTGTCACATGAAAGCCTTCTTTTCGAAGGCCCTCGATAGCGTCAAATAACAAATCCCCATCCGAAGAGATATCGTCGACCAGAATGACCTTTTCATTTTTTTGACAAAATCCTTCAACATGCCTCGAAGCCAGGACATCGTCACGAACAAACAATGACTTAAGCTTTAATGCTCGCGCAACATCACGACCTAGCAGAACGTTGCCACGCTTAGGGCACGCGATCACTGTTATCGAACTTTCGGCACACGTATCTCGAACTAAAGCCGTCAAACAATTTGTTATGACTTCCAGATGCGCATCAATGTGAACGGCCGACAGAAGGTCGTTGAAGTACTCAAATCGCAAAGTGCCGTGCGGCCCAAGGGCAATCCCTCCTTCAGACTGACGTGCGAAACGAGCAATAATTTTGTTTAACTCGTTAAGGTCAGAGCTACCTGTCGACCGTTCCATTGATAATCCCAATCCCGCTATGCCCCTAGCTCGCCTTTGGAATAAATAAACTCACGACTATGATCTTCAAAGTTGAAAAGCTCGTCGAGTTGGAAAAACCGCGATATCTCCGCCTCAGCGGCCTCTTGCGAGTCTGATGCGTGAACCACATTCGCCTGAATACTCATGGCAAGGTCGCCACGAATGGTGCCTGGAGCTGCCTCACGGGCTTTTGTGATACCACATATTTGGCGCACTGTAGCAACGGCCTCAACACCTTCCCAGCAGGTTACTATCGCTGGGCTGCTTCTCATAAAGTTTGCGATTTCCGGATAAAAGGGCTTATCAAGTAAGTGCTGATAATGCACATTTAGAATTTCGTCAGTTAAAACAAGCATTTTCATGCCAATCAGCTTCAACCCCTTAGCCTCTAACCTAGAAATTACTGCTCCGACTAAACGGCGCTGAAGACCGTCGGGTTTAATCAGAAGTAGGGTCCGTTCCATATGTATCCTTTATCAAAAAGAGGTAACTGCTATCAGTGCGGCAGGGCACCCGATGAGGCCTGTCGATAAACTGCCCGTGCTAAGGATGCAAGATCCAAGCTTGTTGTTGTTAAGAATTGTAGGCTCTTCAGGTCCGTTTGCTCACGTGTGGAGTTGGAGCGCGCCACCCCCGGCTCTCCCAAATCCGAGCCAAAGTCGACCAAGACTGCATCGCTTCCTCGCGAACGCATATCTGATACAACTGAAATTGGCAGAAAACCCAAACGAGCAATGACTCCAACCGTGTGAGCCAACGCAGCGAGAAGGGTTGGTTCTGCTCGTTCACCTACCACGTCGGTCAGAGCATATGGAATATATTCCTCCAAGATTACTCCGGAGTTGAAACCGTAGAGAACCGGGGTGCTGACGCCGTATTTGGCCACCATATGCCGCTTATGAATCCAGCGCTCTTGAATGTGTTCAATGCTGTTTCCTGCGGATACATCGGGCACGCACGCTTTTAATACCAAACGCTTTGGCAATTCGTCCCGGATGATTACGTCAAGTATTAGCACGTAAGTCTCGGAACCAGCTCTATACCATTCGCTTACCGTCTTAACGTCACAAAATTTTGACAGGTCATCGATCACGCCCGCTTTTAAAAACCCTTGTGCGAGATTTTCGGTTTCAAATATCGCCTGGAGTTCGGAAACTAAGGACCAAGCCATGTGTAGGAACCAATAATGTCGGGAGCCTCGGGCTATCCTTCCCATATCGACGTGTCAACACTTCTCGAAGGAAATGGCGCTAAACGGTTTGCTCGGTCTGCTTCCAATCATCAATTTTAGATAAATATTGCGATTGCAAAACCTTAAAAAGTCTTCAATGCAAAAGTCAACTGAAACTCTTGGCCGATGATTGCTGCGTTTCTCGCGCCAACGCTGAACGAAATCAATGACCCGACATTCACGAAAATAGAATAGCCGACATCAGGTTGGTGAAGATGCTGGTGCGCAAAAGCGAGACCAATGCGATATTCCCGAAGTTCGGCCATCATGTTGATGAATGCCCGCGTGGTGACCGTCTGAAACTCACCTATATAAAGAACGATCTCCTAGCTTCGTGCCCGCTTTCAGCCCGACTAAGCATTGCAGGTCCTCGACGAAACGCGGCAGACGCCCCGACTGGTCATGCCGGATGACTGGTCCGACGTCCGAATCCTAGTGCTGGAAGCCCTGGGTCGCAAGCTCGATGCCCAACAGGCCAGGCTCGACCGCTTCCATCACACCCTGGATGCCGCCCATCTGCGCGCCTACCTGAAACGACTGCCCGATTTCGACGATATCGAGGCCGAGGACGAAGCCCTGGACTTTACGAAGACATTTCCGGACGCCAATGCCGCCCTGGCCTTTCTCATCACCTGGCCGGCGATGGAGCGGGCTGCCGACATGGTTCTGAAACGCGCCGGCGAGCTTGACGGCAACGACGACAAGGCGATGACCTTTGCCGCAGACCGCCTGTCGAGCCGGTATCCGCTGGCGGCTCTTCGGCTGCATCGCCAGATCGTCGAAGCCGCCCTGATCCAGGGTTCCGACAAGGCCCAGGAGGCAGCGGTCTTGCCTTTCCTGGAGGCCGAAAGCCTGGCCCGCCATATCGATGACTTCGGCCAGCACGAGGATCATGAGGCGTGGCGGAAGCGTCTCGACACCACCTACGCCCGGCGGCGGACTTTCTGGAACGCCTTGCCGGCGAGTGTAAAAGGCAACTGACGGGCGAGAACGGACCCGAGCCTGAGGAAACACCCTCCCGCGCCCGCACATCGAGGGCCGCACATATCCTCATGCCCCACAGCCAATGGCTCCAATAAGGCGGCAATACTTATTGACAATAGCTATAACGTATAACTATTGTATCCATAAAATGAAAATGCAGTGAGGCGACGATGTTCCTGAAAAATGCCTGGTATGTGGCTGGCACGCCGGACGAAATCGCAGCCAAACCCCTGGGCCGGCAAATTTGCGGCGAGCACATGGTCTTCTATCGCGGGGCCGGAGGACGGGTCGCCGCACTGGAGAATTTTTGCCCGCACAGGGGCGCTCCTCTGTCCCTGGGCTTCGTCGAAGATGGCAATCTGGTCTGCGGCTATCACGGCCTGAAAATGGGCTGCGATGGCAAGACCGTCGACATGCCGGGACAACGTGTCCGCGGCTTTCCGCCGATCAGGGCTTTTCCCGTCGAAGAACGTTACGGCTTCATCTGGGTCTGGCCGGGCGAGGTGGAAAAGGCCGATCCAGCCCTGATTCATCACCTTGAATGGGCAGAGAGCTCCGAATGGGCTTATGGCGGTGGGCTGTACCATATCAACTGCGACTATCGCCTGATGATCGACAACCTGATGGACCTGACGCACGAAACCTATGTCCACGGCTCCAGTATCGGCCAAAAGGAGATCGACGAAGCTGCACCCTTGACCCGGATGGAAGGCGACCAGGTCGTCACCAGCCGTCACATGGAAAATATTCCTGCCCCGCCCTTCTGGCGCATGGCCCTGCGTGCCAACGGCCTTGCTGATGATGTGCCTGTCGACCGCTGGCAGATCTGCCGCTTTACCGCCCCCAGCCACGTCATGATCGAAGTGGGCGTGGCCCATGCCGGCCATGGCGGCTATCAGGCGCCCGCCCAGGTCAAGGCGTCCAGCATCGTGGTCGACTTTATCACACCGGAAACCGAAACCTCGATCTGGTATTTCTGGGGCATGGCGCGTCATTTCAAACCGGATGACCAGGCCTTGACCGCCAGCATCCGCGAAGGTCAGGGTGCGATTTTCAGCGAAGACCTGGACATGCTGGAGCAACAGCAGAAAAACCTGCTCATCCACCGCGACCGCAATCTGCTCAAGCTCAATATCGATGCCGGCGGCGTTCAGTCGCGGCGCCTGTTGGAGCGTTTGATTGCCGCTGAAAGGACGTCGGACGAGTCGCTTTCGACCGTCGGAGCCTGACCATGTTCAAGGTTCGTGTGGCGGGAAAGACCATTGAAGCCAGGGACGTCTGTGCTTTCGACCTGGTTCATCCGGACGGTCTGGACCTGCCGGCCTTTACCGCCGGCGCGCACATAGATGTCCACCTGCCTGGCGGTCTCATCCGTCAGTATTCCCTGTGCAACAGTCCGATCGAGCGCCACCGTTACCGCATTGCTGTCCTCAAGGCCCCAACCTCGCGCGGCGGTTCGGAGGCCATGCACGCGCAGGTTCAAATCGGAGACATCCTGCAGATCGGTGAGCCGCGTAATCTGTTTGCCCTGTCCAGGGAGGCCTCACCTCCCCTCTTGTTTGCCGGCGGGATCGGCATAACTCCCATCCTGGCAATGGCGCAGCATCTAACCTCGTCCGGGGAAGCCTTTTCTCTGCACTATTGCGCGCGCTCTCCCGACCGGGCGGCGTTTCTGCAAACTCTCGCGGCGTCAGAATGGTCTGGAACCGTGGCCACCTATTTCGACGACGGCGCAGCGGAACAGAAACTGGATGCGGCCGCCATTCTGGTAAAAGCCGCCCCTCAGGCGCATCTCTATGTCTGCGGGCCAACCGGTTTTATGGATCATATTCTGCAAACCGCGCGTAGCCTCGGCTGGGCGGAGACGCGCCTGCATCGCGAATATTTTACGGCCGCGCCGGTCGATCATGCTGCCGACGACGCGTTCAGCGTCAAGATCGCCAGTTCAGGCCTTATCCTTGAAATCCCGGCCAACAAAACCGCATTGGAAACCTTGATCGACAACGGCTTCGACATTCCCATGTCGTGCGAACAAGGCATCTGCGGCACCTGCCTGACCGGGGTGTTGGACGGCCTGCCCGATCATCGCGACCAGTTTCAAACGGAGGAGGAGCAGGCGCGCAACGACCAGTTCACGCCGTGCTGTTCCAGGGCCAGGACGCCGATCCTGGTGCTGGATTTATAACCCAGTCAGGCTTGCGTCAGCATGAGCGCGTCCAGGGCCACGACTCCCTCACCCTTCGGATAGACGATGACCGGGTTGAGGTCGAGTTCGCGAATGCCGGGTTCGCTAAGCAGGATGCGTCCCAATGTGGCAATCAGGTTCGCGACCGCCTCGATATCGAGCGCCGGAGACCCGCGGTAGCCCCGCAAAATCGCCGCGCTCTTCAACAGATTCAATTCGCGGACGATGCCATCAACGGTCAAATCGGGCGTCAGCAAACGGACGTCCTGCAATATCTCTGCGGTGACGCCGCCGAAACCGGCAAGTATAACCGGACCCCAGTCGGGATCGGTTTTCGCACCAATAATCAGTTCGACGCCACGCCGGCCCATCTTTTCCACCAATACGCCGTCAAGCGTCAGGCCGGGACAGTGATGGGCGACATCCGCATGGAGCCTTGTCCAGGCCTGGGCCAGGGCGCCGGCATCGGCAATTGCGATGATGACGCCGCCGGCGTCGCTCTTGTGGCTGAGCTCGGGCGACTGCGCCTTGAGTGCGACCGGATAACCGATGGCCCCGCCGGCCGCCAGCGCTTCGTCGAGCGTGGTGGCGAACCGGCCTTCGGGAAATGCGATGCCCAACGGCGCCAGAATCTGTTTGGCGCGGTATTCAGGAATAACGCCGCCCGCCTTCGGAAGTACAGCCGGCAGGGGCAGGGTCTGCACCGCCGTCAGGTCTCGCTCTGACAGCTCGGTCAGCCGCTTGACGGCCCGAAAGGCGCGTTCGGTCGACGGGAAACAGGGGATGCCGAGCGCTCTTAATTGCGCGATGTGCGCGGGTGGAACACCAGCCCCTTCGTCGAGCCCGGCGAAAATCACCGGTTTCGTCGGCGTCAGGTCGCGCATGGCACGCAACAGGGGCGGTACCTTGATCCCCATCGTCACCGGATCGGTCTGGATAATGCCCATGACGATCGTGCCGATGCGGACGTCGTCGAACAGCGCGCCCAGGGTGCGGTAATAAAGATCGGGATCGACCAGCCCTTGTGCGGTCAGATCGAGCGGATTGGATACACCGACAAAGTCCGGCAGAGCGGAACGCAATGCCGGCGCATTGCCGTCGTCGAGTTTCGGCAGATCGAGGCCGAGGTCTTCGCACAGGTCGAGGGTCAGGGCCTTGAAGGCGCCCGACTCGCCCAGGACGGCCGTGCCGCCGGATGGCAGCGCCGGGCAGCGCACCGCGATTTCGGCGATATCGGCCAGCTCTTCCAGGGTTTCAGCAAAGACCACGCCGACGCGCGACACCTTGGCGCGCATCAGTTGATAATCGCCGGCCATGGCGCCGGTATGGGTGGCAGCCGACTCGCGGGCCGCACCGGACTTGCCGGGATGGAGCAGGACGATGACCTTGCCGGCCTCACGCGCGCGGCGGGCGGCGGCCAGGAATCGTTGAGGTTTGCGGAACTGTTCGACGATCATGGTGATGACGCGGGTGTCCGGGTCGTCGACCAGGTAGTCGACATAGTCCTCGACGCCGCTGCCGGCTTCGTTGCCTGTCGAGACTGAATAGGACAGGCCCAGGTCACGGCTGGCGATGGTGACGCCCAGGACGCAGGCCATGGCGCCGCTTTGTGACACGATGCCGATGCCGGGACGGCCGGCCAGCGGCGTGATATGGGTCTCGACGAAAGTCAGGGGGATGGCGGCAACCGAATTGACCATGCCCAGGCAGTTGGGCCCTTCGACAAGCATGCCGGCGGCCTCGGCAACACGGGCGATCTCGCGCTGCTCGGCCAGACCCGCCTCCCCGCCCTCGGCAAAGCCGGCGGAGAATATGACGACGGCGCCGACCTGGCGTGCCGCCAGGGCCTTTACGGCGTCGAGAACGGCCGGTCGCGGAATGGCCAGGACGGCGACGTCAACGCCGGAGGGCAGGTCCGCGATGTCGGCCAGGCAGGCGCGATCGCCGATGCTGGACCGCTTGGGGTTGATCAGATGGATATCACCGGAAAAGCCATTGCGCTCGAGATTGGCCAGAACGGATGCGCCCAAGGCACCGGGCTTGTCGGAAGCGCCGACAATGGCAACCGACCGCGGACGCAAAAGACGGTCGATCGGCGCCGTGGCGCGGGTCACGGGCCGGATCAGGGTTGCGACGGTCATGTCAGGCCTTCGTCTTGGTTTTTGATCGGTCGTAGGCGGCCAGACCTGGCTTATAGGTCTTGTCGTCGATGAACTGCTTGATGCCTTCCTTGCGGCCGTCATTATCGTAACTGTTGGCCGCTTCCTGCGCGCGGATCAGATAGTCCTCGGCATCATCATAGCTGAGAATTCCGACGCGGCGGACGGCGTCCTTGGTGGCTTTCAGCGCCACCGGATTCTTGCTCAGCAGGACGTTGGCCACTTCGGTGACACGCGCCTCCAGCTGATCCGGCGCCAGCGATTCGTTGACCAGGCCCCAGTCGGCCGCCGTTTTGCCGTCGATATTTTCGCCCATCATGGCATGATACATGGCCTTGCGGAAAGGCAGCAGTTCGGTGGCGACCTTGGTCGCACCGCCCCCCGGCAGTATACCCCAGTTGATTTCCGACAGGCCGAAGGTCGCCGTATCCGCCGCAAAGGCCAGGTCGCAGGCAAACAGCGGACCGTAGCCGCCGCCGAAACACCAGCCATTGACCATGGCTATGGTCGGCTTCTGGTACCAGCGCAGGCGCCGCCACCAGGCATAGGCTTCACGCTGAGCCTTGCGGGTCGCACCCAGGCCCTTGGCCTCGTTCTCGCGGAAATACTCCTTGAGATCCATGCCGGCCGACCACGAGGTCCCTTCGCCCGTCAAGACCAGGACGCCGACATCGTCACGGAATTCCAGATCTTCGAGCACGCGCATCATCTGGCGATTGAGCTTGGGGCTCATGCAGTTACGCTTTTCGGGACGATTGAACCTGACCCACGCGATGCGGTCCTGGACGTGACAGGCGACCGTATCTTCTTCGGACCTGTCGATAGGCGTGGCAGCTTCATTCATAGGGGTAGCCTCTAACTAACTAGGTTGGGTTTGTGGTGATTGTCGCCAGCCTTGTGGCGAGACGATCTTCCACAAGCGTTAAATCGGGAAATGACCTGGCAGGGTTTCGATGGTGATCCAGCGCAGGTCGGTAAATTCGGCAATGCCCGCCTTGCCGCCGAAGCGACCGTAGCCGCTGTCCTTGACACCGCCGAACGGCATCTGGGCCTCGTCATGGACGGTGGCGCCGTTGATGTGGCACATGCCGGACTTGATGCGCGCGGCGACCGAAATGGCCTGGGCTATGTTGGTGGTGAAAACGGAGGCGGTCAGGCCATATTCTGTGTCGTTGGCGATACGGATGGCGTCCTCGGTGTCGCGTGCACGAACAATCGAAACGACGGGACCGAAGGATTCCTCGCCATAGATGCGCATGGCGGGTGTCACGCCGTCGAGCACCGAGGCCGGGATCAGCACGCCCTCGCCGCCGCCACCGGCAACAAGCGTCGCGCCCTTGGCTACCGCGTCCTCCATCAGGCTGCGCACCTTGTCGGCGGATTTGGTATCGACCAACGCGCCCAATGGCGTCGCACCGGCAAGAGGGTCGCCGGCCGGCATCGTCCTGGCCTTGGCGGCGAACTTGGCGACAAAGGCATCGGCAATGGCGTCAACGGCGATGATACGCTCGGTCGACATGCAGATCTGGCCCTGGTTCATAAAGGCACCGAAGGCTGCTGCCTTGACGGCCTCGTCGAGATCGGCGTCCTCCAGAATCAGCATGGGGGCCTTGCCACCCAGTTCCAGCAGGGCGGGCTTCAGCTGTTGCGCCGCGCGGACGGCGACGAGCCTGCCGACCGCCGTTGAACCCGTGAAGTTGATGCGGCGCACAGCCGGATGATCGATCAGGGCGCCGACGACATCGGCCGCATCCTCGGGCGCATTGGTGACCAGCGACACGATGCCCTTGGGAGCGCCGGCGCGGTTGAAAGCCTCGGCGATCAGCCAATGGGTGCGCGGACAGGCTTCGGACGCCTTGAGCACCACGGTATTACCGCAGGCCAGGGGTGTCGCGATCGCACGGACGCCCAGAATAACCGGCGCATTCCACGGCGCGATCCCCAGGACGACCCCGGCGGGCGCCCGCACCGCCAGTGCCAGGCAACCTGGCTTATCGGACGGAATGGTCTCACCCGCCACCAGAGTGGTCATGGCGGCGGCTTCGCGCATCATGTTGCCGGCCAGCATGACATTGAAACGTGCCCAGCCCTCGGTCGCCCCGACTTCGGACTTCATGGCGTCGACGAAGTCGCCCGCCATCGCGCCCAGCGCGTCTGCGACCTTGACGAGGATTGCACGGCGGGCATTGGGGCCCAGGGCGGACCATGCCGGAAAAGCCTCTGCGGCGGCATCGGCGGCCTTGCCTGCGTCGGCGACGCTGGCGGCCGCGGCTTGGGTGGCCAACTGGCCGGTGATCGGGTTCAGGCGTTGGAAGGTACGCCCGCCTTCGGCCTTGACGGCCTCGGAACCGATGAGAAGATCGAGATGAGCAGCTTTAACCTGGTCGAGCATGGCCTGGGTCTCCCTGGGGTTATGTTTATATAGGTATATTGCATACCTATTATCCTATGTCATTATATTTTTTGTATAAGACTGTTTTCTGATATGAAACAAACGAGAACGAGGAGAGTCGTACGCTTGCCGAAATCCAAACCCTTATCCACCGCCGACCTTGACGACCAGATCGGCTTTCAACTGCGCCTGGCGCAGTTGGCGGCCTTCAGCGATATCATCGAGGGGCTGAAACCCTTAGATCTGCGGCCGGTGGACCTGTCGGCCCTGCTGCTGATCGAGGCCCACCCCGGCCTGCGCCAGCATGTCATCGGCGACAAGCTGAAGATCGCCCGGCCCAATGTCGTGTCACTGATCGATTCGCTGGCCAAGCGCGACCTGGTGGAACGAGTGGTCGACAGCAAGGACCGGCGCGCCAATCAGTTGAAACTGACCCCGAAGGGCGAAGAAATCCTGGCTCAGGGCAAACGCGTCCAGGACGAGCATCGCGCCCGGTTGCTGCAGGCCCTGGACGGTATCGACCTGGCGCAGTTCATGGATGCACTGGCCCGGTTGGCAAGACTCGGCAAGTCCTGATCTAGTCGACAATGATCTTCGCCTGACGGGTCAGGACAAACACCGCCAGACCGGCAACAACGACCAATGGGATCATGGCCATTGCCACGCCCGACGGACCGTGCAGCGGACCGATGCCGGTCTTCAGGACATAGCCCGCCATCATCGGACCGGTGATGGAGCCGACACGACCGAACGCGATGGCGGCGCCCGTCCCCAGGCCGCGCGCGGCGGGCGGATAGTACATGGGTGAGACGCCGTTCAGCGAATACTGCGCGCCCAGCAGGAAGAAGCCAACGATTCCGATACTGACCAATAGCGGCTCCACCGTTCCGGTGAAGGCCATGCCGCAGATGCCGGCGAGGAAACCGACATAGGCCACCGGCAGGGCCGTGCGGTAGCCATAACGGTCGATGATGGCCCCCAGGATCAGAGTGCCGAAGACACTGACGACGTTAAAGGTCAGGGACGACATCTGGCCGACCGTCATGTCGAATCCGCGTGCCGCCATCAGGCTGGGCAGCCAGTTGAGCATCATGTACAGCACACTGGACGTCAGGAAGAAGACCACCCACAGCAGGAGTGTACTGATGGCGCGGCCGCCACCAAACAGCGCTTTTCCGGCACCCACCTTCGGAGCATTGGCATCCCTGGCGGGCCGGGTATTGGGCAGGGCGAGGATGAACAGGACCAGTGCCAACGGCACGATGCCGCCGAGATAGAACAGCCACTGCCAACCGAGCTGCTTGAGATAGAGGGCCGCGAACAGCGAAACCGTCGCGCCGCCAATCGGCATGCCGGCCATGATTGCCGTGACAGCCTTGACGCGGTTCTTTGGTGAAACGACATCGATGGCCATGCCGATGACATTCGGCATGGCGGCGCCGAGACCGAAGCCGGTGAGCACCCGTGCCGCCAGCAGCGTGTTGAAATCGAAGCAATAGACGGTCGCGATGCTGAAGGCGCCGAAAACCATCACCGACATCAGCAGGACATTGCGCCGCCCCCAGGTGTCGCTGAGCATGCCTCCGGCCAGGGCGCCCAGGACCACACCTGCCTGGCCGCCGCCGAAAATCTGGCCCGCCTGGACGGGATCGAGCTTAAGCAGGGGCATGAGAATAGGTGCAGCAATGCCCATCGACTGGATATCGAACCCCTCCAGCAGCATGATCAGCGCACAGGTCAGGATCAGGAAGAAGATTCGCAGGCCGGACAGCTTGACCTGCGGCGCGCGCATGGCGGCCTCCCCTATGTCGGACATGATGGTTTCCTCGTGGACCACTTTTATTTACGATTTAAGGCGGACCGTTTTCGGTCCAAGGCCGATAGGATGTCTGCACATCATATCGGCCCTGCTCTTTGTTAGACGTCGCGTTTCTTCAGATACACAGGGAATTGTTCCCTGAGATTCTAGAAGTCGACCGAATAGGTCAGGCTGAAGTTACGCGGACGGGAATAGATCACTTCCGCATAACCCGCCGATGTGCTCTCGGACGAGGTGCCGGCAAGCGGATATAATCTGTTGGTCAGGTTATTGCCCGCAAGGGTGAGATGCCAGGCGCGGCTTTCCGGCTCGAGCACGATCGATGCATTGGCGATGGTCACAGATTTGTTCTGGGCGATCGTCGCTGTATTGCCGGCGTCAAAAAATTGCCGGTCGGTATAGCTGATAGTCATCCGTGGCGTCAGCCGCATGCCGCCCGGATGAAGGGTATAGGCGACCCCCACATGCCCCTGCAGCTCGGGGGCAAACGGCAGGCGGCTGTCGAGGCTGGCGACCGAGGTCGGACTGACCGCACCGTACGACGGCGGATTGGTGATACTGTCGAAACCCGTGTCGAGAGAGCCGAGGCTGGCGTTCAGGTACAGATCCGGAACGGGAATATATTCGGCTTCCAGTTCCGCGCCGCTGATCGTCGCTTCACCGGCATTGAACAGCAGCGGCACCACCCCCAGGCGATAGGTCATCTGCATATCGGTATATTTGGTGCTGAAGACCGCGCCATTGATGCGCAGTCCGCGCAAGGGATTAGCCTTGAAACCCGCTTCGGTAGACACCGCCGTTTCCGGGGCGAACGAGATCGGCACATTGCCCGGAGGCGCGTTGTTGTAGCGCTCGTTGAAACCGCCGCTCTTGAAGCCCTGGGACCAACTGACATAGGTCATGAGCGTCGCGTTCCAGCGATACTGCAGGCTGGCCGATCCGGTGGTCGCCGTGAAATTGCGTTCGTTGCGGCCGGTGCCGATAAACAGGCAGCCGGTCTGCGTCGGCGGCGGACCGCCGAACGGACACAAGGCCGTCGGGGCAGCGGGTTCCGCCTTGGTATAGGGCGCGACATTGAACATGGTGGCCTGGAGCCCCTTGGTCTCGTCGGTATAGCGCAGGCCGGCGGACAGGCTCAGACTGTCCGAGAACTTGTAGCTCCATTGCGTAAACAGCGCGACGGCCTTGGTATCGAGCGCTACCCTTTGCGTATCGTAGGAGGTGCCGGGATTGCCCAGGCCGACCAGGACCCGGTCCGAAGTCTCTTCATTGAAGTAGTAGGCGCCGACGACGCCATCCAGGTGCTCCGTCTTGATTTGCGCCTGCAGTTCCTGGCTTTGTTGGTCGCTGTGGCTGCTGTAACTGGTCTGCAGGATAAGCAGGGGCGTATTGTCGGCGTCCCGCGCGCCCGACCATTCCAGGCTGCGAGACGAGGAGATCGACTTCAGGGACAGGACATCGTTGACCTTCCATTCGGCGACCAGGGACAGGCCTGAGTTTTCGAGCGTGCTGAAGACCGGTGCTGTGCCGCCATTGGTGAAGGGGCCCTTGTACTGGGCATCGTTGGCGCAGCGCGGATCAGCCGTCGCCGGCACAAAGGGGGGCGGAAAGGTTGCGCCCGGACAGCCGGCGGCCTTGCTGGATGCGGCCGGAAAGGTCTGACGCTCATTGATGGCGAGAAAGACGAACGGAGAGCCGTGCTCATCGGCCTTGGCATAGTCTCCACGCAGCGTCAGGGTCAGGTCTGACGACGGTTCCCAGCGCAAGGTCCCCTGGGCGTTCGTCGTATTGACGTCGCCGAGGTCGAGGCCGTCAGATTCGCGATGGACATAGCCGTCGCGCGTCCGGCGGCCAACGGCCACACGGCCCTGCAGAGTTTGGGAAATCGGCACGTCGAATGCGCCGAACAGTTCACGCAGATTATCGTCGCCCACGCCGACACGCACTGTGTTGCCCGCGCCGGGGCGATTTGTCGACAGGAGAACGGCGCCACCGATCGTGTTACGGCCGAACAGCGTCCCTTGCGGGCCGCGAACCACCTGCACATTGGCGATGTCGCGGAACTCCATCGCGCCGCCAACCGAGCGCCCCATATAGACATCGTCGATATAGAGACCGACACCGGGGTCCACTGCCGCAGTCGCGTCGGTCTGGCCTATGCCGCGAATAAACACCTGGGCGGCCGAATTGTTGCCGGTCAGCGTGCCGTAGGTGGCGAACTGGAGGTTCGGCGTCACCTTACCGAGATCCGTCGTCGACTGAATTTGCTGACGTTCAAGAGATTTTGCGCTGAGCGCGGTTATGGCGATCGGCGTGTCCTGCAGCCGCTCCATACGCCGCCGTGCCGTAACGATGACGACCGTCTCATCCTCGGTCGTGGCCGCCTGCGCTTCCGGGGCTGCCTGCGCCAGGGCGCCGGAAGCAAAAAACGGCAGGCAGGTTGCCGTCGCCAATGTGTAGAAGGTGCGCGCCAAGGCGCGGCCATCGCCGTACTTGCTCATGTCTCATCCCTTTTTTTATATGCCATATTAGTTATGTGCATTATCTAGTATTTTACATATCTAATTACTCCGCGGGTTTGTCAATTGCGGCGCAAACTTATTGGTTGTTGTTGCAGTCCGGACACATGGAATCTGCGCGCCGGTTGGCGCGCAACCCGCCAAGGTGGATGCCACGTTGCCATCGTGTCGACCTGCCATCTTTAGACTTTGGATGTCTCCAAAATGGCGGATCGAAGTCGCCACGCGGCTCAGCAGGTTTGGACACATTTTTTCGTCCAGGTGTACGAATTCGGACACTTCGGACAGTTGGTGGCGACCCGCCCACTCAATGTCATGAATTTATCAGTAAAATCAGCTATTTAGGTTAATTTCCGACCAAGATGTATGATAATTGATAGCGATAACAATGTTCGGAGGAATCACTAAGTCCAGGGCGTTGCTGGTGAAACGCCGGCAGCGCGTCAAAGTTGTAAAGCTATCGCCGGTTCCCAAAGAACCGGCTGCGAACGCGTACGTCACAAGCCGTTTGGTACGAACAGAAATCAGGGCTCCCTGTCGTCAGACAGGTCAACTGCACCTGAGCAGGGAAGAAAAATGACACATAAACGAAAGCATTCGGGCCTTTTAAATGGGGCCTCGGTTCTGGTCATAGGCGCCGTAATGATGGCGGCGCCGGTAATGGCTCAGGATGCGCCCGCAGCGGCACCCGGCGACGAAACGGTCGTCGTCGTAACCGGCCAGCGCGCCGCGCTCAAGTCGGCGCAGAAGATCAAGCAAAATTCCGACGAAATCGTCGATTCGATTGTCGCAGACGACATCGGTAAGTTGCCCGACCGTTCGGTAACGGAAGCCCTGCAGCGGGTCGTCGGCGTCACGATCGATCACAACTTCGCCAAGGGAGATCCGGAACACTATTCGGTCGAAGGTTCTGGCGTGAACGTCCGGGGTCTTACCTATGTGCGTTCCGAACTGAACGGCCGCGACAGCTTTTCGGCCAATGGCGGTCGCTCGCTGAACTTCGAAGATGTGCCGCCCGAACTGATGGCGGGCGTCGACATCTACAAGAACCCCTCGGCGGAACAGATCGAAGGCGCCGTGGGCGGCCTGATCAACCTCCGCACGGCCATGCCTTTCGATTACAAGGGCTTTAAAGGCGCCGTCTCCGGCCAGACCACCTATTCGACTCTGAAGGGGGGCAACGCCACCCCATCGGGATCGCTGCTCCTTTCTGATCGGTGGAGTACGGGGGCCGGTGAATTCGGAGCCCTTCTGGACCTGGCCTATTCCGAGTCGGGCACGCGCACGGACGCCTTCCAGGTCGAGCCCTACTATCCGCGCAACAATATCGTACCGGGCAAGACAGTGTGGGTGCCCAAGGGTGCGCAGTGGCGAACCCTGGAGTTCAACCGCAAGCGCTTCGGGGCCTACGGCGCCTTTCAGTGGCGGCCGAACGAGGACCTGCTGACCTCGCTGACCTTTTTCAATTCGCACTACCAGATGACGTGGGACGAACAGGCCATCTTTGCCCAATCGTCGCCCTACAACATCAGGGTCAGCGCCGACGCCACCTATGATGACCAGGGCGCGCTGCTGACCGGCACAATCACCGATCCGACCGATGGCGGCATTAATTTCGGCGATGATACCCGCACGGCCACGCGCGAATCCGATACGACGGATGTGTCATGGAATCTGACCTGGCACCCGAGCAGCAAGCTGACCTTGCGTTCGGATCTGCAATATATCCGCGCCAGCACCGGCAGTTTCGATTCGACGGTTGCGACCGGCATACAGATCCAGTCGGAAACCCTGGATTTGCGCTCCGATCCGCCCAAGATCACGGTGGACGAGGCCTATCTGGCCGATCCGGCCAACTATTATTGGGCCTTCACCATGGAGCATCTCGACAAGAGTATCGCTCATGAATGGGCGTGGAAGGGCGACGCCAAATACGAATTCGACGATCCGGTATTGAAAGACCTGCGCGTCGGCGTGCGCCTGACCGATCGTGACGCCACGACGCAGAATTCAGACCCGGGCTACAACTGGGCAGCCGTCACCCAGCCCTGGCAGGTTGGCTGGGACATCAACCACCTGGCCTATCTCGGCGACCCGCGTTTTGCCGGCAACACGCACCTGACCAGCTTCGAGAACTTCTTCAATGGCGATGCCCATGCACCGGCCGTCGTCTTCCCCGACGTATCGCTGGCGACCGGCTATCCGGACTCCTACACCAAGTTGCACACCTATCACGACATTCTGTGCGCCGAGCAAACCGCGGCGCAAGGCTGGGGATCGGGCTGCTCTCCCTGGAAGGCGGCGACCTTCGGTACCAATCCGTCGGGCATCAACAAGCAGAAAGAAAAGACTCGCGCGGTCTACGCCCAACTGCGTTTCGGATGGGATGATCTCAAATACCCGATCGACGGTAATATCGGTATTCGCTATGTCGCGACCGATATGACAGCGTTCGGCTACACCGTCTTTAACCCGACCGCCCCTAACATTCCCCCGGGCAACACGCAGGGCGGCATCATTATCCCCAATATCCCGAAGTACGAAAAGGCGGAGAACTTCAACAACAGCTTCGGCAATACCTTGCCCAGCCTGAATCTGCGGATGAAGATCACACCGGATTTCCAGGTTCGCTTCGCCATGGCCACCGCCCTGTCGCGCCCGGACTTCACGCAGCTTCAGGGCTATACCAGCATGGGGGAAGGGTTTGAGACCACGACAACCGGGACTGTAACCACCGTCAATTCGTTCAACCTGACGGGTTCCGCCGCCGGCAATCCCTATCTGAAGCCGACCACCTCGACCCAGACCGACCTGACCGCCGAATGGTATTTCTCGCCGGTCGGTTCGCTGACCTTCGCCGTGTTCAACAAGGATCTGCGCAACATCATCGTCAATCAGTTGCACGGCTTCGATCTGCCGGATGTCAACGGCCAGATGCATGAATTCATCATCACCGCTCCGATCAACGGGGCGGACGGCACGGCGCGCGGCTTCGAAGTGGCCTATCAACAGTATTACGACTTCCTGCCGGGCTGGCTTTCGGGCCTGGGCGTCCAGGCCAACTTCACCTATGTCGACAGCTCGCAAACGCTGCACGACCCGGTAAATTCGGCCTATTGCTCGCACGCCTCGACGGCCACACCCGCAGAAATCGCCGCATCGCTCAATCTGAACCTCAATGGCTGCGATACGGATGCCCGCACCTTCGGCAAGCTGCCCCTGATGTGGTTGTCGAAATACTCCTATAACCTGGCCCTGATGTATGACAAGGGACCGGTCTCGGCGCGCCTGGCCTATAACTGGCGCTCCAAATACCTGCAGGCCGTCAATGTCAACGGTACGCAGGGTGGAGACGGCTTCGACTCGAACCCGGCCAGCCCCACCTATAACACCGTGCCAAACCCGGGCATCAACTGGGCTCTTCCCACCTGGGCCGGTGATTATGGCCAGCTCGACGCGTCGTTCTTCTACAAGGTCAATGACCACATGACGTTCGGCCTCGAAGCGCAAAACATCAACAATGCCCAGTTCAAGCAGTTGATGCAGCAGCATATCGGTATGAAGGGCCGCGCCTGGTTCGTCTCCGGACCCCGATACACGGCACAGGTCCGCTATACTTTCTAAGGCTTTGTGGGCAATTAACTGCGACGTTGAAGCGCGACGAGGCCTTGCATAGGTATGGAAATGTCTCAAAACGCGGATTCAGTTAATTGCCCACGGGGCTAACGCCTTGCCAGCCACTAATTTCCCGTAGTGGCTGGCCTTCGCGCCTGCCCTGCCCAGTCCCTTGGCAGGCGCTCTTCTCCCCGGACTGTCGCCGCAAACTTTTCCTCCCGGTACCCATGCCGGGAGGAATCTTTTTGTGTATGCTCATCATCCGGAAATTCGATGGCCAAACCCATAAGCAAAATTGTCATTGTCGGCGGCGGTACCGCAGGCTGGATGGCGGCCGCGCCGCTGGCCCAGCGGCTGGGGAAGGCCTGCGTCATCGATCTGGTTGAGTCGCCGGAAATCGGCACGATCGGTGTCGGCGAAGCGACCTTGCCGACCATCCGCTACTACAACCGCAGTCTCGGCATTGATGGTACTGATTTCGTCCGCAAGACCCAGGCCAGCTTCAAGCTCGGTATTGCCTTCAAGGACTGGGGCCATATCGGTAACCGTTTCTTTCATGGCTTCGGCGACTTCGGACCCAGCATTGATAACCGCTCGCCCTATATGCACTGGCTGCGCCTGAAACAGGCCGATCCGGCGTTTCCTTCCTATGAGGACTGGTCGGTGGCCACCGTCCTGGCGCAAAGCAATCGCTTTACCCCGCCCAGCGGCGACACGCCGTCAGCCAGCAACGCCTATTCCTTCGGCTATCATTTCGACGCCGGACTCTATGCCGCCTACCTGCGCGACTACGCCCTGGCCCGCGGCGTCAACCGCATCGAAGCGAAGATCGTCGACGTCGAACTGCGGGCGGAAGACGGCTTTATCGCAGCTGTTCGGCTGGAGGATGGCCGCCGCGTGGAAGGCGACATGTTCATCGACTGCTCCGGTTTCCGCGGCCTTCTGATCGAGGGCGCCATGAAGGCGGGCTTTGTCGACTGGAGTGATCAGTTGCTGTGCGACAGCGCCCTGGCTGTGCCGTGCGCGCGCGTCGAACCCCTGACGCCCTATACGACATCGACCGCGAGGACTGCAGGTTGGACGTGGCGCATTCCCCTGCAACATCGCACGGGTAACGGACACGTCTACAGCAGTCACTTCATGAAGGATGAAGACGCCGAACGCATCCTTATGCAGGGCCTGGACGGCCAGGCGCTCGATGCACCACGCCAGCTCCGCTTCAAAACCGGCCGACGGCGCAAGGCATGGATCAAGAACTGCGTCGCCGTCGGCCTGGCGGGCGGTTTCATCGAACCGCTGGAGTCGACGGCTATCCGCCTGATCGAAAGCGGCGTTGGCGGGCTGATCCAGCATTTTCCGAACATGGACTTCCGGCCCGAACTGGCGGACGAATTCAATCGTCTGACCGCTTTCCAGTATGAATCTATTCGTGACTTCGTCGTCATGCACTACAAACTGACGAAGCGTGACGATTCCGATTTCTGGCGTCACTGCGCGGCCCAGGACATCTCGGAGTCACTGAAACACCAGATCGACATCTTCCGCAGCAGTGGACGCATCGTCGTCCTCGACCCGGACGGCTTTACCGAACCGTCCTGGATCTCGCTTTTCTTTGGTCTGGGTCTGGTCCCGCAAAGCTACGACCCCTTCGTAGACCTCATCGACCCTGTCCAATTGCGCGACCATTTTCTGCGCATCCGCCAGATCATCGGCCAAATGATCCCGTCCGTGCCTCAGCATGCCGACTATATCGCACGCCACTGCAAAGCCGGAGCGCCTGGGTAGATATCAGATTCAAGTCGAACCGAGCCTTCACTCACGCCGTTAGTCGCCGCGTCGCGAACTGCTGACGCTTGCCGGCTACGACTTGTTCGGCCTTTTCGACCTCCCGCTTCTCCAGAATGAAGAAGACGTCGGCCATGGCCTGGTCGTTGAAATCGTTCATCGCCGTCTCAGCTGCGCCTGCCGACTTGCGTCTGATGGCCTCGTAAATCCTTTGGTGCATCAGCATCCAGGCCGGGAAACCGTGAAGAAGGGCCTGCCCCCACAATGTCTCCTCCATGACGTCGGGCAGGCCTGGCTGCCAAAGCTGATCGACGGCCATCATGATTGCACCGTTACCCGTCAGCCTGCCCACGCACATATGAAAAGCGCGAATCCCGTCGCCTGGGTCCGAAGGTTTGGCGCCGAACAGAGTCTGCATGGCTAAAGCCAGTTCCCCAATGGTCTTCTCGGAGGCTTCCTTGGCCGCCAGCGCCGCGACCGTACCTTCCAGCAGCCGCCTCGCCTCCAGCAAGGTTATCGTGTCGTTATCCTGCGACGGCTCAGATCGGCCCGCCTTGCGAACAAGTGTTCCGACGCCGTGTACGAGGTCGACATAACCCAGGGCTTCGAGAGCGATCAGAGCCTCACGAACCGAGGGCATGCTGACACCGAAGTGGGCCGCCAGAGTTTTGACGGACGGCAGACGCGTCCCGATGGCCGGCCTTGTCTGCGCAATATGATCCTTGAGGGCGTGCGCCAGTTGAAGTGTCAGCTTTCCTGACCTTCGCGGTAGCTCGACCGCGGACCGAAAGACAATAGGAAGGTCGAAAGCGTTCGCCATATTTCGGGTTGCACCCAGGTCTCGTCACTACAGGCGACAACACCCGCAATTTTTGACTATGAAAGTAGCTTTTATATATACTTGGCTATCACGGCCAAATCTGCTAGTCAATCTGGCCTTACCAAAAGGAGAAGGATCTTCGCCACGATGCCGGAGGGGCTTGTCCGATTTTCAGAGAACTCCTCGCCGGGTAGCTTGAAATTGATCGGCAAGTGTTGGGTCGCAGAGATTGTGATGGGTTGAGGGCCGACTGAACCTCGGCATGGGGCCATGGAATTCACGGAATTCAAGACCTGAAAGCTTCGGCGCGAAGCGCCCGCCGGCTATGACTGCAGAGGCGCTTCGCGCAGCCGTCTGAATAGCGCGATTTTCCGTGTGATTTCCGTGTTGCCGCGCAGCGGTGTTCCGTGGTCGCCCCCTTTACAAGGCGCACAGTTAACGCCGCCCAGGGTGTCGCGTCACGGAGATCATGACGGGTTGACCAACTTCACGTACCGATCCGCTGGAACTGCGACGGGAATTCAAAGAGTCAAAATCTCTGCGACGCAACACTAGGACGAGGGCGGGTCGTCCATCATCCGCCGGCGACCATAGGCGCCTCCCCGAACGCACGGATCAAAATCACGAATTGGTAAGACAACTTACCACTGCGGACGCTGTGTGCCTGATTGCAAAATGACGGCGCACGCGATGTTGGCCAGACCAATATCATGCATTAGGTGCCACAGGCTCATTTTCGATCGCCAAAAATACGCTGCCATTTGTGAAAAAGAACATTACTTGTAAAAACAAGCGAATTCACATTCATAGCGCAGAAATCGCCGTATATATCATATAAATATGGCAATTATATTCAGTTTTGATCTGAAATCGTAGCCCACAGAATAACTAATTTTATATGTGATTGTAAAAATAGAGAACCTTTCAGGCAAAGGCGCCTCAGTCACGCACCGTCTGCGCAGCGCCAAACACAAATTTTGTGGGAGATTTGCCACACACAAATCAAACTGGCCTTACCACATTGACGGCGTGTTTTGGTCAGACTAATAGTTCTGTGACCGGTAACACTGTTCCAGAAACATCGTGCCGCGACATAAGAAAAATAGTTCATGCCAACGGCGTGACGGGGAAAAGGAAGTCACAAATGCTAGCGAAAAGCCTGCGCTTTCATGCCATCAAATCAACGCTCCTGTGCGCCACCATGCTTGGCGGCCTTGGTTTCGCGTCCGCCCACGGGCAGGACGCCGCCAACACCGGCGCCGCGGCAGCCGATGACGACACGACGGTCGTCGTCGTCACGGGCTATCGCGCATCGCTGAGAAACGCGACCAAGGCCAAAAAAGATTCGACCAACTTCACCGAAACTGTCTTCGCCGAAGATATCGGGAAATTCCCGGATCTCAATATGGCCGAAGCGTTGCAGCGCGTGCCCGGCATGATCGTTTCGCGCGACGCGTTTTCCGGTGACGGTACCCAGATTGTCGTCCGCGCCCTGCCCTCCAACTTCACCCAGGTGACGATGAACGGCAATCGTATCGCCATGGCGACGGACAACGGCATCTCCGGCTCAAGCTCGACAAACCGCCAGGTCGACCTCGACACCTTCCCCACCGGCCTCTTCAACCGGGTCGATGTCTCCAAGACGCCGAGCGCCGATCAGCTCGAAGGCGGTATTGCCGGGACGGTGAATCTGCAAAATGCCCGGCCGTTCGACCGCAGGGGTGAACACGGTGTCATCGCAGTTCAAGGGAACTATGGCGTTAATTCAAAGAAACTGTCGCCACGGATCACGGGCGTGTGGTCCAAGACCTGGGACAAATTCGGCGTTCTGGTCGGCGTATCGGCGAATGAGAAGAAGACCTACACATCCGGGTTCGAAACCCTGGGCTACGGCGACCCGAATTTCAACAACTACTGCGGCACCTGCGACCCGGGCTTCACAGCCTCTAACGGCGTCTTTGCCAATGTAAACGGCTCAAACCAATGGGTGTGGAGCAAAACCGTCTATCCGTATTCCGGTAACGGCCTGACCCCCGGTCCGCTGGACGAAGCCCAGCTCCTGGCGCTGAACCCCGGCATGACAGAAGCCACCATGAAGAGCGCTCTGATGCCGCGCCTGGGTCGTAATGCGCTACTTGACGCAACCTCGCGAACCAAGGTCGGCCTCATCGCGCTGGAATATCGTCCCAGTGACACGTTGCGATTCAACCTGGACATCCTCGGCGGCGGCGGCGATCGCGAGGCGGAACGCACCAATATGATGCTGGCCTTCCGCAGCACAGGTCCCGGCGACGATTATAATGGCGGCATGATCCCGCTGAACATGAAGGTCGACGCCAATAATGTCGTGACCTCCGCGACGTTTGCCAACTCCACCTTCTTCCTGGAGTCCGACTATTACCGCGACAGAAACGCCTTCCTGAGCGTTAATGGCGGTTTTGAATGGCAGTTCGGCGACGGCTGGCAATTGGACGCTGAACTCGCCATCATGCGCTCGACCTATCAGCGGGGCGTGACCTTCCTGAAATACCGCACACCGTTCCAGTCCAATGTGACGGCAACCTATGTCAACGATTCCGGTAACCTCGACCTTCCGACGCTTACCTCAAATGTTGATTTGAACAGCCCGGACATTGGTTGGCGCACATTTGCGGGCGGGCAAATGATAATGCAGCTCGACAAACGCAATGCAATGACCAAATCGGGCCACTTCGATATCAGCAAGGCGATTGGCGATTGGACGTTCAAGGGCGGCTACGCCTATGACGGCTATATGCGCGAGATCAACATCAGCGATCTTTCGGCCAACCTGCGTACGGCCTATGCCGCCGCAATTCCCGAAAGTGACGTTCACAAGTACCTGACACCTATGACGCGCTCCGTCTTCTCGGGCGATGTGAGCGGTGGCGGCTTCGATCGCTGGGTGGTACCCGATTTCGACAAGATCAATAAGGCCGTCGATTTTAACGCTCTGCTTAAGAGCACGCCGACCGTCTCGACCGGCGGCTCGTATAATGGGGCGGGTGCCGCGACGATTGAGGAAACCATCACCAGTGCCTACGGCATGGCCCTCTACAACGGTGATCTGTTCAACATTCCGTTCAAGACAAACTTCGGCTATCGCTTCCAGACGACAGAGCAGACGGTCACCGCACCGTCGGTCATCAACAACCAGATTGTCTATCTGACGACGAATTCGCACTATAAGGATGTCCTGCCGTCCTTCAACGCCGTGGCCAATGTCACGCCGAAGCTGAATGTCCGGTTCGCCGCGTCAAAGACCATGACACGGGCCAACCCTGCGGATATGACGTCTTCGCTGAGCCTTGACACGTCTGCCTCGTCCGGCAGCCGTGGCAATCCGAACCTGAAGCCCTTCTATTCCAACAACTTCGATGTTGGCGGCGAATATTATACGGGCAAGACGGGCTATGTCGGTCTGACCTACTTCAAGAAGGACATTTCTGGCTTTATCGCGCGGCCGATCACGCCCTTGAACTTCGGTGCCCTCGGTATTGCCTACGCCTCGCTCAATACAAACCAGCAACAAGGCTTGGCCAATGCGCTGATCCCGACCACAACCGTGGCTCAGGTCCTGGCCAATCCATCTCTGGTTGCTAACGTGAATGTCAACATCACGCAGCCCGTCAACTCAGCGTCGGTCATGAAGCTGAGCGGACAGGAATTCATGTGGGTTCAACCGCTTGACAACTTTGTCGAAGGGCTGGGCTTCACGACGAACTATACGCGCTTCAAGGTCCAAAGCGCGGCTGCGCTGGCGACCGGCATTCCCGAATACACCTACAACGTCACCGGCTACTATGAACGTGGCGATTTCTCGGCGCACCTGAGCTATGTGAAGGTCGGCGAGATCAAGACCGGCATTGCTCCGCAGGCCAACAATATTGCGCTCGACGCCTATGCCGAGGCCCGTCACCAGATCGATCTGTCGGCGTCCTACAAGTTCAAGGCCTTCGGACTGGAACAGAGCCTCACACTGGATGCCACGAACCTCGATAATCAGGGCTTCAAGAGCTACTACACCTACACCAATCTCACGACAGGCTTCCAGAGCCCCGGCCAGACCGTACTGGTTGGCTGGCGCGCCCAGTACTGATCCCAATACAGAAAGCTAACGGGTCTTCCGGGGGCAAACCCGGAAGACCCCGGCCATGTCACGAAATGCCTGACACCAATGGCAGCTTCACCCTCTATGAAGCGTTGGGTATTTTTCGAGTCTGCGACGGACCAGATTCCTCCCTGGAAATGGGTCCTTCCCTGGTGCGCCTTCACGGGCGCACCTTTTTTATTGGCGAATGCAGCGAACAGGTTTGCCCGTGCACTGCATGCGGTAAATCTTGCCCGCCCGGGGCAAGATAAGTGAGATTTACCGCCAACCCGGCCCTTGCAAAAGGAGCGGAGGTGTTCATAAGCTGCCGCCAATTCCAATCGTTTCGGGACCTTGTTGTTTGGAAACCAGTCCACAGCCTGACAGGCTTTACCGCCGGGTCGCCGACCAACTGATCGGGCTTATTCGCGATGGCGTGTATAAGGTTGGTGAAAAGCTGCCGGCGGAACGCGATCTGGCCGACACATTCGGCATCAGCCGGCCCTCGGTCAGAGAAGCGATGATCGCCCTCGAAATCCTGGGCGTCGTCGAAATTCGCGAGCGTTCAGGCATCTATGTCCTCGAAGCCGCGACGACACAATCGAAAGACGGCGTCCAGGCCCTGTCCGGGCGCGAAGACCTGAATGTAGGCGCCTTCGAACTGGTCGAGGCACGCATTCTCATCGAAGGTGAAACGGCCGGCCTCGCGGCGCCATTGGCAAAACAACAGGATCTGGATACGCTCAGAGGCCTGATAGACGTGATGCGCACGTCCGATGCCGTCCGCTGCGAAGAAGCCGATCGCGCCTTTCATATTCATATCGCGTCGATGACCGACAACGGCGCCCTGATCGACGCGATCGAGCATTTGTGGAACCTGCGGACACAGTCGCCCCTGGCGTCTCAGATCATGACCCGCGCCCAGGGCGGAGGTCGTGAAGCGCGCGTGGCCGAGCATGAAGCCATCCTCAAGGCGCTTGGATCACGCGACGCCTCGACCGCGCGTCGCGCCATGCGTGAGCATCTCGAAAGCGTGCGGGAATATCTTCTCGATGCCACCGAGACCGCGGAACTGGACGCTTTAAGGAAAAAATTCCAGTCCCAGCGCCTGGCCGTCAAGAGACGGACGATCTCGGACGAAGCCCGGGGCTGAGACCGTACACCTGTTTCAGTTCAAACCTGCCCGATCGCTTTCAGCACCGAGCCCTGATTCGCGATGTAATAGGGAACGGCGGTCGCCATGTCTTCCAATTCGAAGGTATGGGTGTGAAGCGCCTGAGTAGGCAGCGTGCCGGCACGCATGTTATCGATGACGTTTTGAAAATCCTGATGTGTCGCGTTGCGGCTGCCGATGAGCTGCATTTCGCGCTTGTGAAACTCGGGATCGGAAAAGGAAATTGTGTCCTTCACAACGCTGATCAGAATGTACCGCCCACCATGCGCGACATAGCGAAACCCGTTTTCGATCGCCTGGGCGCTGCCCGTGGCGTCAAAAACCGCGTCGAAGCCGTCGCCATCGGTGCGGCGCGCCAGCCAATCCGGTAACGAATCATCCGCGACGGCAACGTCCAGGAAACCCAGCCTATCCGCCGCATAAGCAAGACGCGCAGGCAAGGTGTCGATCAGGGTCACATCGGCGCCGGCAATTCGGGCAAACAGGGCCGCAGCGATGCCTATGGGTCCGGCGCCGACGATAAGGGCTCTTTCGCCGGATTCAAGCCCGGCGCGTCTGACGGCATGGGCGCCTATGGACAAAAACTCGACCATGGCCGCCTGGTCGAGGCTCAGACCGCGAGCATCGACAACCGCGGCCTCGGGGACGCAGACGAATTCCGTCATGCCGCCATCGATATGAACGCCCATAACCTTGATGTTGACGCAACAGTTGGGCTTCGTCTTCCGGCAGGCGATGCACGCGCCGCATGCCAGGTACGGATTGATCGTAACGACTTGGCCAGCCGTAAATCCGGACGCAGCATCCGCTTCGGCGACCTCACCGGAAAGCTCGTGCCCCATGACTCGGGGATAGCTTAGAAACGGCTGCTTGCCTGCGAATATATGGAAATCGGTTCCGCAAAGACCGACACGCCGGATACGCACCATGACCTGGCCCGGTTCTCGCTCCGGCTGGCGACGCTCAATAACAGCCAGACGATGGGGTTGTTCACAAACGATCGCTTTCATCGAATTCCCGTACACTTATGATCCTGACAAGGCGCCTGCGCAAACCGGAAAGTCCGTTCTTCGCCTGCACAATCACCGCCTGAAGATGCGTTGTCCTATTTTTAGAGGTAAAAGTAAATATCATATATGATACAAAATTGACTTTAGCCGGCGTCCTGGTCATGACGCCATGCACTTCGCGCTACATGCGAGCTGGGTACGCGCGACTTCCGGTGGCGGAGCAGTCCGGCCCTTTTGCCCGATTGGGAACTGTGTCATAAAAAGATCATGATGATTTGTGACAAATTTGTTTTTCTCCACCTGCACAAGTCAGGAGGAACCTTTATCAACCGCATGATGATTAGCTGCATACCGTCGGCCAGGCGTGTTGGTTATCATCTGCCCTACAGTCAGGTCCCTGACATTTGCCGTAACTTGCCAGTCGTGGGCACGGTGCGTAATCCCTGGTCATACTACGTCTCGTGGTTTCATTTCCAACATGCACAGGCCAACCCCAACCCGCTCTTCATGATATGCAGCGAGAACAAGCAGCTCGATTTCGCCCATACGATCAGCAACCTTGTGAATTTGCAGAGCGATGACTCACGTATCGATCGGTTAATGGCCGCGTTTCCCGAGCAGTTTGTGAGCTACGGTCTCAATCTCACGCGCCATTGCATAGACAAGATCAGAGGATCTGGCCTTGGATTTTATAGCTTTCTTTATGAGCGGCTATTTGCCGGCGCGCCGTCACCCAGTATTGTTCGCATGGAAGAACTGAGAGACACCTTTTACGACCTGCCGCTTGGTCTGAGAGGCCCGGAGACGATGCTGGTCCGCGATTTCATCCGTCAGGCGCCCCCCATGAACACCAGCGAGCATATGCCCTACGCGGACTATTACTCCGATGGGCTTAAATCCCTGGTGGGGGACATGGACCGGCCACTTATTGACCGGCACGGATATGAGTTTCGTCGTTAAGGCCGCGTGCCATATCGACTGACCTGGCCGGTTTGCGCTGTGAGGTCGCTGCATAGCCCGATAGGTAATGATATTTATGGACATTGGTATGCAATTGTGCAAGCTGAACACGGTAAGTCCGTCCGCCGCCTGCTCGGCCAGCCTCTTGATGCCTCGATGAATTTCGCCCATGACGCGCAGAAACTTGGCGCCTTCGACATTTCCGCGCTGAAAGATGCCGTGGCCGCCTATGATGAGACGACCTGGGCTGCCGACTGCGGCCGCCAGATGGCTTTCAACGCTCACGCCAGCACGCAGACCCTCAAGCTGATTGCCGATTCGGATTTTCGCCATACAAACCCGACCATTCACCCGCTCTTTAACTCTCTGGAACCTTTGCTTCGCCCGTTGATGTCGCATATCCCGGACGTCTATTCGCGGACAATGCGTCAGAGGCGCGTCGTCGAGGAAAACGGCAGCGGTTATTTTGTACGCGTTATCCTGACACGGTTGCCACCGGGCGCTGAGATCAAGCCGCATATCGATGAAGGTGACTCGTTGAAGCGCTGTCACAGAATTCACGTGCCGGTCATCTCTAACAAGGAAAGCCTTTTCATGGTCGGCAAGCTGAAGTTCCATATGCCGGAAGGCGACATGTGGGAGATCAATAACCGTCGTATTCACTCCGTGTACAATGGAGGCGCGGAACCGCGCGTTCACCTGATCATGGACTATGTCCAGCCGGGAGAAACGGTTTTTGATCTCGAAGGCCCCCTTACAGCATAGGTCCAATTGCCGGACCAGGTTTGACTTAGCGAAGCCCGCACAGAGGCGAAAGGTCTACGAATAATGACTGAACAATTTTCGATCCAGCAAATCTATCTGAAAGATTTGTCATTTCAGGTGCCGTCCGGGGCAACGATCTTTGTGGATCAGTGGGCTCCGCAACTCAAGGCGGACGTGAAGGTTTCGCACAGCACGCTGCCTGGCGGGCTGGTGGAGGTCATTCTGACGATTGCCGTTGTCGCTACGAATAACGGCAGCACTGCCTTTATGGTCGAAGTATTCCAGGCCGGGATATTCCAGATTGCCGGCTTCGAAGGCGATGACCTGGATCGTATGTTGCGGGCCAAATGCCCCGCCATACTGCTGCCCTATGCCCGCGAAACCGTGGATACCGTCCTTATGAAAGGGCGTTTCCCGGCCCTCATACTGGATCCGATCGATTTCGACGGCAACTGGCTCGCCGGCAAACGCTAGCTAGAGTGCAATCAGGCGCCGTTGCCAGGCCACGATGAGTCATCATCATCGGGGCTTGGTATAAATCCCCTGGTGGCTCTCCGGGATCGAACTTTCCGGCGCTCAAATTTTTACATCCGGTAAGGTTTTTATAGACAAACGACAAAAGGTCATATTATTTGGCATGACCTTGTGGAAAATTGGTATTGTCGACCTCGACAGTTCTGCCATGGACCGCATCAGGGCTGCCATGCCGATCATCGCTCCAATAAGTTGAAATGACGAACACGCTATCTGATCATGTGTATTTGGGGGTGGATGGCGGTGGAACCCATTGTCGTGTCCGGTTGCAATCCTCTGACGGCGTCGTGCTGGGAGAAGCTATGGGCGGCCCAGCCAATGTTCGACTGGGGGCCGATCTGGCCTGGAGCAATATTTTGTCGGCGATCCATGCCGCGCTGGATGCGGCAGGTCTTCCGTACGCGACCTTAAGCCAGGTGATTGCCGGGTTTGGCCTGGCCGGCGTACTCAAACCGACAGATGCCCTGAGTATGACAGGGTACAGGTCCATTTTCAGAGCATTACATGTCTCTTCCGACGGCCATATTGCCTGTCTTGGAGCCTATGGCGGCAAGGATGGGGCTATCCAGATCGTTGGCACAGGCAGTTCCGGATACGCCATCGTCGATGGCGTCGGACGAACCTTCGGTGGCTGGGGGTTTTCCCTGTGCGAGAAAGCGTCGGGCGCAGCCTTGGGCCGGGACGCCGTAAAACGGGCGTTGGATGTTTCTGACGGCTTGCGCGCCGGATCTGCGTTCACGGCCGCGGTGCTCAGCCAGTTCGGCGGCGTCATCGAAATCGTCGATTGGTCAGATACGGCGCGCCCCAGGGACTATGCGGCACTCGCGCCGCTTGCCTTTCATTTCGCCGAACTGGGCGACGCGGTTGCTTGCGAGCTGGTCAATCAGCTCGCATCGGACTGCGGTCGGTATATACGCAATCTGGTCAGGGCGGGGGCGCCCCGGGTCAGCCTCCTGGGGGGCCTGGCACCTCAACTGCTCCCTTGGCTGCAGGCTGACATCACGGCGCATATTGCAAATCCGGAAGGTGATTCCCTGGACGGCGCGATTTTACTCGCACGCACGGGTCATCCGGCGCAGCACCTTCTGCGTACGGAGGCACAATGACCCGTCTCCGCCTGGAAATTTGCGTCGACACGGCCGAAGGCCTCGAAATCGCGGCCGCGTGCGGTGTCGATCGGATTGAACTGTGCAGCGCGCTCAGCATCGGCGGGCTGACGCCAAGTACGGGCATGATGCAGATGGCCGCCAGGTTGGACTGTCCGGTACGTGTGATGATACGCCCGCGGCAAGGCGACTTTATCTACAGCGAAGCAGAATTGGCGATGATGCTGCATGACATCGATGCGGCGGAACGATTCCGGATGGAAGGCGTGGTCGTCGGCGCGAATCTGCCCAGCGGGCCACTTGATGAACACGCCCTGGGTCGCCTGACCGGCCACGCAAAAGCCGCCGGCCTCAAGGTGACATTACATCGCAGCTTCGACATAACGCCTGATCCGATCCAGGCGCTGCGAACGGCCCAGGCCCTGGGCATCGACAGTATCCTGACATCCGGAGGTGCGGTGGACGCGCTTCAGGGCGTCATGACTCTCAAGCGACTCGTCGACGCGATCGACGCAACAGGTGACAGCAATCCGATCGAGGTGATGGCCGGCGTCGGCGTCAGTGCCGCAAACGCCGGTACAATCATCGCGCATTCCGGGGTGTTCTGGGTGCACGGATCGTGCAGCCGTCCGCGCAAGTCGGTGTCCAGTGAAGCCGAACGGCTTGGCTATGTCTCGCCGGAACATCGCCGGACCGATCCCGATGCCATCAATCGCCTTCTTGCCGTGCTGAGCGCCTTGTCCGGAAGGCAAATAGATACCGGTATGTCAAACGGATAAAATGGGGCGATGACATGTCATTTTTCAGCGCGATACCGCGCCTCGAAGACCAGCGGGGCCCTCTCTATATTCAATTAGAACGCTTGCTCCGTGACGCCATCCTTAATGGCAGCCTGCCGGATAATGAGCCCCTGCCGCCGGAACGCAACCTGGCCGAATCCTGCGGCGTTTCAAGGCTGACGGTTCGAAAGGCACTGACCGATCTTCAACAAGAGGGCCTGGTGGTCCGGCGACGCGGTTCAGGCACATTTGTGTCAAATCGCGCCGGGCTGTCGTACAAGGGTATGCCCTTGTTCCGGGAAGATCTGATACCCAGTGGTCAGGACATGCGCAGCACCTGGCTGTCGCGGACGGTCGACAAGGTCTCAGCCGACGAAACCATGATACTGGGCATCGCCCCGGGCACTCAGATTTATCGCCTGCAAAGGCTGCGCTGCAATAGCAACGGCCCTGTGATGGTGGAGCATTCCGTCGTATTGCGCCATTGCCTTCCGTCCGAGCTGTTGGCCGAAGAATCGCTTTACCGGGCTATGGCGCACCACGGCTATGGCCCAAGCCGGGCCCTTCAACGCCTGCGGGCCGTCGCACTGGAAGCCGAATACGCGGCGTTGCTCGATGTGCCGGCGGGGACTCCGGGTCTTTTTACCGAGCGGCGCGGTTTTTTAAGCGATGGGCGAACGGTCGAACTCACCAAGACCTGGCATCGGAGCGATTTTGCAGACCTTATCGGTGAGGTCAGCGTCCATAACGTCGAAAGTGCCGGTACGAAATGGACCCACACCTGATTTGGTCAGGTCCAGAGGTATCCCCTGGAGCCCCTAATTATATTGACTGCATATTGTCGGCATCATATATGAAAACATTAACGGCCTTGTGTTGTCATTACATGTGTCGGATTAATTAAGAGGCAGAGTTCAGCACCCTATGGGAACCAGAAATCAGGCTACCATAGGCGGGGTCAAGTCTCAGGCTCTCTATCAGAAATTGCAAGACTGGCTGCGTGAGAATATTGCCACGCACAAGTTGCCGCCCAATCAAACCATCCCCACCGAGCGTGAATTGGCCGAACAATTCGACGTCTCGCGCATTACCGTACGCAAGGCGATCGACGGCCTGGTCAATGAGGGCCTGTTAACCCGTCGCCAGGGCGCGGGAACCTTCGTGGCCGTGAGAGTTGAAAAAAGCTATTCGAAAATGACATCCTTTACGGAAGACATGATCTCCAGGGGGCGCGAGCCGAGCAGTAAATGGCTGTCGCGCTCAGCCGGCCTGGTGAACCCCGAGGAGGCTTTGTCTATGGGGTTGTCACCAGGGACGATTGTCTACCGGTTTAATCGCATGCGTTTTGCTGACGGTACGTCTATGGGGCTGGATTATGCGACTATACCAAGCGATTGCCTGCCCTCCCTCGAAGTCGTAGGTGATTCCCTGTACGAAGCCCTGGAGCGGAATGGAACGCGTCCGGTTCGCGCACTTCAGCGCTTGCGGGCGGTCGCTTTCACCGCGGAGCAGGCGCGCTTGCTTGAAATTCCGGTTGGCGCGCCGGGATTGCTCATCGAGCGACGCGGTTTCCTGGCGGACGGACGTCCCGCAGAATTTACGCAGTCCTATTATCGTGGCGACGCCTACGACCTGATGTCGGAACTCAGCTACGCGCCGTAATTTTATAAGAAAAATCATTTTTACTGTTGCCAATCGACGAAGTGACGATAAGGTTGTCATGACCAATTTCGATTGGTAGCGTGTCGCCCTGCTTGCGAAGTCTCTGGCCAGCCTGGGCGCACCTGTTTTACAAGCTATTGCGGAGGGCTGTATATGACTGCTTTTACGCGACGGCGGCTGTTGGTCGCCAGTTCCGCCGCATCGCTGTTTGCGGCCTGTGGGGCGTCGGCCCAGGTACAATCTCCCCAGGCTTACGGCGCCACACCGTCGGCGCGACAGCTCGCCTGGCACAGACTGAAGACCTACGGTTTTGTCCATTTTACCATCAATACCTTCACCGACCGGGAATGGGGCTATGGCGACGAGCCGGAAGCCCTGTTCAACCCGACGGATTTCAGCGCCCGGCAAATCGCCGCCGCGGCAAAGGCCGGCGGACTGAAGAGCCTGATCCTCACCGCCAAGCACCATGACGGCTTTTGTCTCTGGCCCAGCGCCTATACCGAACATTCCGTCAAAAGCAGCCCCTATAAGGACGGCAAGGGCGACATCGTCCGCGAAATGGCAGAGGCCTGCCGCAAAGAGGGCCTTAAATTCGGGGTCTATCTGTCGCCGTGGGACCGTAACCACGCCGACTATGGTCGCCCGGCCTATGTCCAGTATTACCATAACCAGTTGGAGGAGTTGACCACACAGTACGGTCGGCTGTTCGAGGTGTGGTTCGACGGCGCCAATGGTGGCGACGGCTACTACGGCGGCGCACGGGATACGCGGAAAATCGACGGCCATACCTATTACCAATGGGATACGGTGCGCGCGATCGTACGTAAGAACCAGCCCGACGCGGTGATGTTCGCCGACGCCGACATGGATGTGCGCTGGGTCGGCAACGAAGACGGGGTCGCCGGTGATCCGTGCTGGCCGACGGTCGATTCCACGCCCTTCACCCAGGAGAAGGGCAACCGCGGTGTCAGGGGCGGCGAGATCTGGAACCCGGCCGAGACCGACGTCTCGATCCGGCCGGGCTGGTTCTGGCACAGCGATGAGGCGCCGCGGTCGCCGGCCAACCTGACGCGCCTGTATTTCGAATCCGTGGGCCGCGGCTCCAACCTGTTGCTGAACCTGGCGCCCGACCGCAGAGGGCAGATTCCGGACGGGGACGTCGCCGCGCTCAAGGCGTGGAAGGCCTTGCTCGACAAGGGGTTTCGGAGCAACTTGGCGCAAGGTGCAACGGTGCGTGCCTCGAGCAGCTTCGGGCCCGGTTTCGCGGCCGGCAACCTGCTGTCGACCCAGGCCAGTTGGGCGGCGGCCGAAAGCGACCGCGCCGGCGCCTGGCTCGAACTCGCGCTGAAAGGCCCGCGGACGTTCAACGTGATCGCCGTGGCGGAGGACATTCGCCGCGGCGTTCGCGTCGATGACTATGCCGTCGATATCCGGCAGGACGGCGGCTGGGTGGAGATCGCCCGCCATACCGCCATCGGCCCGCAGCGGCTGATCCGCTTGGGTAAACCGGTGACAACGGAGGGTGTGCGCCTGCGCATCGTGACTGCCGCCGCCTCACCGGTGTTGAACGGCTTCGGGCTTTTCCGGCTGCCCGACATCGTGGAAGAACCCGCCATCGGCCGTGACGCTCAGGGCTTGGTTTCCCTGCGCGCGGCGGAAAAGGCGTTGGAAATCCGCTATACACTGGACGGTTCGGAACCTGGTGCCGACGCCGCGTTGTACGGGGCGCCCTTCCCGCTGCCCGACGGCGGTGTCGTCAAGGCCATCGCCCGCGACGTCGGGAATGGCGTGAGCAGCGCCGTCGTAACGCGCGAGTTCGACGTCTCCCCCGCCCGCTGGAGCGTCGTCTCGGCCAATGGCGAAGCGCCCGAAGCCCTGCTGAGCGGCGGTACCTTTACCGGCAAGACCGGTGAACCTGTCGAGGTGGTGCTGGACCTGGGACAGAGTTATAACCTGAAGGGGTTCCGCCTGACACCATCGCAAAACCGGTCGTTGAGCGTCGAGGCCATTGCCAGGGTTGGACCGCCGGCCGGATACGAGATCTGGGTCAGCAGCAATGAACAGGCCTGGGGCGCACCGGTTGCCACCGGGGAGTTTTCCAACATCGCCGCCAGTCGGGCCGAACAGAAGATTCGCTTCGACACACCTCACGCCGGACGCTATCTGCGCCTGCGCTTCCCCCGCGCCGTGCAGGACAAGTCCGTTATCGTCATCGGCGGCCTCGGTATCATTACGCGATAGGATTGGGAATTTCATGCACAGCCGCCGCACCTTTCTCGCTCTGACCGCCTCAACCTCGCTCCTGCCCTTCGTGCCGTGGGGGGGCTTGCAGGCCGCCGATGCCCCTGAGGGTCTGGCACCGAAATATCCCCTGTCGGGCCCGGAAGATGCATGGGAGGCATTCAAGGCCTACGATCCCGCCACCGATCCGGATGCAGCGCACTTTCGTTCGCGCATTCCCCGCGCCACCCGCATCGCGCCGTTCGCGGCGGCCCAGGCCCACCCGGCCCTGGATCCGGCCGTGCCGGGCGCCACACTGCTGGCGGCGTATCTGACCCTGAGCGACGCCGATATCGACCTCAACCGGACACGCTATGCCGTCGGCAGCCCGCACTGGGTTCATGTCGAACGTTCCTGGCAGTTCCAGGACATCGCCGTGGGGTGGAACACGACCGGCCTGATCCCCAATGCCGCCCTGGTCGACGCCGCCCACCGCAATGGCGCGCTCTGCCTCGGCACGATGTTCCAGCCCGATCCGCGCTTCTTCAACGGCACTGACCTGGCGCGGCCGCAGATCGCCGCCAAACTGGTCCGTCTGGCACAATTCTTCGGCTTCGACGGTTACTTCGTCAATTTCGAAAGCTACACGGCGGAAGATGCCCGCGCCGTCCAGGACCTGATCGCCGACATGCAGGCGGCTGCAAAATCGGCCGGTCTGAACGATTTCCATATCCAGTATTATAACGGCTATACCGATGCCAGCGCCGTCTGGCCGGGTTCGCCCCATGTCGACGGCACGCCGCGCGGCCCCTCCGAGGCGCGCGCCGATTCGATGATGATCGACCAGGGCTGGAGCCATTACGGCCTGACGCGCGGCTGCTGTTCCGGCCCGCCCCTCGCCCACCTGCCGACCCCGACGGACATCGGGCGCACCTACAATCCGTTCCACGTCTATTACGGCTTTCAGCTCTATCCCGGCCCCGGCTATCTTGGCCTGATGGCGCCGACCGTTATCGATCCCAATGGCGGCGGCAAGGCGTTGGGGGGCTTGCAGATCTACAGCGTCGAGGACGGCCTGCGCAAAATGCGCCGCGCCCGCCTGGATGCGCTGCGGGCCCTGACACAGCCGACCCAGGCCGATCAGGCCGAGATCGCGGCCTTTACGGCGCCTGCATCCCGCCGCAACGCCTGGTACAACCTGCATCGCCGCTTCTGGGCCGGACAGACCGGCAACCCGGCCATGGACAATGCGCCAAGCCCGGAACAAAAGGCCATCTACGGCCCGGCGGATATCCAGAAAATCTATACCGACTACCAGGCTCCGGGCCGGGCCAGCGACCAGATCCGCCTGCCCATCACCTACGGCGTCGCCAACTTCATCGCCGAGCGTTCGGTCATCGGCGCCCTGCCCTTCGTCAGCCATTTCAACACCGGCGACGGCGACGGCTTCTTTGCCGGCGGTAAGCGCGTCGCCGCGACGCCGTGGTACAATCTCGGCGTCCAGGATATCCTGCCGACCTGGACATGGTGGACGAAGCCCCTGAATGGCGACGTAGCAGCGGCAGAACTGCTCGACGTCGACTACGATTTCACCGACGCCTATGACGGCGGTGCTTCCCTGCGCATTTCGGGCGCCGGCGTCGCCACCGAAGTCAAGCTGTACAAGACGCATATCGCCATCGATGGCGACACCCTTGTCGGGCTGATCTACAAGCCGGACAAGGGCGACCTCAAGGTCGGCCTGGTGTTTGAGGATGCACCGGCCGTTACCGAGTGGCTGGAGGTCGCAAAGGGCAAGGCCCTCGCCAATGGCTGGCGCCGGTGGCGGCTGAATCTGAAGGCCTATCAGGGACGCATCCTGGCGGCCGTATCCCTCGGCGTGTCGGCCAGGAAAAATGTCAAAACATGTGCCGTCAATATCGGCCGCTTCGCCCTGACCTCGGTGGCTGCGGCCGTGGCCAGGCCGGACGGGTTTGCCATCACGGCCAGCCGGATCGATGCCGGCGGACAATCGGCCGACCTGCGGCTCAGCTGGACCTTCGATCCCGCCGTCCTGCATTATGACCTGTTCGCGCTCGACGGCCAGGCTCGGACGTGGATGGGCCGGATCGTCAACGACGCCTACTATGTCCAGGATCTGGCGCGCACCGGCGCAACAACCACCCTGCAGCTGGTGCCCTGTGCCCGCGACGGCCAGCCGGGCGAGGCGGCAACCACAGCCTTCAACTGGACAGGCTGACCGGGAGGCGAACATGGACATAGCTACGGCTGCGAACCGGCGCCGGCAGGTGGTAATCGTCGGCGGCGGGACGGCCGGCTGGATGTCGGCCGCGCTACTGGCGAAGATCACCCAGGGCAAGCTGGGCGATATCACCCTGGTGGAGTCCGAGGAGATCGGCACCATCGGCGTCGGCGAGGCAACCATCCCTGCCATCAAGCGCTTCAACCGCCTTCTGGACGTGCAGGAAGGCGATTTCATCCGCCAGACCCAGGCCAGCTTCAAGATGGGCATCGAGTTCGTCGACTGGGGCCGCCTGGGCACACGCTACTTCCATCCGTTCGGACCCATCGGCAATCCGATCGGCCGGACGGCCTTTCATCATTTCCTGACCCGGCGGCGGCTGGCCGGCGAGATCGAAGACTTCGAAACCTATTCACTGAACTGCGTGGCGGCGAAACAGAACCGCTTCGTGGCGCCGCCGCAGGACGAGGCGCTACTGTCGACCCTGGCCTATGCCTACCATTTCGACGCCAGCCTCTACGCGGCCTATCTGCGTCGCCACGCCGAAGGCAACGGCGTGCAGCGCGTCGAGGGCAGGATCAAGCATGTCGCGCAACACAGCGAGACAGGCTTCGTAGAAACCCTGACGCTGGAAAGCGGTCGGACGATCAGCGGCGACATCTTCATCGACTGTTCCGGCCTGTCCGGCCTGCTGATCGAAAAGACCCTGCACAGCGGTTTCGAGGACTGGAGCGCCCTTCTGCCGTGCAACAGCGCCGCCTTCGTTCCCAGTGAGAAGACCGACCCGATCACGCCCTATACCCGTTCCACGGCGCGAACGGCCGGATGGCAATGGCGCATTCCGCTGCAGCACCGCACGGGCAATGGCCATGTCTTCTGCTCGGACTTCATGACGGATGACGACGCTGCTGCGACGCTGGTACGGAATCTCGATGGCAAGGCCCTGGCCGATCCTAAGTTCGTGCGCTTCAAGACCGGGCGCCGAAAGCTGAGCTGGAACCGCAATGTCGTCGCGATCGGCCTGTCCGGCGGCTTCCTGGAGCCGCTCGAATCGACCAGCATCCATCTGATCCAGTCCGGCCTGGTCAAGCTGCTCGACTACTGGCCGGGCGACAGCTTCGATCCCTTGCTGGCCGAACAGTACAATCGCGCCATGGCCAATCAGTACGAGTCGATCCGCGACTTCATCATCCTGCATTACAAGGCGACGGAGCGCGACGATTCTGCCTTCTGGCGCTATTGCCGCGACATGCCGGTGCCGGACAGTTTGAGCTACCGCATCGACCATTTTCGGTCTTCATCGCGGATCGTCCTGACGCCGGGAGAGTTGTTCCAACCGCCCAGTTGGCTGGCCGTCATGCTGGGGCAGCATATCGAGCCGCAGGGCTACGACCCGCTGGCCGATATCGCCGACGCCGACAAGGTGGCGATGCAGTTCAGCCGGATGCGCACCGCGGTCAGACAGGTGGCGCAAACCATCCCGTCGCACCAGGCCTATCTCGACAGCCTGCGTTAGAGCAATCGAATTGCGCTTTAACTTTTTGTTTTGTCGCGCAATTTAACCGAAAACGGGGCCGCCCGTGCGGTGGCATCCACCGCACGGGCGGCCCCGTTTATCGGATTGCGCTTTAGGCGAAGACGCTCTTCGACGGCACGACCCGGTCCGTTTTCGTCCCGTCGCACTGGGCATAGACGAAGCCCGTCTGGATGGCGAAGGCGCCGACCTCGCCCCGGGTGTTCAGCGCCAGGAAACCGACCTGGAGCGTTTTGGCCGCTTCCGGACGACGGCGGACAATGCGCATAACGGCCTCCTCGCAGGCCTGTTGTGGCGAACGGCCCTGCCGCATCAGTTCGACGACCAGGAAGCTGCCGGCATTGCGGATGACCTCTTCACCGACTCCGGTCGAGGTCGCCGCCCCGACCTCGCCGTCGACATAAAGGCCGGCACCGACGATCGGGCTGTCACCGACCCGGCCGCGCAGCTTCCAGGCCATGCCGCTGGTCGTGCAGGCGCCGGACAGCCGCCCCTGGGCATCGAGCGCCAGGATACCCAGCGTGTCGTGATTGTGCACGTCACCCGGCACGACACTACCCGGAGCGTGGCCATAGGTCGACATTTCGCTGTTGGCGACCGGCTGGTACGTTGCCGTTTTCAGCCAGTCCTTCCAGGCGGCTTCGGATTCCGGCGTCAGCAACGCTTCCGGCTTGAAACCCTGCTCGACGGCGAATTGCAAAGCACCGGCGCCGACCAGCATCACGTGCGGCGTCTTTTCCATGACCAGGCGCGCCACTGAGATCGGGTGCTCGATATGCTCCAGCGCAGCCACCGCGCCGCAGCGCCACTTTTCGTCCATGATGCTGGCATCGAGTGAGACATGGCCGTCGCGGTCGGGATAGCCGGCACGGCCGACGCTGTGGTTCTTCAGGTCAACTTCGGGAATACGCGCCCCGGCCTCGACGGCATCCAGGGCGTAGCCGCCGCCCTTGAGCACTTCCCAGGCAGCCTGGTTGGCCGCCACGCCGAAATCCCAGGTGGAGACCACTATGGGTTTGGCCGACGCCGCATTGACCCTGGTCGCGCCGGCAAGGCCGGCCAGGGACGACAGGGCCAGGGTGGTTTTGAAAAGGTCGCGACGGTGGGGCATGGCTCAGGTTCTCTCAGATAAAGGATGGCGGTCGGTCGGCCATGGCCGCACCGAAGGCAAGATTGGGCTCAGGCCCCATGTCGAAGCTCAGGGTTCCACCCTGCATCAGGTCAGCGTGGCGTATCCAGCTTTTGCTGTAAGGTTTGCCGTTCCAGCGCACCGTTTGCACATAGTTATGGCCGGGGCTGTTGTCGGCGGCCTCGATAACCAGCCGGCGGCCATGACCGATGTCGAGTTCGGCGCGGCGCACCAGGGGCGAGCCGAAGACATAGGTGGCGCTGACCGGATCGACGGCATAGAGGCCGAGCGCGCTCATCAGGTACCAGGCGCTCATGGCGCCGCAGTCTTCGTTACCTTCCAGGCCGTCCGGCGCCGCGCGGTACATGGCGGCCATCAACTGGCGAACGCGTTGCTGCGTCTTCCACGGCGATCCGGTATAGGCATAGAGATAGGCGACGTGGTGGCTGGGTTCGTTGCCGTGGGCGTACTGCCCGACCAGGCCACTGATATCGACCAGGCTGGCCTCGGCGGTGTCCGGTGGCTCGCTGAACAGGGCGTCGAGTTTCGCCTCGAAGGCCTCCAGCCCGCCGAACAGCCGGGCATAGCCGTAGATGTCATGCTGATTGAGGAAGGTCGCCTGCCAGCCGTTGGTTTCGGTGTAGTCGCGCCATTTCACCTGATCGTAGCCCAACGCATGCGGGTTGTAGGGCGTCACCCATTGGCCATCGGCGAGCTTGCCGCGCACGAAGCCGATCGAACCGTCGAAGAGATGGCGATAGTTTCCGGCGCGTTGCTTCAGGATGTCTGCCGCCGCGGTTTCGCCGATATGGGCGGCCAGTTTCGAGGTGCACCAGTCGCTATAGGCATATTCGAGCGTGCGCGACACGCTCTCATCGACCTGATCGGCCGGGATATAGCCCTTCGTGCGGTATGGGCCAAGGCCGTGGACATCGTCGACAAAGGCGCGCCGGGCCAGAACCTCGTAGCCCGCCCGGTAGTCGATGCCGGGAACGCCCTTGGCTGCGGCTTCGGCCAGCACCGAAGCGCAGTGATAGCCGATCATGGTGTCGGTCTCGCGCCCCTGCAGCGGCCAGATCGGCACCCCATCGGGGCTTTGTTGCCCCATGCGCACCAGCCCTCCGACCATACCCGGCAGGCGATGCGCCTGCGTCAGGGTAAAGAAGGGATGCAGGGCGCGGTAGGTGTCCCACAGGCTGTAGGTCGAATAGCTGGCCTCGCCCGGATTCAGGATGTGGACCTGGTTGTCCATGCCGCGATAACAGCCATCGACGTCCTGGAAAATCGTCGGCGCCAGGAGCGCGTGGTAGTGGGCTGTGTAGAAAATCCGTTTGTCCGTCTCACTGGCCATGTCGACGCGGACCCTGGACAACTCGTGCTCCCAGGTGGCGCGGGCCGCTTTGCGCACGCGCTCGAAATCGAAATCCGGCAGTTCGGCATCCAGGTTCTTCAGGGCGCCGTCGATATCGACCGCCGATATCCCGACCTTGACCAGCAGCGGCGCGTCGCCGGCATCCGGGAAATGCAGCGCCGCCTTGAGGTTGGTGCCTGTCAGTTCGCTGCCCGCCGCCGGTCGGTCGTCGCTGTAGAGCTCGGCGCGGACGAACGGCCGCGACAGCTTGAGCGCAAAGAATATCCACCGGCCCCTGGCCCACTGGAAGACCTGCCGGCCGCCGACCACCGTGTCGTTGCCGACGAGCTTCAGCGAAACATTGTCGAGGACCAGGTCCTTGTCCCCCCACCATTTGATCGCGCCATGCGCCAGGTCGATCAGGATGTGGCCGCCCTCGCCCGCCAGGAAGGTGTAGCGATGAAGGCCGGTCCGCGTAGTGGCGGTCAGTTCGGCTCGGACCCGGCTGTCGGTCAACTCGACGCTGTAATAGCCGGGCGTGGCGGTTTCGGTGGCGCGGTCATAGCGCGAACGATAGCCGGCATCCGGATTGTCGAGCGGTCCCGGTGTCAGTTTCATTTCACCGGTCGCCGGCACCAGCAGGATATCCAGCATATCCGGGCAACCCGTGCCGCTGAGATGGGTATGCGAAAAGCCCATGATCGAGCCATCGTCCTGGTGGTACCCCGAACAGGAATCCCAACGTTCATTGCTGGTATCGGGGGACAGTTGCACCATACCGAACGGCAGGGTTGCGCCGGGATAAAGGTGGCCATGTCCGCCGGTACCGATAAACGGGTCGACATAATCGCAAGGCGAGGCCGCCGCAGCGGTCCCGACCCGCGGCACCATCGCCACGGCTGCGCTTCCTGCCAGGAGATGTCGACGTGAGATCATGCCCTGTCCTCAGGTCAGCAGAGCCGGCTTTTGCGCCAGCAGGGTCAGGATCAGTTCGCCGAACAGGCTGTTGGCCCAGGCAAACCACGAGCGGGTAAAGATGGCGGCATCGTCTTTGCCGACCGATTCGTTCATGAAGCCGCGCGGCGCCGCGGCCGTTTTCAAGCCGGCCAGGCATTGCGCGATTTCGCCATCATCGCTGCTGGTCAGAGCCCGGATCATCAGCGAAATCGGCCAGATCGTGTTCAGGCCGGAATGCGGGCTGCCTACGCCCACAAGCACGGCGCCGGCATAGTAGTAGGGGTTGCGAGTGCTGAGCACGGCGGCGCGGGTGCGCCGGTATAGCGGATCGTCCTTGGCGCAGAAACCGAGATAGGGCAGACTCAGCAGGCTCGGCACATTGGCGTCGTCCATAAACAGGGTATTGCCGTAGCCGTCGACTTCGTAGGCCCAGATATCGTTGCCATGAGCGTCCTTCATCTTGCCATAGGTGTGCATGGCAATCTCCACTTCGGCCGCCAGTTCCAGGCACTCGGCCGCGAAAGCGCCGCCCAGACCGGTGGTTTGCGCCATGCCGGCGAGCTGGCGCAGGCTGACCACGGCAAAGGCATTGCCGGGAATGAAGTAGGGATAGGTGCAGGCGTCATCCGACGGCCGGAAACCGGAATGAATCATTCCGGTTACACGCGTCGGCCAGCCATAGCCGCGCGCCAGGGTCTCGGTCGGTTCGGTGGCTGTCCGGTTGAATCTGTACGGCCCGTCGCCCGCCTTGCGCTGCTGATCGCGGAAGGTCTGGACAATGGTTCGCATGGCGGCGCGCCAGGTATCGTCGAAAGGCGCCGTGTCGCCGGTGGCGGTGAGATAGCCAAGCGACAGGCGGATCGGATAGCACAGGCTGTCGATTTCCCATTTGCGTTCGGCCACACCCGGCCTCAAGTCGGTCTGGTCGGTCTGCGACCATGACAGGTCGGTCCGCGCTGTCGGGTCATACATATAGGCATTGGCGTAGGGATCGATCAGGATGCAGCGCGCCTGGCGCTGGATCAGCCCCTGGAACAGGACCTTCAGCCGCGCGTCCTTCGCCGCCAGAGGCAGATAAGGCGAAACCTGCGCCGAGGAATCGCGCAGCCACATCGCCTTGATGTCGCCGGTAATGACAAAGGTGTCCGGCTTGCCATCAACCGCACCGGTCTCGACCGTCGTATCCAGGGTATTGGGGTAGCAGTTGGCGAACAGGCGCGCCAGGACGGGATCTTTTAACGCCCGTGTCGTGGTCTCAACGACCGCCTCGACCGCCGGGCTGGTGAACCGGCGCACAGCCGGTCGCTTGCCGGAGACGACCTCGGGCGACATGGCGGGGATTTCAGCCTGGGCGCGCGAAGCCATCACCGCGCCCAGCGCCGTCATGCCCACGATCAGTTGCCGACGTTCCATACCTATGCCTCCACCAGGCCGGGACGATCCCAGATCTGGTTCCTGCCGCCGGCGAGCGACCGTTCGGCGCCGTCATGCAGGTCCAGCACAATCACCTCGTTTACGCCCGGATTCAACCACGATGCGGGGACGAACACGGCATGTTGCGGTCCAACCGACCAGTAGCGGCCGAGATTATGGCCATTGACCCAGACATAGCCCTTCCCCCAGCCGCGCATGTCGAGGAAGGTGTAGCCCATCTCGGCTACCTCGAACGTGCCGCGATAAAAGGCGGGTCCATTGGCATGGGCGGTGGTGAATTCGAGCGGGCTCAGGTCGTCCAGCGGCAGCCCGTAATGGTCCCAGCCGCTGAGAACGGCGTCACCCAGCTTCGCCTGACCGACTAGGCCCTTCTGGTCCTTTCCGATCTGGTCGCCATAGTTGATATGGCCCATGGTATCGACCAGCACATCGATCACAGCACCTTTTGACGCCACGATCTCGAGCCCCGTCTCATGATAGCGTCGATCGAGCGCGCCTGTTGGCACACCGGCCACCACGACCTGCGCGTAATCCCGCACCTCGCCGAAATCGAGCCGTCCCGAAAGCGACGTCTTCGCCTTGTGGCGATAGAGGACAAGACCGTGCGGCTGCCCCAGCTGCTCCAGGGTCCGCGGCGCCGGCGCCGTCACCGGCTTGCCCAGCAACTGGCTCAAGGGCGCGCTCCGCGTCAAGCGGAAGCGTTTGATCTCGATGGCCTTTTCCGGCTCCGGCAGGGGCACGAAACGCTCCGCCGGCAGGTAGTTTTTGAACAGCGTCCGGGCGGCTTCGAACTTGGGGGTCGGCCGTCCGGCCTCGTCGAGCATGGCGTCGTAGTCATAGCTCGAAATATCCGGCTGATAGGTCTTGCTGTTCCTGTCGAAATTGGCGCCGGCATCGAAACCGAAGGAGGTGCCGCCGTGGACCATGTAGAAGCTGAGCGATATCCGGTTGTCGAGCATCCATTTCAGGCTGTCGATCAGTGGCGGGATCGGCATGGATGAATGCATCTCGCCGAAATGATCGAACCAGCCGCCCCACAGTTCGGTGCACATACGCGGGCCCGACGCTTTGAAGCGGGAGAAGCGTTCGAACTCTTTTTCAGCCTTGTCGTGCGTGCCGAAATTGATGCCGTTGAACAGCTCCGGCAAGGCGCCGTTGTCGATCACGGCTGCGCCGTCGACCGTATACAGCATACCTTTGAAACCGGCAGCGCGAACCTGGTCTTTCACCGCGCGCATATAGGCCAGGTCGTTGCCGTAGGAGCCGTATTCGTTCTCGACCTGAGTCATCAGGATCGGCCCACCGCGGTCGATCTCCAGATGGGAAATCTCCTGGCCCAGGCGTTTCAGCCAGTCGCCGGACGGTCCCATATAGCGCGGATCAAGCGAACGCGGCCGGATGGCCGGATCGTCGAGGAACCATGCGGGATAGCCGCCATTGTCCCATTCGCCGCAGATATAGGGACCGGGTCGCAGCAGCACCCACAGGCCTTCTTCCTGGGCCGTGGTGATCCATTTCGCTATATCGAGATTTCCGGAAAAATCGTAGACACCCTGGCGCCGCTCATGGGCATTCCAGAAGATGTAGGTGCAAAGTGTGTTGAGCCCGAGCGCCTTCAGTTTGCGCAGACGGTCGCGCCACAGCTCGCGCGGAATGCGCGGATAGTGCATCTCGCCAGCCATGATGTGGAGCGGCTGGCCGTCAAGTCGGAAGTCGTCGCCTTCGATCCGGAACCGCGCATCGGCGGCCAGGGCGGCGCCGGCCGGCACGAGGGCGAGGCCAACAGCGGCGGTCAGGAAATCTCTGCGTGTCGTCATGGTCTTCACTCTATTTCGGCAAGGCGTAGGCGCCGGTCACAGTCAGGGTCTGGCTAACCCCGGCGTCCGAAGGCTGGCCGCCGCCGACAAACAGCCCGTAGTCACCGGCGACCTGGGCGCGATTGCCGGTGCGGTCGACCGTGCTCAGGTCGCGTGGTGTCAGCTCGAACCTGACTTCGGCACTTTCGCCGGGTTTGAGGTGCACGCGCTTGAAGCCGACCAGGCTGTAGATCAGGCCCTGGGCATTGGTCGGCGGTGTGAGATAGATTTGGGCCACCTCATCGCCGGCGACCGGACCGGTATTGGTGACGGTCGCGGTGACGGTCAGCCCCTGCCCTGCCGGTACGGACAGGTTGGACGGGCGCAGGTTGGAATAGGCAAACTGGGTGTAGCTCAGGCCATAGCCGAAGCCGTAGAGCGGCTTCCCCTTGAAGTAACGGTAGGTACGCCCGGCCATGCGGTAATCGATGAACGGCGGCAGGTCCTGGACGGATTTGTAGAAGGTGACCGGCAGGCGGCCCGAGGGGTTGTTCTGCCCCAGCAAGGTCTCTGCAATGGCCGTGCCGCCTGACTCCCCTGGATACCAGGCCTGGAGCACGGCATTGGCATTGTCCTGCGCCCAGTTGAGCGCCACGGCACCACCGGACAGGTTGACGACGATCAGGGGCCTGCCCGTGGCCTTCAACGCCTTGAGCAGTGTCTCCTGCCGCGCCGGCAGGGCCAGGTCGGTACGGTCGCCGCGATCGAAGCCCGGCACCAGGATCTGCAGTTCCTCGCCCTCGATGTCCGGCGACAGGCCGACAAAGGCGACGATGGCGTCCGAACCCTGGGCTGCCTTGACCGCTTCGGCGATCTGGGCGTCGGGCGGGGCCTGCCATTGCAGGCGCACGCCCCAGTCCTGGCCCACATGGCGGAAGTCCAGGCGGATCGGATACGGCCGGCTGGCATCGAAATGCAGGTCGGCGCTCAGGGATTTGCCGTCGCCGCTGTCGGCGATAACCGGCTTGCCGTCGACATAGAGGGTGATAGCGTCGTGCTGGTTGTTACAGTCCCAACAGCGCTCGGTGTAGATTTTGAGCTGGTAGTCCCCCGCGGCAGGCGGCGTCAGGTAGCCGCTCCAGCGCACACTGTAGGGGGCCTTCTCGAAGCCCTTCACCGGCACGGTGTTGTAAAGGTCGAGATTGACCGTGGTGTCAACGCGGGTCTGCACCGGGGCGCCGGAAAAGTCCGGATTGGCGAAATATTCGCCGGTCAGGCCGGACTGAGACCCCGTGCTCAAAGCCGTTTCCGGAATCGGAATGGCCACGCCCTCGGCGATGCCGGAACCCTGTGCGTAGACAATCCGATCCCCCAGCGCCGTGCGCAGGCCCTTGAGCGGCGTGACCGGAGCGATGGCGGAACCATGGTAATTGGCCTGGAGAATTTCCAGGGTATCGGCATTGGGGCCGATCACCGCGATCCGTGCGGTCGGCTTCAACGGCAGGACGCCGTCGTTTTTGAGAAGGACGACCGATTCCCGCGCCGCTTCCAGAGCCAGGGCCTCGGCCGCCGGGGTATGGATCTGGTCGGCCGTGATGGCGTTGTACGGACTGGCCACGCCGTCGAGACCGAGACGGGCACGGGCCGTCCACAGGCGCGCAACGGCCGTATCGACCTGCGTCGGCGTCACCAGCTTCTTGTCGACCGCGGTCTTAAGGTGCCGGTAGAAGGTTCCGCAGTTGAGGTCGGTGCCGGCTTTCAGCGCCTCGGCGGCGTTGTCCTCCGGCGTCGGGCGATAGAAGTGGAATTCGTACATGTCCTCGACCGCGTCGCAGTCGGTAACAACAAAGCCGGTAAACTTCCAGTCCTGGCGCAGACGGACATTGAGCAGTTCATCGGACGCGCAGGCCGGCACGCCATGCAGCGAATTGTAGGCGCACATGACCGACTGGGCCTTGCCTTCGGTGACCACACGACGGAAGGCCGGCAGGTAGGTGGCTTCGCGGTCATAGGGCGAAGAATCGACGTCGAAACCATGGCGGCCGGCTTCCGGACCGGAATGGACGGCAAAATGCTTAACCGAAGCTATGGTCTTGGGATGCAGCGGGTCGGCCCCCTGCAATCCCTGAACGAAGGCCGCGCCCATCACCCCGGTCAGGTACGGGTCCTCGCCATAGGTTTCCTGGCCGCGGCCCCAACGCGGATCGCGGAAGATGTTGATATTGGGCGACCAGATGGTCAGGCCCATATAGCGGCGATGGTCTGCGCCGGCCCCCGCCGTATTGAACTTGGCCCGGGCCTCGGTGGCGACCGTGTCGCCGACTTCGTGAACCAGTTCCATGTCCCACGTCGCCGCAAGGCCGATGGCCTGCGGAAAAACGGTAGCGTCCCCGGCGCGAGCAATGCCGTGCAGCCCTTCGTTCCACCAATTGTAGGCAGTGACACCTAGGCGCGGAATCGCCGGTGCCCCCGCCTGAAGCTGCGCGATTTTTTCATCGAGCGTCATCTGCGCCACCACCGGCGGTGTCGGCTCGGCGGCAAATGCCGGCAGGGCAACGGCGGCCAGCAACAGCGATATGCGGATAGGAAGCATTTTTTGGGGCATTTTTTTGGGCATCATTTCACCTCCGGTCCCGCCGAACCGTAATAGGAGCGCACCTTGAGGGCCTTTTTCAGGGCGGTAAGCGGGACATCGGTCGTCACATGGACCGTGACGGTCTCGCCGCCGGTCATGTCGAAGCTGTTGTCCGACAGGTCCGCCTTGAGGTCGCCGATGTCGAGCCACACCCCGCGCGCCGCCGAATGTGCCGTGACGGCAATGTCAAAGCCGTCCTGGGCCGGCTGGATCGCGGTCGTCAGTCCGGGATCGCGCCAGCCGATCGCCTTGGTCGCAGCCGTATAGCCGAACACCCGGGCGACAACCCGATCGCCGTCCAGGACTTCAAAGACGGCCTGGGTGGAGGCAGCGTCACCGCCGGCCAGGAGGTCGGCATCGCTGAAGGCGCCGACCAATGGACTGGACAGGGGGGCGACTGTCACGGCGCCGGTCTTTTCGTTCAGGATCTTGCCGGACAGGTCGAGCGTGCTCAACCGCCACGTCAGGGGCTTTTCCGTCGTCAGGTCCGACAGGATGCGGGCCTCGGTCACGCCGTCCTTGCGCAGGAGACTGACCGACAGGGGCGCGTAGAAGCGTTTGGCGCGGAATTGCAGCGCCTTCCAGCGTCCGAAATAGTCGACGCTGGCCCACGACGCGCCCGGCCAGACATCGTTGAGCTGCCAGTACAGCGACCCCATGGTCCGCGGCCGCGACGCGCGGTGGTGCGAAGCTGCCAGCTCTATGCCGTCGGCCTGCATCAGTTGGCTGAGATAGACGAAGTCTTCGAAAGTCTTCGGTTCGCCGTAGTTGTTGCGGATGTAGAGCAGCAGGCGTTTGTTGCCGTTGCCCTTGTCATACTTTTGATGGGCGCGCATGACCGGCGTTTCCGGCTGCATGTCCTGCGGCCCGGCAAAGTTCCGGATCGTCGCCATGACGGGGAAGGATTGCAGGCCGTATTCGCTCATGAAGCGCGGCGTCACATTGAGATATTCCTCAACCGGCTTGCCACCCCAGACCTTCCAGTAGTGGCGGTCGCCGTCGTTGTCCTGATCGGCCGGGCCGTCATAGTCGGTGGAGGGCGACGACGCCCAGTACGGCGTGCCCGGCGCGTTCTGGTCGACAGCGCCGCGCAGCACCTGGTCGAACATGCGCACCATACCGATGAGGATGTGGTCTCGCTCTTCCGGCGATACGCCGGTCTTCACCGCATCGGTGCCACCGCCCCAGTTTTCCCAGTCGGTCTGCACCTCGTTATTGCCGGCCCACACGACGATCGAGGGATGGTTGCGCAGCCGTTTCACCTGCTCGACAGCTTCGACACGGGTGTTTTCGCGGAAGTCGCGATCATAGGGGATGATGGCGCCGCCGAACATGAAGTCCTGCCAGATCATCAGTCCCAGTTCGTCGGCACGGTCATAGACGTGATCGTCCTGATAGATGCCGCCGCCCCAGATGCGCAGCATGTTCATATTGGCGTCGACCGCCGACTGCAGCATGCGATCCTGCTGGGCAGCGGTCACGCGCGTGGGGACGATATCGAAGGGAATCAGGTTGGCGCCCTTGGCGAAAACCGGCACGCCGTTGATCACCAGTTCGAAGCTCCGGCCCCACTGATCCTTTTCGCGGCGGATCTGGGTGGTGCGCAGGCCGATACGGCGGGTCCACGCGCCGACGGTGTCGCCGTCCTGGATGACGGTCGCCCTGACGGTATAGAGGTTGGGAGCACCGTAGCCGACGGGCCACCAGCGCTGCGGATTGGCCACCTGGACCGGTACGGAAACCGGGTTCAGCCCGGCGAACAGATTGACGTCCTGCGATATTGTCCGGGCCGTTCCGTCCGGCGCCGTGATGTCGAGACGGATATGTACGGTCTGGACCTTGTCCGACGGGATGTCGAGGATGGCGTTGAGGGCCGCCACCTGATCATCGAGATGGATCTGCTGGAGGTGGAAGTCGGCCAGCCGCACATCATCCCAGGCTTCGAGCCTGACGGGTTTCCAGATGCCGAGCGTGACGACGCGGGGCCCCCAGTCCCAGCCATACTGGTAACCGGCCTTGCGGACATAGGTCGACGAATTGCGGCCAGGGGGTTCGTCGCCGAACATCGAATCGTAGGCACCTGGCATGACGTAGGGCATGGCGGCGATCCGCGGATTCATGGTCTTCAGCGGCGACGCCAGGTCGACCGTTACGGTGTTGCGGCCGGGTTTCAGAATGGCTTTCACCGGCACGCGCCATGAGCGGAACATGTTGTCGCTCGACAGGATTTGCGTGCCGTTCACCGACACATGGGCAAAGGTGTCGAGCCCGTCGAACACCAGCTCGATGTGGTCGCGGCGCAGCGTGCCCTCGGAAACGAAGATTTCGGACTGGTATTGCCAATCGGACAGCCCCACCCACTGCACCTTCGCTTCATTGTCGGCCAGGTAGGGGTCGGGCAGCTTTTTCAGCGCGAGCAGATCGCTCTGAGCCGTGCCCGGAACCGTCGCCTTCAGCCACCCCTCCGCCTCCGGATGGGCGGCCAGCGCCGGATCGCCAGGCGCCAGGCGGAAAGTCCAGCCGTCGTTCAGGGTAAGAACTTCCGGCGCGGCCGCCAGGGTGGCGCCGGCGGACAAACAGAAGGCTGACAGAGATAAGAGACCCATGGAGATAGTTTTGAACATCGGCTTTCCCGGTCAGTTGCGCTTCAGTTTGACGGAATCGATGGCGTAGTAGGGACCGTCGAGTGGGGCGGTGAAGATCAGGCACAGGGCGTGATTTCCGGTAAGGGCAGGCAGCCTGGCCTCGAGCGTGGCGGTGTTCGGACTGACCGCCGGGTTCGGCAGCGGGATGCGCGCCGCTTCCGGTCCGGTGCAACTGTCGCGATAGATGACCAGTTCGCCGAAATGGGTCTGGCGCGCGTGCGTCCTGACCTTGTAGGCTTCGTTGGCCAAGCCGTAGTTCCGCGCCAGCCGGGCGTAATCGACGGCAATGGTGCCGACGCCGTCCAGCCGCACCTCCGGATAGATCCAGCAACTGTTGAAGATGTCGATGTTATAAACGGGTGATTTTGCCGGGGAATCGGCCGTTAGCGGCGTACGCAGACCAAGCGCTCCGTCTCCGCAAGCCTGCAGTTCCTGGCTCACCCGTGTCAGAAGCGCATCCGTCGTGAAATCGTAGGGGCCGGTGGCGGCCAGCCGCAGGCCATCGCGCGTAAATGCCGCCGCCCTCACCGCCTGCCCCAATGTCAGGGCGAACGGCCCGGTGTAGGCGGGCGACGATGCTGTCGGTTCCGAACCATCCAGCGTATAGCGGATAATGCCAAACTTGACCTGATTGCCCAACGCCATCTGGGCCCTGCCCGTCGCCAGCGCGCCGTTGCGGCCGTCCGCCAGGGTGAAATCGACGGCAAAAGCCGCATCGGACGCGCCTATGCCCTGACGGCGGTACCGGGCCATCTGGACGGACAACCTGACCAGGAAACCATTCCAGTTGCGCGACGCCTTCGGCGACCACAGGGTCTCGGACAGGGCGTCGGTCCTCGGGAACGCCGCGTGTTGCACGTACCAGCCCGACATCAGGTATTCACTCCACAGGTTGGCCTGGGCGCCCAGGACGTGTTTGCCCTGGTCAGGGCTCAGTTCGGGCGGCGTCGCCTCAAAGCCGTAAACATCTTGCAGCGGAACAACCCAGCCCCGGGCCGCGGGTTCAGTATTGCGCCGGCTTTGCTGGTTGTCGAAATAGAGGGGATTGGTCGGCGACAGGACGACGTCATGGCCCGCCTGGGCCGCGAGGACGGCGCCCTTGGTGCCACGCCACGACATGATGGCGGCGGTCTCGGGGATCCCCCCTTCGAGAATCTCATCCCAGCCGATCAGCCGCCGGCCCTTGCTGTTGAGATAGGCGCCCAGCTGATCGATGAACCAGGTCTGCAACTGGTGCTCGTCCTTGAGGCCCAGGGCCTTGATCTGGCCCTGGATGGCCGGTGAAGCCTCCCACTGGTTCTTGACCGCCTCGTCGCCGCCGACATGGATGTAGGTCGACGGGAACAACTCCATGATTTCGTCGAGGACGTTGCGGATGAAGGTCAGGCTCTCCTCATCTGTATTGAACAGGTAGGGGTTCACACCCCAGTCGGCCGAGACCCCGGGCTGATCGCCGCCGTTGCGCAGATCGCGGATGCCGATTTCCGGATACGAGGCGACCGCCGCCTGGGCATGGCCCGGCATGTCGATTTCCGGGACGATCGTGATGTGACGCGCAACGGCATAGGCGACGAGTTCGCGGATGTCGTCCTGAGTATAGTAGCCGCCATAAGGTTCAACCGGGCTGCCGGGACCGCCATTGGACGGCGGGGAACGCCAGGCGCCGATTCCGGTCAGGTTGGGATAGCGCTTGATTTCGACCCGCCAGCCCTGATCGTCGCTGAGGTGGAGATGCAGGCTGTTGAGCTTGTGCTGCGCCATCTGGTCGATCATGATCTTGACATCGGCCACCGGCAGGAAATGCCGCGCCGGATCGATCATCAGCCCCCGCCACGCATACCGTGGATAGTCCCGGATCGACAGGCCGGCCAGGGTCACCTCGGCGCCGAACCGGTCGTCCGGGCTGAGAAGCTGGCCAAGGGTCACGGCGCCATAGAACAGGCCGGCCTCGGTTCGGGCACGGACGACCACGCCCTTCCCCGACACGTCGAGGCTGTAACCCTCCGCGGCCTCGACCGGCGCAGCGGGATCCAGGTCGAGGGTGATACCGCCCGCGCGGCAGGCCCCGGCAGCCAGGTCGAGGCCGCGCAGACTTTTGACCAACCCCTTCAGATAATCCGCAGTGCCCTGCGAAGATGGCGAGGTCACGCAGATGACGGTGGCGTCGCCGACTTGAACGTGACCGGGCTTTTGCGCCATTTCCGCCGGCTGCGGGATCAGGCCGGTGGGCGCCGCAAGCGCGGGAACACCTGCGCACAGGACCGCGATTGCGCCAAAAGTGGTTATCAGGCTTCCGGCGGTTCGCAGCGTCTTCATGGTCTTAACTCCCTTAGACTGGGGTGCGCCGGCGGTCTGGCGCGCTTGAATGACGGTCGAGACCGTCGTTTCCAGAGCACTTCCCGATAAGGTGGACGCCATCGCATGGGCGGCCCCGTTTCGGATTGGAAGTGCGAAAGTGCTCTAGTGACTCTCTATTCGCCACACATAGGCCAGTTGCTCCGGAGCACCGGCCGGCAAGCTCACGGTCAGGCCCGCTTCGAACTGACGGAACCCAACCGGCGCATGACTGCCCAGCAGCGATACCTTTTTCACCGGATAGTCGCTTCGCACGGAGGTAATGGTCACTTCCCCCGCCGGCCGCGCCATTTCGATAGCGTGAAGGACGCCGTCTTTCACCGTGAAGCGGAAGTCCTGAGCCGTATAGGGCTGCGCCTTGCTCTCGGCAAAGGTGCCCGAAGCGGTCTCCGTCGGACCTTCGCCGAAAATCACCCATGGCCGCGAGCCATAAATGGCGTCACCATTGACGTTCAGCCATTCGCCCATCCGCAGCAGGGTATCGCGCGCTCCGTCCGGAATGCGGCCACTGGCATGTGGGCCGACATTGAGCAGCAGGTTGCCGTTTTTCGACACGACATCGGCGAGAAGATGGATAAGCTGGGCAGGTGATTTGTAGCTGTCGTTCTCGATATAGCCCCATGACTTGTCACTGATCGAGGTGCAGGTCTGCCAGACATCCCTGCGAATGCCGGGCGCCTGGCCACGCTCGATATCCAGCACGCCGGCGCCGTCGGCAAATTCGCCGAGTTTGTAATTTACGATGGCGCTGCTGCCTTCGCGCAGGCCCTTATTGTAATACCAGGCCAGGAATTTGGGCAGGGTGTTGCGGAACGAGGGCTGGCCAATCCACCAGTCGAAATAGACCAGGTCCGGACTATAGCGCTCGACCAGTTCGGCCTGCCGGGCGAGCCAGTCGTCGAGCCATGCTTGCGAAACGTAGGTATAGTCGCCAAACAGATCGGCATCGCCGCCCGCGCCCAGGATTCGACTTTGTGCGGGACCGTAGAGGCCGGCGTTGGCGGGGTCTGATACATCCGATGGAAACTTGCGTCCCTCATCGAAGAACCAGTTGTTTTCGGCTCGGTGGGAGGACAGGGCAAAATGAAGGCCTTCCGCCCTTGCCGCCCTGGAGATTTCGCCGAGCACGTCGCGTTTTGGTCCCATTTTGACGGCGGTATAGTCGGACAGGCGACAGTCATACATCGAAAAGCCGTCATGGTGTTCGGCCACCGGCACGACATAGCGCGCCCCTGCTGCACGGAACAATTTCACCCAGTTGGCTGCGTCGAATGCTTCGGCCTTGAACATGGGAATGAAGTTTTTATAGCCGAACCGGGTCTGCGGACCGTAGGTTGCGACATGATGGTCGAAGGCCGGATGGCCCTGAATGTACATATTTCGCGAATACCATTCGCCGCCAAAGGCCGGGATGGAATAGAGACCCCAGTGCACAAAGATCCCGAACTTGGCGTCGGCATACCATTGTGGCGTCGAAAACCCCCGTAACGAGCCCCAGTCGGCATGGAACGGACCACTTTTCGCGCCCTTCTCAACCTCGCTCAACCAATGCTGACGGACCCCGGCGTATGTCTGCGTCGCCTTCTGCCAGGCCGCATCGCGTTGTTCTGGTGTCGTATTGTCGATCGAAGCCGCTGATGCCGGCCTGGCCAGGGCACCTGCCAGCGCCGAAGATGCAATACATCCCCGCAATATGGCGCGACGATTGAGGCGGGCTGTATTTTGGTGGGCCATGGCATGCGTCTCCCTTGTTTAGCGGCGCCAGCTCCCTCTTAGGCCAGCTCCTCTTAGGAACGAACGAGATTCTCACGAAAAATTCAGCGCAGCCAGATCGCACACTAAGCGAGCAAATGGTCTGCGCTGAATCAAGGTTGAGGGGGAAGATGAAATATACGTCACTACTCTAGTTTAAGTCCGCACCAGGACGATAGTGCTTTTGGAACCATTGCCCTGACACGGTTGACACTGAACACGCCGCTTTTCCTTCTTTTGCACACACAAAGGAAACTCATGGGCGCATTGGGTTGCAACAGGGAGTATTGCGAAACCGGATCGCCTTCGAGAGAAGGAAAGAGCGTGTCCATGAGATTGGCGCCCCGTGCGATGGGCTGCACGGGGCGCCAAATACTATTGAAGACGATAGGTCACGCCGAAGGTGAGACGCGTACCGTACTTGCTCCACGCCAGGGGCAGACCGCCCGTGGTATAGGGATGTTGCATGTTGTCGATGATATTCTGCGCAGACAGGTTCAGCGACAGCTTATCGTTCACGTTGTAGGACGCGGAAGCATCCAGTTGGCCCCAGCCGTCGACATATTGCGGGGCGGTGGATTCACTGCCGATCGCCGTGGTGTATTTGGAGCGGGCCGTATAGGAGATACGCGCCTGGATCGGGCCCTTTTCATAATAGGGCGAGATCGTGTAACTCCACTTCGACAGGTACGGCATGGGCAGCTTGCCGGCCGTGGTGTTGTACTGGTCGGTGAAGGACCCGTACTCTTCACCGAGCCAGGTCACGTTGGCCTGGATGCCGAAGCCGTAGGCAATATCGCCCTGGTAGCCGACAGAGATGCCCGGAATCTTGGCATGGCTGCCGTTGAACGGCGCATTGATCAGCATGTTCTCGACACGGTTACACAGGCGGCCGACTTCGGTACGGGTCAGGCAGTAGCCTAACGCATTTTCCGGGAGGGTCACGTCGATAAAGGTGTTCTTGCGGACAATGTAGGATTCCACATCCTTGTAGGTCAGGTCGACGTTGAACAGGCTGTTCGGCGCGAAATACCATTCGTAGGACGCACTGTAGTTCCAGGCCCGGTAAGGCAGAAGGTCGGGGTTGCCGCCGCTGCCGCAGAAGTGGTTCGGGGCGTTGCCGCAGAAGCGGTCCAGGCTATATTCGACCTGGCCCGACATGTCGGCAAAGGTCGGACGCGACATGACCTTGCCGGCGGAGAAGCGGACCATCATGTCGTCGGTCAGGTCGTAGGCGGCGTTGAACGACGGCAGGAAGTCGTCATAGCTGCGGTCGATCGAGATCATCTCTTCCTGCCACGGATAGTAGTCCATGGTCGAACGGTAGGTCTGCGCATTCTCGGTCTTCGCGTAGCGGACACCGACGTCGCCATGCCAGCGGCCCGAGCGGAAATTGGCCTGGAGATAGATGCCGTTCGTCGTTTCGGTCGTGTCCCAGAGATTGCCGGCATCGCGGTAGTCGCCGTTGGCGTTGCCGGGGGATTTATTCGCCACCGAATAGTCGATCACGGCTTGCTGCGTCATGGCGACAAACGACGTCAGGTCTCCCGACGAGCCGAGACCGTCGACCAGGCCCGGATCGCTGATATAGGTGTCGAAATCCGCCATTGACCCCGTTTGCAGGAAGGTCGTGTTGAAGAAGTGCGGCTTGTTGTTGCTGATGTGCTTCTGATACTTGAAGCCAAAGAGAATCTCCGTGACGGGACCCCATGACAGTTCGCGCTTGGCGTCGAATTTCGCGTAGTCATATTGGTCGAGCGACTCGGCCGTCTTCACAAAACCCGCCTGATTGCCCTGCCGGCGCGTCTTGAACAGGGCTGGATCGGTGGCCGAAGTCGCCAGGTCGAGGCTGGCGCCGTCGGGCGTCATCGACCACGTCGCCGACGTGTTGCCGTAGAAGCTCAGAAAGTACTCCGGTTGAACGCCGCCGATGGCTTTCGAGGTGCCGATATTGGCGTTGAAGTCCCAGTCGCCGGGCGTCCAGCGCGATTCCAGGTTGATGGTGTTGGTGGTCAGGTGCGAGCGCTTGTAATACTCGTCCATGCGCACCGCCACGGCGCCCGTACCGCCCGTCACCCCGCTGGAATTGGTGGTGACCGAGGTCATCTTGGTCGGGCTGATGACCGTATTGCCATTTTTGGCATCCCAGGCCTCGCCCTCGTTCCAGCTGACACTGAGATCGGTCTGGAAGGTCTGCGAATAGCTGGAATAGTCGCTTTGAATCGTGCTGCCCGTCAGGTTGAATTCCAGGTCCTCGGTCGGACGGAACTGGAAGGCGAGCAATCCGGTCTGGCGCTCGCGGTTCTGCATTGACGATTGCAGCCACAGATACTGCGGAACCAGCATACCCGGCGCCAGGGCCGGTCCGCTGGACACGGTAGGCAGCGAAGCCGGCGTGGTGAAGGCTGTTTTTGCCGTATTGCATCCGCCCCAGCGCGACGCGTTACAGACGTCCTGATAAGCCGTGGAGACCGAACCACTCCCCAGGACCGCCTTGTTGTAGGCATATTGGGCGATAAGGCCAAATCGGCCGCTGTCGTCCTTGGTGCTGTAGAAGATGGAGTAACGCGGATCACTTTCCTTGTTACGCTGGTTCTGGTTGTAGTTGAAGTTCAGCGACAGGGTGTTAACCGGCAGCGATAACGGCCGGCGCGTATTGACGATTATGGTACCGCCGATACCGCCTTCATCCAGGCGCGCTTCGGTGGTCTTGTAGACCTGGACGTCGCCGATCAGTTCCGGAGCGAGATTGCTCAGGTTGAAGCTCCGTCCGGTATCCTTGTTATTGGCGCCGGTATTGGCCGACGCTATCGGATTGCCGTTCAGAGTGACATTGATCAGGCGGGAATTGATCCCGTTGATGGCAATGTGTTCGCCTTCACCGCCGCCGGAGCGGTCGACCGTGATACCCGGCAGGCGGGACAGCGACTCCGCAACATTGACGTCCGGGAATTTGCTGACGTCTTCCGCGGTGATGACGTCGATATGGGCCGACGACTTGCGCTTAACGCTCAGGGATTTTTGAAGGCTCTTACGAACGCCGATGATGACGACCTCTTGTGCGGCATCGGCCCCACTCGACGGCGCAGTATCCTGTGCATACACGCTGCCGGAGATCATGACCCCCGCCAGCGCCGTCGTTACTAATATATATGTTTTTGTTTTCATTACCGTTCTCCAAGGGTCCGTTGGCAAGACCGCCTCCAGGCGTTTCAAACTTTAACTGCTCTTTTGGATTGACAATACCTTTGCAATACCAAAATGTCCCCGGCGTATAGCCACTGGTGAAACAATTCTTACATATAAAATAGGAAATCCGTCAAATCCTAGTTTATGATGCAGGGTGCAAACAAGAGACCAATGTCTACCGTTGTCATGACCATTGCACCACAAGCGTAAAATCGCAATAGCATTATGCTTTCAAGACTTTACGCCCCGGCGCTCATTGGAACCCCGCGTTACAAGCCCTTGCGCGGGGTTGACATAACGTTTAAATTTCGCCGCAGCATGTTGTTTTTCCGTCACATAACCGCCATGATATTGGACGATTTAAACCACATCAGCCCTGACGGTTCAGCATCGACCACGCACCCTTTGTCCGAATCGCTTCAGCAGCCTTAAAGGTCATGACACATTCACGTGATGGTTTGACATTGGCCTTTTTCCGAGAAATTGGTATTGTTTGCCGTTTTACACACGCAGTTTAGCTTAGCCGGGTCATGACTTCATTCGAACAGGTTTTAAGACGCGCTCACGAAGCTATGAGGCGTGGGGATATATCCTCAGCGTTTACCGCGGCGAAAGCAGCGACAGAGGTAAGTCCTCACTCGACAGAGGCATGGTGGGTACTGGGCACGGCCGCCACTGCCCTGGATGACACGGCAGCAGGCGAACAAGCTTTCGCGGAAGCCGCCCGCTGCGCCCCGCCGGGCTCCAGGCTCCAGGGGCAGATGCTCGCATCGCGCGGCAAGCCCCTGATGAGCGAAGGGCGGATGGCTGAGGCCGTACAGAGTGCGCGTGAGGCCGTCGCGACCGGCCTCACCGACATTTCCAGCCTTATCAAGGTCGGATACACCCTTATGCATGCGGGGCTTGCCCAGGAAGCCCTTGGTCCAATTACGCAGGCGACCCGGCTGGATCCAAAATATGCCGAGGGATGGTACACCCTGGGCAGCACCCTTCGCGCCCTTGGCGACCTTAATGGTGCGGAAGCCGCTTTTCATAAAGCGATCGACCTGTCGCCCTCACCGCCGGTGGCAGCCCTTTTTAACTTGGCTAATCTTCGGCGCTGGAGTGCCGATGACAACCATATTGCTACACTGGAAGGTCTGTCATGCCGAACGAGTCTCGAAGCCTGTCGTGTGGCCTATACGCTCTTCAAGGAGTATAACGACAGCGGCCGAACCGAAGCGGCATGGGACTGCCTTCAGGTTGGCGCCGACCTGGCCAGAAAGATCGAGGCATGGACATCGTCTGAAGAGGCGCAGATCGTTGCCGCGTGGAAAGCGCATTTCCCACGAGAACGTTTTACGACACCCGACGAACGCCCAAGACCAGGCCCAAGGCGCATCTTCATCGTCGGTCTGCCGCGGTCGGGCACCACCCTGATCGAGCGTATCCTGGCGGCCCACAGTCAGGTCCAGGCTCTTGGCGAAATGAAGACCTTTGGAATTGTCACGCATAAACTCAGCCAGGTCGACAACCGGCGCAGCCTGGCGCCCGACATTATCGCGGCTGCATCCAGGCTCGATCCGCTCGACATCGCCCACGCCTATTCCCGGGAATCGGCATTCCTGAATGACGGCTCGCCTTACGCGATCGACAAACTCCCTGCCAACCACGACTATGTCGGACTCATTCGCCTGGCCTTTCCGGACGCGATCATCATCGCTTTGGATCGCAATCCGATGGATTCACTTTTTGGCGCCTATAAGGTGTTGTTCACGGGCGCCTACGGCTGGTCGTACGCCCAGGAAGACCTGGCGGAGCACTACAGCCATTTCCGTGACTTGATGGCTTATTGGAAACAGGTTCTCGGCGACAGCCTGATTGAAGTTTCATTGGAAGCGGTGATCCGCGATCCCGACACCGAAATACGCAGGCTGCTGGAGGCCTGCGGATTGCCCTTCGAAGATGGGTGTCTAAAGCCCCACGAAGCGAAGGGCTCCGTGACCACAGCCAGCGCAGTACAGGTTCGAAAACCCATTAATTCCGAAGGTGTGGGTGTCTGGCGCCGGTACGAAGCTCAGCTCGCCCCTTTGCGTGAACGTTTGCGCAGCCTTGGCTTCGAGGTCCCGACGCAGGCGGTGGCCCATCCGGCTACATAGCTTACCTCCTCCGGAGACCCGTCGCGTCACCGCATCGCTCTCAGCCACAGCACCATGGCCCAGGCATAGCCTTCGTTCTTCAGCCGCTTGATGACTTCCATCGGTGCCAGCCAGACCAGTTCGTGATCGGCTTCGGTCTTGCTGCCGGGCCGTTCGCGGACCAGCTCGACCTCAAAAAAGCGGCAGCGGTTATTATAGGGCGTGCCGTCGTCATGGATGAAATAATGGTCGATATCCGTGACGGAATAGCCGATCTTGACCTCCAGGCCGGTTTCTTCCAGGAACTCGCGCCGCAGCGCCTGTTCCGCCGTCTCGCCGGGATCGAGCGCCCCGCCGGGCAGGTCATAGGTGAACTTGGTGTAGCCGATCTGGGCGCAGGCGATCCGCCCCTCGTGGAGCAAGATACCGTAGGCGCCCTCGCGCGGTTTATAGACCAGGCCTTCTTCGCGTTTGCCGAATTGTTTGATGTGAGGCACCAGCACCGTCCGAAAATGATTTTGAGCAAGCGCTTCCCGGGCAAGCACGGCCGCTTTTGCTCTTAAACTTCAGCACCGGCCGTAAATCGTGAGATTTGAGTCGCATAGCAGGAGGCTAGCGACGCAGGTATACTTCATACCTGCAAGCGAAGCCGACGCACTAGGCGGCCAAAGACCGCGATTTACCCGCCGTGGAGAGTTTTGTAGGGGTCTACGACCGTTCCTGCGACGAAATCGTCATAGGTCGAGCCCGGATAGCCCATCTTCATCGTCTTGGAATCGCGCCACGCATCCAACACAACATCGCGCAGGTCCGTCGCGCCCTGGGCCAGTTGCTTGACCATGAACGCCTTGCCGCGCGGATCGCCTTCGGCAAAGCCGCCGTCTTTCTGCAACTGATACATCGGCACAACCTGCGACCAACTACGCTGCATGCGCACGGCGAAGCACTTGTCCGGCGTGTCGGTGCAGGCTTCGTACGGTGTCATGCCGGCGCGCACTTCGGCGGCGCTGACATTGGCGGTGACGTAGTCATTCTCCAGCGGCACGTGGATCTTGTCGTTGGTGAAACCGTTCGGGTTGGGATAATCACCCCAGCCGTTATAGTGGACGCTCATATGCAGGGGCTGGGTCGTGTCGCCAACATAGTGGGCCAGTATGCCGATATCGCGCTTGATCAGTTCTTCGCGCCGGCGGAGGTCGGCCTTGTACCACGCCTTCTTGGCGCCGTTCTTTTCCCGCGGCATCAGGTAGTTCACGGTGCGCCAATAGGCGAAATCCTTGACCACCTGTTGATAGCCGTCGACCAGGCTGTAGGGCAGGTAGCCGGACTTCCACACACCAATACCCTTGGCGGCCAGGGCCACTTCGAAATCGGAGCGCGTTGGGGGCAGTTCGCTTAAGGCCTGGCCACCCAGGGTCTTGCCGTCGTCATCCAGGTCGATGAAGTGGGCCGCATTGCGTTCGGAATCGTGAACCTTGCCGGAGTCGCGCCAGCGGTCGGGTTCGTTGGCATATTCGCCGATATCGGCGATGGCGGCAGGGGTTTTCAGAAACGCGGGCACATAGGCCGGCAGGGCGCGAATGCCTTCCTCGCCGATAAAGCGGTGTCCGGTCGAGCCCCACGCCCAGGCCGCGGTGGCGATCGCCGTCCCGGCCACAACCGTCATCATCAGAGTTTTCAGCTTCATCGCATTTCACCTTTAGACGCCGTCAAGCCTTACACGTTAATCCAAACCGTATCCGGCGCAACGGTTCTTCGCAACGCACACTATTTTAATCCGTTTCCGGCGCCAGGGTCACTTCCAGCCCGTTGAAATCCTCACGCATGATGATCTGGCACGACAGGCGCGACGTCCGCTTGACCATAAAGGCCTCGTCGAGCTTTTCGTCTTCCTCGTCAGTCTTGGGCACCAGCTTATCTTTCCACGCGTCTGCGACATAAACATGACATGTGGCGCATTCCAGCGCGCCGCCGCACTCAGCCTTGATCGGCAGGCCGTTGTCGCGAATGATTTCCATCACCCGCCAGCCTTCCAGCGCCGGCAGGGTGTGGACCACGCCTTCGCGGTCGGTACAGAGGATATGCAGTTCGTCGTCGGACATGATCAGGCTCATCCAGGTTTCGGCCTTGCCTTTAAAGCCCCTCGCCTGTCATGCCAACAAAAAAGCGGGCCTTGCGGCCCGCTTTCCGTGATCACCAGACCTGGACGCGATCCTTGGGCGCCAGATACAGCTTGTCGCCCGGCTTGATGTCGAAGGCCGCATACCAGGCGTCGAGGTTACGCACCGTATCGCCGCGATATTCATCCGGCGCGTGGCCATCGGTCAGGATTTGCTGGCGCAGCGACGCCTCGCGGTCCTTCTGGCGCCAGCTCTGGGCGAACGACAGGAAGAAACGCTGGTCACCCGTCATGCCGTTTTTCACCACGTCGGGCTTACTGCCCAGTGACAGCTTGTAGGCATCGTAGGCCGAGGCCAGGCCAGCGACATCGGCGATGTTTTCGCTCAGCACCTGGGTACCGTTGAGGCACAGGTCGGGGAACGGGCAATAGCCGTCATACTGTTTGGCCAGGGCCGCGCCCGCGCCCTGGAAATGCGCCAGGTCCTCAGGCGTCCACCAGTTCAGCAACCTGCCTTCCGCATCGAACTGGGCACCCTGGTCGTCGAAACTGTGGCTGATCTCGTGGCCGATGGTCGCCCCGATCGACCCGTAATTATAGGCCGCATCGGCTTCGGGATCGAAATACGGCGCCTGAAGGATGGCGGCCGGGAAGTTCAGCGCATTGACCATAGGCAGGTTGACGGCATTGACCGTCTGGGGCGTCATCACCCACTGGCCGCGATTGGGCGCCTTGCCCAGCTTGGCCAGGTTGAGCTTGTAATTGTACAGTTCGGCGCGGCGCTGATTGCCGACCGCGTCACCGCGCACCACCTCCTGGCCGGAATAGTCGATCCACGCATCGGGATAGCCGACACCAACCTTCAAGGTCGCCAGCTTGGCCAGCGCCTTTTCCTTGGTGGCCGGCGACATCCAGCTTATGTGCTCGATCCGCGTATGATAGGCGGCGATCTCTGCGTCGACCAGGGCCTGGATCTTGGCCTTGGCTTCCGGCGGGAAGTAGCGTTCGACATAGAGCTGGCCGACCGCCTCACCCAGTCCGCCATTGGTGGCGCTGATGGCGCGCTTCCACCGGTCGCGCATCTGCGGCGTGCCCTGCAGCGTCCTGGCATAGAAGTCGAACACCTCGGCATAATAGGCCTTGGGCAGGACGGCGGCGTAATGCTCGATGACCCGAAAGGTCAGGTAGTCCTTCCACGTATCGAGCGGCTGGCTGGCGGTCAGGGCCGAAATACCGACAATGGCCGTCGGGTGCCACAGGATGAAGTCCTGCTGCGCGCCCAGGCTGGCCGCGCCGAAATAGGCGTCCCAGTCGAGGCCCGGCGCCTTGGTGGCGAAATCGGCGCGCTTCCATGGGTTATTGGCCTTGTTGACGTCGATCGAGTCGACACGCGAGGCGTGGGTCTTGGCGATCTCGGTTTCCAGCGCCATGATCTTCGCCGCCTTGGCGTCGGCGTCGGTAATGCCGGCCAGGGTCAGCATGGCGGCGACATGCGCCTGGTACTTGGTGCGGAACTCGGCCATCTTGGGCGACGGGTCGAGATAGTAGTCGCGGTCGGGCATGCCCAGCCCACCCTGCATCAGATAGGGCACGACGTGTTGCGGATCTTCGAAGGCCTGCTGCGCCCACATGCCGAAGATATTGTCGGTATAGAAGTCGGTGGCGTTCAGCGAGTCGACGTCGGCGCGCAGGTTGCCGCCCAGATAGGCCGACAAGGATGTGCGGTCGTGGATGGCGGCGATGGCGGCGAAATCGCCCTGCAACGGCGTCAGGCCCTTGGCCTCGATGCCCGCCTCATCCATGAAGCTGGCATAATAGTCGCCGACCTTCTGCGCCATGGTGCCCGGGGCGGGGTTGGATGCCGCGGCTTCCTGGATCAGACCCTTGACCTGTTCGCTGGTCTTTTCGATCAGCACCGTGCCCGGGCTGAAGCTGGAGCGGTCGGGCGCAATGACGGCGTTTTTCAGCCAGGTGCCATTGGCATATTTGTAGAAATCGTCGCCCGGCTTGACCGTCTTGTCTATGCCGGTCAGGTCGACATCGTGCGTCGCCGTTTGCGCCAAGGCGGTTGTTGACAGAAAGGCGGTGAAAATAACGGCCAGAGCCGTCGTTTGGCGAAGGGACATATGTCTGCCTCATGAAAGGAGCGCCCTACCCGGCGCTGATGATATCAGAATCCGGGCGGGCCTGCACAGGGTCAAGTTACAAAGCGGCAATGTTTCAGCCGTAACAACTGGCGCCTACCAGACCTTTACGCGGTCTTCCGGCTTCAGATACAGCTTGTCCTCGGGTTTGACATCGAAGGCGGCATACCAGGCATCGAGATTACGCACGGTGTCGCCGCGATATTCATGCAGGGCGTGGCCGTTGGTCAGGACACGCTGGCGCACGGCGGCTTCGCGCATCTTGATCCGCCAGCTCTGGGCAAAGGCCAGGAAGAAGCGCTGGTCGCCGGTCAGACCGTTCTTCACCGCGTCGGGCTTGCCGCCCAGCGACAGCATATAGGCGTCATGCGCCGCCGAAAGCCCAGCCACATCGGCGATATTCTCGCTCAACACCTGATGGCCGTTCAGGCACAGGTCGGTGAAGGGGCAATAGGCGTCATATTGTTTGGCCAGGGCCTCGCCCGCCGCCTGGAAATGCGCCAGGTCCTCCGGCGTCCACCAGTTGCTCAGCCGGCCTTCCGCGTCGAACTGAGCGCCCTGGTCGTCGAAACTGTGGCTGATCTCGTGGCCGATCACCGAACCGATGGCGCCGTAATTATAGGCGGCGTCGGCCTCGGCGTCGAAATAGGGTGGCTGCAGGATGGCGGCCGGGAAGTTCAGCGCATTGGCCATGGGCAGGTTGACGGCATCGACCGTCTGCGGCGTCATCACCCATTCGCCGTGGTCGGGCGTCTTCCCAAGCTTGGCCAGGCTGAGACGATAATTGTACAGTTCGGCGCGTTTGATATTGCCCAGTGCATCGCCGGGCTTCAATTCGAGGCCGGAATAGTCGGTCCACCTGTCCGGATAGCCGACCCCGACCCGCAGCGTGGCCAGCTTGGCCAGGGCCTTTTCCTTGGTAGCCGGCGACATCCAGGTCAGGTTCTCCATGCGCGTATGGTAGGCGGCGACCTCGGCATCGACCAGGGCCTGAATGCGCGCCTTAGCCTGGGGCGGGAAGTATTTCGCGACATAGATCTGTCCGACCTCTTCGCCGATGGCAAGGTTGGTGGCGTCCAGCGCCCGCTTCCAGCGCTCGCGAATCTGCGGCGTGCCGGTCAGGGTGCGGCCGTAAAAGGCGAAATTTTCGTCGGCATAGGCCTTGGGCAGGACAGCCGAATAGTGGTCGAGCAGGCGGACGGTCAGATAATCCTTCCACACGTCCAGCGGCTGGCTGGCCACCAGGGCCGAGATGCCGGTGATCGCCGACGGATGCCAGATGATAAACCTGGCCTGCCCGTCCAGCGACGCAGCGCGGAAATAGGCGTTCCAGTCCAGGCCCGGCGCCTTGCTGTCGAAATCGGCCCGCGTCCAGGGATTATTGGCCTTTTGCACGTCGATCGAATCGAGCCGGCTGGCATGGGTCCCGGCCATGGCCGTTTCCAGCGCCATGACCCGTGCCGCCTTGCCGTCGGCATCCGCAATACCGGCCAGGGTCAGCAACTTCGCGACATGCGCCTGATATTTCACCCGGAACTCGGCCATCTTGGGCGATGGATCGAGATAGTAGTCGCGATCCGGCATGCCCAGCCCGCCCTGCAGGAGATAGGGCACAACATGATCGGGGTCTTGGAAACCCTGCTGGGCCCACAGGCCGAAGATGTTGTCGGTATAAAAGTCTGTGGCGTTCAGCGAGTCGACATCGGCGCGCAAGGTGCCGCCCAGATAGGCCGACAACGACGTCCGGTCGCTGATGGCGTTGACGGCGTCGAAGTCGCCCTGCAACGGCGTCAGGCCACGCGCCTCGATCGTCGCGTCATCGAGATAGCTGGTATAGAAGAGGATGACGTCGCCCAGCGGCCCCGGGCCGACATCGTCACTGGCCGCCTGTTCGATCAGGTCGCGCACCTGCACGGCCGTCTTTTCGTTGAGCGTGGCGGCCGGACCGTAGCTAGATCGGTCGGCCGGTATCTCGGCCGTGGCGATCCAGGCGCCATTGGCATATTTGTAGAAGTCATCACCCGGCTTGATGGTCTTGTCGATTCCGGCCTGGTCGACATCGTGACGGGCCTCCTGGGCGAGAGTGGCGGTGGAAAAGCAAACGGCGAAAATAACAGCCAGGGCCGTGGTGCGGCGAAGGGACATGACGTCTACCTTGTACTTTTTAGGCGTGAGTGAGGCTCCTCCGCACAGTTCTAGCCGACACCCCACACGTCAAGTTACAAAGCGGCAATCTTGGGAGCCAAAGTCTTACTACACTACCAGTCCTCCACCGTAGCCCGCAGGGCGTTACGGGGGAGGTGGTGAGCAGCATGAAGGCCTCCAGGCCATAGGCCTGCGCCTTCATGCATGTCGAGACGGAGGGGGCGTCCTTACTTATTTGGCTTTTTTCGTTTGTTTTAATGGCATGTCTGAACCATTTGAAAAGGTTGAACTTTGCGCCAGAACGCCCCCTCCGTCGGCGACAAGCGCCGACACCTCCCCCGTAACGCTACGCTACGGTGGAGGACTGGCAGTTTGGTGCTTCAAAAAAGATTGGCGAATACGATAGGCGCTTAACCCCGCAACCCACGCAGTTGCAGCTCATGCAGATAGGCGCTGACGTCCATCAGCGCCGTCGCCATCGCGTCCTTGACCCTTTCGAGACGTCCGCCGGCGCCTTCGGCATCGCCCTTCTCGGCCTCCCCAGCCAGCTCCGCCAGCCGATTGGCGCCGATACCGGCGGCGGCCCCCTTCAAAGTGTGGGCGGCATCGCGCCAACCTTCGTGGCCGCTATCCAGCAAGGGCGCCCACAGATCGCACTGCTGCTGAAACAAGCGCAACACCTCTTCCATGACGACCGTGTCGTTCAGGGTATAGGCTTCCAGATGGGCGAAATCGACCGCGCCCGTAACGTCCCGCAATGCCATATCCGTCTCCGACTCGCCTGATTGCCAGCCTTTTCATAACCTGATTTTACCACCCTGCCACAGCCGAAAAACGCAACAAGATACGCCCCATTCCGCCGCCGGCTCGAACACCCCCTACGAGGTGCGTTCGTGGCCCAGCAACATGTCCATGGCGCGCGCCATCGACCCCGCTGCGGTCACAGCGCCCCCGCCGACGAAGAAGATTTCGTCGGCGTTCTGGATCGTGTTCAGCCGGTGGGCGATAATCACCTTGGTGGTGGTCTCCGGCAGCCTGGCCAGAACGTCTTCGAGCATCTGCTCGGTGACAGTATCGATATTGGCGGTGGCTTCGTCCAGGATCAGAATCTCCGGCGCGCGCATCACAGCCCGCAGGAAGGCCACCAACTGCTTCTGGCCGAGCGACAGGCCGTCGCCCGCGCCCTTGACCGGTGTCTCGAGACCACTTTCGCCGAACCGCGCCAGGAAGCCCGACAGCCCAAGGGCTTTCATGCGTTCCACCAGGGCCTCCGCGCCGAGGCCGCCGAGATCCGGGTGGCCGTAGACGATATTGTCACGGACCGTGCCGGATATCAGGAACGGATCCTGCAGGATAAAGCCGATTTTCGAAGCCCGCTCGGCAGCGGTGAAGGTGCGAATGTCGCGCCCGTCCAGATACACCGTGCCCTGGGTCGGATCGTAAAGCCGCGCCATCAACATGGCGGTCGTGGTCTTGCCGCCACCCGTCGGTCCCACCAGGGCATAGGTGCGGCCGCGCTCAAGCGTCAGGTTGACGCATTCCAACACCGACTTGCCAGCCGCATAGGCGAAGCCGACGTCTTCGAAGGCCAGAAGCGCTCCGGGCTGCGTCGCGGCCTTCGCGGCGGACTGCGGAATCTCCACGAGGTTGGTCTCCAGCTTCAGCACCTCGGATACCCGGTCCATCGCGGCCATCATGGTCTGCAGGCTGGACCACACCGTCGCCAGCTGGCGCAGCGGGTCATAGAAGGCCGCTACATACAGCAGGTAGCCGACCAGCAGGCCCACGCTGAGCTGGCCGTGAAGGATAAGCCAGACGCCGAGCCCCAGCACCAGGATGGCTCCGGCACTCCCCGCCAGCGTATACAGCGGGGCGAACAGGCCCGACGCCACGCCCGACGTCACCGAGGCGCGGTAGTTGCGCTGATTGGCGGCGTCCAGCTTCTCGCGAAAATAGTCGACCCGGTTGAAGGCCACGATCACCTGGAAGTTGGCCAGGCTCTCCGAGATATCGCCGGACAGCGCCCCCAGGCTCTCCAGGCTCTTGCGGTTGGCGCCCTTCACCCATGGCGACATGAGCTGGGTGATGACCAGCATGGCCACCGCCGGGACGAGCGCGACCAGCCCCATCCGCCAGTTGAGGACCAGCAAAAGTATCCCCGCCCCCAGGACCCGGAACAGGCTGCCGAACATCTGCATCAGCGCCTGGGAAAAGAACTGGTTGATCTTGTCGGTGTCGCTGTTCACCCGCGAGATCAGGTCGCCGGCGCGGTTCTGGGCGAAGAAGGCAATGGGCAGGCGCGACAGCTTGTCGAACAGGCGGCCGCGCAGCTTGAACAGCACATTACGCCCGACCGTGCCCATGCGCAGTGTCTGCACATACTGGGCCGCCAGCCCCACGAGATAGACGACCGCGAGCACGCCGGCATAGCGTAGCAGCAGGCCGTACTCGCCGTGTTTGATGGCCGTGTCGATGATGCGCGCCGTCACCACCGGCCCAAGGAGGTTGGCAGCGGTGCTGACGATCACGCAGGCCACGGCGACAACGATGTGGCTGCGTTCGTCGCCCAGCAGGGGCTTCAACGCCCGCCAGGCCGAGCCCAGGGTCTCGCGGGTCTCGCCGGCCGCGGCGGCTTTGAGAGCATAGTCCATCACACCACCTCGTAGCTTTCCGTCGAGCGCTGCGAGCGCAGGATCTGGCCGTATTCCGGGCTGGAATGGGCCAGTTCGTCGTGCGTGCCGACGGCCAGCACCTCGCCCTCCATCAACAGCACGATCTGGTCGAAGTCCTCGACCGGCGCGATCTTCTGGGTGATCGAGATCAGCGTCAGGTCGGGATAGTTCCGCCGCACATTGGCCAGGATGCGCGCTTCGGTCGTCACGTCGACCCGGGCGGTGAAATCGTCGAGAAACAGCACCCTGGGGTTCAGCGCCAGGGCGCGCGCCAGCATGATCCTCTGCTTCTGGCCGCCCGACAGCGACAGGCCGCGCTCAGCGGCCACCGTCTCCAGCCCCTGCGGTAGTCCGGCGATGAAGGCGTGCAGTTCCGCCGTCTCGATCGCCCGGTTCAGCTGCGCCTCGTCAACCTTGCTGTTGAAGGCGATGTTTTCGCGTAAGGACAGGTTGAACAGTTGCGAGTCCTGGAAGACAAAGGCGATCTGGGCATAGAGGCTCTCACGTGTATAGTCGTCGATCGAACGCCCGTCGTAGAGCACCTGTCCCGAGGTCGGCGACAGCAGGCCGGTCATCGCATACAGAAGCTGCGACTTGCCCGCCGCCGTCGGGCCGACAATCGCCGTGCGCGAGCGCGGCGCGATTTTGAACGACGCGCCTTTCAGCACCTGGCGCTCGCCATAGGCCAGGACGAGGTCCTTCACCTCAACGGCGCCGGTCAGCGGCAGGGCCGTTTCACCCCGGGCCGGCGGCGGTGGCGCGTTCAGGACTCCGCCAATACGCATGTACGAGGCCCGGGCCTGGCTGATCGACATGGAGGTGAAGCCGATGACGATGATCGGGAAGACCAGTATCGTCAGATAGGACAGGAAGGCCGACAGCTGGCCGATGGTCATCGCGCCGGTGATGACGAAATGACCGCCCAGGCTGAGGATGATCAGGACGGCCACATTGGCCAGGAAGGTGATCATCGGGATCATCGAAGCGAACTGGCGCAGGATCTTCATGCCGATGGCGCGCGAGCTCTCGGCCGCCTCGGTGAAACGCGCCGTCTCGCGCGCCTCGGTATGGACGAGGCGGATCAGCGGGGCGCCGACAATCGTCTCGGTCAGCACGCGGTTCATGACGTCAACCATGCCCTGGATCTGGCCGAACAGCTTGCCCACCCGTCTGATGATCACGAAGAAACTCGCCGCGATCAGGGGCAGCACGGCCAGCACCGGCAGGGCCAGCTTCCAGTTCAGCCACAGCAGAAGGGCGCTGGCGCCGATGATCACGGACACCGAGGAGATCAGGGTCGGCGCGGCCTGGGCAACAAAGCCCTTGATGGCGTCGATATCGGAGGTGAAATTGGTCAGCAGCTTGGCCGGCGTCATCGTCTCGACGGCGGAATAGGTCTGTTGCGAGACCACGCCGGCCATCTGCGTGCGCAGGTCGCGCGCGACGCGTTCGGAGGCTATGGTCTGTACGACGTTTTGCAGATTGCCGAACACGAAGGTGCCAAGCGCCAGCGCCGTCAGCGCCATCAGGGACGTAGTGAGGTCAAGGTGGCCGGCGGTGAAGGCGTCGATCGCGTCGGCGGCCACTTTCGGCACGGCCAGGTTCAGGGCATTGCCCGCCGCGGTCAGGACAACCATTATGGCCATCTGACCCTTATAGGGCTTGAGCAAGGGCCAAAGGCTGGGCATAGGCGGCCGCTGGGGCTTCGGCGGATGTTTCGGCGCGTCGACCAAGATCGTTTCCCCGTTCTTGCGCGCGCGAGTCGAGGTGCGCGCCTGTGAGAAGTTGGCGCGGAAGCTAGTTCAAGCCGGCCCGGCAGACCAGTCCTGAAAATAAATAGTTCGGCTCTATGTGACGCGGGCCCATGTCATGGCCCGATCTCCCCTTGCCAGGCCTGCCAATCCGGCGTCACAGCGTCACGAAATATCAGATGTGACGGCCCGTGACGCCCTGCCCTTGCCGACACCCCGAAGCGTCACAACGGTCACACGCCCCCTATAGGGGTGTGACCGTTGTGACGCTGTGACGGGACCATCAAAAATATTTCGGTCTTAAGGGCGTTAAACTGGACAAGTTGCGTGTTATCTCTGCCTGACCGTCCAGCGCAGGCCTAGGTTATCGAAAGCGATAATCCCGCGTAGCCATGAGCGCTCCGCGCCCCTCCCCCCAAGGACCGACCTGCTAAAACCTCCTCTTCCCGCCTGCGGGGAGAGGGTGGCGCGAAGCGCCGGGTGAGGGGCATTCCAATGTCAAAACAGCCTCTGCGATCGTGCAGACCTGAGCTCCCGCTGTCGGCGATGAAGAGTTTCCCGCCGTAGAGGCAATCAACCGTCGAGGTCGAGCAGGCCCTGTGCGGGGCCTGCCTCAACATTCCGGCCGCCGTCAACAACGCCCACGGCGTCACGGCCGACCACTTCGCCTCGCCTGTGCTTGGCCGGATGTGGCACCTGATCCAGGACCTGGCCCTGACCGGCGGCGACATCGCTCCCTCGGTCGTCGTATCGCGCCTGAAGGCCGATCCGGAGTTCGCGTCCATGGGCGGCAAGGGCTATCTCGCCGACCTTATCGACAAGGCGCCACCGGCCAATACGGTCCCCACCCTGGCGGCGGAATTGATCGAGATATGGAAGGCCCGGCAGGGTGCTTTGCTCGGTGACCAGATGGTGCGCGAACTGGCCAAGGGCGGACCGGTCGGCCATGTCCTGGCCCATTACGGCGCCGAACTGGACAAGATCCAATCGCTCGACACTAAAACCTCACGCTACAATCCCGAGCCCTTCGCTGCGGTGGCACCCGTGGCGTCGCCCTGGCTGATCAAGGGCGTCCTGCCGTCGAAAGGCGTCGGCTTTATCGTCGGCCAGACCAAGGCCGGCAAGAGCTTCCTGGCGCTCGATACCTGCCTGCGCCTGGCGGCGGGCGCACCGAAGATCTTCGGCGCAAAGGCCAGACGCGCCGGCGTTGTCTATATCGCAGGCGAGGACGACAACGGCTGCCGCGCCCGCGTTCTGGCCTGGCGCCGGAAACACCACCGCGCCACGCCCATGCCGTTCGAGCTGATCGGCCAGGGGCTGAACCTGCTCGACCCTTCCGCCGTGCACGATCTGAAAAAGGCGCTGCACGCCGCGTCCGATCGCTTTGGTGCGATCGGCTCCCATCTGGGCGTTGTGGTGATCGATACCCTGTCACGCTGCGCACCGGGGGCCGATGAGAACAGCTCCGCCGACATGTCGCGCGCCTTCCACGCCCTGGAAGACGTGGCTCGCTCGACCGGGGCGCTGGTCCTGGTGGTCGCCCACTTCGGCAAGGCCGGCGCCGACAAGGGTATCCGCGGCTGGTCCGGCCTCGACGCCAATTCGGACGCCACCCTGACCGTGGAACGCTCGACCGACGATGACGGTCTGCGCGTTGTCACCTTTGCCAAGGTCAAGAACGGCATCGATGGCGGCCAGGTCGCGTTTCGGCTGGAAGAGGTCGGGCTGGGTATGGTCGATGACGACGGCGATGAGCTGACCTCGTGTGTCGTGGCCTTTGAACCGGTGTCGGACAGGCCTGAGCGGCAGAAGCGGTCACGGTCTCTGAAACCGCCCGAAGCGCTGGTTTTGACCGCCGTCAGTTATGTGACCGACCACGAAAAGACGCTCCCCCTCCCCGCCACCATCGAAGGCCAAAAACCGTGGATGAAGGCTGTGACCCGGGAGCAGGTTCGGCTGAAATCCCTGGCCATGGGCCTGGCGGAAGACACCAAATCCAGCGCCGCCAGGATGCGCTTTTCCCGTGCCCTGGAAGGCCTTTGCGCTGCCCGCAAGCTCAGGATCGAAGGCGACCTGCTGTGGCTGATCTAGGGTCACGTGTCTGACGCGTTATGTTCGTTGGGCCTATTGGTAGTGCTTCGTCTCGGGCCAATAGGTCCCGAGAGGGGGCTTCATGTCGCGTAATACGTAGATGGGCTGGTCCGTTTCGTATGGCATGGCATACGGACTATCGGTCCGTCCGGCGAGAACGACCGAGCCAAACAGGCTGGCATATTGCGACGGGGTGCCGCCGATGATGATCACAACGCTACCGTCATGCCCGCGCGGTCCCCAAAGGTGATAATTGTTGTGACCGCTGACGGCCGGCGGCAGGCCCAAACGTTTTCCATAGACGTCGATGGCGGCGGCCTCGCCGTAATTGGAGCCGAAGAACACCGCCCTGGCGCGATCTTGCGGCGGCAGCGACCAATAGACCTTGGCGACCTTCTCCGCCATTTCAGGCCAGCCATGCATATCGGCAAAGAGCTGCGGCAGCTTTCCCTGCGCCTGGTTCTCGCCTGCGGTGGAGGATGCCGACATGCCCAGCGCGGTGGAGTAGCGGATGAACGCTTCTTCGGACATGACTGGAAGGGCGAACGGCGTACTCACGGCGCCGGAAATCGCGATCGCCACGAGAGCGCCGCCGCGCACAACCGCATTAACTATCCAGCCTTCGATCGCTATCGCGCCCATCGCCAGAAGGACCGGATAGATCGATGTGAGGTAAGACGATTTGCCGTGGTTGACGACGAAAAACGCGAACAGCAGGACATAGGCGATGGGCAGGGCGCGGAAAGCCGCAAAGCTGGGCTTACGTAATCCCATCCACAGACCTGAAAGCCAAACCGGCGCCGCCAAAGGCCCCATCAGGATGAGTTGCTGCGTAAAGTAGCTCCACGGCGACAGTGCAATGTTCTTGCCGTTCACGCCGGCCTTGCCCAATTCGATAAAGGGCCAATCGTGGGATTGCTGCCAAAGAATGTTGGGAAGCACGATAACCGCGGCAAGCGCCGCGCCGGCATAAACCCATGGCTTGAGCAGGGAGGTGCGAAGCGGGGTCGCCAACAGTCCGATGGCCAGTGCCACCACATAGAAGGCCATCATGTACTTACTGAGCAAGCTGAACCCGACAACGACGCCGAACGCCAACCACCATCGCTGGTCGCGGGTCTGCTCCAAACGCACCAAAATCCAGGCGCAGGCCAGCCAGGTGATGGGCTGGAAGGTGTCCGTGGTGAAGATCATGCCCATGGCCAGGAATAGCGGTGCCAAGGCCGTGCAAAGTCCTGCGAGCCATTGGGCATAACGCCCGCCACCGGCCACGCGGACAAACTCGGCTGTCATCGCCACGGTCGCCGACAGGGCCAGCGCAGGTATCAAGCGGAAGCCGATCAGCCAATCTCCCGCCAGCGCGTAAGACCAGGCCGCGAGCATCGGCACGAGCGGCGGCTGATCGACATAGCCCCAGGCCAGCCTCTGCCCACAGACGATGAAGTACAGTTCGTCACGTGAAATGCCGTAGCCGGTATTGAAAAACAGATGGACGAGCAACGTGAGTCCGCCCAGCACCAGCGAAGGGCGCAACCACTTTTCATATGGGACCAGCATCGGTCTCCCCTTTCGCGCGTGCAGCCATATCTGGGAGGGTTGGGTCTATATCCTTTGGTACAATGAGAAGCGCATCAAAATATCCCTTGGCGCGTCAGCCCAGTCGAATATCGAAAAAGTCCTGGCCTTAGCACTTAAACCCGTCCAACTTTTTATCCCCCGTGGCCGAAGCTTTCATCAGGTCCGCCTCCGAAGATATATGGCGTGAACGAGACACGCAAGGCTCTGTCACAGGGTAATCGCCAGCCAAGACATACAGGGCGCTTACAATATTGCCCCTATATTACAACTTCATTGTTGATTAGAGCCAATATTTTACCGTCTTCAAATTCCTTTTTAATAAAAAACACAACTTCTCCGACTAAATCAGCAACACTCTTATCATTTAAAGTTATTACAAACCGACATGTTGGGAAAAAATTATGCTCGAGAGCAATTTCCAGCCCAGTCTCACTGATGTCCAAAACCTCTGACAGTAAAAATTTTCCCATATAGACCATGTCATAGGATATTCTAATTCCATTTAATTTTACCTCAACACTTTCTTTCGATTCGGACGTGTAGAGAGATACGAATACAGACATGGCTAATTTCCAAATATATTACGATCAAAAGGGGGGGAGACATTTTCAGAATAGTTCAGGAACCATCGTCGTGCTATTTCGACATTCCTTAACATGTCGCCGAAGTCTTGCGTCTTGTAAAATCGCGTGACGCAGGAGCCTGCATGAAACCCTTCGACCGCAGCAATATCGCCCGTAATCTGATCGGCCATGGTCTGGTTTTCGCCGGCATCGGGCTGATCGTCTGGCTGTTCTGGCACATCGACGGCACACTCGGCAGATATCTACCAGAAACGCCAGACGGCGACGGCGTCATTGTTCACGCCCGACACGCCTTCCTGGCCACGAACCTGGCGGTTCCGGCCCTGTGGCGGATCGTGCCGCCGGCGCTGGTCCTGGTTCTGGCCGGGGCCTTCATCATGCCCAAAAAGGATATCCGGATGCGTACGGGCGGCCTGCAGCCACGCGTCAGTTTTGCGCTGGATGATCCGTACCGGCTGGCCAATGCCGGGCGGCTGCTGGGCGGCCTCATCGTCGGCGGGTTTAGTTGGGCGTTCAGCGACGCGGTCGTCAATGCCATCGCCGTCTCGGCCCGCTAAGCCACAATCCCGGAATAGCACGTCTGTAACCCTGACTTCCCTGGCTCGTGTCCGCATTAACGAGTCTGCTCCCTTAAACTGGAATTCCCAGTCGCTGACTTGCCTTGTGGCTGCATTACTGTGACTTGGCGGGCGTCCGTAGCGGCAGCGGCTCCAGGGGGCGCGCCGTCGCCATCACAACAATGTCAATCGCCTTGGCGTTGCGCTCTACGCCGAAGACAAGTTTGTCTCCGGCGTGCGCCTTCGCAAGGCCCCCTGTCAGATCGACGGCGACGCGCACCGGTGCGCCGTTGAAAGCGCGAATGATGTCGCCGGGACGCAGGCCGCCTCGCACGCCGGCCTGGTCGGGCGCCAGTTCAGCGACATAGACGCCGTCGCGGCTCTTGAGGTTCAGTGCAGCGACGATGTCGTCGTTGATTGGAATGATGCTTAATCCGATGTAGGCCCGCTGTTGCTCCAGATTCGCGCCAGGCGCCACGCCGCTGGGGTGCACGGCCGTGTCAATGACTGGGGGCGGCAAAGCCGGCGCTTTAGTCTGCCGTTTCAATGCAACGCGACTTCCCGCGTGGGCCGCCCTTGCATACCAGGTTGAGGCTGCAATTAAATCGAGCCTGACGCCGCGGCCGCTTTCGAAGCTCTGGCCGACCTCGAACTGCGCCTGGGCAATAGACGCCGGTTTCATCCCTCGCGCCAGTTGGGTAAGCGTCTGCGCGATCGCGGCGTCTTCGTTCTTGCCATTATCCCGTGCCAGTGTCAGGCATATGTAGGCCTTGACGGGGTCAATTCGAACGCCGCGTCCTTCTATATACATCTGACCGAGCGTGTACTGGGAGATGTAGTCGCCGCCTGTGGCCGCTTTATCGAGCCATTCGGCCGCTTTGGCATCGTCGGCGGGTACACCATCGCCGGTAAGGTGGAAAATGCCCATGACAGACTGCGCACGGGGCGATCCCAGGTCGGCAGCCTTCTGGAACCAATGCGCCGCTTCCGCGTTGTCCCGGGTGGTGATCTTGCCATTCCAGAATATCTGCCCCAGGGTAAGTTGCGCCCGCACATCGCCCGCCTCCGCCAGTGGTCGCAGCAGTTGCACCGCTTTTTCGCCGTCACCGGCTGCCGCGGCCGCGAACGCGGCATCTAATTGAGGATTTTCCGTGCGCGGTTGAATGACAGGGATGGTGGCGAGTATGGGCGGGGGCGAGTCGACGGCCAACGCCGGTGCGGCCGCGGCGAACATGGCACAAATCAAGATGGACGCAAATCGCATCAGAGCCCTCCCAAACTGACGCTCAAACCTGATTTCTCAGCCAGCTATGTCCGTAATTATAGAATTGGTAACCCCCACTTGTCACCCGCGGAAAAAGGATAACTTCGGTGACATGGCTGGCCAATGCTGGGCGCCCTGGTCATCGTCGGGTTCAACTGGGCGTTCAGCGACGCGGTCGTCAATGCCATCGCCGTCTCGGCCCGCTGAGCCCCAATCCCGGAACAGTGCTCCTCGCTATTGCGCCGGCATTGTCTTCGCGTCGCGCTCCCAACTGGACACGTGATCGTAGCTGATGACGCGCGCCAGTTTGTAGGTGTCGCCATCCTTACGCCATAGCATGACGAACCTGCCGTCCCCATTGGTCGCCGGCGCGCAGACAGGTGTTTCCACCAAATTGCAGAAGGTGTGCTGACCGACTTCCATGGCGCCATAGTTGGCCAGGGGATAAACCTCGAAGGTCTGCTGGACAAGTTCACGTCGTACCTTGTGGCAGAGGTTCTTTTCGGTCGCGGACACGAGCGACGCCTTGCCGGTGCTTAAGCCCGACTTATCGTGATAAAACTCAATGTCGTCGGCGATCAGAGCAGAAAAGGCAGCAATGTCGCATGCGTTCGACGCGCCAAACAAACTGAGGTCCAGACCAAGGATCGTCTGGTAGAGAGGGTCTGTCTTTGGCAGGCCTTCCGCCGCAGCCGGATTAGCCATCAGGACAACAGCGCTGGTCGTTATTGCGGCAAGCAGTCTGCGTATCATGTTCCGTTCCTTTTCCTATGGCCAATAACCTGGCATAGGTGCGGTCGGCTAACGGCGTCAGGCAAGTTAATTCGATTTCACAAAGTCCGGCCTTGCCCACACGGCATCACGGGATCAGAGCCCAAACGGGCTAAATCGACAGCCTATTGAAAAACAGGAAAAGAAAATGGTGGGTGGGCACGGACTCGAACCGTGGACCCGCTGATTAAGAGTCAGCTGCTCTACCAACTGAGCTACACACCCGAACCATTTCGTAACGCACCGGTCTTGGTAGCCCCGGCGGTGAGGCGCGGAACATAGCCATTTTTATCGGCGTTTCAAGCGCTAAATACGGTTTACGGCGTTTTTTACAGGAAGGCAGGTTTGAAGAAGAAAAGGCGTAGAATTATGCCAACTACCGTCGAAAGAAAGTGCCCCGCCCGGCGCTTCGCGCCACCCTCCCCGTAAACGGGGTGGGCAAAGATAGGTCGAACATTGCCGGCGATCGCTTTATCCATAGGCCGACGGCGTCGCTCGCCACGGTGCCCAGCCTCCTCGTGAACGGGGTGGGCAAAGACAGGTCAGGCGTCCCTCAACTTACCGGCAGGACATTGTCATCGGAGTCGCGGTCGATCCATGTGTTGTACGGATCGACACCGACAAAGGTCGGCTTGCGGTCGACCGTCACGGTCACTGTCTGGACACCGCTGTGGATCGTCTGACGGGCCAGGGAGATGACGTCGCGGGCATTGAACTTGCCTTCGCCTGGCTTCGCGGTGAACAGGCCGATATCGACCGGCTCGTTGAACGGACTGTCGGTTTCCTTGCCCTTGCCGCCCGAATAGGCCTTGTGCGCCTCAACCGTAAAGGTGACATCGAACCGGCCGTCCTTACGTTTGACGACCTTGGCGTCGCGAGCGCGCAGGTCGACCACGGTGATCTTTTCGAACAGGTCGGTGATCAGCGCCTGGTCCTCCGGCCGGGCCTGGGCGCGCAGGGCGGCGACCAGGTCAAGCGAGGTCGGGTAAGGCGCGCCCTTGAAGGCATGATCGGCCAGCAGAGTGCGCAGGGCGGCATTCACCTTGTCCTCGCCCAGCCGGTCCTTCAGCAGGTACATGACCAGCGAGCCCTTGTTGTAATAGATATATTGCTGATGCTGCACGCGATACAGCGGCATTTCCTCATCGGAATCGAGCTGGCGGTTAAGCAGGTAGGTGTCGAGCTCGAACTTCAGGAAGCGGCGGATCTTGTCGCGGCCATACAGCTTTTCCATCACCATCAGGGCCGAATATTGCGCCAGGGTTTCGGACAGCGATTCCGAGCCCTGTTTGTCGGCGCCGGCGATCTGGTGCGCCCACCACTGGTGGCCGATTTCATGGGCCGTCACATAGGTGGTGTAGTCGATCTTGTCCGCATTGCGGACGTCGGCAATGAACCCGATGCCTTCCGAATAGGGAATGGTATTGGCGAACGACTGGGCGAAGGTCGCATAGGCCGGGAATTCCTGGATGCGCGCCTGGCGGAACTGGTACGGCGAGAAATTGGCCTGGTAGTAGTCAAGCGACGCCCCCATGGCGGACAGCATGCGATCGACATTGTAAGGGTGCTGGGCATCGTAATAGACGGTCAGATCGATATCGCCGTGCTTGACGTGCTTTTCCTGGTAGTGTGCAGATTGCACCGAGAAGAAGTTGAGGATCGGTGCCTCGGACACGAAACGCGCCGTGCGGCGGCCATCCTTCGTCACGTCCGATGTCTTGTAACCGGGCGCCACCGGCGTCTGGTCAGCCACGGTCGAGACCGTGATGTCCGACAGCGTCCAGTCGGCGCCGATATAGTTGCGCTCGAGCCCTGCCGGGCCTTCCAGGGTGTTCATGCGTTTCAGCGGCGGCAGCTTGTACTTGCGGCGCAGGCGCTTGTCCTGCATGGCCTGGGCATCGGGAATGCCGATGCGCGGCGCGAACTCGAAATTGCTGACAAAGGTGCCATTATCGACAATGCGGGTGGTGATGCCGTCATTGCCGAAGCCCTTTTGCGCCAGCGATGCCTCGAAGCTGAGCAGGCGCTTTTCTCCCGGCGCCATCGGCCGGTCGAAAACGAATTTGCGCACGCCGTAATTGTACCACACCTTCACCTGGTGGGCGCCATCAATGGCGAGCTTGCCGTAACCCAGTTCCGCCGGCGAGGCGAGATAGACCTGGGTGATAGGCGCCGTGGTCTTGTTCTCCAGGACGTAGCTGCCCTGGGACGCCAGGCGCAGGTCGTGCGGATAGAGGTCGACCTTCAGCTTGACTTCGTCGATGCTGGGCACGGGCTGGCCGGCCACCTTGGCAAAGATCTTTTCGAACGCGACCTGGTCCTTTTCACCCTGTTTCTGGGTCGTGTAGACGTTCAGGACATTGGTGTTGTAGAAGATATAGCCGCCCAGAGCGACGAAGACCACCGCGGCCGCCGCCAGGATTACTCCGGCCGGCCCTTTCAGTCGCGCCGACGCCAGTTTCAGCCGCGCCATCATGCCCGACGCCACGCCGCGGCGCCACAGCAGGTGCGCCACGACGAGCAGCATCACAACGAAGGCCGTCCAGTACAGCTTGAACATCAGCCAGCCGATCCAGAACTGGCCGAGATTGTTCATGTCGGAGGTGAGCAAGGACGGGCCGCTGCCGTACAGGTAAAGATGGTGATTGAGGCCCAACTGGTTCGCGACGATGGTCAGTATCTGGTAGACGACCATGAAGGCCCAGCCGGCAAACTTGTTGGGTGACAGCGACTGGACGAAGATGGCCAATATGCCCATCAGGCTGAACGAAGCCCCCATGGGCAGGACGTACCACAACAGGTATTTGCCGAGCTCGAAATTGGTGTAGCCCTTGGCGGTCTGAACGACCATGTCGGCAACGACCGAGACCAACAGGGTCGAGACCAGGACGATGATCAGGGCCAGGGCCTTCGGCACCAGATGGGCCCAGTTGGGAATGGCTGTGGAGTCGATGATCTCGTGGATGCGGCGGCCACGTTCGCGCCAGACCAGTTCGCCGCTGTAGAAGATGGCGACGATCATGGCGAACAGGGCGAAGCCGCTGCTCACCACCGACGCCATGACGCGCGTTACCGGATAGACGGCCGTGCCGTAGATCTGGTCGGCGCTGAAGGTCAACAGGACGGTCAGGGCGATGGCCAGCAGCATCAGGATGAAATAGACCGGGCCGGTAAAGACCTGGGCCGCCTCGAACCGCGTGCGCTTGACCAATATGGCCAGGTCGCTGGCCAAGCCGAAGCGCGGCGAGGCCAGCGGGCCGGTGATCGGGCGGTTGGAAGTCACCTCCGCCTTCTGCTTCAGCTTCATCGCCTTGCTGGCCTTGATGCCCACGGCGTCGAAGCGCAGCATGGCCCGCGTCAGAAAGACCAGGCCAATGCCGAGCGCCGCATACAGCAGGCGATTCCACAGGATAACACCGATGAGCGGTGGCAGCTTGGTATTGCTCTCTTCGGCCGTCCAGTAGCGCGCAACCTTTGATATGGCGCCACCGCCGAACGGATCGAGCCAGGCATAGAGGTCCCGGGCGAATTCGCTTTTGCCGGCAAACGCGCTCAGCGTCATATAGATGACCAGCAAGGCGACAGCCGTCAGATAGCTGCCCATCATCGACTTGGTGAGCGTCGCGGCGCTGGAAAACACCGCCACCAGGAACAGCACCGTCGGCAGGGCGACGACGAAGTAGGGCCAGGCGTAGTAGGCGATATTGACGGGGCCCAGCGTCTCCTTGTCGATCCACGGCATCAATGTGCCGATCAGCACGCCCAAGGGCACCGACAGCAGGCACAGGGCGCAGACCAGGAAGGCACCAATCGTCCGGCCGAAGACATAGTCCGACTTGCTCATGCGCGTGGTGTAGAGCAAGGGTCCGAAGGCCGTTTCCTGGTCGCGGATGACGATATTGGCGCCAAACGCCGTCGTCACGAACATGAAGAAGGTGGTCAGGGCCGACAGGGCGACGATGATGGTGATCGGCGCATTCTTGTGCACATTGGCGCCGGCGGCGATGCTGATCTGCGGCGTCGCCATCATGGCGAAGCCGAGCAGCAGGAAGATGATGAACGACACCCAGAAGGTCGGACTTCTGAGCTGATAGCCGAGTTCGAATCCGACGATGGATTTCAACATCTTACGCCGCCTTTGCCGGAGCGTTGATGGTCATGAAATAGAGGTCTTCCAGCGAGCCTATCACCGGCTCGAAGCCGTCGCCCGGATCGCTGTCAGCCACGATGTGGATGACGGTCTTTCCGGCGAACAGGCGCTGCGAGATCAGGGTGTATTTCGCCTTGTAGTCGGCAAGCTGTGCGCGCTCGATTGTCTTCTTCCAGATGCGGTTCTTCAGCGACGAGATAAGATCGAGCGGCGCGCCGTCCAGTTGAATTCGGCCGGCCGCCAGGATCGCCATGCGCGGACACAGGTCGGCGACGTCTTCGACGATATGGGTCGACAGGATAACCACCACGTCGTCGGCGATACCGGCCAGCAGGTTGAGAAAACGGTTGCGCTCTTCCGGATCGAGGCCGGCGGTCGGTTCGTCGACGATGATCAGCTTGGGATTACCCAACAATGCCTGGGCGATGCCGAAGCGCTGGCGCATGCCGCCGGAAAACCCAGCCAGGGCCTTGTTGCGCACGCCCCACAGATTGACCTGTTCCAGCAGGGCGCACACCGTGTCGCGGCGTTCGTTGAGATTCGACAGCCCTTTCAGTACGGCCAGATGGTCCAGCATGGCATAGGCCGAGATACGCGGATAGACGCCGAAATCCTGCGGCAGATAGCCCAGTCGCTCGCGCAGCTTTTCCGGCTGGGCGATGACGTCGATATCGCCGAATTGGATGCTGCCCGAGGTCGGGGTCTGAAGCGTCGCCACGCAACGCATCAGGCTGGACTTGCCTGCCCCGTTGGGGCCGAGTAGCCCGAACATGCCGGTCGGCAGGTCGAGGCTGACGCCGTCCAGGGCGCGCACACCGTTGCCGTAAACGTGGATCAGGTTTTCGATACGCAGCATGGCATTCCCCTGGCCCTGAGATAGTCGGCTTAGTTTTATACGATGATTATGACGGGTAGCCCGGATTTGTCACGGGGGGGCAGGTTAATTTTCGGTAAGGTTGCGTTTATGGCCGCAATGCTGAGCAGTTGCGGGCCGTGGCGTTTTGTCCGGCTGCGTGTGCGTCCTGCCTATGCGATAACGGGCTGCGCAGCCGCAAAGGCGTCCCCCATGACCGTGACAACCGTCACCCCCCTGCCCGATCCGTCGCTTCTGGCCGGCTATCGCGACGCCAGGGCCTATACCGACAGCTACAGCATCGACCTGCCGTTTGCCGTCGACCTGGCCGACTATATCGACGCTTTCTACACGACGCCTTTATTCAAGCTGGAACGGCTGATCCTGGCGCTTCTGGTGGCCAGGCCGTCAACCGACGCCCAGGCGGCATTGTTGGCGTATGGCGAGATCACCAAGTTCGCCGCCTGGACCGTCGAGGCCCGCACGGCGGACCAGATCGTCATGTGCGATTTCATGAACAAGACGCGTTCATGGCTGATGGTCGTGCTGGATACGACAACCGGCACGACGCGCCTTTACTTCGGCTCAGCCATCGTCCCGGCGCACATACGGCCCGACGGCAAGGCCTGGCTCGGCCTGGGCTTTCACCTTCTGCTGCCGTTCCATCGTGTCTATTCCAAAGCCCTGCTATGGTCGGCCGCCCGCCGCCTTACCAGACGATATGGATCAATACATCGACTTTGAGCAGGCCGGCTCTAAGCTTCCGGCAGCATGCCCGGCAGGGCGATCTCGGTATCGCGCAAGGCATCGGCCGCCCTGGTGGCGATATGGGCGGCGCCCTTTGGCGACATCAGGGCCGCCGTCTTCATGCTGGCGTGCGTCACCCCGGCCAGGCGCGCCACCGCCATCTGGCGGTAATTGTCAAAACCCTGGACCATGCAGGCGCCGGCGGATAGCTTGGCCGCGGCGCTGAGCGTTCCGAGATAGTCCTTCAGCCCCTCTTCGTCACGCTTGGCGCCGTCATATTCGATGCAAACGCCCGACAGGCCACACTTGTTCAGGCCCGATATGGTCTTGCGGTCAGGGCTGACCGAGCCGACCACGGTCATGCAGAACGGCTTGATCATCGAGACGATTTCCAGCACGCGATGCGGCGGCACACCGTCCAGCCCGCGCACTTCGAACAGGACCTTCAGCCCCATCTCGGCGGCAGCCTTGGCGACTTCGACCGTGATCTTCTGCCGGGCCCGTGCCGAGGCGAAGGTCGAGAAGGCCGCCGGCACCACCATCATCATCTTGCGTTGTTCGGGGGTGCGCATGCGCAGCAATTTCAGACCCTGGTCGATATTGACCAGGTCAACCTGCTCGCGCAGGTTCCAGTCGAGATTGGCCAGATGCTTGCGATCCAGCAGGGTGCTGTCGAGATGTTCCATGACCATCGCTTCGCAGCGGTGGCCGATCATCACCATCTTCTTCATCTCGAACAGAGGTTCGATCGAGCTGGCAACCTTCAGGGTCCGGCCGGCATAGGAGACGGTGGCGGCGACAATGACCGGACGCTGAATCGGCACGGCATTGGCCAGGGGATTGGCGGCCGCTCCGCCATCTGCGCCTTCATTGTGAAAGCTGCCGTTACGCGCTTTCAACGGCAGGCTGTCGCTTTCGCCGGGACCGAAATAGCTGTTCAAATCGATCTTGGTGATCAGCAGACTGTCGACGTCCTCCACATGAACCTCATAGATAGGGACCTCGAGCGCCGACATGTCGCCGACAAAGAAGCCGCATAATTCGCGCCACATGTCGGCAACAGCCAGCGCGCCTTTGCGCGATCCCAACTGCGGCAACATGGCCAGCCAGGCATCGCCATTCAGCGGTATGCACCAGTTGGGCTCGGCGTAGGGCTTTTCGAAACCGGTCTTCAGGTGTTCGAACACCAGATCGCATTTGCTCTCCCACTTGGCGCCCAACCGAACGATCAGGGTATCGAGCTTCAGCAGAAAGGCATGCCCCTGCACATCGACATGGGTTTCGCGCAGCCTTTCGACGATCTCCACCGCCTCGCGCTGCTGCAGCATCAGCCGTTCGCTGCCGCCCACGGGAGGGCGGGCAAGAACGGAGGAACGCTGCGCGACCCCGGCCGAAGCCTGAGTGCCCATGGTATTCCTTGGAGTTTCCTGGTCACTACCGGACATAGACTGCCCTTGTTGGGTACTAAACTACGGGGATATCAAAACTTATTCGTCTGACCAATTTAGGACATGTCAATTGAAACAAGATTAACACACGGGGTTTTCACGCGATTTACATATCGCGCGCAACGGTTGTGCCCCCGTTAAACAACTGTTCACCCTGACGGCGCACACTCTCATCAGATTCGCATCGGAGCGTGCCGTGCCGGCCTTACAGTATAGTTCCCCCCCACTGATACCCGAAACCCCGGTTCCGGTAACCCATACAGACTTCCACGGCATTACCTTTCATACACCGCGCTGTGAAACCCGGCCGGTCGCCGGCAACGGCCCGATCCGCTCCGACCACGACCTCATCGTCCGCCTGTGCCGCATGCCGGTCGATCTGGCCGCCCCTATGCTGCGGTCGTCCCTGCCCTCTCTCGACACGGCCGCCCTGCTGGCCCTGATCGCCGCCACCGGCGAAGCCCATCACATTCTGATCGCCCAGAGACCAGGCCTTGAATGGCGGGTCGTACGCGCCCTGATGAAGAGCGGTCACGACAGCGTCCTGGTCGCCCTGGTGCGCAATACCGGTATCGATCTCGACGCCGAAGACCGGACACGACTGGAACGCCTGGCCGCCGAACGCCCAGCCCTGGTCGATGCCCTGGTCGAACGTTATGGCATGCCGCGTGGCGAACTGGATCCCATGGCCTGCGACAGCCACAGCAATCTCAAGCTCCTGATGCTGATGCGCAACCAGGACATTGCGCGTTTCTGCAAGGAAGCCGCCAGGCGGCTGCATGTTAAGGCGCCGACGCTGCAAAACGTGCTCGAAAGCCCGTCGGCCGTGCCGCTGGCCCTGACATTTCGCGCGCTCGGCCTGGATCGCGCCGTCTTTCTGCACCTTTTGACCTTCTGGCAGGCCGCCCATGGCGGTGCGCCCGCCTTGAACGACGCCCATCGCCCGTTGATCCTGTCGCTCTTCGCCCTACCGCGTGATGCAGCGCAGCAGAAACTACGCGCCATGCTGCCGGTGTAACCCTTCAATTTCTATACTCCAAGCCGCGATGACGACGACTCATCGCGCTTGGCAAGGGCGCGAAAAGACGCTTCATGGCCGCCGCCGCGTTGCGGCGAGCCACGCGGCGTTTGAGCTAAAAAAAAATGACAAAACCGGCTTAAACAGGCTACAACGCCTCATGTCACTGCGCCTCGACTTCACCGCATCCGACCGCCCCGAAGCCCAGGCCGCCTGCGCGCGCCTCAAGGCCCTGTACGGCGCATCGGCCAATCCCGACGTCGTCGTGGCGCTGGGCGGCGACGGATTCCTGCTGCAGACCGTGCACCGCTACCTGAAGGACGGCATGCCCATTTTCGGCATGAACCGCGGCAGCGTCGGCTTTTTGCTCAATGATTTTTCCGAAGACAATCTGATGGATAGAATCATTAAGAGCGAGAGCACCCTGATCAGCCCGCTGAGCATGGTCGCCACCGGTCGCGACGGGCGTGAGCACCGTGCCCTGGCCTTCAATGAAGTGTCACTGCTGCGCCAGTCGCACCAGGGCGCCAAGCTGCGCATCCTGATCGACGGCAAGGAACGCCTGGACGAATTGATCTGCGACGGCGCCCTGGTATCGACCCCCGCGGGATCGACGGCCTATAACCTGTCGGCGCATGGCCCTATCATTCCCTTGACGGCCAAGGCGATGGCCCTGACTCCAATCAGCGCCTTTCGGCCCCGCCGCTGGCGCGGCGCCATCCTGCCGCATACCGCCCGCGTCCGTTTCGAAGCGCTTGAGGTCGACAAGCGCCCCATCAGCGCCACGGCCGACACCTATGATGTGCGTAATGTCGTCAGCGTCGACATCGCCGAGGCCGAGGATCTGAAGGCCACTCTGCTATTCGATGCCGGCAAGGGCTATGATGAACGCGTCCTGGCGGAACAATTCATCGCCTAGATGCCTTGCCGGGTTGCGCTAAAAGAATCGTATCAACGCTTATTAAACGACCTTGGTTTACTGTGATGGCGATATCGACTGTATTGCCGGAGCCTCAGGAGTAACCATGCAGGAAAAAGCCCAGATCATTCAGGTCCCCAACACCTTGCGCGCCAAGGTCGGTGGACGCCTGGGCGCACTCGACGCCGAATCGATCGCCAAGGCCGAAGCCGCGCTGGCCGACCTGTCGACCCAGTTCGACTCCTGGCTGCTGGACGAAGTCAAGAAGCTCGAGGACGTGCAGGCACAGATCAAGGTCGAGGGCCTGACGGTCGAAAATGCCGAACAACTGTTCTATCGCGCCCACGACCTGAAGGGTCTGGGTACGACCTACGGCTATCCGCTGATCACGCGTATCTGCGGCTCGCTGTGCAAGATGATGGACGACGAGACCAAGCGCGCCGAAGCCCCGCGCATCCTGGTCGACGCCCATCTCGACGCCGTCCGCGCCGTTGTGCGTGACCAGATCAAGGCCGAGAACCATCCCATGGGCCGCGTCCTGGCGGAAACCCTGGAAGCGCGCGTCAAGGAACATCTCGACAAGGTCGACAAGGCGTAGGTTTGGTCTGGTAAAGGTATTAAAAAAGGCGGCCGTCGGGCCGCCTTTTTGCTGTTGTGATGTGGGCTTTATTCCAAGCCGCAATGACGTTGACTCATTGCAGCTTGGCAAGGGCGACCGCCCGCCGCGCACGTTTGCGCGAGCCATGCGGCGCTTGAGCTGAAATAAAGCGAATATCGACCTGCACCTTTGCAGGTTGATATTAAGCCGCGGCGCGCGGGGCAATGGTCATGCCCGGTCCGGCGGACTCCTGGACCTTGTTCCAGCGCCGTCCCTTCGAGTCACGGTCGAGGCGCTCATAGAGATAGATAAGGTCTTCACGCGGCGCGAACGGTACCTGGGTGAGGAAACGTTCGATCAGGCGTTCCTGGAAACGCACGGGGTCGAGGTGGCCGGCTTCGGCCATCAGGGCCTGATAGGTCTGCACCGCCGCACGGAAGGTCTGGTACATGCGGCCCGGCAGGCCGGCACGGTCGTAGATGGCGCGGAATCCCAGGCTGCCGGCGTCGTGCACCATCAGCCAGGTGCGTTCGTGCGGCACGCCCGACAGTTCCGCCAGGGCATGTTCGAAGAAGCCCATGTGACCGCGCGCCAGGGCGCGCAGCATCAGGGACGGCGTCAGGCGTTCCGTCGTCATCAGGTGTTTGGCCAGGCCCTTCGGGTCCATGCTGGCGCCCGTCTGGTCGGCCATGTCGAGCGTGGCGCGTTCCTGGGTCGCCTTGACGATCTCGACAGCGGTTTCGGGCTTGATGGCGTGTTTGGTGACCAGTTGCTCGCGCAGGGCAACGCTGACGATGTGCACCAGGCGTTCGCTGACCGAAACCGGCAGGGCCTTGCGGTTGATCAGCACGCTGTGCAGCACTTCGGAGGTGCCGAAACGGTCCATGACGCGGTTCATCCCACCGTCGCTGAAACGGGCATTGTCGTTGGCGCAGGCGATGACGACGGCCTCTTCGACAGCGGATTCGGCCAGGGTTGTGGTGACCGCTTCGGACAGTTCGTCGCGCTTGGCGATCGCAACCTGGCGCACAGGTCCGCCCGAACGGATGATTTCGCGCAGGTCGGAATCGCTGAACAGCGGCGAATGGGTGAGAACCGGGACCGCGACGGTCGTGACATCCTGGGCCAGTTTCAGGGCGACGTCGTGCGGCAACAGCTCTGACGTGCGCAGGGTGACCGCCAGGGCGCGACGCACCAGCTCGGCAGCGTCCTGGGCCAGCATGCGGATGATTTCCTGGGCCGCCGTCCGATCGATATCGGTCATGTCGCTGCGTTCCATGACGCGGCAGATCTTGTGCGTGGCGACAGCGCGGTCGTCGGCATTCTCGCTCTTGACCAGACGTTTGATGTCGACGTCGGACAGTATGTTACGCTGTGACAACATGAGGTCGGCGGACATGGTCTTGATCCTTGGGGCCTGAGCCCGGGTTTCAGGTGTAGAAACACCTTTGAACCCTAAGTGTCGCGCCTTAGTCCTAACGAATCCTTTATCCGTGCTGTTAAGTTCGAATTTACCTTAAAAATAAGCGGTTTAGTTGCGGATTCGGCGCTCAATTCGACGTGAAGTAACCGGGTGGCAAGGTCTGTCTGCTAGGTTGCGATCATGTCAGCATCCCCTCCCCTCTCCACCGTCCTGCCCGCCGATACCGCGGCCATGGATTTCGGCCTGCGCGCCCAGGCGCGCCTGTCGCCCTATGTCATGGGCTTCTTCGGCATTGGGGTACCGGTCTTCGTATGGAGTGCCCAGTTGGGCCTGTCGACCTGGCTGCTGGCCTGTTACATGATTCTGTTCGTCATCAACTGGACGGTCTTCATGGTTCTGAAGAACCAGGCCGAGAAACGCCAGGCGCTCGAATTCAACGACGCAGCGGCCTATCGCGCCAATCTGCAGGCGCGACTCTGGCGCCAGGGTGTGGGCGGTGCGGTATGGGCTATCAGCCTGCTGATCATCACCCTGTCGGCGGCAACGGCCGGCCTGGGGGCGCAGATGTTCCTGATGGTCTGCGCGGGCGCGGCCGTCGGAATCATCTTCTTTTCCGCACCCGTGCTGATTCACCTGCTGATTTTAGGCCCGATCGCCGTGGCCGGGCCGATCTTCGCCATACAAGGCCTGCATCAGGGACCGGAACTGAGCCGGATGATGACCGGCGGCCTGGCCCTGGCCCTGGCCATGGGCTTCGTCCTCAATCGCCACATGCGCGAACACTATCTGCTGCAGCACCGCCAGCTTGAACTGGCGGGAGAACGCGAAGCGGCGCGCGCCGCAACCGACACGCTCAACGACGCCAAGCTGGCCTTGATGGAGACGCTGCAACGCGAGGTCCAGACCAGCCTGAAGGGCCTCGAACAGAACCTGATGCAGTGCCTGACGCACCTGGCGCGTGCGCCGACGCCGCGGCAATATATCGACGCCGCCCTGACCGAGGTCGGCCATCTTCAATCGATCCTGGTCACCACGCTGGATAACGACGTCGCAGCGGCGGGCCAGATCGAGATGGATATCAAACCGCTCGATATCGACCTTGTGTGTCAAAAGGTGACGGCGCACCTGGCGGGCCTCGGTCACGGCAAGGATCTGGGCTTCTTCTATAATTCCGCCGGCCTGCCCGAGAGCGGCGCCGTCCTGGGCGACGAACATCGCGTCGAACAGATACTGACGCACCTGCTCAACAATGCCCTTCTGTACACCCAGCAGGGCCGCGTGGAACTGAAGATCATCGCGCTTTCGAACGACGTCCTGCGCCTGGAGGTGGTCGATTCCGGCCCGGGCCTCGACGAAGATGAACTGGTTCAGGCCTTCCAGCCGCACATGCGCATCCAACGCACCTCTTCGGGTCATTCCGGCGCCGGTCTGGGCCTGAGCCTGTCGCGCGCCCTGGCCGAACTGATGCATGGCCAGGTCGACGGCCAGAGCACGCTGGATGTCGGCTCGAAATTCTGGCTGGACCTGCCCTTCGACAAAACGGCATCTCCGCCGGCGCGTCCGGTGGAAAGCGAAATCGCGCCCGAAGAGGCCAGTGACCATTCCCTGCGCGTCCTGCTGCTGTCGAACGACAGCCTGCGCTCGGCGCAACTGCGCGACTCGCTGGAGCATCTTGGCCACAAATGCCTGACCTCGACCTCACGCGAACGCGCCATCGCCCTGGCCCGCAAGGCGCCGGTCGATGCCTGCCTGATCAGCACAGGGCCATTCGAAAATCTCGACGACGCCGAGAGCCGCGCTGGGCTGGAAGCCTTTCTGGATCGCCTGCGCGCCACCCAGAGCGAAGCCACCTTGAGCATCATGGCGCTGGTCCCGGCCGGCGACCAAGTCGACGAGTTGCAGGCCCTTGGTGTGCGTCCCCTGTTGCTGCCGCAGAACCGCGAGAGCCTGGGCCGTGCCCTGGCGGCGGTGTAGCACCGTCGAAGATCGGGGTCTGGGGCCTGCGGCCCCAGCTCTTCGGCTTATCCGGCAACAAGTCCCGCGCCTCTAAGGCGCGGCGCTTGATGCCGGACAAAGAGTAAGGACCGGGGCCGCAGGCCCCAGACCCCGAAACCGGACAGCGCCACGAGTCGTCCCGCTCCCCAAGCTTCGCCGACAGGCGGCTTCGCACAGGAAGCCGCTTTGTTTGACATCGCCGGCCAGTCGACGAATAGTCGCGATCGAGGGACAGACTCAGTCCGGGTGAAGGGATTCGTCATTGTCAGGGGTTTTCCAGATCGGCGCCTGCACTGTCGACCCGTCGCGCAATGTCATACGCCGCGACGGAACAGACCAGACGATCGAACCCAAGGTCATGGAAGTCCTCTGTTGCCTGGCTGAGCATGAGGGCGAGGTCATGTCGCGCCAGGCGCTTATCGATGCCGTCTGGGGCGTAGCCTATGGTGGCGACGAAAGCCTGACACGCGCTATTTCCTTGCTGCGCAAGGCTTTGCAAACCGAAGCAGGCGCGGCCGATATCATCCAGACCATTCCCAAGCGCGGCTATCTGCTCAAGATTCCGCTGGCCGAAGCGCCCTTACCAGCCGCTGTATCTCCACGCGCCTGGCGTACGCGACTACCGGCCATATTGGCACTGGCCGGGCTGGCCATTCTTGGCGTGATCATAGGTGGACTCGTCTTCACGCGGCTATCCGCCCCGCCGCCCTCCCTTATTGAGGGTGTCGTCGTAGTCGTTCAGCCGTTCATTTCCAGTCCGGACGGCGGCGACAGCCAGGTGCTGACCAGCCATGTGACAGCCGCGCTGGCGCGTTTCGACCAGATCCATGTTCGTTCCCACACCGCGACCGACACCGCAGCCAACCGTCCGGACGCGCGCCGCTACTACATCTATGACGTCACCGGCACAGTATCGGGCGAAGGTGCGACCAGGCGGCTGGGCGTTCAGCTTCGCAACCAGGCCACCGGCGACACCCTTTGGTCCGGTGAGGAAGATATTTCCGGAACGGACCGCGACCGCGCCGTCTCGACCCTGGCCGCCGAACTCGAGCTGGCGATCCTGCAGGCCGCCAAGACGGAGGTGCAAAAAAAGCCCCCCATAGCCCTGAGCCCCTGGGAACTGGTGTTGCTGGGCACATGGGTGCCGGGCGCCGACCGTGAATGGCAGGGACCGCCGACCAGGGAGTCCTATTGGGTGTGGGAACGCGCCATCGCCAAGGATCCGGATTTTGCCCTGGCCCCTGCCAGCCTGGCCCAGGTCATGGCCAATTTTGCCCTGTTTGATCCGCCCTCCGACACACCAGCCCAGGCGGCCCGGGCCGCGGCCAGCGCCGATCATGCCCTGCAACTGGCGCCCTACGACGCCGGGGTTCTGTTCCAGGTCGCACTGTACCATAAATATGCCGGACATCGCGATCAGGCCGCCGCCATGCTGAAGCGCGTGCTGGAGCTGGAGCCCGACAATGTGGTGGCGCAGATCGAGCTGGCCTATGTCCAGGGCCAATGTTCGGTGCAGAGCGGCGACGCCATCGCGCGCCTGAAGTCACTGGACGTCACCCTGCGGCCGGCCAATCCCGCCCATTGGGTCGTCCTGTCGCGTATCGCCGACCTGTCGCTGGCGCGTGGCGATTACGCCCAGGCGCAGGACTATGCGCGACGCTCACGGCAGATCGTGCGCCAGATGTGGTCATCCATCACCCTGGCCGCCGCCGATGCCGCCCTGGGGGACACGGTCGAGGCGCGGCAGGTCGGCGCAGAACACGCGGCACAGTGGCCGGCGCTGAACTATGGCCGCTTTGCCGATAGTCCGCTGTCGCGCTGGTGCCTGGGCGGCGATACCACCCAGGCCCGCAAGGCCTTCACGAAGCTGGATGCCGCGATGACAGCCCCCCTGTCAAAATAGACGAGACAGGCTGAGGTTCAGCCACAGGCCAGCCTTGTGCGTCTGCGCCTCGACACGCGCGATATCGCTGCTGCGGTCCGGCGTATAGAATACGCGGTCGCGCAAGGCCGGCGTGCCGTCGAAACCGTACAGCGTCGCCTTGAACATATATGGCCCCAGATTGTTCTTTTCGACATAGAGGCCGGCTGTCGGCGCAACTTGCGTCGTGTCGCTTTCATCGAAGCGATATTTGGCGATGCCCGAGGCCGCGCTGTAGTCGATCCCCCACGCCATGTGGCGCTTCGGCAGGTCCTGGCGAAAGTTCAACACGCAGGTCGAGGTCGGCAGGTTGGAGATGTTGCGCGGGCGATGGGTCAGCGGGTCGATTACGCGTGTGCGCTGGCGCATCAGGCTGACCTGCAGCGTACCGCCCGGAACGACGCGATCCAGCGGCACATGCAGACCCAGGCTGGCGCCGGTTATGGTGCCCTTGCCGATATTACCCGGCGCATCATAAGCGACACCATCCTTGCGCACCGGCACCAGATCCGCCGTGTCACTTAGCGCGCTGTGATAGACGGTCAGGTTCAGGGTAAATTTGGGGCTGAAATGCAGATCGCCAGCCAGTTCGGCGCGCCATTGCGTCTGCGGCCGCAATTCGGGATTGCCGCCGTTGATGACCGCGTCCTTCAACGAGGCGGCCGAGACAAAGTCGGCAAAATTGATCTGGCCAATGTCGCGATATAGCCGCAACGCCAGCCGGTTGGGCCCGAACCGGCGCGTCAGGCTGAACGACGGCTTTATGAAGCGATAGGCGACGCGCCGGTTGGTGTCGCCGGCGAAGTCGAGGACCGAACGCTCATAGCCGAGCTTGAACTCCGCCGACAGGTTCGGCGATACCTGCCAGGCGTCGGACAGCGCCAGGTCGTCGCGGCGTTCGGCTATGTTCGAATTGGAATCAGGGACAAGGATGGGGAAGGTCGTGCCGCCAGCGGTAAAGCTGAGGTCGAGCGCTGCATCCAGGCTGTTGTTCGCCCTCTCATAGATGAGTTCGAGGCGATGGCGTCCGAAACTGCGCGCCAGGCCACCGCGCAGGATGTTCTCCGCCTTGCGGTGATCCAGGGTCTGGACGAAGCGGTTACCCGTCATGGCGTCGGTCGAACGGACACCACTGAAAAAGTGTGTTCGCGTGGCAATGGCGACCAGGCTCAGCCGCCATGGACCCAGGTCGCGCTCATATTGCGCCCCCAGTTCGCCCGTCTGTGTCGTTTCGGTATAGGGCGTCCGCATGCCCCCGATCGTTTGCCCACCCGGCGCGGCAGTGACCAGCGTAGTGTCTTCGTGATAGCGCGAATATTTAAGCTTGCCCGTCAGGTTGAGGTCGGCGCCCAGCACGGGATGGCTGGCCGAGCCGTTGAGGGCGTATTCGTAGTAGCTGCGCGGTGACGATTCCCGGCCGGTGCTGAGCGGCCTGCCCTGCCCATCACGGTCGCGATAGCCCCCCTTGAGATCGCGCGCCAGGCTGTAGGTCTCGCCGCCGATGCTGTAGCGCGTGTCGTGATAGCGGCCGGACCAGTTGATGAAACCGTTCGGCGCTGCCCGGCCGCGATTGGCGTATTCCGCGCCAGCGCCCCAGATGCCCTGCCCCGCCGCCGGAACACGGACAATATTGGCCAGGACGGAAAAGCCGGAGGCATCGCCGGCCACGTCGGCGCCACTGAGGATTTCAATACGCAGAACCTGACGCGCGGGAATAAGCTGCAGGGCGTCCTGCAAGGTCTGGCTTTTGCCGGCCGGGCGGTGACCGTCAACCAGGACATTGCCCAGGCTCCCGGCATAGCCACGGCGGTTATCGCCCTCCTGCAGCGTGAACCCGGGTGTGCGGCGGATCATGTCGAGCGCCGTCTGGGGTTCGATGGGCGCGTAGAAGTCGGCCGCATAGACGACCCGATTGGGCGTTTGGGTCGGCGTTTCGGCAAGAGCCGGCATAGCGACGAGCGCAAGAGCTGAAAAGACAAGAGGACTGAGACGCATGGCTGGAACTCCGTGATGGGGACACGGAACAGCCTGCCTCACCTTGAAACTTCCGGCCTGAGGCCAATCGGAAGTTTGCCTGAGGTTTGCCTGAGGTTTATTCGATGTCGGGCTTCCGGATCGGTATGACCAATCCGGAAGTCTCGCTCAGACGGTTTGCCTCGTCAGACCTGCTCGGCCTACCAGATCATATGGCTCAGCACGTCGGCCTTCAGCGCGCCGGTGATGGTGACCGTGTTGCCACCGCCGAGGCTGACGACGGTATCACCCCCGACCTGCGACAGGGTAATGCCCGCGCCATTGACCACGCCGTGCGCCAGGCCGTGGACATTGATCCGGTCGTTCTGCACCGCCTGGAAGTCCGTGACGCGATCGACACCCGAGCCGGCGCCGAAGACGAACTGGTCCGCGCCCAATCCGCCGGCGAGGCTGTCGTTGCCTGCCCCGCCGGTCAGCAGGTTGTTGCCGGAATTGCCGGTCAGGCTGTTGGCCAGGCCATTGCCGACACCGTTGATATTGGCGGTGCCCGTCAGGATCAGGTTCTCGAAATAGTCCTTCAGCGAATAGGACACCGACGCGCGCACCTCATCGATCCCGCCGGCGTCGCCACCGCCGAGTTGTTCCGAGATGCCCGTCGTCGTACTGTCGACTATGTAGGTATCATTGCCGCCGCGGCCGTAGATCTTGTCGATTCCGCCGCCGCCGCTCAGCACATTGGCGCCGGCATTGCCGTAGATGGTGTTGGCCAGGGCGTTCCCGCTGCCGCTGATATTGCCCGATCCGGCCAGGGTCAGGTTTTCGACATTGTCACCCAGCACATAGGATACGGCCGATTGTACAGTGTCCGTGCCGGCGTTGAGCGCTTCGATCACAACATCGCCGATATTTTCGACGATATAGACATCCCGGCCGGCCCCGCCCGACATGGTGTCGGCGCCCGACCCGCCGTTCAGCGTATTGTTGCCGGAATTGCCGTTCAGCACATTGGCGAAAGCATTGCCGCTGGCATTGATATGCGCGCCCCCGGTCAGGGTCAGGACCTCGATCGACGTGACATTGCTCAGAGTCCGCGACACGGAGGACAGAAGCGTATCCGTCCCCTGGTTATTCAATTCCGTTACCACATCGCCGATATTGTCGACTGTATAGGTATCATTACCCAGCCCGCCGACCAAGGTATCGAGCCCCGCGCCGCCAATCAAACCGTCATTGCCACCGAGGCCGATCAACAGATTATTACCGGCATTGCCGGTCAGGCTATTCGCCGAGTCGTTGCCGGTCCCGTTGATCGCCGCCGGTCCGGCCAAAATCAGGTTCTCGACCCCAGCGGTCAGGGTCGTGGTGACCACAGTCTGCAGGGTGTCAACACCTTCGCCTGCCGCTTCCACGACCAGGTCGCCGGCATTGTCGACGACGTAAAAGTCGTCCCCCATACCGCCCGCCAAGGTATCGGCGCCGGCGGCGCCGTCCAGCCGGTTGTTGCCGGAATTGCCGTTCAAGGCATTGGCGATACTGTTACCCCGGGCGTTGATATCCGCCGACCCGGTAAGCGTCACGATCTCGATAAAGGTCGAAGCCAGCATATAGGTCGCACTCGACAGGATCGTGTCCGTGCCCTGGTCCATGAGTTCCATCACGACATCGGCGCTGTTGTCGACGACGAAAGTATCGTCGCCGAACCCGCCGCTCAATCTATCGAGCCCTGCGCCGCCATTGAGCCAGTCGTTGCCGTCCCGCCCCAGAATGGTGTCTGCCGAGGCGCTACCGGTTATGGCATTACCGAGTACCGAGGCCGTCAAGGTGGCGCCGGCCGTCAGTCGCGTGGTAAAATCAACGCTGCCGGCATCGCTCAGTTCGATCGCACCGGCCAGGATGGTCTGGAAACTATTGAGCGCCGCGGTCGTCCCCAACACATGGCCCGACGACGTGTAGAGAACCTCCACATTGGTGAAGACGCCCGCAATTTGGTCCTCGCCGGCCCCGTTCCCCAGTTCGACCGTATCCATACCATCGCCGCCATCGACCTGGTCCAGCGTATCCGTGTTGCCATCATAGAGGAACCGGTCGTCACCGCCGCCACCATTGAGCGTGTCGCTACCCGCCCCTGACACCTGGGTGTCATTACCCGGACCGCTGCTCAGGGTGTCGTCCCCGGCGCCACCGAAAATGTAGTCTGCGAATGCGCCGCCGGTGATGGCATTGCCGAACGTCGAGGCCGTCAAGACGGCGCCTGCCGTCAGCCGGGTGGCAAAATCAACGCTGCCGGCATCACTCAATTCGATTGCGCCCGCCAGGACGGTCTGGAAATTGTTGAGCGCCGCGGTCGTCCCCATGACATAGCCGGAGGGGGAATAGAGAACCTCCACATTGCTGAAGACGCCCGAGATATGGTCCTTGCCGGCGCCGTTCCCCAGTTCAAGCGTGTCCGTGCCGTCGCCGCCATCGATCAGGTCCGCCGTATCGAAATTACCGTCATAAAGAAACCTGTCGTCACCGCCGCCGCCATCGAGCGTGTCATGGCCGGTCCATGACGCCAGCGTGTCATTGCCCAAGCCGCCGTTCAGGACATCGTCGCCAGCGGCACCGAACATGTGATCTGCAAAAGTGCCACCTGTGAGGGAATTACCGGCCGTAGAGGCCGCCAGGTTGGCACCGGCCGTCAGCCGGGTGGTAAAATCAACGCTGCCGGCATCGCTCAGTTGGATTCCGGCGGTCAGGATAGTCTGGAAGCTATTGAGCGCCGAGGTCGTCCCAAGTACATAGCCGGACGACGCGTAGAGAACCTCCACATTTGTGAAGACGCCCGCGATTTGGTCCTTGCCTGCACCGTTCCCCAGTTCGACCGTATCCGTGCCGTCGCCGCCGTCGATCAGGTCCGGCGCGTCAGTGGTACCATCATAGAGGAACCTGTCGTCGCCGCCACCGCCATTGAGCGTGTCGTGGCCTGCCCCTGAGGACAGGGTGTCATTACCCTGGCCGCCGTTCAGGGCATCGTCCCCGGCGCCACCGAGAATCTGGTCGGCGAAGGCGCCGCCGGTGATGACATTGCCGAACGCCGATGCCGTCAAGGTGGCGCCGGTCGTCAGCCGGGTGGTAAAATCAACGCCGCCGGCGTCGCCCAGTTCGATGGAGGGAGCGAAAATGGCCTGGAAGCTGTTGAGCGCCGAGGTCGTTCCCAGCACATAGCCGGACGGTGAATAGAGTGCCTCCATATTGGTGAAGACACCCGAGATATGGTCCTTGCCGACACCGTTCCCCAGTTCGAGCGTATCCGTGCCGTCGCCGCCATTAATCAGATCCGGCGTATCGATCGTACCGTCATACAGGAACCTGTCGTCTCCCGCGCCGCCCTCAACCGTATCCTGGCCTGTCCCTGACGACAGCGTGTCGTTGCCCGCACCGCCCTTAAGCGCGTCGTTGCCATTTCCGCCCCAAATGTGATCGCCAAATACGCCGCCGGTGATGCCGTTGCCGGCATTGGACGCCACCAGGGTGCTGCCTGTCGACAATCTGGTCGTAAAATCAATATTCCCCCCATCGCTCAGGGAAATAGTGTTCGTCATAATAGTTTGAAAGCTGTTCAAGGCGGAAATTGTGCCGATCACAGAGGCCGATGTATAGCCGTCGGCAAGATAAAGGACTTCCACATCAATGAAGACGCCATCCAGAAAGTTGTCGGAACCGGAAATCACCAGATTGAGCGTATCCGTGCCGTCTCCGCCGTCAATTATGTCGGCCGAGTCGGCGCTGCCATAAAACAGGAACACATCGGCTCCGGCGCCGCCGTACAAGATGTCCTGACCGTCTCCCGAAGAGAATGTGTCATTGCCGCCCTTGCCGAACATGACGTCGTCGTCGCTTGTCCCGGACAAGGCATTGTCAAAGTCGTTTCCAAATATCTCAGCCATTTTGTTCCCCTCGTTAAGTCCGCCTTGCGTCACCAAGTAACAGACATTTTTCGTTGTCAAACGATGTCTTCACGCATTCGGCGAATTTTATGTGACATGGCGCGACAGGCACAGGCCAGGCTGCCAGGGGCAGCACCTCTATCGCCGACAGTTTAACCGAGCTCGTTATCGCCCAGGCCGAAAGCCTTGCCCAGGCTGCTATCGGCGTTGTCGCCGCCGTCGCGGCGTTCACGATCATCCCCCGGACCGAAGGCCGACATCAACTGGGTGGTAAACAGCAGGCCCGGCTGGCCATCGTCGCCGCCGAACACCAGTTGCATGATGGCCTGGTCGGACTTGACCTTGTCCCAACGCGCAATGGTCAAGGGCTGGGTGTCGATCTGTGGCGCCTCGGGCATCGGCATGGGCGTATCGCCCCCCGTGTGCGTCAGGTTGGCCATGACCTGGGTGACGTTAAGCGCGCGGCCATGGCTATAGAAGATGCTGTGATTGGCGCGCGCCGCGGCCGGAAACAGCGCGGCGGCCGTGGCGCCCGGGCGCGTCTGGCTGGCGGTTATCAGGTCGGCGGCGCCGTCGGGTCCCAGGAAGTGCGCGGCGTACAGCTCGCCCTGGGTGGCGTCGCGGCCGATCCGCCCCTTCAAATAGGCGGCATGCCCCGCCGTCAGTTCAGCCCCCATGACGGCATTGGCGTCCGGATCATAGCGCAGATTGAGGATTTCGCGTCGCGCCGCCGGACTGCTGACCTGGTAGCGGCCGTCGCGGCCGCGTGTGATCTGGTCGGCATAGGCACCGTAGCCATGTTTGGCGCCACTCGATTTCAGCGTCCCCAGCCAGGTTTGTTCGATGAACTGGAACAGGCCGGCCGCCGACGAGGTGCGGGCATGGGCCTTGGGGTTGAGGGAGCTTTCGCGCTGTGCCGTCTTGACCAGATAGTCGAAATTCACCCCTGTCGCCGTCGCCGCGCGCTGCAGCGAGCCCATCACGCCTTGGGCGCCGTGCTGCAGAGTCCGGCCGACGCTGCCCGTAAGGTCGGACAGGAAATGTCCCGTGCCGGGAGATGTGGTGAACAAACGCATGGTACTGGCCTTCACTATGTCGGCAAATTTTGCCGCATACGTGGTTAATACCAGCTTAAAATCTGTCAGGGTTGTAGGCGGCCGCGTCAATCGGCACCCCGTTGGCCAGCAGATCGAGGATCAGCCGGGCCGCCAGAGGGGCGAAAATATAGCCATTGCGCCGCATGCCGACGGCAACATAAACACCTGACGCCGAATCACGGCCAATCATCGGCCATCCGTCCGGCGACGCAGCGCGGATACCGGTGCGGGCAATGGATTCGTCGGTGTTCAGCGCCGGCATGATTTCGCGGGCGTCGAATTTCAACTTTTCGACCATTGCAGGTTCGATGGCGGTGTCGGTGGCGCCGAACTGCATGGTGGCGCCGAACCGGCCTACCTCGCCATAGTCTGCCAGATAACCGTAGGAAGACCGCGTTACCCCCAGCCCGCCCTGCCCTGCCAGTTCGAGTATATGACCTTTGATCGGCTCAAGATGACCCAGGCACGGCACATCGCCAGCCAGTTGGTGAGCACCATAACCGGCGGCAACGATCACCACGTCGGCGGTCACGACCTCGCCCGTATCCAGCGTAACCGAGGTCGCCGTGACATGACGCACGCTTGCACTTCGATGGTCGGCAATCTCGGCCTCCAGGGCCGCCAGCACCGTTCCCGCCTCGATCAACAGTTCACCGGAAACAGAGACGCCATTGCAGTCGACGGCCAGGCCCTGCAGGTCTCTATCGTCGAGCGGGGTGAAATCAACGCCCATCACGGCCAGGCGCGGTGTGACATGGTCGGATGTATTGTCGCTCTGCGGCCAGACATAGCGGCTGTAGGCATGATCCTGCGCCCGCAGAATGGCCTGGCGAACGGCTTGCGGCCAGGCGTCGAACAGGTCGAACCACGAAGACTGCGCCGCCTTGAGTCGGGCATAGCTGTGGTCGGGCTCGGGGTCGTTAATGGCTTCCAGCGCGGGGGCGATCATCCCGGCCGCCACGCCGGACGCGGTGTCATCGCGCGCATCGCGGGCGACGACTGTCACTGCATGACCATGCGCCTGAGCGGCGACGGCGATGCACAGGCCGACAATTCCACCGCCGACGACGATCAGGTTCTGAGATATGGAGGCTGGAATGCTTTGCGCCATGACCGCCGCCTTACGCGATTCCGCGCGCGGGGGCTATGCGACAAGATGGCTGGGCGGATAAAACTTGAGTTTTGCTGGCGCATTTCGGATTGCGCTGCGATGGTACCGCCTGCTGGTTTCGAACCAGCTACCTCCAGAGCCACAATCTGGCGCTCTACCAATTGAGCTAAGGCGGCATACCATCGTAAGGGACGTGTCTCTAACGCGGGATGCGCCTATGATCAAGCCTTAAGGCTGAAAAAGTTCATGGGCAGTGGAACGGCAAGCTCGTCCCGAGGCAATCGTTATGCCGCGTCGCGCAATTCGAACACCTACAGCCCCCAAGTGAAGCCGATCAGACGACGATCGCCCGGCTGCAAACCGCCCTCAACTGACGTGCTGGTCAACGCAGGCGAAGGGACGGTCAGACCCGAATTTTACCACGGCGCGTTCAGTGACCATTTGTAGGTAAACTTCCGACGATCGCCGTCCTTTAAGCCTCCTTCAACCGAAGCCGGGTCGACATGGGCAAAATTTATGAACATGCTCGCGGTCATATATCCAAAGTCGTAGCCTTTTGGGTCCTCGGACACGATTCTGCACGCGACCACAAAGCCTTCATGGTCGAGTTCGCAATCGACAGTTGCTAGACCGGCCTTATTTTGCTCAAGCGCTTTTGGGGGATAATAGGCGACCTCATTATCCGTATTAGGATAGCTCCATTTGCCTGTGATGTAACGTGGTTCGAAATTCGTCGCTGTGGACGGAGGTGTTGGGGTGGGCGTCTCCGTCGAAGAAGGTAAGTTGCTCGCCTGATCTGAAAGTGCTGTAGTTTCCTGGCTCATAGCTACCGGGGCCGAAAGCGCCATGAGCACCAAAGTGGTGAGCGCTGATTTCACTTGTAGCCCTTTGACGCGATATAGGTCTGCAGATCGCTGATCCGCGTCTTGTCCGACGGGTGGGTCGACATGAATTCCGGCGGCTTATTCCCACCCAGCGCCATCATGTTTTGCCACAGGACGATCGCTTCGCTGGCCTTGTAGCCCGCCTGGACCATCAGGTCGACGCCGATGCGGTCGGCTTCGGATTCCTGCTTGCGCGAATAGGGTAGTAAAATACCAAGCTGCGCCCCCAGGCCACCGTAATTGGCCACCGCCTTGGAGACATTTCCCTTGGTCACGCCGGCGACGACCCCGAGCCCGGTCTGGGTGGCGATCTGTTGTGATGCGCGTTCGGCGGCATGGCGGGCGATAACGTGCCCGGTTTCGTGGCCGAGAACGGCGGCAAGCTGGTCGTCGTTCTTCACCACCTTGAACAGACCGGTATTGACGCCGACCTTGTTGCCGGGAATGACAAAGGCATTCGGCTGATCGTCCTCGAACAGCACATATTCCCATTTGGCGTTGCCCAGGCCGGCGGCGCTGACGATGCGCGCACCGACCTTCTGGATACGGGCATTGAGAACGGGATCCTTCGAGATCTTCGCCGTCCGCAACTGCTCCTGCCAGGCCGCCAGGGCGCTTTGTTCCAACGCCGCCTCGTCGACCAGGATCAATTGCTGACGCCCCAATGTCTCATTGGTTTCACAGCCGCCGATCACGGTAGCACTCGCAATCAGCACGCCGAAAATCAGGGGTTTCATCCAGGTCCGCTTCATTCGCTTCATCCCTTGGTTAAAGATTATGATGCCATGTTAGACGATTGGAATAAAAAAGACATCCTGAATGTCCGGCCAGAGGTTCGAGCCAAACATTCGGGCCAAACATTCGGGCCAGACATTCGGGCCGGATACCCGCTCCTACCCCAGCGTCCACTTGACGATCGTGCGCAGTTTTGAGCCGATCTGGACGTCGCCCTGGGTCGTGTCGACGCGCCCCTTGTCCTGGACCATCTTTACCGTGGCCTTGCCGAAGCCGTAGCCCTTGGGGGCTTCCGACAGGACGACGCAGGTCACGCGGCCACTGGCGTCGGTGACCGTACATTCCAGCGTCGCGGTACCTTCCGTTTCATCGTCCGTCGCTCTTTGGGGATAGTAGCTCAGCAGCGCCTCGGAATCCGGGAAGCGCGTCCATCTGGCGGTCACATAGGCGGGTTGCGCGGGCGCGGTTCCCGTGCCTGCGCTTGGAGGGCCCGGATCTATAATGGGCGGGGTCGGCCCCGTAGCCGTAACAGGCTCGTCCGGTGGAGTAAGGGGTACTGTCTCGATGGTCGGATCAGCCGGCGGCGTGGGATGGACATTGATCGTTGTCGGCGGTGGTGGCGGCGACGGCTTGGTGGGCTTGGGCGGTTCCGGCTTCTTCTTCGGTGGGTCCTGGGTGATGATGATCGGCGGGGTCTCCGGCGTTTCGGCGACCGCCAGAGCAAAGCGTTGATGGATCAGATAATAGGCCCCGCCCGCGTGAAGCAAAACGGCGACCGATAAGGCCAGCCAGAATGATGGCTTCAATTTACGCGACCTCGGCGTACCGAATATGGCCGAATGATACCCTGATACAGCGTTCATAATACTTACGTCTCCCACATGACAAGCTTGAGACAAAAGTTTAGCCACTCACGCAGACGCATGTCTGCCTGATGTGTTCAGCACATGATGCGCGTGAACATCTGGATTACTTTTTCTCTATTGCCACAGGATACGCTGTTGCAGTCGCAACGGCAAACGCCGCAAACCCTTGCGTCACAACGATCGGCGCAAAAAAAACACCCCGAAGTCGCCTTCGGGGTGTCCATTTTCGCACAAGTATCTCAGTTCGTCAGAACTGCCACTTGTAGATAAACTTCTTGCGGTCGCCGTCTCTAAGTTCGCCACCAACCGAAGACGGTTTGACGTGAGCGTACTTGATGAACAGCTTGACCGTCGCGGCGCCAAAGCCATACCCCTTGGGGTTTTCGCTCAGGATATCGCACGATGTCACCTTACCGGAGGAATTGATGGCGCAGTCGATCGTAACCGTGCCTTCTTTTTCATCTTCCTGGGCCTTCGGCGGGTAGTAGTCCGCCATTTGGTCCGTACCGGGATAGCTCCATTCACCAGCCACGTAGCGCGGTCCCGGAGGAGCCACTGGCGGCGGTGTGCCTTCATTCATCACTTTCGGCGGCTCTTTGTAGTCCACATGCTTTTCCTGCGGAACAGGCGGCACGGGAATAGGCGGAGGCGGTGCGATGTCCGTCGGCGGCGTTACACGAGGCTGGACCACAGGGGGCGGCGGCGTGTTAGGCGGCGGCGGAGGCGGAGGCGGTGGAGGCGGCGGAGGCGGTGGCGCGACCAGGTCGACATTCACCTTCTCGTCCGAGAACTTCACTTCCTTGATCATGAACCGGGCCTGAAGGAAGTAGTAGGCGACGCCAACGTGAAGGACTGCGGCGGCAGCTACTGCGATCATCAGAGCGGGCGTTACGCCCTTGCTCGGAGGCGGATCAAGAATAGGGTCCCGTTTTCTATGGGGTGTTTCGTCCATATGGTTAAGACCCTCTTACTGTGCGTCGTCTTCGCCGACGAGCGCGACGCTGTAGAATCCGTTATCCTGAAGTTTGTTCATGACTTTCATGAACTCAGCATAACGGGTCTTACGGTCGCAACGGATATAAATACGCTCTTGGTCGGGGTCCCGGGCGCCGATGGCTTTCTTGATATCATCCCCGAGCGTGTCGAGGCTGGTCGGAAAGTCACCGATGTACAGAGACGTGTCCTTCTTAAGCGAGATATAAACCGGCTTCGGCGGAGACGTTTGGGGTTTGGCGACGGCTTTTGGCAGGACCACTTCGATCGACACGGTGGCCAGCGGAGCCGCCACCATGAAGATAATCAGTAGAACCAGCATAACATCGACGAACGGCGTGACATTGATGTCCGAGGTCTGCTCGATGTGAAATTTCGAGCCGCCACCACCTGATAGCTTGGCTCCCATAGTGCTTACGCCCCCTTGTCGAGTTGACGCGACAGGGAGTTCATCAGTTCAGAAACGAACTGCTCAGAGCGCGTTCCGTAGTTCGAGATGCTGCTGTTGAAGACGTTGTACATGACAACGGCCGGGATAGCGGCGATCAGGCCAAGGCCGGTAGCCATAAGGGCTTCGGCGATACCCGGAGCAACGACGGCCAGGTTGGTGGTGTGCGAGTTGGCGATACCGATGAAGGAGTTCATGATACCGTAAACCGTACCGAACAGACCGATGAAGGGGCCCGTCGAGCCGACCGAAGCGAGGAAGGGCAGACCCCCCGACAGACGCTTGGCCAGACCAGCCTGAACGGCGTGGATCGAAGCTTCGGCGCGGGCCAGGGTCGAGTCGCGGTGTTCACCCGAAACGGACAGACCGGCTTGCTTGGAGAGCTGGATTTCTTCCGAACCCACGGCGGCCATGTCGGCCAGCGGGTTACCGGCGAACTCGTCCGACACCGCGATGCGGTTGATGTCGGCGATCGAGCGCGCGCCACGGTAGGCTTCCAGGAAGTTCGTGGTGACGCGGTTCAGCGAACCGAAGTCCAGGAACTTCATGATCAAGAGGATCCAGGAGAAGACCGAGCAGATGGCGAGGATCAGCATGACGAGCTTCACGACGACAGTAGCGCCCGAGATCATGCTGACGAAGTCAACATCGACCTTCTTGGAAGCTGACGAAGACGAACTGTCGTCCTCGGCCGGCGCAGGAGCGTCGGCGACCGGAGCCGCAGCAGATGCGGGGGCGGCGGCAGAAGCCGCGGCAGGCGTCGCAGCCACGAGGGCCAGAACGGGTGTGCTCATGATGAGCGCGGCAGCGCCGAGCAGAGCGATGAACGGATTAGATTTCTTGTGTTCGAGCATTTTTCGCCAATTCCTGAATATGGACCGAACCTGTAGGCCGACCAAGGACTAAAGGGGGAAGCGTTTACCCCATGTTAAAAACTATGGAACCTTCCAACTCCCAGGCCTCCACCTGGTTTTTGGTCAATCCCTCGTGTCTGAACGCGGCACGTACAGAATTCTGACGGTCCGTATCACGCCTTTGCCAGAGCACAAACCCTGCCATTATGAACCAAACCGATTCAAAAGGCGACCTCTTTGTTAACGGTTTTAAACCCTCAGCAAAGCGGTTTGAGGCTAAATGATCCGGCTAAGCGTTAAACGTCAAGGTGTCTGTTACAGACTTTTCACGTTGCCACACTTCGTAATGCTAACTGCTTAGAAAAGTGTGAATTAAAAATCCATACATGTCCGATAGTTATACATAGCGGATCGGGTAAGGCGTTTTCCGTCGCCGCGTCAAAAAAATTTCTTGACCGATGCCCCATGGTCACCCCAGGACTCCCGGAAGGCGAAAATGGCCTCCACGACACAACCTGCAAGCGCCTCGCATGGAAGCGCGGCCAGTTGAAGCGTCGAGTCGGATGTGAGCGTTAACATAGTTTATTTAATCTCGGATTCACGACCCGGTCCGCACCTCCGGCTTCCATTCAGGCTTTTTGTCCTTACGACATCATTTCGAAACCGTCGACGCACCAAATCCAGTCCCAACTGTCCGGAATTGAACGTATCTGTTTACCCCCGTTCATCCATACCGCGATACTGGGCTTCCACCTCGGGCAGGACCGACGGCCTGACCGTCATCATCGCCGCCTCGAACTGGTCCTCACCAATGTCGCAGTCTCCCTCCATCGCCTTGCGCGCGGCTTCGTCGACAAGGAAGCGTATGTCGCTGGCGGCATAGCCGGTAAGCGCCCGGGCAAGGGCCGGAACGTCGAGCGTGCCCGCCACCGGGCGCCCGGCCAGATGCAGGGTCAGCATATCGCTGCGCGCGTCTGGGTCGGGCGGGCCGACATAGACCAGCTTGTCGAGCCTGCCAGTCCGCAGCAGAGCCGGGTCGATCCGCTCCGGCCGGTTGCTGGCGGCGATGACGAAGATGCGCTTTTCCGAGCAATTGTTCAGGCAGGCCAGGAACTCATTGACCTCCTCGGCCTTGTAATGCTGATGCCCGCCCAATTCGCTGCGCGCCGGGGCCAGGGCATCGATCTCGTCGATGAAGATGACCGATGGCGCCCTTTGTTCGGCTTCGTCGAACAGTTCGCGTATCCGCGCCACCCCCTGATGGACAAAGGGACTGGCAATCTCCGACGGGATGATCTCGACGAAATGATGCCCCAGCTCTTCCGCGAGTTGCCGCGCAATATAGGTCTTGCCGCAGCCCGGCGGGCCGTACAGCAAAAGACCGTTCGGAACGGTCAGGCCGTAACGCGCGAATCGGTCCGGCTCACGTACCGGGGCAACAACCTCGGTGGTCAGCATGTGTTTCAGCTTCTGCATGCCGGCGACACGGACCAGTCCGCTTCCCGGCATCATTGGCGCCGTCACGCCTTGCGTCGCGCCGCCTGGCGATGGGGCAACCGGGCGCGCGGTGGCGCTAATCGCCAGAGCCTCCAGCAGGCCCGTAAAGGTCAGGTTGACGCCCTCCCCGGCCTCGACATAGCGGGCGACCAGATCGTTCAGTGCTGAGCTGGCGTGACGCGCCCAGGCCGCCAGGCGTACGCGTTTGCCGGCCACGACCTCGGGCTCGACGCCGACCACCAGGCGATAGAAGGCGCGCACGGTCTCGCGTACCCGAGCGCTTTCCGTCGCTGGAAAGAACGAAGCCGCACGTACCGTCACCACGGTTTCCTGTTGCGGCCCGACCCAGCACAGGCCGGGATCGAAATCTGGAAATGCCTCTTGCACAGTCGCCGCCCGGCTGGTCACCACCATAGCCCGGAGCAGGCGGCTGAGGTCGTCACCGGCCCAGCGCCCAAGGCCGCCATCGCCGGCGTAAGCCCAGTCGCCGGCCGGCTCACATGACAGCAGGAACGCGGCAGCCGTACCGCTGCCGACCCCGCTCAGGGGCAGACAGGTCGCCCCGCCTGTCGCCAGGGCCTTCAGCCACGCCTCGGGTGATTCACCGGCGCGCGACAGGACGAGCAGATGCGTCACCGTCTTGTCGAGCGCATAGACCTCTGTCACACCGTCGCAGAACAGGACGCGCTGAATGGTGCCCGTAGCCTGCACGCCCTGCCCTGTCTGAAAGGTCGGCCGTTGCGTGATCATTTGCGCAACCCGGCCAGCATGGCGCTTTCGCGCGCGGCCTCGACCTGGCTCTTCGGCTGCAGTTCCGACAGCTGGATGACGATCCGCCTCAGGCCATCGGAATCGTCGGCCCGGATGGCGGCATAGCCGTCCTGTATCAGGCCCTTTGCACGCGCCGGGTCGAGATAGACGACAGACTCATGGGTCTGGTTGTTGAAGACGTCGCGCAGGAACCAGTCCTGACGGCCCAGGACGCGCCACCTCAGCGACTCGAACTCCTCGATGACACGATTGACGCTGCGCGTGTCGCCCTTGTTCGTAGCCCGTTCCAGCTCCTTTTTCAGGAGGGAGACCTGCTGCTTTTCGAGTGCTGAGCCATACTGTCCGACGATGTCGTCGACGGCCGCGACCAGATCGACAAACCGTCCGCTGGTCACACCTGTATCCGACAGGCTGGCCTCGGCGCGATGAATGCGCCCCTTGAGCGTCTTTGCGTCCTGGACCACCCGCCGGGTGTCGTCGGGATCGGCCGCACCGGTGCTCTCGCTTTTCGACACGGTCGTCGATTGCAGCGATTTCAGTTGCGCCAGGTCGCGCCGCAGCTTGGCAAGCTCTTCAGCGACCGCAGCATTGTCGCTGTGCGCCGCCGCCTGCGATATGTCGCCGATCTTGTCTTCGATGACGGCCAGGTCGCCGCCGACATTCTGCGCCAACTCGGAAAAGTCCTGGCTGTTGCCCTGCGAAACATAGACGGTTTCGCTGAAACTCTGGTTCAGATGGGCGATGAAGACGTCGACCGTGATCATGCGCGACTCGCTGATGCGCAGGGTGACCTCGATCTCGGCCCCCTGGGGCACGGACCGGCGGACATCGCGCGGCTCGATCACCACATTGCCGATCCAGTCATTGGCCTCGGGCGTTTCGAGATATTCGCCTTCCCACAGCTTGATCGCCAGGCCGGACTTGGGGTCGAGCGGCGACAGATCGCGCACGGCGCGGTAGGCCAGGGTCCGTTCAGCCGGCAGGGGCGCGCCTTTGGCGAAGACGCTGTCGAGCGCCGCCTTGCCCGTCGGGGTCACGACCTCGACCGAAATGGTATGCGGCAGTGGCGGCGCCGACGGCACCAGGCCGTGGCGGATGCGGAACTCCTCGACATCGGTTTCCAGGGCATTGCCCTGGCCGTCGCGGGCATAGAGCCAGAAGGTCGTCACACCGCCCTGGACCAGGGAGACCGCAATGTCGAAGAAGTTGGCCGAGGGCGTGATCCAGCCGCTGGTCCATAGACCGCCCGCCGCCTCGATCTTGATCTGCAGGTCGGACGGCCCCTTCAGGACGCGGCCGGCAACGGCGCACTGATGATCGGCGCTGACGGCGTCATAGGCCAGCTTCAACTGCACGGGCTTGCCTTCGCCGTCTGTGGGGCCTTCCACCGATGCAGCGACCGCAACGGGTTTAGCGGCAGTTCTTTCCAAGGTCGAGGCGTAGATGGCGGCGCCCTTGCCGACAATGGTCATCGGATCGGCGGAAAAATCGATCGGCGCCCGCAACTCCGCCTCTAACATGGCGCGCAGGGTCGGCGACTGGGTCGGGCCGCCGACCAGCAATATCCGGCTGAGATCGCCGCCTGACAGTCGCGCCGCCGTCAGGGCTTCGCGCGCCAAGCCGCAGCAACGGGCATACAGCGGCTCGCACAGTGTATGCAGTTGGCCGCGCGACAGCGGAATCTCCATCTCAATCGGCCGGCCCGCGCGATCGTCGCCGACATCGTAGATCGACATGGTGACATCGTCCGTGGTGGACAGGTCGATCTTCGCCTCCTCGGCCCGCAGGCGCAGGCGCGACAGCAGGCCGCTGACAGAGGGATCGCCGGCTGTCAGATCCGGCAGGTCGAAGGTCGATTTCAGGGCTGGGACAATGATCTGCCCGACGATCAGCTTGTCGATATCCTTGCCGCCCAGCACGTTGTCGCCCCGATGTTCCAGCACGTTCAGCCGGCCGTCACGGGTCGATACGACGGCGATATCCAAGGTACCGCCGCCCAGGTCGAAGACCAGCCATTTCTCGGCGGCGTCCTGCGGACTGGCGCCGTAGCCGATGGCAGCAGCGATGGGTTCCTGCAGCAGGGGCGCCTCGTCGAATCCGGCCAGTGCCGCCGCCCGCGCCGTCGCCTCGCATTGCAGGGCGCCAAACGCCGCCGGAACGGTGATCACGGCTGCACGCATATCAATACCGGTCTGGCGCCGCACATCTTCCTTCAGCGCCTTCAGTATTTCGGCCGACAGATCTTCCGCCGAGAGCAGGCGATCGGTCGCGGGGAAGAGCTTGCGGTCGTTCTGGCCCAGCCAGCGCTTGAATTCGATGGCGACATTGTCCGGATCGCTGATCAAAGCCTGATAGGCCCGGCGACCAACGATCACCCGCCCGGTCTTGAAGATGTGCACGGCCGACGGCGTGACGTTCATCTGGTCGCTGTTCTGATAGACACGCATGGCGCCGTTTTCCCAGCGCGCGACGCAGGAATTGGTCGTCCCCAGATCAATGCCGAAGTCGATCGTCGTGCTCATTTGGTCTCCCTGTGACGTTTCATCTATCTGCCCGTCCTGCGCAGCACGATCTGGCCGCGCGTGACGATTCGGCCGCCGACGACGACGATCGGCTCCAGAGTCGTGGCCACCATATCATCGGCCTGCGCCCCCGTTGGGGCATATTCGACGTCGATAACATCTACCGGCATGCCCGGATCGTAAATCCGGCCGGCCAGGTCGATCACTTCCGCCTCGCACGACGCTACAGCGCCTTGGAGGCGCCGGCTGATCCGGCGCAGGGCCGCGGCGGCCGACAGATCGGCCAGACCGGAAATGACCTGGTCGAGGCGCCATATCTCGATCAGGATGGCTGCCAGATCTCCATCGGTCAGGTTGACAGCCATCTTACTGAACCTTCGCGTTGTAGATCTTGACCATGCGTTTATCGTCCACCACAAGCCGATCATACTGCTCGGCCAGCGGCCTGCCCTGCGCGACCAGTGCCTCGCGGGCCTCGACATCGTGATTATAGGTCGATGCGAGCTGCTTGTAATGCGCCTGATCGATCTTCTGGCCGGCCGTCTTGGCCTTATCCAGCCCTTCCAGTTCGTCGGCGATCGGCTTCATCTGAGTATCCAGCGCCTCGATCTGGTTGGACAGAGGCGTAAGTTTCGCTTCTAAAGCGGTTATCTGGGTTCGGCCGGCATTGATCCTGTCCTTCAACTCGTAGGTACTGAGATTGTCCGGCAGGGGCGGCAGGGTGGCGGTAATCGACGCTTCAGCGGCCTCCTCCTCGGCGATTTCCGATGCTGTATAGTGCGTCTTCTCGGGCGGAGCAGAGTCGTCGACATAGTTGCTGCTGGTCGATGCCGACTGTCCGCCGATGATGGCCATGATGAACAGGGCTGCAACGGCGGCGGCCGCGAGGCCGAGATGCCATTTGTCGAAGGTACGCAGCGGCAGTTTGCCGTAAAACTGATAGCTATTGCCATTGCGACGAACGCGGTAGCGCGCGATCGGCAGGATGGGGATGAAGACCAGCACAAAATAGTAGGTGGCCACCGACGTCCCGCTTTCGGCGTCGTATTCGTCCGAACCGTACAGCGTAACACCGCAGCCGTTGAGGGTGAACAGAGACGGCGCGCCCTCGACCTTCTTGCCCCAGCGCCGCCGCGCCCTGGCGCTCTGGGTGATGCCTTCCATGCCGCGTTCCAAACTCAGTTCCGCCATGGTGCCTCGGGACAGGCTCAACGCCTCACTGAACAGCTTTTCGGCGCGTTCGAAATCATCGCACCACGTAAAGGCGCCAGCCACCTGAGCCAGGCAATTGGCTACGGCTTCGCGCGCCCGCACATCCAGTGCCGGCACGCTGGCAATCAACGGCGTCAGGCGGGTCAGTTCGGGCGCCGCCTCTGTCCGGTAGCGGTTCAGGCCTGCGCCCGCCACGGCCGTATTGCCTTTGACATAGCCGTTTTCACGAACAAGATTGGCAGCCAGTTGATCGGTGATCTCGGTGCAACGCGTCTCAAGCGCGCGCAGGAGTTGCTGGCCCGCCTCCTCGGCCAGATCGGCCGCCCACGCTTCTTCGGACAAGCCTGACAGGGCGGACAGCCAGGGCGCCAGAGCCTCCGAATTACCCTGTAGCAGCGCATCACGCATGCCCTCGACAAAGGGTTCCGCCGCCATGCGGACCGCGGTCTTACGCAGGGCGTCGACTTCCGACGGATAGGCGGCGGGTTCGAAATCGCCGCCCAGTTCGATGGTCTGCATCAGGTCCCAGAAGCGATCCTCTGCGACGAGGCTGCGCCACGCAGCCAGCGCCTCGGCCAGCGTCGCAGGACCTGACAAGGATTCGGTTTCAAGGGCAGGCGCGATTTCGGGGCCTGTCCCTGTATCCGCTACCGCGTCATGCGAAAGCTCAATCTTGGGTGCCTCTTCGACAGTCGAAGCCGTGATCAGTTGCGCGATACAGGCCTCATGTCGCGCCTTCACATCGCTGAATTCGTCCGCGACGTCGGCTGCAACGGGCAGATGCCAGAACAGCCGGTGTTCCAGCCGTTCGACGGGATTCTCCAACTGACCGATCGCCATGCGGATGGTGGCCTCGGTGCGCATACACGGCCCCAATTGCGCTTCATCACTATCAGGGCTGTCGACGCCTAACGAGATCATGCGACGCGCCTGGGACGCCGCCTTATGGATGTCACGGCTGGCAGCATCGCCCGCCAGGCGAAGAATCCGATATGGATTCGCCGAAAAACGTGTTGGTGCCGTCAAGATTCGCCCCCGCCTGCAGTGCCCTGGCCTTGAAATCTCGTATTCGGTTTTTGAAACGAGGCAAAGCGCTTTTTTTGCCCGCCGTTTGCGCCGGACACCAAGCCATAATCTGATAGTCAGGATGCAGGCCCCGCCTTGCTGATTTCGACCGTCCAGTCGACGCCCGAGCCGATACCATGGACGGCGGCGTAGCTACCCTGGTTGAGGGCGACCGCGACGTCGAGCAGGCTGTTGATATAGACCAGCGGCTGGCCGACCGGGACATTACCGAAGGTATGTTCGTAAGGCGCGGTCACCTCATTGACCAGTTGGCGGCCATGGAAGAATTTCACATGCACGCGGTCGCCGATGGCGATGCGCAACTCGTCGAACAGGCTTTGCGGGATATTGGTCCACACATTGCCATACTGGATATCGAGCACCGGGATCAGGCCGGTCACCGTATCGCCGCTGCGGGCGGGCTTCTGATAGGGCAGCATCACCAGCTTGTCCGGCGACAGAAGCGGCCCGACCTGGTCGAAGGAGATGAGTCCGGCGGCCAGTTTGGCGCCCGTATAGCCGAAGACGTCGCGGCCGTGGAAGGTATAGGAGGCTTCGGAGCCCGGGCGGCGATTGGTCTTTTCGTCGATCTGGCGCAGCCCTTCTATGCCTTCCTGTTCGGCGATCAGGGTGAACAGTCCGTTGTCGGGGCCAACATAATAGTGTCCGGCTCTTGTTTTCAGCACAACTGACAGACGTTCCGTGCCGACACCCGGGTCGATCACCGTGACGAACACAGTCCCCTTGGGCCAGTAGGGCGCGGTCTGGTACAGGCGATAGGCGCCCTCGAAAATATCGCTGGGGTTTTCGTGGCTGAGATCGGAGATCAGCAGACCGGGCGCCACGCCATAGGCAACGCCCTTGACCTCCGACACCGCACCGTCGCGATTGCCGAAATCCGTATAGAGGACCAGGGGCGATGTGTGCACCGCGACATGGGCGTGGTGTTTTGCCGGTTTGGCGAGCGCGGCAGGCCCACTCGCCGCCATCGCCAGAAGCGTTACCAGGACCAGATAATTGTGATGAGATTTCATGGGATCGGCCTCCGACAGGCCAACCCTACATCATACCGCAGCGCACGCAACCCGGCTTTTCAACAACCCGTCTGGCCTGTTCTGCGTGACAATGGTACGATCGATCCGCGCGTTTCGGAACGCGCCCCGTCCGCGGGCAGGACCGAGTCCATCCGAAGCTTTCACGGCTGCATTCCGGTTCTCGCGAACCTCCTTTGCCCGATCGAAGCGGACGCCGGGCGTTGAAGGAGGCTTCGTCATGCCCGAATATGTCCTGCCCACCCGTCCCGACCTCGATCAGGTTCGCCGCCAGGCCAAGGATTTGCTTAAAGATTTACGCTCCGGAGATCCGGACGCCGTCGCGAGATTTAACACGCACCTGCCTGGCGCAGATCCAACATCGCTTAAGCTGGCCGACGCCCAATATGTTCTGGCCCGCGCCTATGGGGCGAAAAACTGGGCGCGCGTCGTCCAGGCTTGCCAGCTGACCCAGGCGATCCGAGACGACGATTTAGCCACGGTACGGCGGCTGATCTCCGATCATCCCCAGTTGCTGCATGAATCTGCGCGCATCCGCCCGGATTGCAATTGGGGGCCACCGATGAGCTATGCCGCCAATCTTGGCCGCGATCGGATTATCGAGGCGCTTCATGACATGGGCGCCAGGGACCTCGAAAAGGCACTGGACCGGGCCGTCCTGCAAAGCCGTATCGACACGGCGCGCCTGATTCATAAGCTGATGGGACGGCCCCAGGCTCCCACACAGTTGCTCGTCAACGCGGCCTATACGCTCAGCGCGGAAGGGACGGCTTTCGCCCTGGAAATCGGAGCGGCCGTGGTGGACGACAGGCAAGGACGGCTCGTGCCCGTCGATGTGGTCCTTGAAACCGATTCGCGTAATCCCGCTGCCAAGTCCGCCATCCTGGAGATGTACGTCGCACATGGCCTGATCCTGCCCGACACCGCGCCAATGGCTGTGCATCGCGGCAGAATCGATTTGCTCGAAACCCATCTGGCCCGCGACCCAGGCCTGTTGACGCGGACATTCGCGTTCGAGGAAATTTACCCGCCGGCTCTCGGTTGCCACGATGAGATCATGGCGACGCATGGGACGCCGCTGGGTGGCGCCACCTTGCTGCATATGGCGATCGACTACGATGAAATGGAGATCGTCAAATGGTTGCTTGATAAGGGTATGCCGGTCGACGCGCCTGCGGCCCTAGACCAGGATGGCTTTGGCGGCCATACGGCCCTGTTCAGCACCGTGGTCTCGCAACCCAACATTTGGATGAACCAAAAGGGCGGACCGTTCACCGCGCCCATGACAAAGCTTCTGCTCGACCATGGCGCCGATCCAAATGTCCGGGCATCACTACGCAAGCAGATGCATCCGGGTTATGGTCCTGACACGCTGCATGAATATCGCGATGTGACGCCGCTAGGCTGGGGCCGGCAGTTCCATTTCCGCCGGCTGGTCAGCGAACCTGCCATGGCCCTGATAGCGGCCGCGGGCGGAGAGTCGTGAAGAAGACGATCCAGTCCCGATACCTTGCCTAGGCGCCTTGCCTCAGGCGCTATATGAACCTATTGGATCTTTCATGAGGCCGCAGAATGAATCGTGACGACCTGCATCAACGAGGTTTGTCTTGAAAGACGTTTTCGAGCACCTGAAACAGCGTCGTGCGCGATTTTATGATGGATTGCTGGCCGGCCGCTACAGCGGCTGGCCCAGCTATGTTTTTGCTGTGGTCAGTTGCCTGCTGGCCTTCCTGGTGCGTGAGGCCCTTGGTCCCATCGTCGGCAACCGCCTTGCATTTGCCTTTATCCTGCCCGCGATCCTGTTCAGCTCCATTATGGGCGGTCTCTGGCCGGGCGTGACCGCTGCGGTCCTGTCAATGGTCATAGCCCTTATCGTCACGGACCTGCATGGCAGTTTCGCGGAGGCCAGCAGCCTGATCCTGGTCTATGTCGTGACCGGCGGGCTCATTGCCATGATGGGTGAAGTCATTCATCGCACACGTCGCCGGTCAGACGAAGCCGAAGCCAGGCTGGATCAGCGCGAGGAGCAGATCCGTTCCATTCTGCACACCATTCCTGACGCCGCTATCGTGATCGACGACGCGGGCCGCATCATTTCCTTCAATGCCGCCGCGGAACGCCAGTTTGGCTACAAGGAGGACGACGTGCGCGGTCGCAATGTCGATCTGCTGATGCCTCAGCCGTACAAGGCCGAGCATGACGGATATCTGCATCGCTATCTCACCACCGGAGAAAAACGCATCATCGGTATCGGACGCGTGGTGGCCGCGCAGCGCGCCGACGGCTCGACCTTTCCTATCATGTTGTCCGTCGGCGAGGTCCGTTCGGGTGACAAGGTTTATTTTACCGGTTTTATCCGTGACCTGACCGAACGCGCCGACGCCGAGGCTCAGCTCGAGCAGTTGCACAGCGAACTGGCACGGTTGTCGCGGTTGAATGAATTGGGTGAAATGGCCTCGACCCTGGCACATGAACTGAACCAGCCCTTGTCGGCGGTCGCCAACTATGTCCAGGGCAGTATCCGGTTGCTCAAGGACGCAACGGCGGAACCGGCAATGATGGTAAGGTCGGCCCTCGAAGAGGCCGCCAAGCAGGCCTTGCGCGCCGGTAAGATTATCCATCATCTGCGTGAATCGGCGACCCACGGCACGACCGAGTTGAAAAGCGAAAGCCTGCGCAACGTCATCGAAGAAGCCGCGGCCCTGGCCCTGGCGGGTTCGAAGGAAAAGGGCATAAAGACGGTCTTCAATTATCGCGCGGAGAGCGACACCGTTCTGGTCGACCGCGTGCAGATCCAGCAGGTGCTGATCAACCTGATTCGCAATGCCGGCGAGGCCATGCGAGGTTCGAATCGCAAGGATTTGACCTTGACGACCCTGGACCTGGATGGCGATGTCATTGCGGTTGAGGTCGCTGACACCGGCCACGGCATAGGTGACGATGTCGCGGCGCAACTGTTTCAGCCTTTTGTTACCAGCAAGCCGGGCGGTATGGGCATCGGCCTTGCCATATCGAAGCGAATCATCGAGGCCCATGACGGCGAGATCAATGTCAGGCGAAACCAGGATGGCGGCGCCACTTTCCGCTTCACACTCCCGGTGGTAAGGGACGACATGTCCGGCGAAAACATCGGGAAATGACCATGAGTGACCGCATCGTTCACATTGTCGACGATGAAGCACCCGTGCGGGCGTCGCTGGCCTTTCTGCTGATGAGCGCAGGCTTTGCCGTCAAGACGCACGAGAGCGGACCGGCCTTCCTGGCGAATCTCGGCGATCCCACGCGTGCTTGCCTTGTGACGGATTTACGCATGCCCGACATGAATGGCGTGGAACTGCTTGAAGCGTTGTCTGGCAGCGGCTTTAACGTACCGGCTATTGTTATTACCGGCCATGGCGACGTCCCCATGGCGGTGGCCGCGATGAAGGCGGGCGCGATTGATTTTATCGAGAAGCCCTTCGCCGACGATGTCCTGATCGACGCCATCCAGCGCGCTACGGCTCTGGCTGATGCACGCAGTGAGGTCGGGCCGGCAAATGCCGCCATCCAGCAGAGGCTCATGCACCTGACGGCACGCGAACATGAAATCCTCGTCGGTATCGTCGCCGGCCTGCCGAACAAGACGATTGCCTACGACCTGGAAATCAGCCCGCGTACTGTCGAGGTCCATCGCGCCAGTATCATGAGCAAGATGCAGGCGAAGAGCCTGCCCGAATTGGTGCGCATGACCCTCACAGTCGACCTGAAGCGCAATTGATTCTGGTCAAGGCGGGCACTTTGCCCGTGTGACAAGTAGAGTCATGCCTTCCGAGCCTTTCCATCCGCATGTCCTTGTGGTCGCCCCCAGTGCCGATTTGCGCCACTCGCTTGCCTTCATGCTGACGGCAGAAGGCTTTGCCGTGTCGGAATGCGCGGCCTGGCCGCCCGAAGCGGGAGCGTCGGGGTGCGATGCCCTGATCATCGATCATGCCGGGCTCGACCGAAGGCTGGCCGGCGACGCGCGTCTTGTCGCGCTCGGGCCCAAGACGATCATCCTGGCCAGCCAGGCTATGCCATTCCCGACCTTGCGGCAGGCGACGATCATCCGCAAACCGCTGCTGGAAGGCGTCGTTGTCGACACCCTGCGCCAGGCTTTGGCGGAGCCCTAAGTAGAAACCCTTAGGATAAGACCGAATTACGCGGCTCGTGAATTTCCGGCATCACTGTCTCAACGCTTCATCAAGACAGTTGGAACCGCCCCATGTTCGACGCAGCCCCCGCCTTTGATACCAAGCCTGCCTTGCGCATCTCCCAGACGGAGGATGCTCTGGCTGCCCGTTGTGGTCCGATGGCTACATTTTCGGCCGGTGCCGAAATTTACGCCGAAGGTGACCGGTCGGGTGCGCTGTATCAGGTTGCGTTCGGCGTGGTGCGCATCTACCGGCTGCTCGCCGATGGCCGCCGCCAGATCTGCGCCTTCCATATGCCGGGCGAAATCTTCGGTTTCGAAGGCGGCGCGCAACGGCATTTCTTCGCCGACGCGGTCAATATTGTGGGGCTGCGTCTGTTGCGTCCCGGCAGCGAGAGCGAACTGTCACACGAATTGCTCAAGCTGGCCCTGCAATCGCTGACACGGGCGCATGATCATCTCCTGACGGTCGGACGTAACGACGCTGCCGGCCGGGTGGCGGGTTTCCTGCTGGAAATGGCCGAACGGCAAGGGTCGCGCGATGCCGACGTCATCAGCCTCCCAATGTCGCGTACGGATATAGCCGACTATCTGGGTCTCACCATCGAAACGGTGTCTCGCGTCCTGACCAAGTTGCGTGAGGCGCGCATCATCCGCCTGACCTCAGCGCGCGAGCTGGATGTGCTGCGCTGGGACGCCCTGGAAGACATGACAGGCTGAAAATACCTCTTGCCGGACGGCATTTTCCCCCACTTGCCGACCGGCCGGAACCGTACGACGTGCGAGCCGACCACAACGACGTGCGGAACGGCGCCGGCAGACAGGACATCGTCCTCACTGCCGGCGCCTGCATTTCATGCCGGCAGTACTTATCTTGACAGCCAGCACGGATATTTTACCGGAGGCAACCAATTGGCCCGTCACGCAGCGCAGGAATCGCATTTCATCTCCCGGATTGGCTGGCTTCGTGCCGCCGTCCTGGGCGCCAATGATGGTATCGTTTCAACGGCCAGCCTGATCGCTGGCATAGCCGCCAGTCAAGCCGACAAGGCGACCGTGCTGCTGACCGGTATTGCCGCCCTGGCTGCCGGCGCCCTGTCGATGGCGGCCGGAGAATATGTCTCGGTCAGTTCACAGGCCGATACCGAACGCGCTGATCTGGCGCGCGAGCGTCAGGAACTGAAAGACTTTCCCGAGGCGGAGCTTGACGAGCTGACCGAAATCTATACCGCCCGCGGCGTTAAAGCGGATCTGGCACGGCAGGTCGCGGTTCAACTGATGAAGGCGGATGCGTTAAAGGCCCACGCCCGCGACGAACTCGGCATCAGCGATCATCTCGAAGCGCGACCGGTCCAGGCGGCCCTGACTTCAGCGGCGACCTTCGCCACGGGCGCTGCCCTCCCCCTTCTGGCCGTCGCCGTCGCGCCGCGGGCGTGGATTTTGACCGCGGTTTTTATCGTAACCATGGTGTCGCTGGCTGGACTGGGCTTGGCCAGTGCCCGGAGCGGTGGCGCCGGCGGTCTGCGCGCTACGTTGCGCGTCACGCTTTGGGGTGCTGCCGCCTTGTTGGTGACGGCGGGTATCGGGCGACTGTTTGGTACCGATTTATAAAAACGCGTCTCGGGTCATCACCGCGCCAGGAGAAGGGGAAGACGGCTGTGTTTCAGCACGTGGTCGGTCGCGCCGCCCAGGACCATCTCTCCGATATGGCTCTGTCCGTACGCCCCCATGGCCAGCAAATCGGCTTCGAGCACGGAGGCTTCATGCAAAAGCGCTGCGCCAACGGAACGCCCCTCCCGGGCGACATGAACAAACTCGGCCTTGATGCAGTGGCTGTGGAGATAGGTCAATACGTCGGACTCGGCGATATCGTCATATTGGTCGACTCCGCTGGCGATGCGCAACAGGAAGACCTGCTTGGCATGCAGCATATGCGGGACCGCTTCGCGCAAAGCCTGCGCCGCCGCGCGACTTCCATCCCACGCGAAGACGATCGTCCGGGCAAACCCTGTTGACGACAGGGGTTCTCCGGGCACGCGCGGCAGCAGCAATATCGGCCGCCTGGCATTGAACAAAGACGTCAAAACGGTCTGAAGATCGACATCCGGCCGGTTGCTGTAGCCGCTTATGACCAGATCGGCTGTATAGGCCTCCTTGATCAGGCAGACGTCGGGAACACCGGTAACGACGCGAAAGGCGGCGTGCGCCTGCCCCATGACGGCAGACGCGCCATCGGCCAGGAGTGCAATCTCCTCACGGCGACAATAGTCCCTGGCATAGGCCGACGCACGGTCGCTGCGGTCACGCGCATCCTTTTCCAGCACGTCGATGATAGAAGCGTCGCCCGCCGCGACAACAGCATAGCCCATAATATCCATCGTTGCGGGCAGGATCGGCGGCGGCGCGATATGCAGAATGCGGACGAAGGCGCGGCTGACGCGCGCCAGGGCCAATGCCGAACTCAGGGCGTTGAGTTCGTGTGCCTCGCCTCCAAAGACATGAAGAATGGATTTGATCGACATGAGTGCCTCCTCGTTTCAGAGGACATAGTGGCCGTTCCATCGCTAAGTTACCTTGATCCCAATCAAGCGCTCGGGCTACGCGCGAATAGCGATTCCCGCCGTATCGGCGAGATCGAAAGCACCGCGCAGGGCGTCCATCAGGGCGCCCAAGGTTTGCGGCTTCAGTAAACCGGGTGAACCGCCGCCGAAATGCAGGGCGTGAACCTTCGGGCGAAAGCCGAGTGCTGCCGCGATCAAGGCAAGCTCGGCGATCAGGCTGGAGACATAGGTTTCCACGGGCTCGTAGCGAAGCGTAATCTGGGTATTGCAGCCGCAGAACCAGCACATCTGTTCGCAGAAGGGTAGCTGGTATAGCGCGGCGCTTCCTTGCCGAGCCAACTGAGCAGGTCATTGTCCTGCCAGGATTTGTGAAGACTTTGAGTCATAGCGATTCCGGTCCTTTTGACGGCAGGGCGATGCGCATCCAGACCGCATAAAACCCAAGTCCTGCCGCCGTCACGGCAGCAATAGACAATCCGTTCAGTCCCGCCTTGTCGTAGATCAAGGCGCCGACGATTCCGCCGCTCACCAGTCCCAGCCAAAGCATGAGATAAGGCAGCCAGTCGAAACGCGGTCCGCCCGTCACGGCCTGGGCAAGTTTCTGACCGACCTTGACAAGCGTGCCGGTCATGTAGGTGAGGCCAACCACGACTTCACCGTCACGTTGCAGGGCGGCGTTTTCGGCGCCCATGGCCAGGGTCATGCAGGCGATGGTGAGCCAATGCCATCCCGCCAGATGGCTGCCGAACGCCGCCGCGAGCAGCACGGCGACCAGGGCCAGGATCAAGCCGATATGATGGCGCCGCGGCACGAAGTGGCCAACCACGGTCGCGCCGAACATGCCGGCTACGAAGAGCAACAAGATGCCGCCCACCATCTGGGCGCCCGCCAAATCACCGCCTGCCAGATTGACGGCCAGCCGCGTGGAATTCCCGCTCATGAACGAGACGAACATGCCGCGCAGCTCCAGAAAGCCCAATGCATCAACAAGTCCGGCGAGGGCAGACATGCCGACAGCCAGGCCTACGACGGAACGATCGAGCGTTTTCACTTCAGGCGGCTCCATTTCAAACGCAGGGCATTCGCTACGACAACCAGGGATGAACCCGACATGGCGATCGCGGCAATAAGCGGCGTGACAAACCCAAATACCGCAGCTGGCACCGCAATGACGTTGTAGGCAAGAGCGAGAATGAAATTCTGCCGCACCAGAAGCCTTGTTTTTCGGGCGACGTCGATGGCGGTAAGCAGCGGGGCCAGCCCCTCTCCGCGATAGACGAAGTCGGCGGCATTCTGGGTGATGTCGACGCCGCTGGCCGGCGACATCGAGACATGGGCCGCCATCAGGGCGGGCGCATCGTTGAGACCGTCACCGACCATCAGAAGGCGCCGGCCGGCGCCTTGCATATTGGTGATCACCGTCACCTTGTCGACCGGCGTCAATTCCGCCCGTATTTCGCCGATACCCAAGCGTTGGCCCATAGCCATGGCGACTGCCGACCGGTCGCCCGACAGCATGACGACGCGCAGACCGCGGCTGCGCAGTCCGGCCACGGTCGCCGCAGCGTCAGTGCGCTCGACATCGTCGAAGAGCAACCGAATAGCTGGCCCGTCACCTCGCCGGAACCATAGCTCCATGCGATCATCACCGGAGGGCGGCACACCTAACCAGCTTCCCTTTCCCATGCTGACAGTCTCAGCGCCGGCGATCGCAGACAGGCCTTCGCCGGGATGATCTGTGACCGTGACGGATATCGGAGTGTCTTCCGTTACGACGGCTGCTACGGCCTGGGACAGGGGATGGCGGCTTTGACGCGCCACTGCCACAGCCAGACGACGGTCCGAGGCCGTCAGGACGTCCGGATTGCGCCACACCGGTTCGCCGCGGGTCAGGGTGCCGGTCTTGTCGAACACGACCGTGTCGATACCGGCCAGCGCCTCCAGCCCCTTGCCCGACTTGAGCAGCACGCCGCGCGAAAACAGAACCGACGACGCCAGCACATGGACGACAGGCACGGCCAGACCCAGGGCGCAGGGGCAGGTAATGATCAGCACCGCCATGGCGCGCAAAAGTGCGTCTTCCCAGGCTACGGCCTGACCCGAAACCAGTCCCCAGCCCAGCCAGCCGATAAAGGTCAGCAGGGCTAGGCCGTGGACCACAGGCGCGTAGAGCGCAGCGGCACGATCGGCGAAAAGGACGTAGGCGCTTTGGGATTGTTCGGCCTTTTCCATCAGGACGACGATTTCCGACAGCAGGCTGTCGTCCGCGGCAGCCGCTACGCGCACCATAAGGGCTGACGACTGGTTTATCATGCCGGCATAGACGCGATCGCCCGAACGAACGTTTCGCGGCAGGGTCTCGCCGGTCACCAGCCGCGTATCGATGTCGGACTCACCGTCGGCTACGATCCCGTCCGCTGCGATCTTCTCACCGGGGGCAACCAGCAGAAGGTGTCCGGGGCGGACATCGCGAATGCGCACGCTGTGCACGACTCCGCTGCAGGTTCCGGCTTCGTCCTGGATTCGGGCCGTGCCCTCCAGCATGGCGAGCAGTCCCTCCGCTGCCTCGCGCGCCTTGCCGCGCGCCTTCAGATCGAGATAGCGGCCGATGAGCAGGAAAAAAAGCAGCATAATCGCCGCGTCGAAGTATACGTAGCGACCGTGACGGATGGTCTCGAACAACGACATGGCGTTGGCCAGGATGACCGCCAGAGAGATCGGCACGTCCATATTGGTCCGCCCATGTCGCAGGGCCGCTGCGGCCGAGCGGAAAAACGGTCGACCGCAATAGAGCGTCGCCGGCATGGCGATCAGCCCCATGGTCCAGTGCATCAGATCGCGTGTCGCTCCGTTCAGGGACGTCTCCGGCAGAAACCACAGCGGATCGACAAACAGCATGAGCGCCAGGGTGGCGAAGCCGGCCACCGCCAGGCAGCCCAGGAGAAAGCGCTCCTCTGCCTGGGCCTGCTGCGTCCGGCTCTCGCCGTCGAAGGGCGCAACGCGAAAACCAAGGGCTTCAATCTCGCCGGCAAAGATGTTTGGCCCCGGCGCCAGGTCATCGTTTGCGGCCTTGTCAGCGGGCGTCTTGGGCCAACTGACACGCAGGCGCTGGGTCGAAAAATTGATGCGCGCCTCGACCCCGGGGTGAGCCATCATGGCCTGTTCGATTTTCCAGGCGCAAGTGGCGCAGCGCATGCCTTCGATCTGGACGTACATAGAGGTCCGGTCGCCCTCGTCACGCGTGTAACATCCGAAATCGACCGCCTGGGTCATGATTTGTCGTCCTCGTCGGGTTTCAGGATACGTGCGGCATGGCCCTCCAGGTCCTCGAACTGCCCCGAGTTCAACGCCCACAGGAAACCGGCCAGCCCGACCAGGCCGAGCATCATGGCCAGGGGCACCAGGACCAGCATGATGACCATCAGTCGACCTGGATCTGCGTGGTCGACTGGTATTGGCGATCCATCAGCTCCGCCGTCACGTGAAGGGTCCACGCGCCCTGGGCCGGCAGGGGCGCGTCAGCGCTGTAGAGCCCGCCACCTTCGTTCCTCAGATCGAAGCTGCGATCCAGCGCGCTCAGTGCCGGATGGACAAACCAGGCCTTGACCCGCGCCTTCTCGACAGGCTGGTGGCGGCCGTCTTCCAGCTTGAAGATCACCCTGCCCGCATCATAGCGAACGGTCGACAGCCAGCCGAGTTGTGCCTGGGTGGCGGACTTGTCCAGGGCGTCATTATAGGCCAGGCCTTTTTCATAGGCATTGCTGGTAATTTCGTTGGGCGGATGACCATAGGCAATGAAGACAAAGCCGATCAGCGCCGACATGAAGGCGAGATAGAAGGCGGCGATGATCCACGGCACAAAACGGCCGCGATGCCGGTCGATCGCCGCCTGAGCGGAATCGCGTTCAGGGCTGGATGAAATAGCTGGCATGTTCGGCCGCCTTTCCGGTTGCACTGTCAGTGAGATGAAACGTGATGGCTTTGCGTTCCGCCCGGCCGGCGGCGGCAATGACCTGAACGCGGAATTCACCGACGCTGTTGGCCGGCACGCGCAGGGAGCGGACGGGCATGTCGCCCGCCGCGAGCAATGCGACCGAGGTTGTGCGAACACCTTCGACGCCGACCAGGTAATCGCGGTCGAAATGCGTCTTGTTCAGCACCTTGATCTGGTAATTGTTGCGAATTCCGCCGTCGGACAGCCTGACATATTGCGGTGACCTGTTGTGGATCACATTGAGGTCGGTTTCCGTACGCATAAGGATTGCCCCCAGCATGAGCGATCCCACCAGGGACATGATGGCGGCGTAGAATATCGTGCGCGGCCTGATCCATTTCATCCGCCCCCGCGTCGCCGGCTCGCCCTTGGCAATCTGCTGCGTCCGCCGCAACTGGTTGTTCTCGGTGTCGTAGTGGATCAGGCCGCGCGGCAGCAGCAGCTTTTCCATGACGTGGTTGCAGGCATCGATGCACAGGCCGCACGAAATGCAGTCATACTGAAGGCCGTTGCGGATATCGATGCCCATGGGGCAGACGACAACGCACGAATCGCAGTCGACGCAGTGGCCCCTCGCTTTCCAGTCGGTCGCCTGTCCATCCTTGCGCTTTGCGAGGTGGCTGCGCGGCTCGCCACGTTCATGAGCATAGGAAATGATCAGAGTGTCGCGGTCAAACATCGCCGACTGGAACCGTGCATAGGGACACATGTATTTGCATACGTTTTCGCGCGCAAAACCGGCCATGAAGTAGGTCGAAAGGGTCAGGGCGACGATCCACACCAGCACGTCCGTCTCAACGGCGAAATGGAGGATATCGTCGACGAGCGCCGGCGCGTCGTTGAAGTAAAAGACCCAGGCGCCGCCGGTCAACAGACCGATCACCAGCCAGATGGCGTGGGTCAGGGTCTTCTTCCACAACTTGTCGAGACTCCAGGGCGCGTCATCGAGCCGCTTGCGGGCATTGCGATCGCCCTGGACGAAGCGCTCGACCCAGACGAACAGGTCCGTCCACACCGTCTGCGGACAGGCATAGCCGCACCACACCCGCCCCAGCAGGGAGGTCGCGAAAAACAGCCCGACCGCCGCGAGGATCAAGACACCTACCAGGAGATAGACTTCCTGCGGCCAGATTTCGATGCCGAAGAAATAGCCGCGCTGACCGGGCAGGTCGATCAATATGGCCTGGGCCGGCACATGGGGGCCGCGATCATAACGCAGCCAGGGCGCGCCATAATAGATTCCCAGCAGCACGACCATCGCCAGCCACTTCAGGTTTCGAAATGTACCGTCGACGCGGCGTGGATAGATCTTCTCCGCCTTGGCGAACAGCTGGACCATGGGAATGCGACTCAAACAAAGGAACGGAAGTGGAGCGGCACTGTACCCGGTTGGCCAGCCGCGGCCTTGATCAGGGTCAATTCCGACGCAAATGTCCCGATCCCTGTGTCGGGCCGGGGCATAGTGCACACCATGATAACGCCGTAGCTCCCCACCGTCACGGCTTACGCGCCGAAGATGCGCGAGCGCCACGCCACGCCACGGGGCGCCCCGCTCCCCCGCCAACGGGGGAGCATAAGAAAAACAAATACTTATACCGCCCCGTGAGCGGGGCGGGGGACCGCCCGAGACATTGCGAAGCGCAGCGCAGCTTTGGCGAAGGGGGGTGGTGGGGGCCTTTCTGTCGTTCGGTCACACAAATCAAGAAGATGTGTGCATACTTAGACGTCAGGTTCCGATCGTTATTCCCCACCGCCCAGGGAGTGGACGTAGAGCGCGACCATGCGCTGGTCGTCTGCCTTCAGGCGATGCTTCCAGGTCGGCATGACTCCGGCGCGTGCACGCGAGATGGTAGCGACGAGCGTGGCCTTGTCACCACCGTACAGCCAGATCGCATCGTTCAACTGAGGTGCCCCAAGCGCGCGATTGCCTTCGCCGACTTCACCGTGACAGGAAGCGCAGTTGGTGGCGAACAGCGCCTGGCCGCGTGTCCAAGCAGCTGCCGGTGCCGCCGGCGTGCCGTGCTGGAGTTGCCCGACATAGGTCGCAACATCGTCGATTTCCGCCGGTTTGAGCATGCCGCCGAAGGCCGGCATCATGGTGGCGTGGGTGTCGGGATCGGTCGAGCGTGAACCGACCTGGATAGTGTTGTAGATATCATCGACCGTCCCGCCAAACAGCCAGTCGTCGTCGTTCAGGTTGGGATATCCGATCCGCCCTTCGCCACCTGTACCGTGACAGGCCGCGCAGTTTTCCTTGAACACCACGGCTCCGCCGGCGCGGGCAAATTCATAAAGGTTCGGATCGGCCTTGACCTGGGCAAACGAGGCACTGTGGAAACGCGACAGATAAGCGCCCTGGCGCGTCGCAATCTCTGCTTCTTCGGCCTTTAGCTTGGTGAACTGAGTCCAGCCCGATGTCCCTTTGGTGTGGCCGGACAGTGTCGGCCAGGCGGGGTAAACGACCCAATAGCCGATCGAAAAGACGATGGTGAGCAGCCAAACGATCAGCCACCAGCGCGGCGTCGGATTGTTGAGTTCCTTCAATCCGTCCCATTCATGGCCTGTGGTCTCGACACCGCTTATGGCGTCGATATCAGCGGAAGCCTCGGGTTTTGTCTTGGGGGTTTTAACCATTGTCCTTGTCCTCCTGCAGGGGGATCAGGCCGTGGGCCTTCATACGTTGACGATTTGCGGGCCACAGGACCCAGATGCAGATGCCGGAGAAGGCCAGGACAAAGGCGATCAGGACCGCAATTCCGATGGGAGTCGTATTCATTTTGTGCCCTTTCCATGCAGTTCGTAATCGGGATCGTAGGTTGTGAAATCGACCTGGGTGCCCAGTTGCTGGAGATAGGCGACCAGCGCGTCCATCTCGGTCGGCGATCCCCCCTCGCCGCCATAGACCTGCGGCACAACCTTAGGCCCATACCGTTTTTGCAGGCCGCTCGCGTCCTCGTCCGGCAGGGTCTGAACCTGCAGGTCGAGCTCCGCATTGGCAATGTCGTCACGGGTATAGGGCACGCCCACGCGACGCAGCGCGGTCATCTGGGCGGGCAGTTCGTAGGTTTTGAGATAGTGTTTTGCCAGGAAGGCATAGTTGGGCATGATCGATTCCGGTACGACCGAACGCGGCGCCGCCAGATGTTCGATATGCCACGAATTGGAATATTTGCCGCCGACGCGCGCCAGGTCGGGCCCGGTACGTTCCGACCCCCAGACAAAAGGATGGTCATACATGCTTTCGGCCGCCAGGCTGTAATGACCATAGCGCTGCACTTCGTCGCGCAGCGGCCGGATTTGCTGCGAATGGCAGGTGTTGCAGCCCTCGCGGATGTAGATGTTTTGCCCAGCCAGTTCCAGCGGTGTCAGTGGACGCACCCCTTTGACCGGCTCGATGGTGGTTTGCATTCGGAACAGTGGCACGATTTCGACAATGCCGCCGATCGAAACGGCGACGACCGCGAACATCAGCATCCAGATCGAATTGCGTTCGAGTTTCTTGTGAGATTCCAGCATGACGGATTTCCTTACTCTGCGGCCGCGAGGACGGGCTGGGCCGCCGGTTCAGTTGCAGCGTCGGGCAGCTTGATGGTGCGCCAGATGTTGTAGACCATGATCAGGGCGCCGAGCAGGAACAGGGCGCCGCCGGCGGCCCGAATGATGTAATAGGGGTGCATGGCCTGGACGACCTCGACAAAGGAATAGGTGAGAAATCCCATCTTGTCGTAGGCCCGCCACATCAGGCCCTGCATGATGCCGGCGATCCACATCGAGGTGATGTAGACCACGATACCGACCGTCGAGATCCACAGGTGCAGGCTGATCAGCTTGGTTGAATACATGCCGGCCTTCTTCCACAGATGCGGGATCAGGTAGTAGATGGCGCCGAATGAGATATAGGCGACCCAGCCCAGGGCCCCGGCATGGACGTGGCCGATGGTCCAGTTGGTATAGTGCGACAGGGAGTTGACGGTCTTGATCGACATCAGCGGACCTTCGAAGGTCGACATGCCGTAGAAGCTGAGCGCGATGATCATGAATTGCAGGATCGGATCGTCGCGCAATTTGTGCCACGCGCCCGACAGGGTCATCATGCCGTTGATCATCCCGCCCCACGACGGCATCCACAGCATGATCGAGAATGTCATGCCCAGGGTCTGGGCCCAGTCGGGCAGAGACGTATACAAGAGGTGGTGGGGACCGGCCCAGATATAGATGAAGATCAGCGACCAGAAGTGGATGATCGACAGACGGTAGGAATAGACCGGACGGTCGGCCTGTTTGGGAATATAGTAGTACATCATGCCCAGGAAGCCGGCGGTCAGGAAGAAACCGACTGCATTATGGCCGTACCACCACTGGATCAGGGCCGACTGGACGCCACCCCAGACGGAATAGCTTTTCACCGAGGTCAGGGATACCGGCAACGAAAGACCGTTGACCAGGTGCAGGATGGCCACCGTCACGATGAAACTGAGGAAGAACCAGTTGGCCACATAGATGTGCTTTTCCTTGCGCATCGTCAGGGTCATCAGGAAGTTGAGGAAGTAGACCACCCAGACAATGGTCAGCCACAGATCGGCATACCATTCGGGCTCGGCATATTCCTTGCCCTGGGTGACGCCGAACAGATAGCCCAGCCCGGCCATAAGGATAAAGGCCTGGTAGCCCCAGAAATGAAACCAGGCCATCCGGACGCTAAACAGCTTGGTATGGCAGGTTCGCTGCACCACATGGTAGGACGTGGCAAACAGGATGTTTCCGCCGAAAGCGAAAATAACCGCCGACGTGTGCAGCGGGCGTAGCCGACCGAAGTTCAGATACGGCTCGATATTGAAGACGGGAAACGCCATCTGCAACGCCAGCAACAGGCCGACCGTGAAGCCGGCAATGGCCCAGAACATCGCCGCGAGGGTGAAGTATTTGATGACGGTCTCATCATAACGGCCTGGGATCGTAAGGGCTGGGGTCGTAAGGTTTGGAGGCGGACTTTGCATGGTTAGGGTGTCTCCTGAGCGTCAGCTGGCTGCGATAGCCAGCAGAACAACTCCGTTTATTCCAAGGACGGTTAGGGTAAGGCCGTCGCGCAGGCGCGGATGGCCGTCGAGCATTTTGGCGCCGACGACACCCAGCCCCATCAGGGCGGGCGCTGTGCCGAGCGCGAAGGCGAACATGCCGGCCGCACCCGCCACCGGGCTGGCATGGGCAGCGCTGGCCAGCAAAGCGGCATAGACCAGAGGACAGGGCAGGAATCCCAGGGCGAGACCCAGGCCAAACCGCCCGGCTACGCTGTGGGTTCGCCCGACACGCCCCATGGCCGCCAGGGCGCATCGGGGCTTGAGGATGGACAGGGTCGGCAGGGCGACTCCGGCCTTGCGCAGGAAACGATCGGCAAACACGGCCAGGAAGATCACCGCCACAATGGCCAGCATCAGGTGCCGTAAGACAGCAAAGGGCGGCCATCCGGCGAGGAAATGAAAACTGAAACCGGCCACACCGCCCAAGGCTGCGTAGGTCACGGCCCGCCCGGCGTGGAATGGGAGCAGCAGCCGCGCGACCCAGCCTTGCCCCGGCATGGCAGAGGTCTGACCCAGCACGAAGCCGGAACACATGGTCGAACAATGGGTGACGCTGCCCCCCAGTCCGGCCAGGAACAGGGCGAACACCCACGGCAGGCGCGCTGGAAGCGCTACTCCGCATTCGTGTATCCAACCCAAAATATCCACGCCAGTCCCCAAAGCCTTACTGCGGCATTCAGGAAAGACTCACCTGTGCCGAACATATCCAGCTACACATGACATTTTGGCCTCGTTGGGAAATTGATCCAGATCAAATTCGCCAGTTGCTTGACATAAAATATGTACATGACGCCATTTTTGCGTCACACGCTCCACACAATACTTTAGTCATATTTCAATATACGCTTCATAGACTGCGACAACCCGCCGCGCGACACAGTGTACAGGTGCAAATGCTTTGAACAGAGACTATTTGCAGGCCGTCAACGCACTGTAAAGGAGCACACCATGTCGCACACCGTAAAAACCACAATATTTCTATGGCTTATTGCCATCACAGCCGCCGGCGCCTCTCATGCCGCGGATGGCCCCGGCCTGAAGGGCCACTGGCAGGTGACGGCGCGGGCGACAACGGTTGCCCCCTCGGAAAGCGGCAAGATCCTGACGGCTGCCGGTGCTGACAGTGGCCTGAAGGTCGACGTCAATAACGACACGGTGCCGACCATGGGCTTCACCTATTTCTTCACCGACCATCTCGCCGTCGAAGCCATCCTCGGCACGTCGCAGCACACGATCAAGGCCGTCGGGCCGGGCACGGATGTGGTCGTGCACAAGACCTGGGTCCTGCCCCCTGTCATCACGGCGCAGTACCACTTCAACAGCGGCGGCAAGGTCAGCCCCTATATCGGCGCCGGCGTCAACTATATGGACTGGTTCGGCGGCAAGGATGCCAATGGCTTCACCGTCAAGCTGAAAAGCGGTGCCGGCACGGCCCTCCAGGCGGGCACCAATGTCCAACTGAAGGGCAACTGGGTTCTGAATCTCGATTACAAGAAGGTCTTCTACAAGACCGACGCCTCGATCAACGGCGGCGCGCTCAAGTCGAAGGTCACCCTGAACCCGTCGGTTGCCTCGATCGGCATTGGCTACCGCTTCTAAACCAGCGGAGCGTCGATGTGCGGCTGCGTACGCATTGTTATTTTACGCTACGCAGGCGCACACCCGCCCGTCTGGGGCCACATCGCTGCCCCTGACGCCCAAATATGGAGACTAAGATGGTAGACGCAGCAGACATCAAAGAACACGCCGAAATCATCGGCGCCGACGGCGTCCATGTCGGCACGGTGGACAAGGTCGAAGGCGGCCGGATCAAGCTGACCAAGCAGGACAGCACGGGCGCCCACAAGGGACACCACCATTATATCAGCCTGGGCCTTGTCGCCGATATCGAAGGCGACCAGATTCGCCTGTCGGCCAATGGCGACGTCGCTGTCACTCTGGAAGAAGAACAGAGCGGCGCAAACGTTTGAGGGTAAGTCGGCTGCGTGGAGCATCGCTGTTCCGCGCAGGCCGTCACTTCGGTCAAAAAATTGATGTCGAGGTCATCGACGGGGTTCATTCAAATTCGCCCGCTAGCAGCTTTCGACGAGGTCGGTCTGGACGCAATGATCGCCCAACTGACACCTGACAATATTCATGATTTTGTGGGTGCCGGCCCGGCGCGTGGCAATGACTTTCCTGAACGGGTTTTGCCCCGGATCAAGGCGATATAGTGCGGCCACGAATAGGCGGGGCGAGGCCCGGCCATCGTGCTTAGCCCGGCATCCTGCAATCAACGTACCAGCTTGATATTATGTCGTACCATGACGATCAAGCCCAGCGGTAATCCATGGGAAGTGACGATCTTCGCCGCCGCCAATAGCGTCGTTCAGTACGCAAGTTTGCCAGAGCACTGGTTGGACGACCGTGAGCTTACTCCGAAAATGTTGCAGGCGCCGCCAGCGGGATCATCTGAGCCGGAACCGGCGGCGGCACGGCATAATGGAACCAGCGATCAAACTGGCCCAGTTGCCGGATCTGGGCGATCGCCGCGATCATAGACTGCGGCATGCCAGCGCGATCTTGATTTAGAAACTTGATGGTCTTGGCCTGGCCGGCGATCTCGATTTTCAACCAGTCAGTGCCAAAGTTGTCGGGGAAGCGCCGAATATAGGCATCGTCGAGCGACCAAGCGTCAGCTGCGCGTAACTGCTCGACCAGAGCCGCAACCTCACCGGGCGAGACATCGAAGTCATGGCGCGGCGCCGGGCTGGTTTGCGAATTGAGGTCGTAATAGGTGCCTTGCCCGTCGCCCTGCAATTCGATGATAAAGCCATAGCCGTACAGGGTAATTTTGGTTGCAAACAGGGGTCCGTCAGGCATGGGAATGTGCCGCACAGGCCGCGCTTCTTCATGGATAGCCTCTGTCACCATGACCCTGGCCGGGCTGGCGTCCAAAACAAAGGGCTTGTAGTGCCAGTTAGACACTGAACTGAGCAGGTCATCGCGTTGCGCGGTCGTATCACCGTCCAGGGTCCGCGCACTCTGGCACAGGACGCCGCCGGTCTCGTCCACCAGCAGGTCGAGGTTGAAGCCGTAGGTCCTCTGCGGCGAGGCGCCGAGGTAGACGAGTACAGGTATGTCGAAGGTCCGATGCACTGCGACGTCGTCGCCGTCCGCCGGCGCGGGTGCATTGTAATCATCGGCCGCGCATTGGCGTGGGGTCCCGCTGGCGTGGGCTTGCGACGCCATGGCCAGGAACATTCCGACAACAATAGACAGCTTTCTCACGACGTCCCCCAGAAGCCATTTGCCACATTAGGCCACGGCAACACGGACGCTGTCAATCCGCCCTTCAAGCCGATCGACCCTCAGGCTGAGCGCGCCCTGGAACGCGATCAGAACACCAAAGGAGTTTGTCTCGGCACTGCTGAGACAATTGGCCGCCGAAGGACGGTACGCTCAAACCGGGTCGGCCAACAGCGTTGAATGCTCGGCCACATCTCCACCCGTTACCGTGCCGACTTGGCAGGCGCCTTGGCCTTGCCCCGGCCCACATTACCCCGCATGCCCAACTGCATGGACTTCGCCAGGGCGGAGCGCGCCGCAGAATAGGCAGGCGCGACCATGGGGTAATCCTTGGGCAAGCCCCATTTTGCACGATATGCATCGGGGGAGAGGCCATACTTGGTCTGCAAATGGCGCTTCAGCGATTTGAACTGGCTGCCGTCTTCCAAGCAGATCAGGTAGTTTGGCGTAATGCTTTTCTTGATCGAAACCGACGGTGCTTTCGTCTCTGTTACCGGGGCAGCGGGTGTACTCGTCCCGCTGAGGGAGGCATGCACGCTTAAGATCAATCCGGACAGATCTGCGCCCGGCAGCGGATTTTTCGTTACATACGCGGCGACAATATCGACAGTACGTCCAATAAGCTTCTTATCGTCTTCCATAGTGCGCCTTTGTTTTCAGAGGATTAAGAATCTAGCCGTCAGAGTCATGGAATGATCAAGCGGGCTTGTCAATCGTCAAGGGCCCGGCGATCAAGTATAGCCTTAAAGGAAATTGTCCATTCAGGGATGACCTGTCACGTCGGAAGCTGCCAGGAAACTGGAATCGTCCGCCTGCGATATTGCCGACACCTTGACGAATATACAAGAAGACTTGGCGCAGTTTATCGCGAAGAACCATTACAATTGGTCTGCGCAGCGTCGCCGGTTGGTCCTGCCTGGCAATGCCATCGAGCACATCATAGGCCCCGGGCATTGAGGATTCACGTAAGGTCGGTCAAGCTAAAGTCGGCGGCAAAATCACTGCCGGGTCTTTGAGGTATGCGGCTGATTTCAACAATACGCGGCGATAACTTATTATAATTGTGAACACGTCGCCGCAGTCCAATGTCAGGCAGAGGCATTACGCCGTCTTCGCCGAACATATCTTCACGTCATCTCAGACTATCAAGTCCAGGCATAGCGTCCGCGCCAGTCGGCGGTTTATCGCGACTCGAAAACTCAAAACAATTTGAAAGCGATCGCCATGTCCGAGACAGAGACGCAAGTGACAGAAAAATTGTCGCCGTGGTGGGGGCGTGCCGTTGCCTTCACCTTCGTGCTGGGGTTCGCAGTGCTTATCCTGCTAACCGTCAAGGCCTATCAAAACGCGCCGCCCATTGCAGACCGCGTCGTGGATCCGGCCGGGGCGGTCATCTTCACCGGTGACGACGTCCGCAGTGGCCAGGAGGTATTCCTCAAGCACGGCTTGATGGACAACGGCACAATCTGGGGCCACGGCGGCTATCTCGGTCCGGACTTCAGCGCGACCGTGTTGCATGACTGGGCAGTCGACCTGGCGCAACGCACAGCCCAAACGCGTTTTTCAAAAGACTACACCGCGCTGAATGCGGAGGAACAGGGGGCCGTTAATGGCGAGGTCGCGGTACTGCTCAAAAGCAACCGGTACGACGCCGCAACCAGGACGCTCACCCTGTTGCCTGCGGGGGCGGAAACCTTCCAGAACGAGATCGGCGTCTGGCAACGTTATTTCGAAAACCCGTCAAGCAATGGCGGTTTGCCGGTAAGGGCGGTCAGAGACCCGAAGGAACTTCATGATCTTACAGCGTTTTTTACCTGGGCAGCCTGGAGTTCGGTAACCCAGCGCCCCGGCACGACCCATTCCTATACGAACAACTTTCCCTATGATGCCCTGGCCGGCAATCACTCTTCAGGAGCCGCGCTATTATGGAGCGCGTTCAGTTTCATCGCACTGCTTGGCGGCATCGCCGTCGTCTTGCTCGCCTTCGGCAAGTTCGACTACCTGGGCTGGCACGGTGTCCCGTCAACCCGTGAACGCTGGGTTTTGAGTTCATCGCAAAGCGCCACGCTGAAATTCATGGCCGTGGCGGTGCTGTTATTCCTGACCCAAACCCTCGTCGGAGCGGGTGTCGCGCACTATCGCGCCGAACCGGGCGCGTTCTATGGTGTCGACCTGTCGGCGATTTTCCCGAGCAATCTGTTGCGCGCGTGGCATCTTCAGACGGCGATTTTCTGGATCGCGACCTCCTATGTCGCCGGCGCACTGTTCGTCGCCGAACTTCTTGGCGGCTTCAGCCCCAAAGGGCAAACCCTGGGCATAAATGTTCTGTTCGGGGCCATTGCTTTTGTAGCCATCGGAAGCCTGCTCGGCGAATGGGCAAGCCTCATGGGCTGGCTGCCCAAATCATGGTTCTGGTTCGGCGACCAGGGATGGGAATATCTTGAGATCGGCCGCTTCTGGCAATTCCTGCTGGCCGCAGGTCTGTTGTTCTGGTTTTTCCTTATCTGGCGCGCTGTGGCGCCGGCACGGCGCAACCCCGAAAAGCGCGGCTTTGCCACCTTCTTCCTCATCGCGGCCTTCGCTATTCCGCTGTTCTATGTGCCGGCGCTGTTTTTCGGTGCACGCACCAACTACACGATTGTCGACGCCTGGCGATTCTGGATCATCCACCTGTGGGTCGAGGGCTTCTTCGAGTTCTTTGTGACCGTCATCGTAGCCATCATCTTCTATGAAATGGGTCTCGTGAAACGCATATCGGCCTTGCGCACGATATATCTCGACGCAATACTGTATTTCGGCGGAGGCCTGATCGGCACCGGCCACCACTGGTACTGGACTGGCCAGACCGAACTTAACCTGGCCATATCGAGCGTATTCTCGGCACTCGAAGTCGTGCCGCTCACATTAATCACGCTTGACGCCTGGGATTTCATCAAGGTCACGCATGGCGATGACAGCATTGTCAAACGCCACCGCTGGACCTTCTATTTCCTGATGGCGGTCGGATTCTGGAACTTCCTGGGCGCCGGCGTCTTTGGTTTCCTGATCAATACGCCGATGGTCAGTTATTACGAGGTCGGCACCATCCTCACGCCCAATCACGGGCACGCCGCCATGATGGGCGTCTTCGGCATGCTGGGCGTTGGGCTGATGTTGTTCGTCCTGCGGGAGACGGTTTCCGACATAGTGTGGCCGAAGCTGGAGAAGTTGGTCCGCATCTCCTTCTGGGGCCTGAATGCCGGCCTTGCCATGATGGTGGTGTTCAGCCTCTTCCCGGGCGGCGTACTTCAGGTCTGGGACGTGGTCGAGCACGGGTACTGGCACGCGCGCAGCCTTGCCTATACGGGCGCGCCGCTGGCACGCACCCTGGAATGGATGCGGATGCCGGGGGATATTGTCTTTATCTTTGTGGGCGCCATACCGCTCGCAATCGCCGTGGTCTGGGGTTATCTGTCGCTTTGGCGCAAGCCACGTTCGATATAGTCCCGACACGCCCTGGAATACGCTGAAGCGCGAAAAAGAGCTTCACCCTTCGCTGAACAGCTAAAGCTACGGGTGACAGGTCGGGCGACACGCCTTCGCCGAAGAAAGCCTTCGCGTTGTCTGCCGCGACATTCAACTCGACGGAACATGGTATATTTACGGATGCGGGTGGCCGACGCAAAAAGCCGTCAACCGGGCCAGCGCAATTGTGTCATCAGTGATGACGTAATTGGCCTTTCAGGGCTTCAACTTCATTGGTCTCTTTCTAAGGCATTGGCCTCAGCCCATAATGACCAGGCGATGCGTCCGCAGCCATTGTGTCACCAGCGTTGTCACTAAATCGTCGCCCCGGGTCGGTCTCGTAAAACTACCGCATTCGCCTCAGGTTCCTCGGGTTTCGTAACATGGGCTGAAGATTAGCGAAGTGACAGAGCGATGCGGAGGTCGTCATGCTCAAACGCACTCGCCATGCGCTCAATCTGCGACACTTTCGCCCCCCGATTCCCTGCAGCCTCCCGCCATTGCCGCGTGGCCTCAGCCACGTCTGCAATGATGCCGTCAGCAGCTTTTTGCTGCAGATTGAAATAGCCGGCGACTGAACGGGCCAATTCGATGTCACAAGTGCCGTCTTCCAGGTCAATTGTGGTCGTCAATATCCGGGGTTTGACATCTGTTGGCACCGGATTGACATCGTAAGCGGGAGACAGGACCCACCCTCCTTTGCCATTCCACAGGAACCCATGGTTTCGCAGGTGATCGTCGACATTTGAGATGAGGATGTTGAACACCATGCGCCGAAACAGTTCGTGTGCATCTTGTTTTGCCCGGGCGCCGTAACGTCCGAGAACGTCAACGAGTTCGGGATAGCTGGCGCGTTCACCGTCGCGAAGTTGCATCATAGACATGGCGGACAAGAAGGGGATGCGGTGTTCGTCAGTACGGTCGAACCGCCTCGACAAAACAACTAGCTTTCCAGCAACCTCGATCAGCTGAGTTTCTGCAGTCTGGATACCAGCCTTCCCGGCGAGATCGAGAGCTACTACCTCCCAAAGTTCCTGGCCATATCCGTCCGTTTCCTTTGGAAATTTGGCTATGGACAAACGGCCATGCTGATTGAGAACGGACGCCTTGGGTCTCGCACCGCCCAGAGATGATCCGGGCGCGAAAATCATTTGCAAATCCTCGTCGGTCTCTTCATCTCTCAAGGTGCGTTCGGTAGCGGCAAGCAGGTTCCCGAGCGAAACCAGCCCCGGTACGCCTCGCGCACTTGGCGCTTGGAATTCCTCTTCCCCAACTCGCCGAAATCGCAACGCCCCAAGCCGAGAGACATCAGCAACGCCTAAAAGGTAATCAGTCTCCAACAGGGTTCGGGGAACGCGCCGCTCCGTCTGTGCACAGCGGCGTTCTTGCTTCCGCATCAATTGTCGACCCCACGTATCTGGCGCTGAGTCGCCCAGCGAGCCAAAAATCTCCCGATCTGTGCCGGGTGGAAAAACGCCGGTCGACTTAAGAAGTGCCGGTTCCAGCGAAAATCCGTGGTCGGCTTCCACCCAGCCTCGGTCATACTCGAAGCTCACAGACTGGCCCTTGCGCCCCTCGTTAAGCCGCATCAGGCCGACCAGGTGATGACCTTGGGCGTAGTCGATATGCACTTCGATGTCTGTCATGATCTAGGCTTTGGTCTTGCGAATGCGCACCCGCGGCGGCAGGCTCTGCGCAATCAAGTCTTGCCCGACCTTGTCCGCTTCGATCGACGCTATATTACCTAGGGCCTCAAGTTGACCAAGTGCCTGCAAAACCGAGGCATAGATACCAATGCCCACTCCGCTATCGCCTTTTTCGACGCGTACGAGCGTCGGCCGCGATGTAAAGGCCCGACCGGCGACCACGTCGGCTGACAGATTACGGCGGAGCCGCGCCTCTTTGATATTCTGACCCAACGACCGTAAAGTTCGTCGGACGGCTATAGAGGGTTCATGCGGCGTTGGCATGTAAACATCCTATTACAAAATTCCACCATTATGTAACACGATATTTACATTAATTCAATAATGGCCCGCAAAAGAGGGCGGCGGCACATCTGCTGCACTATCTCCGGAATATTCTGTGCGTGGCCTGCCACCCGAAGCCTTGGCGAAGGGTGGTGCCTGGAGCCGGAATCGAACCAGCGACACGCGGATTTTCAATCCGCGTGTCAATTTTTCGGAAACGAATTTTATTTTGTTATTACAATTGCTTAGTCACACTACGATGGAACATATCGGGAATGTGTGAGCCTCACACCGAGACGATGTGTGAGCAGTTGGATGTCTGGACCTATGGTCGGTCGCGCATGCCGCCCCTGCGCCTAGATGGTGCCATTCGTATGAATATGTTATCGTCCTGCGAGCGCTAGTTTCATCAAATCGCTATGCTCGAAATATCGCAGCCGCTTCAATATGTCGGGGGCACGACCATCCATCATAACCAGCTGTTCATCGCCGGACATGTTCATGATCTGGTCAGGCGAGATACCCCCGATCAAAGCGGCAAACTCGCTTGCCATACGATAGTTTTTCGCGCCTAAAAACTGCAGAACTCCTGCATTGTCGACTAGGGTTTTTGCATCGTGGCCATAGATTTCCAGCTGTGCCGGGTTTTGCCAGAAACTCCAAAGTTGTAATCCGGAGGAACGCAAAAGTGTGCTTGCGGTGACAAATGCGTCGACTTTCCCAAGGGCGCCCAGCTCGTCGCAAAGCATGAGCGTCCGTTCTTTAGGGCGGCGTTCGCGAGTCATCAACGCTGTCAACAGAGATGTCAGCCAAAGACGCAGGAGCGGCGCGTAAGCGGCCAACCGAAGTGGGGGAACGATAATGTAGAGTGAAACAGGTTTGCCAGCGATCAATCCGTCGAGATCGAAGCTGGTGTGACTTGTAATCTTCCGTATAAAATCCGATTCCCAAAGCATGAGATGCTGCTGGGTCGATCCCAAAACAGATGGCCTGGTCTCACGTTCAGAGAGTTGCAGAAAGCCCGAAAACGCTGCGTAGGTGCTTCGATCCAGCTTCCCCACGTTGTTATCCAGCAGGACCGCAAGGTTATATACGACATCATCATTGTTAAGCATGTCGAATATTTCGGCGAAATTGCACCGTTCGGGAGGAACCCGTGTCATCACATAAGCTATACACGCTGTTAGCATATTCTCGTCCCAGTTGCGCCAGAAAGGTTCCCTGCCTCCCTCTCGTGGCACGATGGCAGCGGCACCAGAACGTGCCGTGATGGATCGATCGCCTCCCAATTTGGCAAGACCGTCAAACGGGTTGAAACTGTCTGTAACCGGCATTTTTCCACTCAGGTCGAGCACCGCGACTTCTTGGCCCATCCTGCGGCGGGCTCCCGCTGTTGCAGCGTAAACGTCACCTTTGCATTCCAGGGAAATCAAGGAGCCGGGATGATCCAGTGCGTTTGAGATAACCGGCCCAGCAGTCTTGCCGCTGCCGGTGACGCCAAATGTCATAAGATGGCTTTCACCATCATAGCGGACGAACTCGCTTGATGGCGCCTTAACGACCGGGTGAAGGTCGGCGTGTGCGAAACCTATGTTTCGCGCCGTCGCGGCGGCGCCTTGGACACCGACGATCAGGCCACGCCGTTGCGCGGCCCCTTCCGTGCGTTCCGTCGAGCGTGAACCCGGGCGCAGATTCAGGAGGATGTCTTCGGATTTTCCGGTCATTCCTCGACTCCACCGGAATTGTCGCTGGAGTCGGAATCCGACGTGTAATCACCGCCATCGCCGTAGTCGCCATTATCCACGGAAGCAACTGGCTCGTCGTAGGAATCGCCATCATGATTCGAAGACGCATAGTCGTCCGACTGTGCGTCGGTCAGGACGTCCATTTGAAAATGCTCACCGGCTTGCCCAGATATGCCGGGGCTTGCAAAATCCCATGTTCCTTGGTGCGGACCGCTGTCGATCAGGTTGCCGTCTGGCCCATAGCATGCCTGTGCCCCTGGAACGATATCGTCAACGTCGTAGCTATTGTCCCCAGCAACATGCGCAAAATCAGCGCGGTATTGCACGTCGTTGCGCAGGTCCGCCACCATGTCGGCCGGCAGGGCTCCCCTTACGCAATCATTGTCCGCCCCATGCCAGATCGACTCCGTAATCTGGTTGTCACGTTCCCAGTTGACCGAAGTCGCCGGGTCGAAGTACGGTAGATCTTGGGGAATATGCTCGGGAACTATGTCATCCTGATACTGGTTTCTGTCGAGGTGGGCGTGATTGACCTCAAGACCCAGCGCGCGATCCATCTCCTCAAACTGGGATAGAAACTCAGGGGGTAGTGGCGGCGGATCCTGGAGGACTTCGTTATCTGATGGACTAACGTGCTCGTGACCCGCCGTTTGACTTACCCAATCCTTGATAGATGAATACCACGACATTTCGGAACCTCCAGTGAACCATTTCGTGGCCATGACTAAGCCGTGGCGCCTCATTGTCCGTGTTCAAACCCGTCAAAGCGGGTTGCGCTGGATTGCGCACTTCCATGTCACTGCATTCCGTCCAAATCCGGCAAAGTGGTTGTCCGGGCAATTACTTGAAGCCGCGCATTAAATAATAAAGACCGGATGGGCGTGCGCACTTGGGCGCACAGATAACTGCGCGAGCCCAGACAATGACGAAATCATTTGCAGAGCGATTTGGACATAAGCCGCCCAATACGGTGGACCGCAACGGCCGCAAGCCAGAGGCTGGCCAAAAAGCGAACGGCGGTGGGAAAATCCCGACCGCCTCGGTTCTTATACGGCAGCCGCTCATCACCTGCTTCATTGCAAGTATCCTCCTGCTTCAGCTTCTTGGAACCGTCGGTTGGATTGGATGGGCGCCAGGCCTGTTCGTCGGGGGCGGGATCGATCGTATTGTTGAGTTCGCGATACGCCAGGGCTTCGAAGCCGCCTCGATAGTGAAGCTGGCGACAAACGCGTGCATTTGCGTATATTGGGCCGTTATGCTCCTGGCCAGCAGCGGTCTTGGTGCCGATGCTCCGCCACGCTTGGTGCCCGGTGAGAAGGGTTGGCAGTTCGGTCAAAGACGTACGGCTTACGTCCCGCCACTCCTCTTGCTGCTAGGTCTTCACCTGGTGGGCGCACTGATCGCTTCGACAGGCTGGTGGCTCTTGGCGCTTCCGTTCGAAATGGGCGGCCATCTCGGCATCGCCGCACTTCTTTACGTCCTATTGATTCCGGAAGGACGCAGGCGCCTGGTGATAATTGAAGACATTGACGGTAAAGGCCTTTCCAACCGTATGTATGTATCGTCGGGCTTCAACGCAAAATGTCGAAAATGGCTGGCAATCCGGCACGATCACCTGCGGGGCACCGAACTCTGTGATCCGCTTTGGGCCCGTTTACTCAATACGGCGCATCTTGAAATTACCTATCTCGACAATAATCTTGCGCATTGTTCCCAGGTCATCAAATGTATTGGAACAAAAGACGAAATGGCGACAATTGTATCCATACTGAACGGACGGTTTCGGCAGGGTAGACCGTTGCTCTATACTCTCCCTCCCAGCTATGCCAACGCCCCGCAGCGACCAGCGCGTGTAGACGAAGAGTCCACAACGGTCTGAATTGGGCCGTTGACGGAGTGGTCCTGGCAGTGTTCTGAGGGTAATTAGGGACAAAAACAGGGTTGAATTGGATGCGAAATCTGAACATGAAATCCATTCGCGGAGGCGCCCCATGCCGTCTCCCGAGCTCTCGACACTGATACGGGCGGCGGTGCGTAATGTATTGTTGGCTTCTTCTAGTCGATGGTGTGTCGGGTATTGCCCGGGGTGTTACGGGCATCGAGGTCGCCGACGGTCCTGACGAACTGGAGACGAACCGGCTTGAGGTTGGCCGGGTAACGGTCAACGGGGAGCGCGGAGCGCTGGCGCTTTCAGCCAAGCAAGGTGCCGAGGTCGCTTTACGACTCTTATTCCGCGAGCTGCGCCGCCGCCGGAGCATCGGCCACCTGGCCATCACGACGGCGCCCCTGGAGGCGGCGGTTACCGGGCGCAGCGGAGAGTTGCTGTTCGGACTTGCGGTCTTTACACATTTGGCGCGTCGCGACGGACTGTCGGCTATTGCGGAACCGCGGTTTGCTGCGACTGGAACGCTCGACCCATTGGGCAATGTCGGCTCGGTCGAGGCCGTCGTTGCCAAGCTGGAGGCGGCACTTGCCAGCGAGCTTCCGGCCGGTGGCCTTATCTTCTACCCGCGCACCGACGAAGGCCAGATCGATGGGGCACTGCGCCGCCGGTGCCGGGCGCGTGGCCTGCAGTTGCGCCCCGTCGACCGGATCGACGAGGCGCTTGCGGCGCTGGGCATTGAGATCAAAGGCGGATGGACCGGCACCCCGTTCCGCTCCCTCAATCCCTACAACTTTCAAGACAGCCGGATCTTCTTTGGCCGGCAGGGTGAAGTGGCCGCGCGGCGCGAGCGCCTGCACCAACGTGCCACGGCCGGTCGGCCCGGCATGCTGGTGATCGGCGCTTCGGGAGCCGGCAAAAGCAGCTTCTGCATGGCTGGGCTCCTGCCCGCGCTGAAGCTGGATGTGCCGGACCTCGAACACGCGGTATTGCGCCCACGCGAAGCCATCTCTGGTCAAGCCGGAACCGAGGTCGGAGAAGCCGACCTTGCCCGTAGCGTGCTAGCCAGCTGGCGCCGACGGGACGAGAACCAGACCGGTTTCGACCTGGCCGCGGCGGCGGCCGATTGCGACGACCTCAAGTCCCTGGCAGATTTGTATCCGGAAACCGTGTCGCCGACAGACCGCTTTGTCTGGGTAGTCGACCAGTTCGAGGAACTGTTCACGCTGGGGTTTGCGGCCGAGGCGCGCATCGCCTTTGCGCACTTCCTGCGCGACCTGCAGGCGCGGGGCGTCTGGGTCGTTGGCACATTGCGCAGCGAATTCTATGGTCAATATCTGGACCTACGGGACGAGGACGGCGGCGCGCTCCTGACCCAGGTGTTCGGCCGTAACGGTGTGTTCGACCTGCCGCGCATGGGCCGCGACTCGCTGCGCCAAGTGATTGTCGGCCCAGCCGAACTCGCTGGGCTGCACTTCGGGACACGGACGAGCGACGGCATACGGCTCGACGATGCGCTGCTCGCCGACGCGATGGGGACGGACGACGCCTTGCCGTTGCTGGGTTTCGCGCTGCAGACACTCTATGACGGGCTTGAGCGGGCAGAACCGGACGCGGATCCAGCGGCCGAACAACCGCGCCTCCTGACATTTGCCGCCTATGAGAGTCTTGGCGGACTTCGGGGCGCTATCGGCCGGATCGTCGAACCGATGTTCGGCTCGCTTGATGCGGAGGGGCGCGCCGCCCTGCCGAGCCTCCTATCGGCGCTGGCCGTGCCCTCGGGCGACGGCCAGCGCGAGACCGCCCGGCCGGCCGCGCTAGACCAGTGGCCCGTTGCCAGCCCAGGGCGCAAGCTGATCGACGCCCTCGTCGCCATCCGCGTTCTGGTCTCCGAGCAGGCAGTCGCGCCGGACGCACCCGCTCAGGTCCGCGTCGCCCACGAAGCTCTCTTTACACACTGGGAAGAAGCCGTCTCGCTGCTCAAGGAGTCACACGAGGTTCGCCTCACAGCTCAACGGCTTCGCATCCGGGCGGAGCAATGGGCGGCCGAGAGATGCCCCACCTTCAGACTGCTGAGAGACAAGGAAATTGTGGACGGACAACGCGTATTGGAGCGGTGGCCGACGGGACATTCCGACCCATTGCTCTCGGAATTCGTGCACGCATCGATTGCGGACGATGAGCGACTTCGGACCCTGTCGGCTGAACGTGCAGAAGCTCTGAAGCAAGCGGGCGATAGCGCCTTGCGCAGTCAATCAAGGACGGTTGCGATCTTGGCCAAACAAGTCCTCGACCAGGGCGATGCCATGACCGCGGTTCTGGCGCTCCTCGAAGTGTTGCCGTCGTCGGGTCTTGAACGACCATGGTCGCCCGAGGCCGCTGCGATACTGCGGGAGGCAATACTCGTAAACAGGGAACATGCCGTTACCAATCAGCGCTTGCCGCACAATGGTGGCTTCACCTCGGGCGGAAACGCGGTCATTACCGTGGGCGGAGATAACCATTTATATCGCTGGCAGATTGGGCGCGAAAGGACGCCTGCGGTTTGTCTGGGTGGAAAAGGTAGTCCGGCGTATGCCGTTGTTAGCAAAGACGGTAGTCTATGCGTTTGCCCGCAGGGTACCGAGAGTATTAATCTCTGGAAAATCTCGGATTCCCCACCTGAATACCTGCAGCTTCCCAGAGCAGCCCAAGGTCTATCTTGCCTGGCTTTTAGCCCGGACTGCCGGCTTGTCGTCGAAGCGAGCCGTAGATCCATGCTTTGGAGTCTTGATGGTGTTGTGCCGGAGGGTGCAATCCTTCCGGGAGAGGACCGAGGTGCGTTTCACGCAAACTTCAGTCGAGATAGTTCACGTCTTGCCCTTGGTTTCTGGGACGGCAGCGCACAAGTCTGGAATCTGGCCAAGTCTCCCCCCAAGGCTGAGGTTGTCAAGGGCCACAGCGACTGTGTGTTCTTCGTGGCCCTTAATCATGACGGAAGTCGGCTGGTGACCTTATCTACCGACGATACCGCCAGACTTTGGAGGTGGGACGATGATGGCAAACGCTTTGGCGGTCTATTGGGAGAGCATACCGGGCGTGTCATGCATGCCGATTTCAGCCCGGACGGGCGGTTTCTCGCCACTGGCTCTTCTGATAGCTCGGTGCGCATATGGGACGTAGACCGGTTGTCAAAAAGTATCGTTGTATTAAACTTTCATCGCGGCCGGATAACCAAGGTTCGTTTCAATGGCGACGGCTCACGTCTGCTGACACTGTCGCACGACCACACCGCATGTGTCTGGGATTTTTCGGACGGCAAGGCCGAACTCTTCATGTGCGCCCCACACGCCGAGTGGGTAACAGAGGGAGATTTCAGTCCGGATGGCGAATGGCTGGTGACATGCTGCCCTGTGGAAAAGGCCGCGCGATTGTGGAATTTGGGGAGATTGCCGCAAGATCCACAAATTTTTGCCCGTGACTGGGGCGGCGCCCCCACTCCAAAATACAACATCCTTGACGGAACCAGCCGCGCCGTCACCTGCGCCGAGTTCAGTCCGGATGGGTCGCGACTTGTGGCGATTTATGCCGATGGGGCGATTTTGCATTGGGACCTGAACCATCCCGGGCGGACCTGCACGGATCTTGGAGGGGCAGATGAACAGCTGGCCCAAGGACAGCGAGTCGCATTCAGCCCCGACGGCAAATGGCTTGCCGGAGGCGGACGAGCATTTCGGCTTTGGAAAATAGAAGGACCGGTTCCCACGCCCATCGATTTACATGGCTTCACCAATATCAACACCTTCGCCTTCAGTCCCGAGAGCCAATGCCTGTGGACCTCACTTTCGCCGTTCGCGACCAAGGAAGGTAAGGTGGTAAAATGGGACCTCAGGGCCAATCCGCCGGAGCCGGAGATCGATTTAGACCAGCAAGGGATTTGGTTTCGGGCAGCATTCAGCCCGAACGGCGAACATCTAGTTACGCTAGACATTAGTTCGATTGCTAGCCTGTGGAATGTCAAATTTCCCGGCCCCTTGAAGCGTTCCGGTGCGACCCGCCTTAAACAGGCGGCTACCCACCTCTCGGGATCCGGGAAACTGAAGGAAGCGGTGTTTAGCCCGGACGGAAGCTGTCTTGCAATCGCCACTGAACTGGGACCGGTTGAACTATGGAATATGGCGGACCTAAGCGCCGCGCCCCATCAATTTATCTATGAAAGTTACGCGTGCTCCATTGCATTCAGTGCAGACGGTAGAAAGATTTTTGTCGCGAACGGGGATGGTAGCGTTCGCATTTGGGAAATACGAAACCTCTCCCAGCCGCCCATGGTTCTGCAAGTTCACGACTTAAACATTCACTTCATGTCCATGAAGCTCAGCCCTGGCGGAAAATATCTGGCGACTGCATCTTCGGATCGAACCGTCCGCCTTTGGAACCTTCAGGCCCCCAGGCCCGTTCCCGCGATATTATGCGAGGGACGTCAGCAAGTGAATTACCTGTCGTTCAATCCCTTGAGCGATAAGTTATTAGCGGCGTTCGACGACGGCTCGATTCGTATCTGGACCGTCCTTTCCGACGACGAACTCATTATTTTGGCCGAAGCGAGTGTCACAAGGACCCTGACGGACGCCCAACGCGAATTTTTCGGCTTCGAGCCAAACGGAGACGCCGACCGGAATGCGATTCTGCCTACCCGAAATATCCAGCTTCCCTTCGTAACGTCGTGAATACGAGCGGTTTGTCTGTTATCCCGGCCTTTGGCGCGCCGTTTTCTGTCATTGTACCTTTGCGACAAACGCAGGAGGTTTCAATGGACGAGTTAGCGAAAAAGCGCGCAATGGCCGCAGGCAAGATCGCATTTGGTGCGGCGCGCATAGCTGGCGACATAGCGACAGCGACAGGACACGGCGTTCTGGGCAGCTTTCTAAAGTCCCATCATATGACACGTCAAGCTATGCACCTCGGCAAGATGGGCGTGGAAGGCGGCTGGAAATCTCCTGAAGAACGGCGTTGACGACTGGAAAAATGCGTGATTTTTGGTTGAACGGCCTACCATATTCAATCCTGAGATTTTTTTACTTTAACGGATAGTCCTGTTTTCTGTTTCCCCTCTCTGGCATATGGATACTTGAATGAATCTCGATGCTCCCACAGTTAACCGGATCGCAGATGTGATAACGAAAACTGGGGCTGTCCCATTTCCGGGAGGCCACGGCGTCCATTTTAACGATGTCCGGCAGCGACACCGACACGTTGCCGATCAGCCCGGCGCCGAGGCGCGCTGCTACGTAGCCCTGGCGCTGCTGGGCGAAGAGGATTCGGACGAGCGCTGGAACCGAAAGGAATGGCTTCCCCATTCTGCCGCATGGTTCGATGTTTATGGTCTCGACCTTGCCTCCCGCCTGGACGCGCCGCGCTGGCGCTACTTGCTTGCGGGGATGTTCACAGTCCTCGAACGGTGGGCGGGAGAGCGCGTGTCACGAAAGCATCTGCTCCCCGACATCCTTGAATGCTATCGCCTCGCCAGGGACCGCCTGGGCGCTATGCATAGGCGGGTCGGCGAAGGCGGCGTGCTCTGCGTCGTGGGCGGCGCACTTCCAGGCGTGAGAAATCTGCCGGCGGGAACAAGGTGGGACACCGCCGCTGCGGAGCTTTGCGGTCCAGACGCCGCCAGTGTGCAGATGTTGTATTTCATGCATGTCCTGCATAGCAGCCTGGGCGTCCCACAGCACACGGTGGACGAAACCTATCCGCAACGGCTGCAATTTTACAGTCAACTCAGGACCATCCTTGAAAGCGGCGGCGGTAGGACGTGCGAACTATGCGAGGCTGGATTGCGAATTGCCGAGGCCCTGGCCTCAACCGCTGTGCTCAACAGGCGAGGAAAACCCTCAATCTCAAGGGCCACGCTTGCAGCCAGCCTGCCTTCCTGTTTCCAGCCTGCCGATGAGCATACGCGTCCACCGCTTCGCGCAGCTGTTGCCGCGCGGCTGGAACACAATATTGCCGCGCAACAGCGTTTGCTCGCCGCTCATGATCTGGCCGAAACCATTGCCGACCTGCTCATGGATGTCGTACGGGCCGGAAGGCGTGAGGTGCCTGTCTTCCGCAAGTCAGACTACGGCTATTTGCTGAGCCTTATTCGTGACGGCCGTCGTCGTTACGCGGCCCAGGTCATGCGCGGAGCCCTAGTGCCTTCCGAAGAAGACATAACTGGACCTGCACCGGTCGGTCCGCGTGTAATGAGCAAGGGCTTTGCCGAAAGGATGATGACGGACAGGCTCGTCGAACCGGCACGGTCACGCCTCGCCTTGCTGGCCGATGAAATAAGCTGGACTTCGAGAACCACTTCAGAGCGCTGTGCGATCTGCCACGTCGAAGGACGCGCAAAAGGATGACGAAGATGACGACCGCCAAGACCTTCACGCCGGATCGGTGGCTTGTTTGCTCGGGCGCAGCATTTGATTCGATTGCCGGCTTTTGGAATCAGGAAGCCGGCAAGGACAGCTTGTTGCAGTGGCGCCTGGACCATGACCTGATCGAACGCACCGATCTTGTGCTTTTGCCGGAATACCTTACCCGTCTGGTAGGCGAAGACGGCGGCAGCATTTCCATCGTGTTCGAAAATGTCGATGCGGCCGCGCAGGCGGCGATAGATGCCTTGCCGGACCTCGCGACCCAAGGCCTGGAAATCTTTATTATCGATTGGCGCGCCTCGCCGTTCGGGACGGTCATCGGGATGAACAGTCCCGACAGGGCCCTTCTGGAAAGGCTTCGGCAAGACTGGGGCGCGACCGGAACAAGTGTCGGCCATGACCCGGCTACCGATTTCACACTGGACTGGACGAGTTTTGAGAAGGCCTTGATGGCATGGGAGAGCGGCTGCCGCTTAAGCGATGAGGACGGCTTTGCTCAACACTATCCGGCTTTTGAAGCGGTGCCTGTTCCCTGGCGCGCCCTCGCCTTGAGCACGATGCATCGTCGGCGTCACGAGACACCGGAACCGGCAAACGACAACACCTGGATGCGCGTAAAGGAACTGGCCGCCAGTTCGCTGATGGAGAACGGCGGGGCTTTCCGTCTGGATGCCCCCTCCGAAAGTCCCTATCGCTGGAGCCTGACCTGGGCGCCAAACGAAGGCGGACCGGCCGGATTTTTGATCTTGCAATGTCACCCCTCATCTGCAAATTTGCTTGTCGGCCATAGGGTCCGGGTCAAGTCCGGGGAAGTTGTGTTCGACCTCGGCGAAATCCAGGAAGACGGCATCGCCGAAATTCGACTCGAAGCCCGGCCGCGCGATCTTTCCGTGTCCATTACACATCCCGACGGTGCCTGATGCATTGCTGGCTTCTTCTGGTCGATGGTGTGTCGGGTATTGCCCGGGGTGTTACGGGCATCGAGGTCGCCGACGGTCCTGAGGAACTGGAGGCGAGCCGGCTTGAGGTTGGCCGGGTAACGGTCAACGGGGAGCGTGGCGGGGTTCTGGCGCTTTCGGCCAGGCGGGGCGCGGAGGTCGCTTTGCAGCTACTGTTCCGCGAAATGAGCCGCAGGCGGACCATCGGCCACTTGGCCGTCACGACGGCGCCCCTGGAGGCGGCGGTTACCGGGCACAGCGGCGAGCTGCTGTTCGGACTGGCGGTTTTTACCCACCTGGCGCGCCGTGACGGACTGTCGGCCATTGTCGAACCACGGTTTGCTGCGACTGGAACACTCGACCCATTGGGCAATGTCGGCTCGGTCGAGGCCGTCGTTGCCAAGCTGGAGGCGGCACTTGCCAGCTACCCTGCCGCCGGTGGGCTTGTCTTCTACCCGCGTGCCGACGAAGGCCAGATCGATGGGGCACTGCGCCGCCGGTGCCGTGAGTGTGGCCTACAGTTACACCCGGTGGACCGGATCGATGACGCGCTGGCGGCGCTGGGCATTGAGATCAAAGGCGGATGGACCGGCACCCCATTTCGCTCCCTTAATTCCTTCAACTTTCAAGACAGCCGGATCTTCTTCGGCCGGCAGGGCGAAGTGGCCGCGCTGCGCGAACGCCTGCACCAACGCGCTGCGGCCGGCCGTCCCGGTATGCTGGTGATCGGCGCTTCGGGAGCCGGCAAAAGCAGCTTCTGCATGGCTGGGCTCCTGCCCGCGCTGAAGCTGGATGTGCCGGACCTCGAACACGCGGTCTGGCGCCCACGCGAAGCCATCTCTGGTCAAGCCGGAACCGAGGTCGGAGAAGCCGACCTTGCCCGTAGCGTGCTAGCCAGCTGGCGCCGGCGGGACGAGAACCAGACGGGTTTCGACCTGGCCGCGGCGGCGCCCGATAACGACGACCTCACGTCCCTGGCAACCGTGTTTCCCGAAAGCGTGTCGCAGATGGATCGGCATGTTTGGGTAGTCGACCAGTTCGAGGAACTGTTCACCCTTGGTTTCACCGCCGCGGCGCGCATTGCCTTTGCGCGCTTCCTGCGCGACCTGCAAACACGGGGAGTCTGGGTCGTCGGCACGTTGCGAAGCGAGTTCTACGGCCAGTATCTGGACTTACGTGATGAGCACGGCAACGCGCTCCTGACCCCGTTGCTGGACAGCGATGGCGTATTCAACCTGCCGCGCATGGGCCGCGACGCGCTGCGCCAGGTGATTGTCGGCCCAGCCGAACTCGCTGGGCTGCACTTCGGGACACGTGTCGGCGACGGCATACGGCTCGACGATGTGCTGCTCGCCGACGCGATGGGTACGGACGATGCCTTGCCGTTGCTGGGTTTCGCGCTGCAGACACTCTATGACGGGCTTGAGCGAGCAGGACCGGATGCGGATCCGTCGGCAGAACAACCGCGCCTCCTGACGTTTGCCGCCTACAAGGGCCTTGGCGGTCTGCGGGGCGCGATCGGTCGGATCGTCGAACCGATGTTCGGGTCGCTCGATGCGGAGGCGCGCGCCACCCTTCCGGGCGTCCTATCGGCGCTGGCCGTACCCTCGGGCGACGGCCAGCGCGAGACCGCCCGCCCCGCCGCGATCGACCAGTGGCCCGCCGGCAGCCCCGGACGCAGGCTGATCGACGCCCTCGTCGCCATCCGCGTCCTGGTCTCCGAGCAGGCAGTCGCGCCGGACGCCCCCGCCCAGCTTCGTGTAGCCCACGAAGCCCTTTTCACCCACTGGGACGAAGCCCGGCGCCTTCTTCAAGAATCTCAGCAGATCCGGCTTCAGGTCGAGGACTTCCGTCAACGCGCAGTCAGGTGGGAATTGGAGGGTAGGCCCGAGGGTGCACTTCTTACAAGCCCCAAAGACCTCGAAGTGGCAAGAGGAGTCCAGAATGCAGTGCCGAACACTCAACGCTACGAAGCACTGAACGCCTTTGTTTACCAATCCATAGCGCTTGAAGATGGTGCCATCAAAACCCGCCGAAATCGGACGCGCTTCTCCATAGCGGTTGCGATTGGATCTATCGTCGTACTTTCGACATTGACAGTCTTCGCGTTCTCCGAACGACAACACGCGATTGCGAAGGAAACGGAAACGGCGGGAGCCTTACAGGACAAGGTTCACGCACTTACCGCTACGAGGGAAGCAAGAGATGAAACTGAGCGACAGAAAATTGCCGCCCTCGCAGCTCGAGATGCCGAATCCGATGCACGCAGTATTGCTGAAACCCAAGCAAACCTTGCGACCCGTGCGAGTCTTGCAGAGCGTGAACAACGGCGGTTGGCAGATTTACGCACGGAAGAGGCATTAAGGGCCCGTCAACTAGCTCAAACTGCGCTCGACAAGGCCGTTGCCCGATTGACAAACGATACCTACCGGGACGATTCCCGCTTAGAAGGGATTCAGCAGGCAATGTTGGAAGACCTTCTTCCCATTTACCTTCAGCTAGTCGACGAAGCCAAGTCAGACCCACGTTCAGACGCCGGCTATGCCAGCGCAGTCGATGAGCTTGCAACCTTGGTGGCCTCGACGACATCACTTCAACGCGCAAAATCCGCGTATCCGCAGATATTGGAGAGACTGCATAGCGATCAACTAGCGGAAGGCGCAACCGCCGAAGCGACCTCACGAATTGGTCTCAATTATGCAAGCGTGCTGTTTTCGAACGGCGAAGAAGCGCGTGCCACGGAGGTACTGGAGACACTAAATCCCAACGTCCGCGCATCGGTCCCTAGCCAATGTCTCAGGTTTCGCATCGATTCCGCTCAGAACGAGGAACGTGATGACTCAGGGTCTCGTGACGCATTGCTTGAGTCGACCTTGGAGTGGAAGCCGACAGCCTTTGCCGAGCGAAAGGCGCGAGCGGCCTGCCTGATAACCATCGGCGGGGTTTATTCAAACAACAACGAGTTTGCGCCGGCAGACAGTTCGTTCCAGGCTGCTACTGAGGCTCTCGACTCCTTGATCCGCGAAAAGCCTTTCAGTGTTGACGCATATGTGTTGGCCGGGTTGTTGCACATTGGTTTAAGCCGACATCTCTACGTACAGCCTAAAAGTCGGACGCCAGACGGCACTTCGAAAGCAAACATTGAGCTGAAATCAGCGGAAGCGTTAATCGATCATGCGATTACACTTTCACCGAACAACCGGGCGGCACTAGAGGCTAAGCTTCGTGTTCAGTTTCTCATTTATCGTACCTTGGCTCGATATCCGGTCGGAGATGAGCCAAGGGATATATCGACAGATATCGGTAACTGGATGGCAGCAGCCGAACAACTCATTGAGCGCGATCCTGACTCTCCAGCACTTGAGCACGCAATCCTAGACTACGGACGAACTGCGATCGAGCCTCGGTCAAAGGCTAGTTCTGCTTCCAAGCAAGTTTCGGAACAAATAGTCAACGAATGCACATCGACAGTCGATAATGCGATCGCTATGGCAAACAGAATGGACAATGCTTTAGTCGCGCAAAAGTTGGTTGTAACTATTTCTAGCTGTCTTTTACGGCGAGATCCAGGTGATCCTCTTCCTTCGCCCGGCACTCTCCCCACAATTTACGTCGACCGGCGCCGCGCAATTGATACTGCTTGGACCAGAGCGCTGGACTTGGCCCCAGATGAATGGACTCGATTCCTAATTCTTGCTAGCCGAATCGGATCCCTGAACGCAGCATCGGGTGACGTGGATTCCGCCCGAGCATTGATGGCCTTAGCAGACTCTGAAGCCCGGCGCCGTCCTGAATCGCTCCGCTTTACAGCTATTGGCTGGGTAATCCGCACTGTAATCGCAAATCAACTTGTTGCCAAAGACCCGTCAGCGGCAAAGGCCGTACTGAACGAGTGTGTTAGCAATTCTGCAAAGCAAGCACTGATGTGTGACGCTCTGCAACAGATGGTTGGACGAGGCGTCTTCGGCAACGAGATCGCCAGCTTTGGAAAACAATCTCCAGTTTTTCGTACGATCGGAATCGCCGGACCTACGGGAAGCGAGGCAGGTGGTCGATTTTACGAATTGGTCTTTAATCCGGGCTACCCGGTCGAGGTTGCAACATACGATAGGGGGAAAGTCAGCATCATCGATGATACTCAATTATCATCGGAAATTGCTCCCGCGGACGACAATTTGTATCGCGGAAGTGCAGACGCGGCAATGGCAGCAATTGGTCGCGCAGTTACTGCAGGAAGAGATTTCAAAGAGGCATATATCACGTATCGCATTGGACCTGGATCCATAGCCCTAATGGAAATTCCGGAAGAGGAAAAGGCGAGACTAAATACGTTTTATACCGTCACTTTCGAGTGGCACGATCCACAAAAAAAGTCCGGCCCATCAACTTGGAAGACGAGTGCGTTTAGTAAAAACACAACTCCTGTCGTTTTAGACGAAGCATTGCTAAAAGAAAAGGTCGTAATTCTTTTGCAAGGAAAAAACGTTTACGGAACTCCAATATTCACTTACCTTGAACTTACGTTGGCAAAGCTTCAAGAACTACGAGATAAAATGCGAGCAAACGCAGACTTTATGCCAGGGGACTATGGCGACGTATTGGAGGCTGGGATGGGCCTTCCCTCGCGCGAGACACGCGCCAAGATGATAGCCGATCATAACATGATTGATGTGCCGAGGCCTCAACGCTCAAGTGCCCAATGACCCACGACCAGCGGCAAATTCCAATAGCGTTAGACGCGGGCATACAATTGTCGAACACTTAAAAATAGTTAGCCGAGCGTCCGGCCTCTCTGCATTTGATCGGAATCGGCTAAAGGGTTTGACTCATATGCAGCCGGAAGAGGGTACATTTCAGCACATTCTTGCCTGAGGAATTTGGCGGATATCCAAATAGCGCCGCCATTTTCGCAAACTTGAAGCTACTTCTGCATCGGATGTCGATACAGACGTGCTTCAGCGATCGGAGGCAAGAGCGTGAAACAAATGAGCTTTGGAACCGCCGTCGGCCGGCTGTTCTTCTTTGCGTATGGCAAAAATTTGCTGCGGCCGAGTGCCAGTAGCTGGATTCTAACTTTTGGGTTCCTGGCCGCGGCTATGGCTGTTTTGGAGGGTATGACCTGGGGGAGGATTCTGTCCGTCTTCCTGCCAGAGAACCTGCCCTGGGTAGCTGTCCTTGTCGGCGTTATCTGGGGCACGGCCATTTTCGCGGTCGACGGCAGTTATGCAACCCTCGACACTTCGGCAGACTATCGCAAGGGGGTTAATCCTGGTATAGGCGCGCCGGCTCCACAGCCGGGTTGGCGGGCATCCTTCAAGAACAAGGTGCTGATGGGCACGCTGGCCCGGCTCAGCATCGTATGCATCAGCATGGCCATCACTGGTCCGTTTCTCGCGCACACGCTTGAAGAGCGCAAGGTCGTTCAGGCCATTGCCGCCCAGAACGACCAAAGGATTTCGGAATTCCGCAAAAACGCTGCGCAAGCCGCCGATCGCGCAATCTCTGATTTGGACGCGAGGATCGAAGCCCAGCGCCAGGAATTAGTCCGGGAAACCGCCGGAAAGTCCTTGTCCGGTCACATTGGATGCGGCCCGGTGTGCCGGGCCATGCAGGCCAATATCGCGAGCCTCGAACAAGCCCGGGACCAAGCTAGGCAGGATAAGGCTGACCGCCTGCAATCGCTTACGGCGATGTCGCCCGCGCGATTGGAAAAGGACGAAGGCGTCAAGCTCCTGAGTGACAACGCGGACACCCGTGCCCAGATCCGCAAGCAATTGCAGCGTGATTCCGGTGATACCATCCTTGGCCTTCCTGCGACGGAAGTGATCGCATCGTCGCTGTTTCTGCTGCTATTCGTCATGATGGCGATGCTTAAGCTCTGCCAACCGCGCAGCGTCATGATCTATTTCAACGAGCATCTTCAAGAGGCCTACAGCCACTATCTCAAGGGCGGCTTTGCGGGTGTGTCGGCGGATGTGCTCCGCCAGGCGGACCGGCATGACGGTCTTTCGCCTATGGGCGCCCAACGCTTCGATGCCTGGTATCACGACAGCTACCTCACAAGTGAGGCCAAGCTCCAATCAGACGCCGAACTGCGCCGCCTGGTGGAAGGCAGGGAAAAGGTTCGTCAACGCAAGTTCCAGACGGACGCGCAGATATCGGGGGCGAATGAACTCAAGTCGCAAATCGTGTCTCAATTGCAGGAAGCAAACACCGAAGCCAGTGAACTGGAGGAGAAAATCATGACCAATATCGCCAACGTCAAGCGTACCCGCCTCACTCAACTCGCGGCCAAGCGTGCCGGCCTCGAGGCGCAGCAACACGATGCCGAGCAAATCAGGGCGGAAAACGATACCAAGATTGAACTAAACGAGGACCAGCTCGGCGAGGTCATGGCGTCAATTCGCCTTGCCGAGGACAGGCTTGGAATAATGGTGCCGTTTGGCGAACACACGAACAAGGCGGCGAACGACCCGCATTTACCCGCCCTGTACGCGACTAGAAACACGCTGATGACGGAACGAAACGACATGGAAATCGTCCGCAAGCACACAGACGCCAACCTGCAACAAATTTCGCGTCTGATTCACGATATCGATGCGGCGGTGACACTGTGCGATGAGGCCGGTGTCGACGACAGATTCATGCTGGAGCCTGAATTCACCACCCTCGTCGAGGAGCGTCAAGCGCTGAAGCGGGATAAGGATACGGCCTTCACGCGGGCAAACAGTCTCGAAGAAAGGCTCGCCTATCAGGATACTGAGCTTGCGGCATTGAAGCAGCAGGCTGATGCTGATCGACAGCAGATTGCCGTATACGACGAGGAAATACGCCGGCGCGAGACGGCGCACGACCTGACCGGCGACCGAAGAGCGGCCTGATCCATCGCTGACATATCTGAGAGCCCCGGGCAACCGGGGCTCTTCTGTTCTGCCATCCCCCGTCGTCACCCCTTGAAGAGTCAAAACGAGCAACACGTTGTCGACTTAGGCCGTCGTCTCAAACAACGCAGAATGTCGTTCCTGACTTTGTCCGGTATCCACCCTCCACAGGGTTAACGACGCACTAAGATTGAGCTGGGAAAGCGCCATTGGGGCCTTTTCTCGTCAAACATCTGACAAAGGAGAACGACATGTCGGGAAATCATCTGGTGCACGGCCTTCACGCGCTCAAGCACGCTTCCGAAGAAGGCGGCACTAAGGGAGCCTTGGCAGGGGCAGTAGGAACGGCGGTCACTGTGGCCGCTCTTGTTCCCTTGGTCGGCCTTGCCCTCACACCCCTTGGGTGGGGCGTCATGGCTGCCGCCGGCGCCGCTGCCGGAGGCACTGGCCTATTGAAAAAGCTTCGCAACCTGTAGGCTGTCCGAGGGCGAGGCGCCATGTGTGTCTCGCCCGTGCCGTCTCTTCTAACCTTTGACAAGCCGCCTCTCGAATACACTCAATCGTTTTAGGACTTTGCCGATTTCCGCTCCAGACGTGATTTCATATTCCGGTTTGAACCATCTACCGACACGGCGTTTCAATGCTCCGACTTGGCCAATTCGGCTGAGAGTTTGACATCGGGCTAGGCCACCGCCATGCCAACTGGCCCGGCGACAGCTCCCCATATTTCAGCGTACCAATGCCGCCGCAACGCGGACATGCTCTGGAATGATTGAATCGCTGTTGGCTTGAACAACACCGCCTAACACATATCCTTGTCGACATAATTGTCGGCGAATGACCTGTGTCTGATTGGCGAGATGACCTCAGCCTTCCGCAATGGCATGATATCGGCGGCGTCCTGAGCCAGGCCGTAGGCCAACAGGAGGCGAGCCATGTCCGCGTCAAGTTCGACAACGACATTTCGCCCCGGTTCTGGCGTTCGCATGGGTGCGATGAGTCCGTGGGGCATGGAGCCAAAGAGTTTGCTGTGGACGTTGGTACGTCGACCGCCGCCTACGAAAAGCAATTGCTTTGGTACACCTTCGACCTGTTTGAAATCAGGGTCATCCGCCATAGTTGGCCCATAAACGGAATGAAAGTGGTGATTGCAGGCCAACTTAAACGTTTCATCCGAAATGGACCGGCACCGGGCTTCTCGCAGCGCCTCGGCCCCTAATACCGCCACGCCAGCGTGATATATTTCGACTTTCGATTCGCTGAGGGGAAGGAAGAAAGTCACAACATCATATGTGGCTGCCCCGACATCAACGATGACGTGACGTCCGTAACGATAATCTGGGCAGGCGCGATAACCCGCGATGACGCCAGCGAGTTCCTCGTAGGTCCAAAAAGGTTTGTCGGATATCGAAACGACTTCGGCTGCCTTGGCCAACTCCGCCTTTACCTGACGCAGCTTCAATGACGAACCTTGCGCAGCAAGCTTAAAGGCAGCCGAAAAGACGCGTTCAAACCGCTTAGCCGTCGCGGCTTCTCCCATAGTTGCGACCGGCAGTCCAAAGTTGAATCGCGAGAATCCTTGGCTGCAGTCGAATCCGGGGGGCGAACTTGTCGTGTGAAATCCTATCGTGTAGGCGATAAGCATTGCGAGAAATGCCGTCGCGGCCTCCACATAACTGACGGGCGTGCCAGCAATAGCTTCATGCCCCTGCCCCCAAAGTAGCGCCAACTTAAAACCCTCAAGCTTTAGCAGTCTGCTGAAAAAGCTTTTTGCCGTTGGCTATCCGCATTTTCAGACGGCCATCAAGCTCTTTTAGGTTTCTTCATTTGCCGTTGTTTTCGACAATTTTTGTTTGTTTTTCCTGATTTTGGGCAGACCTCTCCTATAGGGCTGCCAATTTGGGTATGCGGACCAGGTTGTAGCCTATGAGGTTGAGCATGAAGTCTGCTGCTACGGCCTCAAGTCCGCGATGCTTGGTCT
>NZ_JBFUDU010000012.1:0-191297 GCF_056404555.1 Asticcacaulis sp. P2_C5
ATGGTCGCAGCCTCCGTGCGGCTTCGCCCTTCCAATACAAGCGCCAGCGCAAGCATCCGTCGGGCGGCATCAGCGTCATGGCTTCGAGATGCCGCCTGACGAAGACCTGAAGCATCCAAATCCAGACGTGTGATCAAAATCGATGTCGACAAGCCTAAACCCTCCAGCCAAATCAATGACCATAGGAATCACAATCCGCGCCTAAAGGGAATCCCCAGCCAGAGTCACCGCCTATCGCCGTTGGTATAAATTCAGAATCTTACGCCACAGATAATGCCGTCGAGATACTGTTTACACTGGACAGTTCAAATCTTCTCCACCATCAACTCGTCCACAAACGGCGAAATCCACAGTCCACGCGAACGGCGCGAGATCTCGGCGTGATAGATGTGCACCAGTTCAGCATAGGACCGGTCGAAGTCGTCATTGAGGATAATATAGTCGTACTCGGCCCAATGCGAAATCTCGTTCTTCGCCCGGCCGACGCGGCGATTGATCACGTCCTCGTCGTCCTGGGCCCGGGCGATCAGGCGTCGGTTCAACTCGGCCATGGACGGCGGCAGGATGAAGACCCTGACGACATCGCCCGGCGCCTTGGCCGAGATACGCTGGGCGCCCTGCCAGTCGATATCGAACATGACGTTCTTGCCGTGGCTGAGCGCACGTTCCACCGGCTCACGCAACGACCCGTAACGTGCATCATGAACCGAGGCGTATTCGAGCAGCGCATTTTCGGCGATCAGCTCGTCCATGTGGGAGTCGTCAATAAAATGATATTCGCGGCCGTTCTTTTCACCAGGACGCGGACCGCGCGTGGTGACGGACACCGATAAATCGAGATCGGCGTGGTCGGAGACCAGGCGACGGCACAATGAAGTCTTGCCGGCGCCAGACGGGGCCGCCACGATCAGCATCAGGCCGCGTCTCAACTTGTCGGTCGTCGGCGTGCCTGGCATGTTCTACTCCACATTTTGCGTTTGTTCGCGGAACTGGTCGATCACGGCTTTAAGCTCCAGCCCGGTTTGCGTCAATTCGATAAAGGCCGACTTGGAACAAAGCGTATTGGCTTCGCGCATGAATTCCTGCGCCAGGAAGTCCAGTTTGCGTCCCGGCGCCGCCTCGCCGACGATCAGGGCATAGGCCTGGTCGATATGCGACGCCAAGCGATCCAGCTCTTCGCGGACGTCGGCCTTGGTGGCCAGGACGGCGGCCTCCTGCAGGATGCGTTCCTTGAGGTCCTTGGCGTCCGGCCCGGCCTGGTCGGCCAGCAGTTCACCCATGCGCCGCGTGAAGCGGCCGCGGATAATCTCGACCTGCTGGACCGCCAGCCCCTTGGCGCGCTCCAGAGCAGCGGCCATGGCAACCAATTGCCCTTTCAAGATGGCGTCCAGCGCCCTGCCCTCGACCTCACGCGCCGCCTTCAGCGCGTCGAAAGCACGGCCGAGATCGGCAGCCATAACGGCTTCGCCCTCTTCGCTAAGGCCTTCGCGGTCCTCATTGCCAGCTTCGATCACACCGCGCAGGGCGAGCAGGCCATCAAGGCGTGGTTTCTTGACCTTACCGGCTTTGACAAGATCGTGTCCGGCATTGGCGTAGGCCGCCAGGACATCGCCATTGATACGGCCCCCGCCCTTCGTGGCAGCACCGCCAACAGCAACATTGACGCTGACCTGGCCGCGCTGGAAGCGAATCTTGGCGACCTCACGGCCGATGCGTTCGACGGCCTCGAAGCCTTGCGGATAGCGGTATTTGACGTCGAGATTGCGCCCGTTGACGCTGCGCGCCTCGATCACCCAGGTGATATCATCGATACCGCCCTCAATCCGGGCGAAGCCCGTCATGCTGGAAAGGGTCATTACCGTGATTTACCTTGCAGGCGGACGGCTGTGGCCGGTGCGCTGGCTGATTGCGTGGCGACGGTCGAGGATTCCATGGCCTGGTCGGTCGGCGCCGCCGAGGTCGAGTAGTGGCTGACATCGCCCTCGATCTGGCGCCAGTGCGCGACATTGGCCAAGTGCTCTTCGTAAGTAGAGGCAAAGACATGGCCGCCGGTACCGTCGGCGACGAAATAGAGATCGTTGGTCTTGGCGGGATTCAAGGTCGCGGCCAGCGCCGCCTTGCCCGGGTTGGCGATCGGTGTCACCGGCAGCTTGTCGATTTGGTAGGTGTTCCACGGCGACCAGGCATCCAATTCGGCGCGCGTCAGGCCGCGTCCCAGCGATTCGCCGTGCGAAATCCCATAGATGACCGTTGGGTCGGAGCCCAGGCGAATGCCTTGCTTCAGGCGATTGATGAAGACGGCGGCGACACGCGGACGCTCCGAAGCCAGGCCGGTTTCGCGCTCGACGATCGACGCCATGATCAAGGCGTCCTCCTTGGTGGCGAACGGCAGACCTGCCGCGCGCTTTGCCCACAAGTCGTTGAGCGTCTTGCGACCGGCGTCGAGCATACGGTCCAAGACGGCCTGACGCGTCTCGTTGCGTTGATATTCGTACGTTTCCGGAAGAATGGAACCTTCTGGCGGAACGTCGATATCGCCGCTGAGATAGGGCGCCGCCATCAGGATGCGCACCACCTGGGCCGAGGTCTTGCCTTCGGGCACGGTGACAAAGTTGCGCACCACCTTGCCCTGTTCGATCTGGCTGAGCACGGTGATCAGTGAGGCGCCGGACGGAAAGTCATAGGTCCCGGCATGCAGCCCCTTGGCGTGCCCCCGCAGCTTGGCGGCAAAACGGAACAGGCTGGCCGAATGGATAATGTGCTGCTTTTCCAGTTCGCGGCCCATGGCGGTGACGCTCATGCCGCGCGAGAAGGTGATCTCGCTGACCGGCTGGCCCAGCGACGAGCGTGGACCGGGGCCGAACATCTGCGCGTACAGAAACAGCCCGCCCGCCAGCAGCAATAGCGCCAGACCGGCCGCCAAACCCGCCACGGGTGCCAGCAGAGTCGCGGCCTTGCTGCCCGCACTGGCGTTCCCCTTAACGTCCTTGCGGCGCAGCCAGCGGATCATGCCTCGACCTTACCCAGTATGAGCGCGGCATTGGTACCGCCGAAACCGAAACTGTTGGACATGACCCGGTCGATCTTCATCGGCTTGGCCTTGTGTGGGACCAGGTCGATGGTGGTTTCGACATCGGGATTGTCGAGATTGATGGTCGGCGGCGCAATCTGGTCACGAATGGCCAGGGCGCAGAAGATGGCCTCGACCGCGCCGGCGCCGCCGAGAAGGTGACCGATGGCCGACTTGGTCGACGATACGGTTCCGGTGGCGGCGCGCGCACCGAGGAATTTCTCGATGGCCTTCAGTTCGATACCGTCGGCCATGGTCGAGGTGCCGTGCGAATTGACATAGTCGATCGTCGCGGGGTCGATGCCCGCATCCTTGGCCGCAGCGACCATGGCGCGATAGCCGCCCTCGCCGTCCTCCGACGGAGCGGTGATATGATAGGCGTCGCCCGACAGAGCATAGCCCAGGACCTCGGCATAGATTTTCGCCCCACGTGCCTTGGCGTGTTCGTATTCTTCCAGGACGACGATGCCTGCGCCCTCGCCCATGACGAAACCGTCGCGGTCCTTGTCATACGGGCGCGAAGCCTTTTCGGGCGTGTCGTTGAAGGCGGTGCACAGGGCCCGGCAGGCGATGAAGCCCGCGATGCCGATAGGCACGATGGCCGATTCCGCCCCACCGGCCACCATGACGTCAGCGTCACCGTGCGCGATCAGGCGCGAGGCATCACCGATGGCGTGGGCGCCAGTGGCGCAGGCCGTGACAACGGCGTGGTTGGGTCCTTTGAGGCCATGACGGATCGACACCTGGCCCGAAGCCAGGTTGATCAGGGACGATGGAATGAAGAAGGGCGAGATACGGCGCGGCCCCTTGTCGCGCAGTTCAAGCGCGGTTTCGGCGATGATGCCGAGGCCACCGATTCCCGAGCCGATCATGACGCCGGTACGGACCCTGTCGTCTTCGGATTCAGGCTTCCATCCCGAATCAGCCATGGCCTCGTCGGCCGCGGCGATGGCATAGAGAATGAAATCGTCGACCTTGCGACGTTCCTTGTTGGTCAGGACCTTTGACGGGTCGAATGAACCTTCGATGTCGGGACCGCCGCCGCCACGACCGTCAACCGACGGCACTTCGCAGGCGACCTGGCAGGCATAGTCCGTCGTATCGAAAGCGGTGATCTTGCCGGCACCGGACTGACCGGCCAACAGGCGTTTCCACGAAATTTCGACACCGGCGCCAAGCGGCGAAACAAGGCCGAGGCCGGTGATGACGACGCGACGTACCATAGGCGTACCATTTCCCTGGGCTATCCGTAAAAGTGGCCCCCACTTTTGCCCGGACAGCAACCCCTTTTATGACTACTCAAAAAACTAAGCGCGGCCAAACCCAAAAATGGCTTTGTAACCGCGCTCAGGGTAGACTCGAAGCGCGACGGTCAGGCCGCCAGCTTGTCCTGGATATAGTTGACGGCATCGCCGACGGTCAGGATGTGCTCGGCCGAGTCGTCGGGGATCTCGATATCGAACTCCTCTTCGAAAGCCATGACCAGTTCGACGATGTCGAGGCTGTCGGCTTCCAGGTCGTCGATAAAGCTCGCCTTTTCCGTGACCTTGTCCGGATCGGCGTCCAGGTGGTCGATTACGATCTTGCGAACGCGTTCAAGAACTTCAGACATTTATAGTCCCTTCAGAGATTTAGATATCAAGAACCCCCGTAAACCTTTCGGTTGAAAGGGGCAATCGGGAAATTCGGACCCCGGCTTGTAGTGGGAGGATGATTTTGTTTCAAGCCGATTCAAGCGTTGGGTAGCATACTCTTATTCAACACAAAAGCGTTATTGCGCAATGCAACAATGCGTCGTGGGGCCAAAGTGTCAGATCATCGCCATGCCGCCATTGACGTGCAGGGTCTGGCCTGTGACGTAACCTGCCTGGTCACTGGCCAGGTAGACGGCCGCCGCCGCAATATCCGCGCCGGCCCCGAGGGCGCCCACCGGTATCCGCTGCAATATGGTGGCCTTCTGCGCTTCGTTCAACGCGTCGGTCATCGGTGAGGCGATAAATCCGGGGGCAATGCAGTTGACGGTAATGCCGCGCGACGCCACTTCCTGGGCCAGCGCCTTGGAAAAACCGATCATGCCGGCCTTGGATGCAGCATAGTTGGTCTGGCCCGGATTGCCGGTGACGCCGACAACCGAGGTAATGCCGATAATGCGGCCGAAGCGGCGCTTCATCATGCCCTTGGTGGCGGCGCGCGCCAGGCGGAAATAGGCTTCGAGATTGACCTTGATGACCGTATCCCAGTCTTCGTCCTTCATGCGCAGGATCAGGCCGTCGCGTGTGATGCCGGCATTGGCGATGATGATGTCAAGGCCATTGCCGACAACAGCTTCGGCCTTGGCGACCAGGCCATCGACCTCGGCGGCATCGGAGAGATTGGCGGCGGCGACAAAGGCGTTTTCACCCAGTTCGGCGGCCAGGTCGTTGAGCACGTTTTCGCGCGTGCCGGACAGGACGACCTTGGCGCCTTGTTTGTGCAGGGCGCGGGCAATCTCGGCGCCCAGCCCTCCGGTCGCCCCGGTCACCAGTGCCGTCTTGCCGTTCAGTTCAAACATGGGCCTCTCCCTTGGTCTATCAATTCAGTTGCGGGGGCTTACGCCACGCCGGTTATTCGATCAAGTCCTGCCGCTTTAGCGGCGCACGTCTGTAAAGTGAGGTATCCACAGGTTACACAGATTAAGAGCGCGCTTCGCGCGAAGCGCATTTAATTGTAGAGGCACTACGTGTCGCGAGGCCGCGCTACTTAAAATCTGTGAAATCTGTGTAATCTGTGGATAAAAACCTACCTAGGCGTTTTCCTTGGCAAAGGCTTCGAAGTCGGCCCCGCTGTTCAGTGCGACGGCGGAAACCTCCGGCAGGATACGCTTGATCATCCCGGTCAGGACCTTGCCGGCGCCCAGTTCGGCGACGCGCGTGACTCCACCCTCACCGCCCAGCCACTGCACCGACTCGCGCCAGCGTACCCGGCCGGTGACCTGAGCCACCAGCAGCCCGGCAATATGCCCCTTGTCCATCACCGGACGCGCCGTGACATTGGCAACCAGGGTGGAGACCGGCGCGTTGGTAATGACCTTGCTCAGCGCTTCCGCCATCTCGTCGGCAGCCGGCTGCATCAGCGGGCAGTGGAACGGCGCCGAGACATTCAGCAGCATCGACTTGGCGCCCAGTTCCTTGGCCTTTTCCATGGCCAGGTCGACCGCTGCCTTGACGCCGGAAATGACGATCTGGCCGGAATTGTTGTCATTGGCCACCACCACCACTCCGGCAGCCGAGCCCGCCTCGCAGGCGGCTTCAGCCAGGGCCAGGTCTGCCTTGCCAATAAGCGCCGCCATGGCGCCGACACCGACGGGCACGGCGCGCTGCATGGCGCGACCACGGATCTTCAGCAAACGCGCCGTATCCGCGAGGCTGAAGGTACCTGCGGCGGCATGGGCGGAATATTCGCCCAGGCTGTGGCCGGCGACATATTTCGCGGTGGCGCAGTTGACGCCGAAATCGCCTTCGAGAACGCGCGCCACGGCCAGGGAAACAGCCATGATGGCGGGCTGGGCGTTCTCGGTCAGGGTCAGGTCGGCTTCCGGGCCTTCGCGCATCAACTGAAACAGTTTCTGGCCCAGGGCCTCGTCGACCTCGTCGAACACGGCGCGGGCGCGCGGGAAAGTGTCATAGAGCTCGGCCCCCATGCCGACGCTTTGGCTGCCCTGACCGGGGAATACAAATGCGGTTGTCATGGTACCACTCCAGGTTTTTGCTGCGGCCTTCAATTTCAGCCAGTCAATTTTTACAATCATTACTGCGCGATTGAGCGCAATTTGGCGATGTCGTTAAGCCAAACTTCCGCACCGGGCAACCCTTTTCCGAGAATGGTAGCCACTAACCGCAGGTTGTCATAACGATGTTTTCGACGTATCTTCATCTTAAGGGCAGGCGTCAGACCTGTCCAAACCCGGTGTTGGGGACATACATGACCAGGGGCAACCGGCCGCATTCGCGCCGTGATCTGTCGCGCCGCCATATGCTGGCTGCGACCTTGACGACCATTGCGCTGCCGACGATTGGGCGCGCCCAGTCCGTTCCGCCGCCACTGGCGGTCTACGGCCGCCTGCCGGCGATCAGCAAGGCCGCCATCTCGCCGGACGGCAAACGCGTCGCCCTGATCCGTCACAAGGGCGCCACCCTTTGGCTGGAGGACCGCGACCTCGCCACTGGCCAGGCCGTCTCGGCCGAGATCAGCGGCAACCTGGTGCCCCACCTGGCCTGGGCCAGCAATGAGCGCATCTTCCTGGTTACCTCCCAGACGACGCGTGCCGTCGGCACGCGGTACGAAGCCTGGATCGGCATGATTATCGATGTCCGTCAGAACCGCCATTACCAGCTGTTCAGCGAGATGGTTGAATACGGCCCCAACCTCAACGGCGACTTCCACCGCGTCAAGATGCGCCGCGGCTACTGCGTCACGGCCTCCAACTCTCACCCGACCTCCAGCAACTATCCTATCAACTATGCCGCCGCCCTCTATGCCTTTTCGGCCGCTCATTTCCGGCCGGACCGTCTGGACGAAGACGCGCGGCGCATCCTTACCTGGGCCGTGCGCGGCGACGGCACGCTGGCCGCTCGCGTCGAATACGACGAAGACAGCCGCGTCTGGCAGCTGCGCTTTCGCGGCGGCGGCGGCTGGCGCGTCGTCTACAGTGTCAAGGCCGACCTCGACCTGCCGCTACTCAAGGGCATGGGCCGGACCCGCGACAAGGTGCTGGTCTATTTCAATACCGGCGACCACGTCGACACCTATGTCGAGGTCGGCGAGGGTGGCGTCTTCAGCGAGCCCCTGGCCGGCAATCGCGCCAAGGTGACGCCTTTGTTCGATCCGGTCACCGGCCTGCTGATCGGCTTTTCCCATGAAGACGGTTTGGCCCAATGCATCTGGACCGATCCTGCCCGGGCGGAACTGGCGCCCAGCCTGGCACGTCTCGCGCCCCTGGCCCTGTGTGAACAGGTCGACATGGCCGAAGATCCCCGCCAATGCCTGCTCTACGGGGAAGGCCCGCGCCACGCCGGCGGCTACTTTGCCTGCGACACCGGCACAGGGACGCTGACCGCCCTGGGCGACACCTATCCCGACCTGCCGGCGGACTGGATCTTCCCAAAGCAGCCCGTCGTCTACACTGCCGCCGACGGCCTGACGATCGACGGCTTCCTGACGCGGCCACGCGGCGAATGGGGGCCACGCCCGGCCCTGGTCGTCGTGCCACACGGCGGACCGGAATCCTTCGACGATCAACGTTTCGACTATCTTGCCCAGGCTCTCGCCTCACGCGGCTATCAGGTCTTCCAGCCCAATTTCCGCGGATCGTCGCATAAGGGCCGTGACTTTGCTGCCCGGGGCTACGGCGAATGGGGTCGCAGGATGCAGACCGACCTGTCCGACGGCGTCCGCCACCTGGTCGACCAGGGGCTGGCCGATGCGAAACGCGTCGCCATCGCCGGCAGTTCCTATGGCGGTTATGCCGCCCTGGCAGGCGTCAGCCTTCAATCCGGCGTCTATAACTGCGCCGTCTCGATGGCCGGTATCAGCGATATCGAAGCCTACATGGATGAGTTGTTGGTCGCCGCCCGCTCCAATACCAATGCCCGTTCGCTGATCTACTGGCGCCGCCTCCTCGGGCCAAAAGCCGACTGGCGAGCCCTGTCACCGCTCTACCACGCCGCAGACGTCTCGGCGCCGGTCCTGCTGATCCATGGCCGCGACGACGCTGCGGTCGCTTTTGAACAGTCCCAATCCATGCGCGAGGCACTCAAAGCCGCAGGCAAGCCGGTGGAACTGTTGCTGCTCAAGGATGAGGACCACTATCTGTCTAAGGAGGCGACGCGTGTCCAGACGCTGGAAACCATGGTGGGCTTCCTGCTGAAGCACAACCCGCCAGCCTGAACGTGCCAATTCGGTTGCCGAAAACGACGCAATCCTCTAACTTGCCAGTCAAATCAGGTCGAATCCATCGACCGCACCAGCCGGGGGGCTTTCCATGACCGACCGCAATCCAATTTCACGCCATCCGGTGTCCCACACGCCTGTGTCGCGCCGCGATGTCTTCGCGGGCGCCGCAGCCCTTGCCGCCATGCCATTCATCATTCCGCTTGGCATCGGCACCTCCGCCCGCGCCCAGGACGCCGCACCCGTCCCGCCAGCGCTCAGCGCCTACAGCAAGCTGCCGAAGGTCGACAAGGTCGCCCTCTCGCCCGACGGCACGCGCGTTGCCATGGCGATGAACAAGAACGGCGAGCAGATTATCGTCGATTTCGAATTTGGCACGGGCAAGGTTTCGGCCATCGCCATCGACCAGGACAAAATCCGCGACCTGATGTGGTCTGACAACGACCACGTCCTTGTCGTTACCACCAAGACCCAGCGCGATTTCGGCGAGGTTTTCGAGGAACAGTTCGGGCTGATCTTCGACATCCGCGCCGGCAAGCGATATCAACTCTACGCCTATGTGCCGGGCGTCACCACGGCCGTCGTCACCGGCGACTTCTACCGAATCACCATGGACGGCAAGCCTTACCTGACCGCATCCGGCTTCAAGGCGGCGGAAGGGATCAACCAGATGGAAACCGCCGGCGTCGGCAAGGCGCTGGCATTCCACGACCTGAACCGCTGCCTGTTCGCTTTCAATCCCAATTCGTCACTGCCGCGCAAGCTCGACGACGATGCCCACCATATCCAGAACTGGGTCGTGAAGGCCGACGGCACGGTGGTTGCCCGGTCGGATTTCGACGATGACACCAAGATGTGGTCAGTGCGCTACAAGACGGCAAAGGGCTGGAAGAACATCTTCGAGGTCAAGGCGCAGTACGACATGCCTGCAGTTTGCGGTCTCGGTCGCGACGGGCAATCCGTCCTGATCTATTTCCAGGACGGGGAATATAGCAACAAATATGTCGAGCTCTCTGGTGACGGCAGTTTTAGCGAACCGATCGCCATCAATGGTTCCAATCACTACCCGATCTTCCATCCGGTCAATCTTAACCTCACGGGCTTCGGCAGCGCGGATGGCATCGCGACCTATACCTTCTACGATGCCGACATGGCCAAGCTTCCGGCGCTGCTGGCAAAGGCCCTCGGCGATATCCGTACCGACCTCGTAGGCTTCGCCGACGACCCGCTGCATGTCCTGGTATTCGTCGAAGGCGAAGGCAATGCCGGTACCTACTACTCGATCGACTTCCGCAAGGGCGGCTATAAGGAAGTCGGCTCGTCCTACCCCGACATCCCCGGCGAGTGGGTGTCCGAGAAAAAACCTTACAGTTATATGGCGGCCGACGGGCTCGCCATTCCCGCCTGGCTCAGCCTTCCGGTCGACCGCGACGCCAAGAATCTGGCGCTGGTCGTCCTGCCGCATGGCGGCCCGGAAGTGTACGAAGACGGTCACTTCGACTTCCTTGCCCAAGCGCTGACGTCGCGAGGCTATGCCGTCCTGCAGCCCAACTATCGCGGATCGGGCGGCCTCGGGCAGGATTTCACCGCCCGCGGCTACGGTGAATACGGCCGCAAGATGCAGACCGACCTGTCCGACGGCGTCCGCGCCCTGGTCAAGGAAGGCCTGGTCGATCCGAAAAAGGTGTCGATCTTCGGCGGCTCCTATGGCGGTTACGCCGCCCTGGCCGGTGTCACGATCGATGTTGGTGTCTATAACTGCGCCGTGTCGCTGGCCGGTATATCCGATGTCAAGGCGTTCCTCGACTACCGGCTGGAACGCGGCGGCTTCGACGGTAACAGCTACAGCGTCATGTATTGGAAACGGTATCTCGGCGACGAAGCCCGTTGGGACGACATCAACCCCGTAAGGCACGTCGACGCCGTTTCGGTGCCGGTCCTGCTGATCCACGGCAAGGACGATACCGTCGTCCCCTACGACCAAAGCACGCGTTTCTATGACGCCATGAAAAAGGCCGGCAAGCCGGTCGAACTGGTTCAGCTAAAGGAAGAAGACCACTGGATGTCACGCGAACCGACGCGCATGCAGATTGTCGAGGCCATGGTCAACTTCATGCTGAAGAACAACCCGCCGGCATAACCGGCAATCCTGCGAACGGGTCCTGCTGACGGCTGAGGACCACTGGCTGTCTAGCGAACCCAGATGCCTGAGGCGGTGAACGGGTTTCTGGAAAAGCACAATCCCGCCTACTGATCTACAGGCCCAAAATAATCCGCTTTTCCTGTGTAACCGAAGTAGCGCCGTGGACGTAAGGGATTAGGACGCAGTCCGTTGACCGCCCCTTGCAGGCCGGTGGCAACGGGCCTATGGTCTGACCACCTTGACAGGAGACGCCGCCATGACCTCATCCATCCGTATCGTGTCCCTCGCCCTCTGCGCCGCCGCGCTGGCTGCCGCAACGCCTTCGCTCGCCGCCCTCAAGGTCGGCGACAAGGCGCCGGACTTTACTGTTGACGCCGCAACCAACGGCGACGTCAAACCCTTCGTCCTGGCAGACGCCCTGAAGGCCGGCCCTGTCGTCGTTTATTTTTACCCCAAGGCCTTTACCGGCGGCTGTTCGCTCGAAGCGCATCAGTTCTCCGAGGCTATCCCGGAATTTGCCACCAAGCATGTGTCCGTAATCGGCCTGTCGACCGATGACGTCCCGACCCTGCAGGACTTTTCCAAAAAGGACTGCCAGGGCAAGTTCCCAGTGGGCTCCGACGCTTCGGCTGTGGTGACAACCGCCTACGACGCCAAGATGGGCAATGCCAACATGTCGAACCGCATTTCTTACGTCATAGGTCAGGATGGGCTCATCACCTTCGTCCATGACAGCGGCGATGCCTCGACCCATGTTCCGGCCCTGCTGGCCGCGGTCGGCGCGGAATAACCCTTTACAGGGTAACGATCTTAATCTATAGGCCCCGTTCCCTTGACGGGTGGTCAGCCGCTTCCATGCGCGCCTGATCCATCGTGGCTGCGAGACTTCCGCTCACAGACGCGCCACCCGTCGCTACGGAAGAGGATAAACATGGCCTTTTACGAACACGTCGTCATCGCACGACAAGATATTTCGCCACAACAGGCGGAAGCCCTCAACGAAACCCTGAAAGCCCTGATCGAAGAAAATGGCGGCCACATCGCCAAGATCGAATATTGGGGTCTGCGCAACCTGACCTATCGCGTCAAGAAGAACCGCAAGGGCCACTACTCCCTGCTGGCCATCGACGCTCCGGCGCCGGCCGTCAAGGAAATGGAACGCCTGCTGTCGATCAACGAAGACGTCATTCGTTACATGACCGTCCGCGTCGAAGAGCTCGACCTCGAACTGTCGCCCGTCCTGTCGCGCCGCGATCGCCCTGAGCGGGCCGAGCGCAGCAGCACTGAAGCGTTTGCCGAGTAAGGATTTCCAACATGGCTGATATCGAAACCACCGCCCCCGCCGCGGGCTCGCCCGTTGGCAATGCCCCGGCCCGTCGCCCGTTCTTCCGCCGCCGCAAGGTGTGCCCGTTCTCCGGCGCCAACGCCCCGAAGATCGACTATAAGGACGTCAAGCTCCTGCAGCGCTACATTTCCGAGCGCGGCAAGATCGTTCCCTCGCGCATCACGGCCGTAAGCCAAAAGAAGCAACGCGAACTGGCCAAGGCCATCAAGCGCGCCCGCTTCCTGGCCCTGCTGCCTTACGTTGTGAAGTAAGGAGTAGAAAATCATGAAAATTGTCCTGCTTGAACGCGTGGAAAACCTGGGTGCCATCGGCGACGTCGTCGGCGTCAAGGACGGCTATGCCCGTAACTTCCTCCTGCCGCGTCACAAAGCCCTGCGCGCCACGGCTGCCAACCTGAAGGTCTTCGAGGCCCAGAAGGATCAGATCGTCGCTCGTAATGCCGCCGCCAAGGCTGCTGCCGAAAAGGCCGCCTCCGAACTGGACGGCACGACCTACATCATCATCCGCCAGGCGGGTGATTCGGGTCAGCTCTACGGCTCGGTCAATGCGCGCGACGTCATGGAAGCTGTCGCCGAAACCGGTGGCAAGGTCGAACGCAACCAGATCGTGCTCGACACCCCGATCAAGACCCTGGGCGTCCATGTCCTGAAGGTCCGCCTCCACGCCGAAGTCTCGATCACCATCTCGGTGAACGTGGCCCGTTCGGTTGACGAAGCCGATCGCCAGGCCGCCGGTGAAAACGTCATTGCCTCGCAATTCGAGGAAGACCGTCTGGCCGACGAGGCCGCCGCTGCCGACATGCTTGAAGGCGGCGCGGGCAAGGCCATGGCTGACGCGCCCTACGAAAGCTGATCTAATCTGGTTATCCGGTTGGTTTTCCGGCCGGTTTTCCCGTCATTAACCCCGGCAGACGCGAGTTTGCCGGGGTTTTTTCTTGCCATTTCGCCAAATATGCATATGGTGCCCTCATTCGAGATCTACGGTTCACTTGCACGACCGCCTTACGGCCCTCTTCAAGACATCGCTACTTTCGGATCGGTTCGCGTACTTTCACCCGGACCCTAATGCACGAACGTGCGACACTAAAGGAGGCCATCCCATGGCACAAGGTACAGTCAAGTGGTTCAATTCCACCAAGGGCTTTGGTTTCATTCAGCCGGACAACGGCGGCGCGGACGTTTTCGTCCACATCAGCGCTGTTGAACGCGCGGGTCTGCGTACCCTGAACGAAAACCAAAAGATCACCTACGAGCTCGCCACTGAAAAGGGCAAGACCTCGGCGGTTAATCTGCAAGCCTAAATTTTTAGACCCTCGGTCTGAAATCAGATCCCGGCAGGTTATCCTGCCGGGATTTTTCGTGTGTGACGCTGCTGACGTAACGGCAAAAAATAGAATTTCTAATCCCTGACGCGAAAAATTGTTGCGGCGCACCCCCCTTCCAGACCGAGGGGGACGCACCCAAATATGGGCGGAACCGGACGATACTGTGAAAACAATTTGGCCGGACCCAAAAAACCACTCAGCACATCTCAAGGATTAGAAATATGTCCAGATCTCACCGTCTGTACGCCACGACAGCCCTCGCCCTGTCCCTGACGCTTGGCGCCAGCCACGTCGCCTTTGCCCAGGACCAGGCTCCCGCCGCCAGTGAGCCCGCCGCCGAGCAAGTCACCGAAGTCGTCGTCACCGGCCAGCGCGGCGCCCGCCGTTCGCGCCTCGACACCCTGGTTCCGGTCGACGTCGTCCGCAGCGAAACCCTTCAGGCCCAGGGCTCGACCGAACTGGCCCAGGGCCTGTCGCGCATCGCCCCCAGCCTGAACTTCCCGCGTCCGTCCGCCGTCGACGGCACCGACAATGTCCGCCCGGCCTCGCTGCGCGGCCTGTCACCCGACCAGACCCTGGTCCTGATCGATGGCAAGCGCCGTCACAGCTCGGCCCTGCTGAACGTCAACGGCTCCGTCGGCCGCGGTTCGTCGGCCGTCGATCTCAATGCCATCCCCGAATCAGCCCTCGACCGCCTCGAAGTCCTGCGTGACGGCGCCTCGGCGCAATACGGTTCCGACGCCATCGCCGGCGTGATCAACCTGCACCTGCGCGAAGCCAATCGTGGCGGCGGCGCCAGCTTCTCCTATGGCGAATACGACACCGATGTCGACGCCGCCAACTCGTCACGCCACGTTTCCGATGGCGGCACGACCAACCTGTCGGCCTGGATCGGCCTGCCGCTGGGTTCCGACGGCTTCCTGACCCTGTCGGGCGAAAGCCGTCGGCGTAACCCGACCTCGCGTGGTGATATCGACGCCCTGGTGTCACCCGCCAAGGTGACCAGTCGTTACGGCGACCCGGCGCAAAACAGCCTGTCGCTGTTCGCCAATGCCGGCAAGCCTATCAACGACATCTGGACCCTGTACGGCAACGCCAGTTACCAGGATCTCGATTCGAAGAGCGCCGCGTTTTTCCGCCACTTCGACAGTTCCGGAAACGTGGCAACCATCTACCCGAACGGCTTCCTGCCGATCATCAACGCCCAGTCCAAGGACTATTCGGCGTCGGCTGGCCTGCGCGGCGAACTTGGCGGCTGGACGAGCGATTTCAGCCTGAGTGCGGGCGGCAACAAGCTCGATTACTACACGCTGAACAGTGTCAATCCGTCTTACGGCGATGCCTCGCAACGCAACTTCTATGACGGCCAGTTGAAGTATGACCAGACCGTATTCAACGCCGACATCAGCAAACCCTTCAACGTCTCCGGTTGGGCCGGCCCGCTGACCGTCGCCCTGGGCTTCGAAGCCCGCCATGAGACCTATGAGATCAAGCAGGGCGAACTGCAGTCCTATAACCTGGGTCCCGTAGCCGGCAAGAGCGCCGGCGCCCAGGGCTTCATCGGCTTCCAGCCCAGCAATGTCATCGACAAGAGCCGTGACAATGCCGGCGTCTATGTCGATGTCGCAGGCGAGGTCACCGACCGCTTCAGCTTCGATGCCGCCCTGCGATACGAGGACTATTCCGACTTCGGCAGCAATGTCTCGGGCAAGCTGGCCGGTCGCTACAAGCTGACCGACAGCCTGGCCCTGCGTGGCTCGGTCGCCACCGGCTTCCGCGCACCGTCCCTGGCGCAGCAGTACTTTACCTCGACCGCCAGCGTCGTCGTCAGCGGCAATGTCGTTGAAACCGGTACCTTCCCGGCAACCGCGCCGGTCTCGGCTACCCTTGGCGCCGAGCCGCTCGATCCCGAAACCTCGACCAGCTACACCCTGGGCGCGGTCTGGCACAAAGGGCCGTTCGAACTGACGGCCGACGCCTTCCAGATCGGCATCGACGACCGCATCGTCCTGTCGGAAAACATCCCGGGTACCTTCTCGCCCCAGGTCGCCGCCCTTCTGGCGCCTTATCACGTGTCGGCCGCGCGCTTCTTTATCAACGGCATCGACAGCACGACAAAGGGCATCGACCTGGTCGGCAGCTATCGCATCCCGACCGACAGCTATGGCCGCTTCAACCTGTCCCTGGCCTATAACCACAGCGAGACCGAGATCGACAAGCTGCCCAGCCTGTCCAACTCGCCGCTCAACCCGCAACCAGTCCTCTTCGCCCGCGTCCGCCAGGTTATCCTGACCAATTCCTCGCCCGAGGACAAGGCAACCTTCGCCGTCGACTGGCAAAAGGCCGGCTGGACGGCCAATGTCCGCGCCACCTATTATGGTGACGTCATCGACCCGGCCGCCGTGGCGACCAACGACATCCATTCCGGTGAAAAGGTCATCACCGACCTGTCGGCCGCCTATCGCTTCGGCACCGGCACCACCCTGGCTGTCGGCGTCGACAACGCCTTCGATGTCTATCCGGACGCCACCCCGGCCAATCTGAACGTGACCAGCGGCAATGGTGTCGGCGCCCTCGCCTTCACCCGCTTCTCGCCCTTCGGCTTCAATGGCCGCTACGTCTACGCCAAGGTCTCCCAGTCTTGGTAAGGGGGCAAGCCCCCTTAACCCGGAATCGCGATAGCGTTGATCAGCTCCCCATCGGTAACGGTGGGGAGCTTTTTTTGCAAAACCAATTAGATCTCATTTCTTAAAATGGTTTCTAATAAATCGTTCTTGACTGCTATCGGTAGAAATCACAAATTTCGAGCAATTTTCAACAATATTTATGTTGTAATATCTCGACAAATTCTTTCCAGGTCCACTTGCGAGGAGATCAAGGACCTCATCATTTTTTGCAGCGATAAACAATTTTTTTGGGTTTAGCGCCAAAATAATGTGCCCCCCATCTACATTTAAGCCGTTTGTTTTGACAGATGGATAATCAGAAGTCATTAAGTCAAATCCATCTTCAATATCTCTTATCGCCCATTTCATATTCATAATGAAGTTACCAATATTTTTACTACTTAGCATCTTTGCGATTAATGCGGTTTTTGTATTTTCAATTTCAGATTCAAGTTCCAGACCATCTAAATTTTTGAACCTATTTAGTTCATCAACCAACTCTGGCGAATGAAGCGGCATCAAATTGGATACAGTATCTATCCATCCACTGGCTACTTTGGATTTAAGACGCATAACTTCATTTGGATGGCGATAGACAGATGAAATTAGAAATTGAACCCACTTGCTCATATCCTCGTGGGAAAAATTTGATTCCCCCTTCAGCAATCGATCCCGAAATTGGCTTGCCGCATTATCGATGGGAGAAAGCAGTTCCATCTCAATCTTTTGAGATTCAACAGAGTCAACTCCAGTAGCTCCGTTTTTATATAAGTCGTACTCGAAACAAATTTCCGACGGAAATTTCCTGCCATTTACAACAGAGCCGTCATATATTTTTCTGAACGCCTGAACCTTGCCATCAATTCCAGTCCACGGCTTCATGTAAAAAACTGGAACATAATGATGCTTGCTCGATGGATTCATTTGCATGACAGCCCCTAGGAATGGAGGTTTCGAGGCATATATGCGAATTGAAACTCCAATTACCATAATTATCCCCGTTATTCACAGGCTGTGAATCGGCATAAGGTGCACAGTTCGTCACGTCCCCTTGCTTCCAGCGTTAACCTTTGTATGACGTCCATCATGGCCGATACCCTGTCTCCCCCCACCTCCGCCGAAGCGCCCGCTTCCCTGCCGCACAATCTGGAGGCCGAACAGGCCCTGCTCGGTTGCCTGCTTTTCGACAACGGCGCGTATGAACGTTTGTATGACGGCCTTATGGCACGCCACTTTTACGAACCGTTCCACCAAAGGTTATTCGCCTCGATCGAAGAGCAGATCCGCATCGGCCATCTCGCTGAGCCGATCGTCCTGGTCGACAAGTTCAAGAGTGATCAGGCCTTCAACGACCTGGGCGGCATTCGCTATTTCGCCGACCTGGTCGACCGTGCGCCGCCCGCCGCCAACGCTTCGGACTATGCCCGCGTCATCTATGACCTGGCCCTGCGCCGCGAACTGATCCGCCTGGGCGGCGAAATCGCCAAGGCGGCGTCCGGCGAAAAGCCGGCCCGCGATCAAATCGAAAACGCCGAAGCCCAACTGTTCGAGCTAGCGGAAAAAGGTACGTCGTCGAGCGGCTTCGTCACCTTCTCGGACGCCGTCAATGGCGCCCTGTCGATGGCCGAAGAAGCCTTCCATCGCGACGGCGGCCTGTCGGGTGTTTCCACAGGCCTGATGGACCTGGATCGGCAGATCGGCGGCCTGCACAAGTCCGACCTGCTTATCCTCGCTGGCCGTCCTTCCATGGGCAAGACCGCCCTGGCCGTCAATATCGCCGTCAACATCGCCAAGGCCTATGCCTACGAGCCCCAGCCCGACGGCGACCGCAAGACAGTGCGCGGCGGCGTCGTCGCCTTCTACTCGCTCGAAATGTCGGCCGATCAGCTGGCCATGCGTATCCTGTCCGATGCCTCGGGCGTCGCCTCCGATCGCCTCCGCAAAGGCGAAATCGACGTCTCGGAATTCCAGCGGCTGAAGGAAGCCGCCATGGATATCAGCGCGGTGCCGCTCTATATCGACGACACAGGCGGCCTGGCCCTGGCCAAGCTTACGGCGCGCGCCCGGCGCCTGAAGCGCACCGTCGGCCTCGACTGCCTCATGGTCGACTACCTGCAGCTGGTTACGACCGGCGACATGTACGCCAACAACCGCGTCCAGGAAGTCTCGGCCATCACCATGGGCCTGAAGTCCCTCGCCAAGGAACTGCAGATCCCCGTCATCGCCCTGTCGCAGTTGTCGCGCCAGGTCGAAAGCCGCGACGACAAGCGGCCCCAACTGTCCGACCTGCGGGAATCGGGCTCGATCGAGCAGGACGCCGATATCGTCATGTTCGTCTATCGCGAGAGCTATTATCTCGGCCGCGCCGAACCCAAGGAAGGCACCGACGAACACCTGAAGTGGCAAGAAGAAATGGACCGTTGCAAGGGCACGGCCGAGGTCATTATCGGCAAGCAGCGTCACGGCCCGATCGGTACGGTCAGGCTGTCGTTCGACGAAAACGTCGTGCGCTTCGGCAATCTCGCCAATCCCGAAAGATACGCCAATTACGATAGGGAATAGCCCCAAATCCAATCGAAAATTAATGCACTTTTGGCGGCATAGTCGACCTTGGATTTAGGTGGGCTGCCCCAAATCCGGGACGCCCCGAATAACCCGGGAGAGTGTGCCGATGACCGATATCTGTACCCGCCGTCTCGCCATGGCGCTGATGCTGTCCCCTTTGCTGGCTCCAGCCGCCCAAGCCAAAAGCTGGTCGCGGCTGCAACCCGCCACCGTGATGATTGTCCCCAGCATCCATCAACGCCACCAGACCAATCCCAACTATAGCTATGACGATCTGTTCCGCATCGTCCGGACCTTCAGGCCCGACAGGGTTGGTGTCGAGATCGCGCCGGAAAGGATGACCTTTGACGCGGCCTATCTCGCCGATCAATATCCTCAGGAAATGGTGGCGCTCAAAAGCGACTACGGCGATCGCGCCTTTGGCTTCGACTGGGCTGGCGATGCGCCGTCCACCCGTACCATCGCTATCGACTGGACGACATCGCAGCCAGGGACGGCGGACGAGGCCGAACTCAATACGCCGGAACGCCGGGCCTATGCCGCGCGCCTGACGCAGATTGCGGCCGAACGTGACCATCTGCTGGCCACTGCGACGCCCTACAGCCTGAGCACCGGACGCTACAATGCCCTGTGCGTCGACTATAACAATACCTTGCGCGCCTATGTCGCCGGAACGCGATACGAAGCAGAGGCCCGGTTTGCGACGGCGCAGGACGCGCACCTGGCCGCCAATATCGCCGCCGCGATCAAGGCACATCCCGGTGAACGGATTGCGGTCGTGACCGGCGCCGAACACTATGGTTCGATCGTCCGCTTTCTCAGGGACTCCATGGCGGACAAGGTCGCGCTGGTCAGCGTGCCGAGACGGTAGAAAAAGGCTTAGAAAGGCCTTTATGACGCCTGTTTGGCATGCTAGCGAAAACTATGATTTCCGCTTCGCCGACCGCCCGCCTCAGTATCGATCTCGCTGCGCTCAGTCACAATTACAAGGCGCTTAAAACCCGCGCCGGAGTTGCCGAAGTCGCGCCGGTGGTCAAGGCCGATGCCTATGGCCTGGGCATGGCTGCGATCGCGCCCTATCTCGCTCACCAAGGTGCGCGCACCTTCTTCGTCGCCCGCCTGCAGGAAGGCGTGGCCCTGCGGCGCCTGCTGGGCGCTGACCCGATCATCTATGTCCTGGACGGCCTGACCGAAACGGCGGCCTTTGCGGCCCATCGCCTGAGACCGGTTATCAATACGCCGGCGCAGTATCACCACTGGATCAGCGGCGCCAACGACCTGGCGGCGGCCGTACATATCGATACGGGCATGAACCGCCTGGGCATACGCCCGGAAGACATGGCGAGCCTGCCCGATGCAGGAAGCCACCATCTGGCCCTGGTGATGAGTCACCTGTCCTGCGGCGATGAACCAGACCATCCGCTCAATCCGCAGCAGTTGGCGGCATTTCGCGAGGCGGCGGCGCGGTTTCCACGAGCGCAAAAGTCCCTGGCCAATACGGCAGGCGCCTGGCTGGGACAGGACTACGGCTTCGACCTGATCCGTCCGGGTATCGGGCTCTATGGCGGCGGACCGTTCGGCGCCGCCCATGCCGATATACGCACCGTGGCCCACCTCAGCGCGCGCGTTCTGCAGGTCCATCATATCAAGGCCGGCGAAACCGTCGGTTACGGGGCGACCTTTACCGCGCCCCGCGACATGAGCCTGGCGACGATCGGCCTTGGCTATGCCGACGGCCTGTTGCGCAGCTTTTCCGGGGGATTTGTCACCGTGAAGGGCGAGCGGCGCCCCCTGACCGGCCGCATTTCGATGGACCTGTGCACCTGCGATGTCAGCGGACTCGAGGTCGCCGCCGACGATTGGGTCGAGGTCCTCGGCAGCTCACAAAACCTCGACGAAGTGGCGGCTCGCGCCGGGACGATCGGCTACGAACTGCTGACCCGCCTGGGGCCCAGGATCGCCCGCCAATATACTTGACAGGCTCACCAAAGCGGAACATATACGGAACATTCAGCATCAGGAATGTTCATGACCAAGCACACTGCCCTCTTTACCTGCCAGTCGTGCGGCGGCGTTCACAGCAAGTGGGCCGGTCAATGCCCCGCTTGCGGTCAGTGGAATACCCTCGTCCAGGAAAGCTTCAGCGCACCGCCGGGCGGCTTGAAGCCTGAAGCCAATAAGATCTCGCGCCTGAACAAGCTGCAGTTCGAAACCCTCGACAGCCAGGACGAGGCGCCAGTGCGCATGGTCACGGGCATTGACGAATTTGACCGCGTGTGCGGCGGCGGGGTGGTGCCGGGGTCGGCCATACTGATTGCCGGCGATCCAGGCGTCGGAAAGTCGACCCTGTTGCTACAGGTCGCAGCCAATGCCGCAACGCGCAATCTTCGTGTTGCCTATATTTCCGGTGAAGAGGCCGTCGAGCAGATTCGCGGCCGTGCCGCGCGAATGGGCCTGGCCAAGGCGCCGGTCGACCTGGCGGCTGAGACATCTCTGCGCGTCATTCTGGACGCTCTTAAGCGCGAAAAGTTCGACCTGGTCATTATCGACTCGATTCAGACCCTGTGGTCCGACGCCATCGAGGCAGCGCAAGGATCGGTGTCGCAGGTCCGTACCTGTGCCGGCGAACTGGTGCGCCTTGCCAAGAAGCACGGCACCTCGGTCATCATGGTCGGCCACGTCACCAAGGAAGGCCAGATCGCCGGACCGCGCGTCGTCGAGCATATGGTCGACGCCGTCCTGTCGTTCGAAGGCGAGCGCGGCTATCCGTTCCGTATCCTGCGCGGCACCAAGAACCGTTTTGGCGCCACCGATGAGATTGGCGTTTTCGAGATGGGCGATGCCGGCCTGCGCGAAGTCCCCAATCCGTCCGCCTTGTTTCTCGGCGACCGCCATGAGCGCGCGTCAGGCTCCGCCGTCTTTGCCGGCATCGAAGGCTCGCGACCGGTCCTGGTCGAGATGCAGGCCCTGGTCGCCCCCTCGGCGCTCGGCACGCCCAGACGCGCGGTCGTCGGTTGGGACAGCGGCCGCCTGGCCATGATCCTGGCAGTCCTGGAGTCACGCTGCGGCGTCGGCTTCGGTCAGAAGGACGTCTATCTCAATGTCGCCGGCGGCCTGCGGATCAGCGAGCCCGCTGCCGACCTGTGCGCCGCCCTGGCCCTGGTCTCGGCTCTGACCGACACACCCCTGCCGCGCGACTGCGTCGTGTTCGGCGAAATCAGCCTGTCGGGCGATGTCCGTTCTGTGTCGCGCAGCGAAGCACGCCTGAAGGAAGCGGCGAAGCTTGGCTTCGGCAGCACCATCACCGCCCAACTGACCGTCGACAATCCGCCTGTTAAAATTCGAGGCTTTGCGGCGCTGAACGACGCCATTGCCGCCCTGTTTCCCGTCGGAGACTGATACCAGGTCGTCTTGATGGTTAAGCTGTGTTGTTAAGATTTGGCCTTGATGGTACAAACGGCGCCGCGCCATACCATATAGGGGACACCATGACGCCGACGCCATATGATCTCATTTTCCTGGCTCTCCTGGCCGTTTCCTGCATCGCGGGTGTGGTGCGTGGCGCCACCAAGGAGGTCGTCAATCTGATCTCCTTCTTCCTGGCGCTGTTTCTGGCCATTGTCAGCAAGGGTTTCATCACCAACACGTTTCACCTCGACACCATTACAGGTTATGTCGCGGCTTTCGTCTTCTTCCTGCTGATCTATTTCGGCGTCCGCTATCTGGGTCATAACCTGTCGCAGCGTATCCAAAAGCAGAAGACCCTCAATACCTTCGACCGGGTCCTGGGTTTTGCCGTCGGATTCTTCCGTACACTGGTGGTTTTGGGCGTATTCCATTTGATTTTTTCGGCCGTCACGCCTATTGACCGGCAGCCGCACTGGTTTCGTGATGCCAAGATTTATCCGCTGAGCGTGCGCTGCGCCAAGGTCCTCCAGGCCTTTGTTCCCGCAGGTACCAGCGTGGCCAACAAAGTGGTCGACGAAAACCCATAGTTTGCCGCTACGGCCTGCGTCGCCAAATGGCTTTGCGGAACCGAAGCGGCTTTGCGTAACCGAAAGAGAAGACATGCTGCTGTCCGCGTCAAACCTGTCCGACCTCACCGATACAGACGCGTTTGCGCGCGACGGAGATGACGACCGGCCCCGGCTGGAATGCGGTGTTTTCGGCGTCTACGGCATGGCCGACGCCAGCGCCGTGACGGTTCTGGGCATGCACGCCCTGCAACACCGCGGTCAGGAAGCCTGCGGCCTGGCCTCATGCGACGGCCGCCGCTTTTATATAGAACGCGCGCACGGCCTGGTCGGTGATGTCTTCACCGGCGCGGACCTGACCCAGAAGCTTCAGGGCCATTCGGCTATCGGCCACACGCGCTATTCGACAGCCGGCGGGTCGTTTATCCGCAATGTCCAGCCGATGTTCGCTGATCTCGACCAGGGCGGCATCGCCATCGCCCACAACGGCAATCTCACCAATTTCATGCATCTTCGCACCAAGCTGGTCTCCGAAGGTTCCATCTTCCAGTCGACCTCCGATTCGGAGGTCATTTTGCATCTGGTCGCCCGTTCGCGCGCCCTGCGCATCATCGACCGCTTCATGGAAACGCTCAAGCACCTGGAAGGCGGCTTCGCCCTGGTCGCTTTGACGCGCAAGATGCTGATTGGCGCCCGCGACCCGTTGGGCATTCGGCCGTTGGTCATCGGCAAGCTGAACCAGGCCTATGTCCTTGCTTCGGAAACCTGCGCCCTGGACATGATCGGCGCCACCTTCGTGCGCGACGTCGAACATGGCGAAGTCGTCCAGATCGACGAGAACGGCCTTAAATCCTACAAGCCATTCGATGCCCGCCCGGCGCGGCCGTGCCTTTTCGAATATGTCTATTTCGCCCGCCCCGATTCGGTGGTCAACGGCAAGTCGATCTATGAGGTGCGCAAGGCCATGGGCCGGCAACTGGCCCTCGAACATCCGGCCGACGCCGATGTCGTCGTCCCGGTGCCCGATTCGGGCGTGCCGGCTTCGCTGGGTTACGCGCAGCAGTCGGGCCTGCCGTTCGAACTGGGCATTATCCGCAACCACTATGTCGGCCGCACCTTCATCCAGCCAACCCAGAACATCCGCGATCTGGGCGTGCGCAAGAAGCACGCCCCAAACCGCGTCGTCCTGGAAGGCAAGAAGGTCATACTGATCGACGATTCTATCGTTCGCGGCACGACCTCGGTCAAGATCGTTCGTATGGTGCGCGAAGCTGGTGCCAAGGAGGTCCACCTGCGATCAGCCAGCCCGCCGATCATGTGGCCCGACTTCTACGGCATCGACATGCCCGATCGCGAAAAGCTGCTGGCCGCCAACCACACCCTGGAAGAAATGCGCCAGATGCTGGAATGCGACAGCCTGGGCTTCCTGTCGGTCGACGGCCTGTACAAGGCCATGGGGCATAACCGCCGCGATCCCGAAATGCCGCAGTTTACCGACCACTATTTCACCGGCGACTACCCGACGCCCCTGACCGATCGGGAACAGGCGCTGGAAGAATCGCAAAGCCCCGGCCAGCAATTGTCACTGCTGGCCAGTTCGAACTAGGGGCTATCGCGCACGGGGCAGGTGTTAGCAAGGCCCCCACCACCACCCTTCGCCAAAGCTTCGCTGCGCTTCGCAATGTCTCGGGCGGTCCCCTCCCCGCTTAAGCGGGGAGGTATAAAAAGATACAGGAGCCATTATGACCGTCCAGGATCAGTCGCAACAAGGCCGCATAGCCCTTGTCACCGGGGCTTCGCGCGGCCTCGGCCGTTCCTGCGCCCTGGGGCTGGCACGTGCCGGCGCCCAGGTCATTGCCTGCGGCCGTTCCAAGGCGTCGCTGGAAGAACTGGACGACGAGGTTTTCAAGTCAACTGGCAACCACGCCACCCTGATCCCGTTTGACATCACCGATGGAGAAGCGATGGACCGGCTGACCGGTGCGCTGCTCGAACGTTTCGGGCGACTGGACACGCTCGTCCACGCCGCCGCCATCGCCGGCACCTTGAGCCCGGTGACACATCACGAACCGAAGGACTTCGACAAGATCGTCGCCGTCAACCTGACTGCTACATGGCGGCTACTGCGTGCCGTCGAGCCTTTGATGCGCCTGTCGCCCATGGGCCGCGCCGTCTTCTTCTCGACCGGCAAGACCGTCACCCATGGCCGCGCCTTCTGGGGGCCTTATGGGGCGACCAAGATGGCCATGGAAACCCTGGTTCGCGCCTGGGCTGATGAGATGGAAATCACCCCCGTGCGCGCCGCCCTGCTGAGCCCGGGGCCAATGCGCACACGCATGCGCGCGGCGGCCTTCCCGGGCGAAGATCCGATGTCGATTCCCCATCCGGACGCCATTGTTCCCCTGGTGCTGGAACTGGTCGACCCAAATCGTACCCCGCCGCAGGAAACGGTTGATTTCCGCGATTGGGCAGCGCAAACCGTTTGATAATTCCAGGCTGCTTCTTTGCAGCCTGGCAAGGGCGACGCCCGCCGCCGCTGATGCGGCGAGCCATGCGGCGCTTGAGCTAAAAAGACCACACAAAGCGCCGCCATAAGGCGCTACACGAATGCCCTTTGCGAGGAATACATGTCTTATCCGAAGACACGTAGCGCCGCCATGCTCGACGAGCTGGGCCGCTATGTCATTGCCGAACCCTATCCTTTTGTCGTCGACCTGTCGCAATCGCGCGGCATGACCCTGGCGACCGTCGATGGCGACCGCATCACCGACTGGTGCGGCCTCTACGGCTCGAAGCTGCTGGGCTACAATCACCCCCGCCTCGAAGCGCCGGACTATGTGCGCAATCTGCTGCTGGCCGCCAATACCAAGATGGCCAATCCGGATTTTCTGACACCGCAATGCCTCGACTATTACCGCCTGCTGCATCGCCTGCGCCCGCTGTGCATGAGGGATGGCCGCGTCGAGGTCTATGCCGTCAATTCCGGCGCCGAGGCGGTCGAGAACATGATGAAATATCTCATCAATCTCCACCACCATAAACAAAGCGCCAAGGGCCGCAGCGACTTTACCCAGCGCTTTATCTCCTTCGATCAGGCCTTCCACGGCCGCACGGTGTTCGCCCTGAACATCACCCGTTTGACCAATGATCCGGTGGCAACAAAGGATTTCCACGGCATCATCAAGGACAATCTGACGGTTGCCTTCCCGGACTACGACACGCGGCGCAGCGAGGCCGAAAATCGCGCCGTGTCCGATGCCTGCCTTGCCGAACTGGAACGCCTGATGGTGGCGCATGACGGTGACATTGCCGGCGTTATCCTGGAACCGTTGCAGGGCGCCGGCGGCCACCGCCTGGCCATGCCCGACTTCTATCGCGGCCTGTCGGAACTGTGCCATCGCTACGACGTCGCCTGGGGTCTCGACGAGGTTCAGACCTCTGGCGGCCAGACCGGCGCCGTTTTCAGCATCGACCTGTTCGATGTCCCTTATCCGCCGCACGCTATTGCGGTGGCCAAGAAGTTCGGCAATGGCGCCGTCTATATGCTGAATTCGATGGAAGATATCGGCGTGCTCGACTCGACCTGGGGCGGTTCGCTGGCCGACATGGTCCGCTTCGTCGAAGAATGGAAGATCGTCGAGGACGAAGGCCTGCTCGAGGCGGTCCCGGCCAAGACGGCCCGACTGGTGGCCGGCGTCGAAGCCCTGGTGGCGCGCTTCCCGGACAAGATCGTCAATGTCCGCGGCTGGGGCCTGTATCAGGGCTTTACGGTATTGGGCGCGGGAAACAAGGGGCGGCTGGTCGACGTGGCGCTGGAAACGGAAAACCTGCTTCTGCTGGGCGCTGGCACCGATTCGATCCGTTTCCGCCCACCAATCGACGTCACCGAGGCCGATATCGACGCCATGCTGGCCATGCTTGGCCGAGTGCTCGAACGGCTATAGCCGGATGACGTAATAGCCGACACGCTTGCCGTTGGCGAGGCTCTGATCGCCAACGGCTTCGAAGCCGAGCCGTTCATGAAAGGCGATCGAGCCAGGATTGGGAGGATCGATATTGATTTCACACGCAACAACCGGAAACCCGGCTGCACGTGCATCGGCAAACAAACGTTCATACAGGGCGCGCCCCAGCCCCTTGCCCTGCGCAGAGGCGGCAATCACCACACGATCGATATAGGCAAAATGGGGCAGGCGTTCGCGGTGCCACACGAAGTTGGGGCTGTCGTAGTCAGCATCTTGGTCGAAAGCGATCAGAAGACCTTCTCTGCCGGCGGCATAGCCGAACCGCGCTTGGCCCAGCATGTGCGTCCAGTCGGCGTACTCGAGATACGACGTTTCCTTGGCGAACATATTGTTGAGCGCCAGCAGATCGTCACTATGTGACGAAGACTTTAGGTCAGTGATGTTATTCATGATCACCTTGCCGAGCCTGTAACCTGGCCGAATAATAAGGGCAATGGATCCACAGATTACACCGATTACACCGATTTTTTAGATGATCGACAGGTCGAGTGTCAGTCAGAACCTCAAAAAATCAGTGTAATCGGCGTAATCTGTGGATCATCTTAAAACTATCTCCGCTTGCCCGCCGGTTTCGAACGTCCACCGGGCCCCGCCGCGCCGGGCTTGGTCGAGGGACCGGCCGGCCTGCTACGGAAGGTCTTGGCCTTGGCGGCCTCGACGCGCGGTTTGGCGACGATTTTGGGCCGCGCCACAGCCGGTGCCGTACCCTTTGCCTTCTGGCGCACCCGGTTGGGGTGGGCCGGCTTGTCGCCCGGTTTCGGCTTGGCCTTGCCACGCGTACGCGGCATGCCCGACGGCTTCCATTCACCCGACGAATCGCCCTCGGCATACGGATTGACCGTGCTATTGGCCTTGACCGTCAGACGGATCGGCACACCCGGCAAATCAAAGGATTCGCGGATCGAATTGATCAGATAGCGGCGATAATGGTCCGGCATGGCATAGGCACGCGCCGCGAACAGGACGAATGTCGGCGGACGGCCCTTGGTCTGGGCCATGTATTTCGGCTTGATGCGCTTGCCATCGACGGCGGGAGGCGGATGCCGCTGCACCGCCAGGGCCAGCCAGTCGTTGAGATCGCGCGTTTTCACCTTGGCCGACCAGTTGCGATAGCATTTCAGCACCGCAGGCATCAGCCGTTCAACACCACGCCCCGTGGCGCCCGACAGAGTGACCAACGGCGTACCGCGCAACTGCGGCAATTGCTTTTCCGCCGTTTCGGCGATCTCGGCCAGGCGCGCCTGGGGCTCGGCCACCAGATCCCACTTCGAGATGGCGTAGATCAGGCCACGCCCTTCGCGCTCGACCAGGTCGGCGATCTGCAGATCCTGTGTCTCGAAGGCATTGGCTTCGTCCATGACCAGGACGACGATCTCGGCAAAAGTAATGGCGCGGATGGTGTCGGCGGTCGACAGTTTTTCCAGCTTTTCCTGGACGCGGGCCTTGCGGCGCAGGCCGGCGGTGTCAACCAGGCGAATGGTCCGGCCTTCATATTCCCAGTCGACGCTGATCGAATCGCGGGTGATCCCGGCCTCAGGCCCGACAAGCAGGCGGTCTTCGCCCAGCATCTTGTTGATCAGTGTCGACTTGCCGGCATTGGGGCGACCGATAATGGCGATGCGGATCGGCTTGGTCTCATCGTCTTCGTCACCGACGGCGGCCTCGGCATCGAAGTCGCCCTCGATCAGCTGGCGGTAGCCTTCGGTCGCTTCGTACAGCTCCGACATGCCCTCACCGTGCTCGGCCGACAGATGCAATGGCTCGCCGAAGCCCAGGACGCGTGCTTCTTCGGCCGTGGCCGCGGCCTGATGGCCCTCGGCCTTGTTGGCAATCAGCAGCACTGGCTTGTCGCGCTTGCGCAATATGCCGGCAAAGATGCGGTCGAGCGGTGTCACACCTTCGCGGGCGTCCACGACGAAGAAGGCGACATCGCATTCGTCGATGGCGAGCTCGGTCTGGATGCGCATGCGCGATTCCAGCGATTCGTCGGTCAGATCTTCGAAGCCGGCAGTGTCGATCAGCAGCAGCGGGATGTCGCCGAGGTTACCGGTCGCGTAGCGGCGGTCGCGCGTCACACCGGGGCGGTCGTCGACAATAGCCAGCTTTTTCCCGGCGAGACGATTAAACAGGGTCGATTTACCGACATTGGGCCGGCCGACTATGGCAATTTTTATAGGCATGGCCGCCTTATACCGGAAAGCGCGCAATTTGAAACCGGTTAGAGCACTTCCCGACAAAGTGGACGCCACTTTTCGGATAAGAAGTGCGACAAAACAAGAATCTAGAGTGTTTACCGATCAACTTGATCGGGAAACACTCTAGACGAAGAAAGGGTTTGGAACCTGGGAGAAGCGCGCAAAAGAAAGGGGGCCGAAGCCCCCTTTCCAACCATTTCTCATCAAGAATGCTTAGCGGATCGCGACCAGCTTGCCGTCGTCGGTCACCACGAACATCGTATCACCGCTGACGATCGGCGCGATATAGGCAGCGCCCCCCAGATTGATCGACGACTGGCGTTCGCCCGTCTTGGGGTCGAAAGCCACAGCCTGGCCCAGGGAATTGACCATGATCAGGCGGTTGGAGGCCAGGATCGGACCCGACCACAGCGGCACCTTGCCGACCATCTTCTCGCGGCCAAGGCCGAATACGCCCTTCTTCTTCTTCTGGGCGCCGGCATTCAGGTCCTGGATCCAGTAGATCTGGCCGCTTTCACGGCTGACTGCCAGCAATTCGCCTTGCAGCGAGACCAGGAACACAACGTCGCCGGCAACCCAAGGCGAATTGATGCTGTCGGTCGACAACTGCCAGCGCTGATCGCCGGTGCGCGAATTCATGGCGGCAAACATGCCGGAATGGGACGCGGCGAACACCGTGTCATTGTACAGCACCGGCCGACCCGAAATATCACGGATCTGCGACAGGGCATTGGTACGGCTGGACTGCGCCAGTACCTGTTCCCAAACCACGTCACCCGTGCTGGCATTCAAAGCCACGAGTTCGCCGGACGAGAACGGCGCGTAGATAACGTCGCCCGAAACGATCGGCGCGCCCGTCTTAAGGATGCGGGCGGGCTCGGCAATGGCCTGATAGGTCCATTTCATCTCGCCGGTCGCCTGGTCGAAGGCGAAGATCTGGTTATCGACGTCGGTGGCGAACACATCGGTAGCGTTGACCGTCGGCGCCGAGTGGAATTGCGTGTCGACGGGCTTTTCCCAGATCTTCGCGCCGGTCGACGCGTCGAGCGCATCAATCAGGCGATAGCCCGAGGTCACGAACAGCTTGCCGTCAGCGGTCAGGGCGAGACCGCCGCCGAAGGCCGACTTATCGCGCTTGTTGTGGGGATTAAGGTCGACGCTCCACACCGTATTGCCGGTCGCGATATCGAACGCCGTCACGCGGGCTTCGCCATCCAGCGTGTAAACAAGTGTCCCGTTCGTCACCGGTTGCGCCAGAACTTCGGTATTGCCCTTGCTACCGGCGCCGATCGACTTGGACCAAGCCACCTGGAACGACTTGGCGGCGTCGCTGTGTTGAATCAGCGCGCCGGTGGGGCCGCCGGCGACCGGCCAATTGGCCACGGTCGTCGGATTGGGGATGTAATAGCCGATCCCCTTCAGGCTCTTGGAGGGCGCCAGCTTCTGGTCGAAGGCCACGATCGAAATGCGCTGCCCCTGTGCGGCCACCGCGCGATCTTCCGGGTTTTCCTTCTTGGTGATCTTCTGGATCGTCGAGCAGGCAGAGAGGCTCATCGCCGCGGCGGCGGTAAGCGCTACAAGTGCGAAAGCCTTGCGCCCGGCACCCTTGCCAAAGCTTTTCGTGACCTTAAGAGACTTCATAAGCGCGTTTCCATGAGGAGAGGTCGACCAGTGTACTTCGTGTCGGCAGTTTATCTATTGTTGGATCTGCATGCCATCGGGCAGGCCCGCCGGCATGGCAGGCATCTTGGCTTCCGGAAGGGCAGCGGCCGCCTTGGCGGTCGGACCGGCACCGGAATCGATAGCCTGGACGTATATTTCTGCGCGCTGCTTGACGCCTTGCGGTGTATCGAGGCCGACAGCCAGCACGTTGAGGTCAGCCCGTGCGCCCGCGACATCACCGTTTTGCAGCTTGGCCATGGCCAGCGCTTCCTTGGCGACCGCGGCGTAGGGGCGATCCTTCTCGGTCAGCGGCTGCAGGCGCTTCTGGACTTCGGCAAAGGGCGCCTTTTCCATGACCAGCAGGGCGGCCTTATAGGCGGCCAGATCTGACAGCATGGCGTCATTCGATGCCTTGGCAGCGTCATCCAGTTGCTTGATGGCGACGTCGGTCTTGCCGTCTTCGACCGACAGGGCGGCCAGTTCCATCAGGGCCATGGCCTTGTAGGACGGCGTGCCAGTCTTGGCAGTGTCTTCGAATTTCGTCTTGGCCGTGGCGTTATCGTGCGCGACGCTGGCGTCCATCCCCGCCTGGAAGGCTTCGGAGGCCTTGGCCGAAGCGTTGGCCTGGTAGGAATCCCAGCCCCAGAACGCCAGGGCAACCACCAGTGCGGAACCGAGCGCGCCGCCTACCCATGGCGCGGCCGTCTTGGCAATCTTGATCCACTGCTCGGTCCGAAGGGTTTCTTCGGTTTCATCGAAAATATCGCTCACGCGCGAAAGTCCTTATTCTTGTCGTTTTGGGCCTTGCCGTTTTGGGCTCTTGTCGTTCCGGAGACGGCAGCCGCCATCGACGGCGTTCCTTGCGCGACGCGTCCCCTGTTGGGCGCGAACCTACTCAAAGCGTCAGGCTTGCGCAACCGCAATACTGCGCCTGCCCGCCCCCAAACCGGTTTCCCGGCTAATTACTTAGCAAAATATGTCTCTTCTGGGGCGGGAAAGCTGCGCTGCCTGACATCTTTGGCGTATTGCGCGGCCGCCGTGGCAATTTCGCCCCGCAGGTCGGCATAGCGGCGGACGAATTTGGGCGACCAGTCGAACAGGCCCAGCATGTCGTCGACGACCAGCACCTGACCGTCGCAGGCGTTCGATGCGCCGATCCCGATGGTAGGCGCTGAGACCATCTGCGTGATTTCGCCCGCCAGATCGGCAGCCACGCCCTCGATGACGATGGCAAAGGCGCCGGCCCTGTCGCTGGCCAAGGCTTCGGCGATGACCTTATCGCGCTCGGCCTGGGTGCGCCCCTTGGCCTTGAAACCGCCGTCGGCATTGACCGCCTGGGGACGCAATCCGACATGGCCCATGACCGCGATGCCGCGCGCCACAAGATAGGCGATGGTATCGGCTATGGTCGGACCGCTTTCGACCTTGACCGCCTGGGCGCCGGTCTCCTTCAACAACCGCACGGCATTGACAAACGCCTGTTCGGCCCCGGCTTCGTACGAGCCGAAGGGCATGTCGACCACCACAAAGGCGCGCTGCGAGCCGCGCATGACCGCCTGGCCGTGCAGGCTCATCATCTCCATCGTTACACCGATGGTATTGGGCAGGCCGTGAACGACCATGCCGACGCTGTCACCGACCAGCAGGATATCGCAATGCTCATCCAGAATCTGCGCCATGGGCGCCGAATAGGCGGTCAGCACGACCAGCGGTTCCTTGCCCTTGCGAGCGATGATGTCCGGGGCGGTGATGCGTTTAACGGGCGCTTGGGTATGGCTGCTCACGCTGGTTCCTTGTTCGACGCGGCCCCGATCCTGTGGGCTGCGCGCTATATGGCGAGTCGACAGCGATTTTGCAAATCGGGGCTGAAACCCGCCTCTACAAGACCCGGTACAAGGTCTCGTCGACATCACTGTTCGTTACCGGCTGATATGTGCCGTTGCGAAATACCAGTGCATTGGAAAACAGCGCCGTCCGAAGACTGGCATCGGGGAGCCAGGCGTTCCAACGCTCATCACCGTAGGTCAAGGCCTGGTCGATGTCGCTCTGGTCCGCCGCGCACATCAGGATAATGGCCGCCTCTGTAGTGATCTCGGAATAGCGACGCCACGGCACGTCGCCCGCACCTGCCACGTGGTGGGCCAGCATGCCGTTATAGTCGCCCGTCGCCTCATCCCGGTCCCACAACAGAATCACCGTGGCGCAGCCGTTCATCACATCGGTCAGCACACCCGCCTCATCGGGTCCTGCCACAACAATGAACGGGGCGTCGCCGGACGACATCACCAGTCTCCGCACGACCCTGCGCTCGTCCCCACTCCCGGACGTGTCGCTATTGTCATCGAGGTCGCAATCCTCGACCGCGTCATCGGCCGAGTTCTTGTCGCGTTTTGGGGGCATGTTTCGAACTCCAATTACGGAATTATGGAAAACCAGTTTACGATATGACTCCCATCAGCCCGGCCAGAGGAAATGCAGGAAGAACCGGCCCAGTCCGGGGCGCGATCCACGCTGGCTGTCAACATCGACAATCACCTGCCCGCCGGCAGCCGGGCGGACATAGGCCGTGCTCAGATAAACATCGACGATATTGAGCTCGCTTTCGACGTTCAGCCGCGTATCGAGATGCATGGCGACAAGACGTTCAGGCGGCAGGCTTTCAGCCACCTGCCCGTCACCGGTGATCTCAGCGCGGCCATCGGTCATGAGAATAAGCTTGCCCGGCCCGATCGCCTTGGAAAAGATGAATTTGCCGAGCAGCAGCGACGTCAATCGCGTGCTGATCAGGGTGGACAGCTGCAGGCTTTCCGATATGCCGACAAAATTGTGAAAGTCGAAGATCACGACTTCGCCGTCGGCCAGATCCCATACCAAAAACTGCGCGCCGCGCGCGGCGGTGCAACTCACCGTCCCCTCGCCACGCTTCATGACAATCTTGTTCATGGTTGTCGCACCGTGCAGCAGGCGGGCTATCGGGGCATGAAACGGCTGAGGAATTGAAAATCGCGGTGCCTTGCCACGACATTGGAAGCGGCGAGAGACATAGTAGGTGGCCTCATGGTCATCCGGTATCACATATTGCCCGCCGGTCGGCGTAATGCGCGCCGGCGGCATGGCCGGCGGGCTATCGTCGATCCGGCCCAGGGTCACAACCGTGCCCATGTTGCGATGAAACGCAACCCGGGCGAAGACGTACAGGAAACTACGGATACAGATCGACAGGAACAACATCAATCCGATGCTGTGAACCGCCCCGACATAGATCATCGTGGTCCATATCGCGGACTGCGTCGAATGATTGGCGTCCAGTATGCCGTCCGTGGCCTTGGTCTTGACCTGGGTAACGATATCGAGCGCCCGTTGCTCATTGGTTGTTACCGCCTCATTGAATTGCTGATCCAGCCCACTGACCGATTCCTCGACATTTGTGCGCAGGCTGGCGCGCAGCTTCATGTAGCTCTCATTGGCCTTTTCCTGCCCCAGCGCCAGGCCGTCGTCCATCAGTCCGCCGATCAGCGGCACGCCGGTATGGATCGGTTCCATCTCCATCTGACTGGGAAAGATAGTGTCGAATTCACGCAGAACGCGTGCCTTCAACCCGTTGGCCCGCAGGTCATAGGCCTGCGCCCTGACCTCAGCCTTGATGGTCTCCATGGCGACATGGAACCGAAACAGTTTCTCGTCGAAAGCTAAGGCTGTCGCCTGCAGACTGTTGTCACGCAACTCATGGTCATAGGGATTCGGGAATATGTGCGCCTCGTACAGGGCGTCGGTCGTCCATTTCGGCAGCAAATGTTCCGTCAAGATGAAATAGGGCGCCGTCAGCACCAGCATGGGCAACCAGAGTATGGCGGCATGTGCGGTGACCCTCAAAGTGCGCCACAGGCCCATGGCCTTTATGAAATAGGCATTGACTGCGATCGCCGTAACGATCAGCCGGCCCAGGGCAAGAATCATGACGAACAGGACAATCGGCAGCAAGACCTTGACGAGACCAAAGTCGGGCGCACCGGCACCGAGCACGCATAAGCCAATATATACCATATAAAGGACCAGACCGGCCGGCAGGCAAAGTATCACAGCAGCAACGGGTCGTCCCCAACGGAAACCAGGCCTGAGCCGCGTCAAAGCATTTGGAATCCATTGCCACAGTTTTGCGACAAGGCACGCAATGCCCGACGCAACCAGTATGATGATCAGCGCCAGTACCAGCCAGAGTGTCTCGACGGCACCGGCCACCGCCAGCAGTGTCAGCAGGGTCAGGCCCACGACAATCGGCCTTGATAACGGCCGTCCCCTGAGAATCAACCAGGCCAGGGCGATCTTTGGCGCGGCGAACATCGCCAGTTGCTCGTTGAGCAACCCCGCCGCCGTCAACCCAAAGGCAGGCGGGATACACAGGCCGAATATCAACATCTCAAAGCGACGGCGAATGACACATAATATGGCGCAGGGTAGGTAAAGACCCAGGCCCAGAAAGATCAAACCAGTATAGATCTGGTCGCCAAACACCGACCTGGACTTTTCCTGCAATATGTCAGCCACAGTGCTGCTGGCATAGGCCTTTACCTCCAGCTCTGCTGGTGGCATTTTTTCGAAGATCGCCTTGCGGAGTGGGTAGGCTTCCACTTCCGGACATAACGACAGGAAACATTGTCTGTCGCCTGCCGGTTTGGTTGGCGCCTGGGCGCTGATGAACCGTTGGTAATTGCCTTGGTACCAGGAAGGCACCTTGCTGACGTCTGAAAAATAATAGAGCCCCATCGACAGGATGAACGGTGTGAGCGTCAACAGGATGACAAAATGCCCGAAGCCGAAATGCTGCTTTTCCTCGACCTCGTCGGCAAAGCGGAAAAGGCCGAAAATCGTGTCACCGATGCGACGCAAGTAGGACAGCATGCGTAGGCCTTCCCCTGATCCGGACAACGGATCGGCCATGTCGCCTCAAGCCAGCTGTCCGAAGGCGATATTGCGCCAGTTCCGAGGAATTGCAAGTCAAGCGTGCGGCCACTCGGTCAGATTGTCTCGCCACACAAAAGCGGCGTTGGTTGCTAAATAGTCTCTTCCTGGGAATAGGCGTAGTAGAGGCCAACGAAGGCCATGCACAGGAAGAAGGTCACCCAGAAGAAGCCCGCGGTCTGCATATAGACGAGATAGTGGCCCGTCGAATTCAGCAGTCCGGTAAGGCTGCGGCCAATGACATCGACCAGTTCAACGCCGGCGCGAAGGGTCTCATCGGTATCGGCCGCCGCCTTTTGAATGGACTGGGCGTAGACCGCCTTGCCGTCGACCGTCCAGTTGGGCATGCGCACCAGTTGCGCCAGGGCATAGACGCCGCCGATAAAACCGGCCAGAACAACCAACCCCTGGCGCAGCCACAGCTTGACCTTCAGCCCGTTCATGACGCGCTGCTCGAAGGCCTCGGCGTCGTCATACGCCGCCGGGCTCTGGAACATGTCTTCTATATCGCGGTCGTTCATGATCCGGTTTCCAATACCGCTGGTCTGGCGTCCGAAACGGGCGAAAGTATGGCCTTCAGGCGATCCATCGCGCGACGAATATGGCTCTTGACGGTCCCCAGCGGGATCTTCAGTTCGTCGGCGATATCCTGATGGGACAGGTCGCCGCTGAAATTCAATGACAGGCATAGCCGTTCCACCGGTTTGAGATGTTCGAGGGCGGCGTCGAGGTTATGGGCGCGAAACTCGCCCTCTCCGGCCAGGGCCTCAGGTTCATATGTGCTCATGTCGTCGGTCAGGACGTATTTCTGCGACGAGCGGACCTTTTTCAGATAGCGCCGGGCGGCGATCGTCTTCAGCCAGCCGACAAACGGCCCGTCGAAGCGATAGTCGGCCACGCGCTCATAGGCGATCATGAAGGCCTCCTGCGCCATGTCGTCGGCGTCGGCACCCTGGGCGCCCATGCGCCGCAAATGGGTTCGGATGACGCCGCTGTGACGCCGGACCAGCTCGGCAAAGGCGTTTCGGTCGCCGCCGGCGGTGCACAGGCGCACCACGTCGACATCCGATTGCCGGCTGTAGTCCTTCTTGTCTTCGGGTAAGGCCATAGCGGTTAGGTTCCGGGTTGCCGCTGTGCTTCTCTTCAGGACTTGCGCGTGCTGAAGCCGATTATACCAAGAATCAGCAGGGCGACGCCGATCAGGCCCGGAATGGCCGCGACGCCGGACAGATGTCCGCCGATCGTATTGTGATCAAGATAATTCCAGACCATGATTCCGGCTGCGACGGCCATCAGGATCAGGCCGGCGCGGATGTCGTTCATCGGCGACTTGGCGCGCGGGACGGTACGCTGCAGGCTTTCGAGGAATTCAGCCGGCAGGGTTTCACCGCGTTCGATGGCGCTGCGGACCGTCTTTTGCAGTTCGGCGTTATTACGCGCCTTGTTGAAACTGAGAATGGCCACGATGGCAATCGGCATGCCGAAGGTAAATATAATGGCGACAACCGGAACAATGATTTCGGGACCCATGTCGAATAACTCCTTTGAGGTAACGGCTCAGCTCATCTCGCCGGCCTTTGAATATGAGAGGCCTGAAAGCGCCCTTTTAGATGCAAAGATTCCGGTTAAGTTTTTGTAATGCTCCACAGGCCTGAAAAAACTTCACCCGGCCACTTGCATTCGATGTAATTTAGATATATCTAATTTGCATCGGATTGCAACGCGCCAGGACATCGGCACAAGATCAAATCCGATATATCTAGTTACACTCACGATAATACAGGAGATACGCCAATGCGCGGATTCTTTTTTCACGATCGCGGAATGGGCGGTTGCTCTGAACGCACTCACGGCCATCGCGACGGCTTTGGCCGCGGACCCGACTTTCGCGGTGGTTTCGGCCGTTTCGGCGGCGGCCGCGATAGCAGGGGCTTTGGCCATGGCGGTCTGCGCCTGGTTCTGCTCAAGCTCATCAGCGAAAAGCCCAGCCACGGTTACGAACTGATCAAGGCTGTCGAGGAGCGCTTCAACGGCAATTACAGCCCCTCCCCCGGCGTCATCTATCCGACGCTGAGCTGGCTTGAAGACGAAGGCTTTACCACGGTGGCGACCGGCGACGACGGCCGCAAGTCCTACACCATCACCGAAGCCGGCCAGGTCTTCCTGACCGAAAAAGCCGAAAACGTCGATCAGCTCTTCACCATGATGGATCGCGGACGTGGCGAACACGGCGACTACGGTCCCCTGATGCGCGCCATGGATAACCTGAAGGCCGCGGTCAAGCTGCGCGGCATGAAGCCCCTGGCCAAGGCCGAGATCGAGGCCATGGTCGATTTACTCGACGACACCGCCAAAAAGATCGAACGGATGTAGGCTCGGTGCGCAAATCGACGCTGGACAGGGAAGCGGCTACGGTACAATGTCCCCGGGATTCGATAGGGAGATATCCATGCCGCTTCTTGCCACGGCCGTTCTGGCCCTGACCATGATGCAGGGGGCCGAAAACGTGCCAGCCGCGCCAACCGCACCCTACACCACCTTGTCAGAGCGGCTGGACAGCTGGTTCAGTGTCCTGCACCTGCATAAGGCCCTGCCGAAACCAAAGCGGCATGACGACAGCATCAAACACCGGTTCTGGACCGGAAACGGCTGGACGGTTATCATGCGCGATGACGGCTTTACGGGCCAGAAGGCCTGCCAGGTCCACCCCAGCAAGATGTTCTCCAAGAGCCGGATCACCTACACGGACGGCGTCATGGGCTTCCGCTTCGATCACTATGTCAATCCGCAGAAGGCCTGGTTCCGCGTCGATGATCAGCCGGCTCGCCCGTGGCTGTCGGTCTTCCGCGATCTTTATGACAAGGGGCTGAATGTCGTTCCTTACGACAACGGAACCGAGAAAAAGACTGAGGTGCTGATCCCGATCGAAGACCTGGCGGGGGCGCAGAAGGTTGCCATTCGTCCGACGCCGCAGGGTGAACCGGATACGTTCGACATCAGCGGGTACCAGGAAGCCGTGGACGCATCGCGACGCCTGGGCTGCCCTGAAGGCAATTACACCCGCCATAAGTTCTAGGCAGGCTCAGATTTCAGGTCGGTTTAAGAAAACTCTCACCTATTGCGTGTAAAGTCGGCGAATCTGGATTTGCCGGGTGCTGCCATGCGTCGTTTCGCCATTTCATTAGTCCTCATCCCCGTTATGCTGGGTCTGTCGCTGGTTGCGACGGGCGCCGCCGCCGCCGAGCTTGCCGGATTCTGGGAACGCTCGACCGGTACGTCGCGCATTCGCTTCGAACCCTGCGGCGACGCGCTGTGCGGCAAGATCGCCTGGCTCAGGCCGGGACTGAAATCCAAAGCCTTTGTTGGCCAACCGGTTTTCCTGAAACTGGCCAGGACGGGCGAGACACTGTGGACGGGCGAAGCTTTCAATCCGGAAGACGGCCGCACCTACCAGGGCCGCGTCTCGATCGACGGCAAGACCCTGACGACCACGGGCTGTGTCCTGGGCGGGTTGATCTGCAAATCGGAAACCTGGAAAAAGGTCGACACGGCTCTATAGAGCGGTCTTTTCCAGCGCCGCCACGGTGTCCGGCTTGAACCCCGTCAAGACAAGCCCTCCGATCTCTATGACCGGCCGCTTGATCATCGAAGGCTGGGCGATCATCAGCTTAATGGCCTTGGCTTCGGTCAGGTCCTGCTTGTCCGCGTCGGGCAACGCCTTGAAGGTCGTGCTCGTCTTGTTGAGAACCTTTTCCCAGCCGGCGGCCCTGGTCCAGGCTTTCAGATGCGCGGCATCGATGCCCAACTGCTTGTAGTCGTGGAAATCATAGGCGACAGCCCGCGCCTTCAGCCAGTCGAAAGCCTTCTTCATGGTGTCGCAATTGGGGATGCCGTAGATTTTAAGCATGGTGACTCCTGACAGGAGGCGCCTCTTAACACGACCGCCAGGGCCGTCAAATCCGTCATCAAGACTATCTCGGCAGTTCGCCCAGATTGCCCCAGAAATTGATCACCTGGCGCAGGGTATTGGCGTATTGCAGGCCGTCGAACGGCTTCACCACATAGCCATTGGCATGCCGGTCATAGCATTCTCGTATATCCGCCTGCGATTCCGACGAGGTGAACATGACGACGGGAATCGCTTTGAACTCGCTTGATTCCTTGACCACGCCCAGGAACTGCTTGCCGTCCATACGCGGCATATTGATGTCGAGAAGGATAAGGTCGGGCGTGACACCGCCTTCATACTTGCCTTCCTTGTGCAAACATTCCAGCGCCTGGTTGCCGTTATTGGCGACCGATATGTGAACGGGTGGCGTCGCGGTGCTGAGCGCCCGGCGCGTCATTTCGACATCGCCTTCATTGTCCTCGACCAGCAGGATTTCCAGTGACGTGCGCATGATCTTGTTCCAATCGAACGGGCCAGACGCCCCACCCAAGCTTAACACGCGCCAGCTTATCAGGAATTAACCGGCAGGGTAAAGGTAAAGGTGCTGCCTTCACCCGGCCGCGACGTAAAGCTCATATCACCGCCGCACAGGCGGACGAATTTGCGGCAGGTCGATAGCCCGATGCCTGTTCCCGGATAGTCGTCTTCGCGGTGAAAGCGTTGGAAGATGGTAAAAATGCGCCCGGTAAAGGCCGGATCGACGCCAATACCGTTGTCGCGGACGTCGAAACGCCAGGCGGCGTTGCCACCAGCACCGTTTTCACGCCTGGCCGTGACGGAGATTTCCGGCGGCCGCTGGCCGTCCTGGAACTTCAGCGCGTTACCGATCAGGTTCTGCAGCACCACGCGCATAAGGGTCAGGCTGGTTTTCAGAATAGGCAGTCCGTCCGACGTGACAATGGCGTTCTTGCGGGCGATCGTGTCGTGAAACTCGTGAACGATCTCCTCGAAAATTTGTTGGGAATCCACAACGTCCAGCCGGACCTCCTCGCGTCCCACACGCGAGAAATCGAGTATGTCGCGAATCATCTTCTGCATACGCAGGGCATTGTCCTTGACGTAGCCGAGATAGCGCCGGGTGTCGTCGCTGAGCTCGTCACCGGAATATTCGGTCAGGATGGCAGCATAGGTGTTCATCATCCGCACCGGTTCCTGCATGTCGTGCGAACAGACATAGGCGAACCGTTCGAGTTCCTCGTTCGATTGCCGAAGCGACGCGTTCAGTTGCAGGATCTGTTCGCGCTGGCGGTAAAGATCGAGATAGACGCTGACCTTGGACTTGAGGATGTCGGGATTGATCGGCTTGAAGATGTAGTCGACGGCGCCGATCTCGGCGGCCCGGGTGGCGAAATGGTCCTCCTTGCTGATGGCCGTGACGAAAATGATCGGCACCGACGCCATGCTGGGCCGGGTCTTCATCAGTTGCGCCGTTTCAAAGCCATCCATGATCGGCATCTGGACGTCCAGCAGGACAATGGCGAATTCAGACTTGAGGACGAGGTTGAGCGCCTTCTCCCCCGAATCGGCGGTTACGATCTCCGCGCCGAGGGGCTTCAGCAGCGCCTCGGTAGCCAGCAGGTTTTCCCGACGGTCGTCGACAATCAGAATCTTGGGCGGGACGGCACCCGCGCTACCCGGCGCGTGCCCCTGGCGATCGGTAATAATGGCACTCATGGGCGAACCCTTTCCGTAATCGATCCTTCAGGCATCTCTGTCTTCGGAAATCCGATTCAACCTGCCTCCCCAGTCACACGGCACGCAGGTTAGAACCTGGCCAATTGGCTTTGAAATCACATTTAGGTTTTTGCCTGATTTTGTGCCTGATATCGATTGCAACCCTCGATATGAACCGACGTCGCCAAACATTTGCTTACAAATCATGCTTAATGCTTGTTTTATCTTATCTTTTTACCTTTTGCATGTGTTGACACCCTAGATTGTTCCTGTGGTCCAGCGTTTTCGGACAATCTGTGCAAGTTCCAGGAACTCCCATGTCAAAAGAGAAAACGATCAATGTCGCCAAGGCCCTGACGGTCCAGCTCCACGTTACGGAAGAAGCCATCGACACCGCGCTCGGCGAGGCGGCCCACCTGATCGAAACCTATATTACGTCGCGCCGCGCCATCCGCATGTCGGCGACGATCAGCGGCGATGTTCACGAAAACACGCTCAAGGCCATGATGGCCCTTAACGCCGCACAGCAACACATGACCGCGGCGCACCAGGGCCTGACCCGCGTCCAGAAACAGCTCCACATCGAGGCCGGCGCTATTATTCCACCATTCGACAAGCCGGATGCACGTACCGACGTCGAGATCCCCGTCCTTCCCGACCCCATACTCCGGGATCGTGTCGCCTGAAGGTTACGGCGCGACACTTAGTTTGACCAGTCCAACAGTTTAACTTGCAAGCACGGTCTGTTGCCTGTTCTATTGCAACCGCGATGGGAACCAGTCAGGGGACGGACCGGCATGCTACAAACCTTGGTGGCGCAATTGGGCGTGGGCGCGATTCTGGTTGTGTGCCTTTACGCCCTGATCGTCGGTAGCTGGCGCGAACGATTCGGCGCTATCATCTATCTCGCCGCCTATTTAGTCAGTTTCGGCTTCGGCCTGATCGCGGTGGAGCATGCCACCCTTTATCTGCTCGTCGCGGATCTGCTGTGCCTGCAGGGTTTTTACGTCCTGAGCTGGAAGTCGCCACATGCCTGGCCGCGCTGGGCTGTGGCAGGTCAACTGGTCAGCGTCGTCGCCGAAATCGCCAACCTGTTTCATGTCGGCCTTAGCGACCGCAATTTCATGACCATCGAGATGACGGCGGGTTGGGGCGTCCTGCTGGCCCTGCTGATCGGCGCGATCGCTGCGGCTCAAGCGCGGCGTGACGCCAAACGCACGCCTGTTGCGAAGTAACTTCTGGGCGGCATCGAGTGATGCGTAATATTTTGAAATTACAGAAATTTTCAATGCGGAAAGCGCAGAAAAGTCGGAAAGACGCGGAAATAGGGAACGGTTCTTGCCCGAAGGGCGTGCATTAGATACCTCAATGCTCGTAATGACATGGCGCTTCGCGCGGCAGAAGCAACACCTTGAATTTGGCTTCGCCGAACTTCGTTTCCGCGTCTTTCCGACTTTTCTGCGCTTTCCGCGTTGAAAACTGCTATAAAATCAGACTATTCCCGCAGCAGCGTAGCCGAGCGCGGACGAAGCCTCTCCCACACGATGGCACAAAAATTCGAGCCCCACCTCTGCCGCAGTTACTCCACCGACACCGTCGTGCGCAACTTGATGTCCGCCGACGACTCGCCGATCATGATCTCTACGGGCTCGCTCTCGACCGTGAAGCCGTTGACGGCGTCGTTCCAATAGGCCAGTTGCGCCGCCTTGAGCGGAATTTCGACCGTCCTGGTTTCACCCGGCGCCAGGGTCACGCGCTTGAACCCCTCCAGCTTGCGTTCCGGACGCGCCACCTGAGACTTCAGATGATGGACATAAAGTTGCGGTACGGCATCGCCGGCCACCTTGCCGGTATTGGTGACATCGACCAGAACCGTCACCTGACCGTCCTTTGCCATTGTCTTCGTAGTTGTCCGCAGATGGTCGTAACGGAAGGTCGTGTAGCTCAGGCCATAGCCGAACGGATACAGCGGCTTGCCCTTGGCATACATATAGGTCCGGCCGTGACGAATGTCGTAATCCATCATAGGCGGCAGCTGTTCGACCGAAGCCGGCCAGGTCGCCACCAGATGGCCGCCGGGATTGTAGCCACCGAACAAAACCTTCGCCAGGGCCGTGCCCTCGTCCTGCGAGGCATGGGTCATGTGCACTATGGCCGGCACATTCGCCTGTGACCAGTTGATGGCGAAGGGGAAGCTCGACACCAGGACCATGACCGTCCTCGGATTGGCGGCCATGACCTGTTTGACCAGCTCTTCCTGCGCCAGATTGATCGTCTCGCGGTCCCTGCCCTCGCGACCGTCGCCCGGGTCGGCGCACGGCTTGGTGCCGGCATCGGTCCAGTCATGCGCCATGTTGGGGCCGCAGGTCGGGTCATTACCGACCACCACGATCGCCACATCGGCCGCCCCGGCTGCAGTGATCGCGGCACCGTCGATATTGTCCGCAGCATAGGTGACGGCGACATCGGGCCCCAGTTCGGCCTTGATCCCGGCCAGCGGGGTCACAGCATAGGGCGGATAGCCGCCATACCAGTCCCAATGGACGCTGTCGGCCAGCGGGCCGATGACCGCAACGGTCTTCACATGCGTTTTGTCGAGCGGCAGGGCAGACCTGTCGTTCTTCAGAAGCACGACCGATTCCAACGCCGTTTGCAGCGACACGGCGCGATCGGCCTCACCCATCCAGGGCTCAGGCCCAAAGTCTGGACTGGCCTTGATGGCGGCATAGGGCACGCGTTCAGGCGGATCGAGCAGGCCCAGCTTCAAGGTCACGCGGAACTTGCGGCGCAGCGCCTTATCGAGATCGGCTTCGGTGATCGAGCCGTCCGTCATGGCGGCGTGCAGTTCGTCCTTATAGGTGTCGAGATACTGGTTGATCCCGGCCTTCAGGCAGGCCACAACGGCCGCTTCCTGGGTCGGAAACGCCTTGTACAGCTTGACCAGATTGGTCACGGCGCCGCCGTCGCTCGACACCACATCGGCGCCCCACTGATCGATAACCAGGGTGTTGAGGATGGGATGGATGCCCATGGGCGTACCGTTCCACGCATTGTAGGACGCCATGACGCCACGTGCACCGCCGTCTTCGAAGGCCATGCGGAATGGCACGGCGTAATATTCCCAGAACAGGCGGTTATCGAAATCCGACGACGAATTGCCGCGCCCGTTCTCATTGCTGTTGGCCAGGAAATGCTTCAACAACGCCGCCGACTGCCAGTAGTTGGGGTCGTCGCCCTGCAGGCCACGCGTAAAGGCAACCGCCATGGTGCCATTGAAAAACGGATCCTCGCCATAGACCTCTTCACTGCGCCCCCAGCGCGGATCACGCATCAGGTCGGATTGCGGTCCCCACTGCATCAGTATCTTGCGGTTATAGCTGGCGGTCTGGGAAATATAACGCGCCTCGTAACCCTGGACACCGGCTGCCTTGCGCACAATCTCGGGGTCCCAGGTCTCGCCCAGTCCCGGCGGCTGCGGAAACTGCGTCGTATTGACCGGGCCCCAGCCGCGCTTTTCGCTGCCGCGCTGGACGACGCCGTGAATGCCCTCGGAACTGCCGAAACTGGGAATGCCCAGCCGTACCACGGAACTGTTGGTGCCCAGGGCGTCGATTTTCTCGTCGACCGTCATCAGGGACAGGATGTTGTCGATGCGCTGCGCCGCTGGAAGGTCCGGGTCGAGGAAGGGATAGGCATAGGTGCTGGCGGTGGCGTGGCCCGCCATTATGACGAGCGTCATGGCGGTCAAGGTCAGGGCCGAACGCAGCCGCAATGCGGCCTTTGCATGAGACGCGAACATCTTGTCTTCTCCCGGCTGTTTCTTATGGCTGCCTGTTCGTCGCAGCTTAGCCCGGCATCGTCGCTTCGTCCAAGCTTAACGCCGCAATCTTTGTTCGCGTACGATAATCTGATCCAGGGCCTGCAGGAACTGCGAACGGTTGGACGCCGAAAACGGCGGCGGCCCGCCGGTGATCTCGCCGGTCGAACGGATATGTTCCATGATGGCGCGCTGGGCCAGGGCGGCGCCGATCGAATCCCTGGTGAAGGCGCGGCCATTGGGCGCCAGGGCGTGGGCATCCTTTTCCAGCACGCGGCCGGCCAGCGGTATATCGTTTGTGATCACCACATCGCCCGGGACGACCTGCTCGGCAATCCAGTCGTCGGCGACGTCGGGGCCGGCATCGACGATCTGCCGGCTGATCAGTGCCGACTTCGGGATCTGGATAAAGCTGTTGGACACAACGACGGTTTTCAGGCCATAGCGCGCAGCGACCTTGTAGGTCTCGTCCTTAACCGGACAGGCATCGGCGTCGATATAGACGGTGATCGGCACGGCTTAAGGAACCATCAGGACGCGCGCCAGCCGCTCGGCCCAGGCCAGAGCGCCGGCGGCCTCGCCAATCAGGTCCTGGCGGATCTCGATCAGCACGGCGGGAATACCGCGGTCGTCGCCGTGGATTGGCACGGCATAGTCTTCGGTCCGGCCGCTTTGGTAAGGTACGTTGGCACCGACATTCAGACCCGGTTCCTGCAGGCGTTCGACCATGGCCTGGCCGAAAGCCTTCGCCTGGTCGAACAGGACACCGGCGTGCCAGATGCGCGCCACCCCGAGATAGACCGGTGTAAAGCTGTGGATGCTGACCAGGCGGACCGGCCGGCCCTGGCCCCGAACTTGGCCCTGACGCGCATCGAGACAGGCGCCGATCGCGGCATGGAACGGCGTGAAAATCTCCGCCGCCCGGCGTTGGCGCTCGGCCTCGGCCAGGTCGACATTGCCCGGGATGGCGGTCGCTTCGGAATGGACGACGATGCTGGAAGGCGAATCCAGCGGGCGATTGAGATCGATCAGCAGCCGCGATGACGTGGCAAGAAAGGCCGGCGCGTCGAGCAGGGCCGACAGATGACGCGTGACCTCCGCGGCGCCTATGTCCCAGGCAATATGGCGTTGCAGGTCGGCGGCGCCGACGCCCAGGCCGTTGTAGCCTGGCGGGATATGGCGCGAGGCATGTTCGCAAACCAGAACGACGTCCGACGCGCCGTCCGGATTGAGCACCTCGACCGCCGGACCGAAGGCCAGATCGTCGGATATCGTCATGCGACCGCCTCGGTGATGACCTCGAAGCGGGTCAGCAGCGCCGGGCCGAACTGGGTCGAGATGGCGACGTCGGTGGCGTCGCGGCCGATCGCCATGAGGATACGACCGACCCGCGGAATATTGTGGCGGGCATCGGCTGGGTACCAGCGACCACCCAGGAAGACTTCGAACCAGCCGGAAAAATCGATCGGCGATCCGCTGGGCCGAATGTCGATCTCACCCAGATAGCCGGTGCAATAACGCGCCGGGATGTTCATGCAGCGGCACAGGGTCAGGGCCAGGTGGGCGTAGTCGCGGCATACGCCCGTGCCGTCGGCATAGGCGCCATAGGCTCCCCGCCACGAGTCGGCGCGTTGATAGTCGAAACGGATATGCTTGTGGGCATAGTCGAGAATGGCCTGGACGCGCGGCCAGCCGGGCGCGGTGTTGCCGAACAGGTTCCAGGCCAGGTCGGACAGCCGGTCGGTTTCGCAATAGCGCGAGCCCAGCAGAAAGACCAGAACCTCGTCGGGCAGGTGATGGATGTCGTGCTGGACAGCGTCGTGCGGCACGATATCAGGTTGGCCACTGTCGCTGATGACAAATTCACTCGAAAAGGAAATCCTGCCAGCCGGCGCGACCAAACGCGTGCAGATATTGCCAAAGCCGTCGATATAGTCGCTGGTTTCTATCTCCGGCGACACCTTAAGGGCCTCCGGCGTCACCAGATCGCCATGGCGCGACGGATGGAGATTCAGGCAGAGCAACATCGGCGTCGGCACACGACAGTCGTAGGTCAAATGGTAGCCGGCTTTGATGTGCATAAAATGGAACTCATATAGACTGTTGGCGCGCGCCACCGCCTGACCGTAGTGGTCCGGCGGGCGATTTGCGATGTGTTTGTAGATTGTGTCTGCAAGGGTCCGGAAAGAAACCGGAAAGACATCCCGCCTAAAGCCCTATTTGTGCACCTGCGTCAAGGGCGATCCAATGACGGTTTTGAGGTTCAGCCGCCGGCGTGCGAAGGCCGGCGGACGGTTTCGCTCAGGCGTTCCAGTTCCGACCACATACGGCCGATCAGATACGACCCGTCGACTGTGGCGGATTGTCCATTGACCACGGCCAGGCGCGAGGATTCCTCGAGCAAAATGCGCATGACCTTGTCGACGCTGTCGTGGCATTCGCTCAGCATGCGGTCCTGTGCCCGAACCAGTTGCCGGAGCGCCTTGGCCTTGGCGCGAATACGATCTTCCTCGCGGCTGTTGCGCAGGACATAGGCCAGTTGATAGGCCAGGACGCGCCAGTTCAGCGGTTTCAGCACAAAACCCGTGGCGCCCAGGCTATAGGCCCGGTCGATCGCCGCCATGTCCGCGCGGCTGGTCGCCACGACGATCGGCAGGTCGGTGAGGTTTTCGTCCTCGCGCACCCGGCGGATCAGGTCGAAGCCGTCCAGGACGGGCATTTCAAGGTCGACAAGGGCGATATTGACGCCGCCGGCGCGCAGGCGTTGCCAGCCCAGTTCGCCATTCGCAGCCACCTCAACCGTCACCGCCGGCGTCGCCAGGTGCACGGCCGCCATTTCGCGCAGGATCGGATCGTCATCCACCACGAGCAGGCGGGCAACCTCGACATTTTTAATAGCTGGGCCGGGCATGGCGACTTTAGTCCTGACAACAACGCACACTGAACCTAAACCTTACGGATCAGGCCTTAAGATCGGTATAACCGCCCTATGTTTTCGGCTTGTGCGTGGTCGCCGGGACCAGCAGAAAGGCGCTCAGGCCGGCTGCAACGCTCGCTATGGCGCAGACCATGGCGGCGACGTGAAAGCCGTGGAGCAGTTCGCCACCCGATGCCGCCAGAATGCCGCCCAGCAGAGCGGTTGCCATCATGCCGGCGCTGCGCGCGACCGCGCTATTGAACCCTGACGCCGAACCTGTGTGGGCATCGTCGACCGCCGACAGCACTGCCGTGGTCAGGGGCGCCACGGTAATGGTCATGCCGATCGCCAGCAGCAGGATGGCGGGAAAGACCTGCGACCAATAGGCAGCGTGCCCATCCATCCGCAACAGCAAGGCGAAACCGCCGGCAACGATCAGCGGGCCCACGGTGAGCATCGGGCGCGGTCCGACCTTTTCGGCCAGGCCACCGGCCATGGGCGACGCCAGGCCGAGCAGCCCGGCAAACGGCAAGAGGGCGGCACCGGCCATGGTGCCGGAATATCCGGCAGCCTGGATCAGCACATAGGGAACCAGAACCATCAGCGCGCCCAGCGCGCCGTACAATAGCAGGGTCAGGAGTGTCAGGCCGGCAAACGACCGCGACCCGAACATGGCCAGCGGCATCATGGCGCGGTTGCCCAGCCGGTGTTCGACGACCACAAAACTCACAGCCAGGGCCAGGCCGATCCCGATGGCAAGACTCGCCCCGAGGCTCCAGCCATCCGGACCACTTCCGATGGTCAGGCCCCAGGTGATGGCGCCCAACGCCGCCGTGGCCAACACGCCGCCCACCACATCCAGCGGCGGCGCTTCCGCCTTGCCCCTGGTATCCTTGACATAAGCGATCGCCAGCCCGATCGCGCCCAGGGCCGGCGGCAGGTTAATCAGAAAGATGGTGCGCCAGCCGATCGTGTCGATAAGCCATCCGCCCAGCACCGGCCCGACGGCGCCCATGACCGCGCCGGCTGCCGCCCAGATACCTACCGCCCTGCCCTTGGCCTCGCCGCTAAAGGCGCCACCCAGGATTGCCAGGCTGTTGGGCAGCAGGATGGCCGCGCCCACGCCCTGCACGGCGCGTGCCGCCAGAAGCCATAAAAGGTTTGGCGCCACGGCACAGGCCAGCGACGCCGCGGCGAACAGGCCTGTGCCGGCGATCAATAGACGTTTGCGTCCGAACCGGTCGCCCGCCGCGCCGCCCAATAGCAGCAACGCCCCCAACGGCAGCAGATAGGCGTTGATCAGCCATTGCAGGTCAGCGGCGTCGGCGTGAAGCGACCGGCCGATCGCCGGCAAGCCGACATTGACAACCGAGCCGTCGATAAACGACAGGCTCGACGCCAGGATACAGGTTGCCAGGATCCACGGCCCATGCGCTGTCCGGACGGCCATCAGGCCCCATCCTTCCGCGGCTTCAAGTCCGCCGGCGGCTTCAAGCCCTTCAATACGGTCGGCAGCAGTTCCGACACCGTCGGGTGGATCGGCACCGCCCATTGCAGCACATCGACCGTCGCGCCGGCATTCATCATGTCGAGCACGCCGTGGATGGCTTCATCACCGCCGGTGCCCAATATGGCGGCGCCGAGAATCTTGCGGCTGTCGGCATCGGCAACGATCTTGATAAAGCCCTGGGTCTCGCCCTTTTCGACAGCGCGCCCGACGCGCGTCATCGGCCTGTGGCTGACCAGAGCCCTGTGTCCGGCTTTTTCAGCCTCGACCTGGGTCATGCCGACGCGTCCCAGGGGCGGATCGATATACAGCGCATAGCCCAGGATGCGATCGCTGACCTTGCGGCTTTGGCCGTCCAGCAGATTGGCGGCGATGATCTCGAAATCGTTGAAGGCGGTATGGGTAAAGGCGCCGCGGCCGTTGCAGTCGCCCATGGCCCAGATACCGGGGATATTGGTCTGCAGCTCGTCACCGACCTCGATATAGCCGCGCGCGTCGAGCTTTACACCGGCCATGTCGAGCCCCAGGTCATCCGTATTGGGTTTGCGGCCGGTGGCGATCAGCATGTCGGAACCGACAATATCCGCGCCGTCGACCGACACGCGGACGCCTCCCGAATTGCTGGCGATTTGCAAGTCTTTTGCGCCCGTATGAACGGCAATCCCTTCCGCTTCCAGTATCTGGCGCACGGCCTGCGACACCTCGGCATCCTCGCGCGCCACCAGTCGCTCGCCACGCTCGATCACTGTGACCGCGGCGCCGAAGCGGCGATACATCTGGGCGAATTCCAGGGCAATATAGCTGCCGCCGATCACCACCAGATGATCCGGCAGGCGATCCAAGGCCACCATATCGGAATTGGTCAGATAGGGCACCTCGCCCAACCCCGGCAGGTCCGGCACCGCGGCGCGGGCGCCGACATTGAGGAAGATTTTCGGCGCGGTGATCGTCTCGTCGCCAACGCGAAGCACATGCCCGCTTTCAAAGCGGGCGTGGCCTGTCATGACCGTACAGCCATGCATGCCGGCCAGCCATTTTTCAATGCCGGCGCGCGCGTCCATTGTCACCTTATGGGCACGGGCGGCGACGGCCTTCATATCGACCGACACCTCTCCGGTCATGACACCGAAATCCCGGCCGCGCCGCGCCAGGTGGGCGGCATAGGCGCTGGCCACCAGCGCCTTGGTCGGCATGCAGCCGGTATTGACGCAGGTACCTCCGAACAGCTTGCGTTCGACGATGGCGACCGTTTGCCCTGCCTGGGTCAGGCGCTCGGCCAGCGGCGGTCCAGCCTGGCCGGCGCCAATGATGATGGCGTCGAAGGTTTTCATTAAGGTCTCCTACGCCAGCAGCGCGGTTTCGAGGCTTATCCCCTCGTTTGTAAAATTACAGCGGGAAAATTTACGGACATGCTGTCGGAACACGTCAGCAGTGGTGGTCATTTGAGGTGACCTGGGTGGCGGGGCCCTGTAAGGTTTCCCATGTCGGGCGGACCAAAACACAATCAACAGATCGGCAAGGTGCGCCATGTCCAGCAGACCCGTTTATCGCCCCGGCCCCGACCACCCGATCACCATAACCCCGTCAACCGCCCACGTGGTCGTAACAGCCGGCGGCAAGGTCATTGCCGACACCCATAAGGCGCTCAACCTGCAGGAAAGCACCTATCCCCCGGTATGGTACATCCCGCGCAGCGATCTCGATATGTCGCTGCTGCAGCGAACCGACCATGCCACCTACTGCCCCTACAAGGGCGATTGCAACTATTACAGCATCCCGGCCGGCGTTGATGGATCGGTTTATGCCGTCTGGTCTTACGAAGCGCCTTATGACAGTGTCGCGGCTATCAAGGACCACCTCGCCTTCTATCCCAACCGCGTCGACTCAATAAAGGTCACGCAACGAGAGATTTCGGCATGCGGCGCGGCAGTCGCCCATTGCCTTTTTACGCGTCCCCTTCGTATCAACATCCCCCTCTTCCCGCGATCATTGCGTTTACATCCCATCCGACAAAGGCAGATGTCATGAGCAGCGTTCTATCTCCGTCCCCGACCGCGTGGCCATCCCTGAGCCCCCATTCCCTTAGTATCTTGGGTGCCGCCTATCACGCCATGCGCAGGCATACCCTGGAGCTGATCGCGCCGCTCTCGCCGGAGGACATGGTGGTCCAGTCCATGCCCGACGCCAGTCCGGTCAAGTGGCACCTGGCCCATACGACCTGGTTTTTCGAGACCTTCCTGCTGGCCGAGGTGCCAGGCTATACGGCCTTCGACCCGGCCTATGCCTATCTGTTCAATTCCTATTACGAGGCCCTGGGGCCGCGCCAGCCGCGTGCCCAGCGCGGATTGCTGACCCGGCCGCCAATCGACGACATCCTGGCCTATCGCACGCATGTCGATCAGCATATGTGCAAGCTGATGCAGGGCGACCTGTCGTCGCAGACCGAAGATCTGATCCGGCTCGGCATTGCGCACGAGGAACAGCATCAGGAACTGCTGTTGATGGATGTCCTGCATCTGCTGGCGCAATCGCCGTTAAAGCCGGCCTATGACGCGCAATGGCCGGCCGACGCCGGCGGGCGGGCCGGACGCTTCCAGTTGCGGCCCGGTGGCCTGGTCGAGATTGGCCACCGCGGCCCAAGTCCTGAAGTGCCCTTTGCCTTCGATAATGAAAGCCCGCGCCATCGCGTCTGGTTGGCGCCGTTCGAGATCAGCGACCGCCTGGTGACCAACGGCGAATGGCTGGCCTTTATCGCGGACGGCGGTTACCAGCGACCCGACCTGTGGCTGTCCGACGGCTGGGCCCAGGTCCAGGCGCAGGGCTGGAACGCGCCATTTTACTGGCAAAACGCAAGCCAAAATGACGATGGTGAGTGGCAGGAAATGACCCTGCGCGGGCTGGAACCTATTACGCCGGAAACGCCCGTCACCCATGTCAGCTATTACGAAGCCGACGCCTATGCCCGCTGGGCCGGCGCGCGCCTGGCGACCGAGGCTGAATGGGAAGCCGCGGCCAGCGACGGTGTGCTGCAGCAGGTCGACGACGTCGCCTGGCAATGGACGCAAAGCGCCTACCTGCCATATCCGGCCTTTAAACCCGGCGCCGGGGCGGTGGGCGAATATAATGGCAAGTTCATGAGCGGCCAGATGACCCTGCGTGGCGGTTGCGCCTTTACGCCGGCCGGTCATAGCCGCCCCACCTACCGCAACTTCTTCAAGCCGGAACAGCGTTGGATGCGGTCAGGTGTCCGGCTGGCGCGCGATATCGCCATCGGCAACCATACGCCGGCCGATGACGCCGCCTTCGCCGCCGATGTGGTGCGCGGCCTGTCGGCGCGACAAAAGACCCTGTCGCCGAAGTATTTCTACGACGCCATCGGCTCCGACCTGTTCGAAGCCATCTGCCGTCTCGACGAATATTATCCGACGCGCACCGAAACCGCCCTGCTCACCCGCATTGCGCCGGAACTGGTCGCCGCCATTCCCGCCGACGCTGTCCTGGTCGAATTCGGCAGCGGCGCCAGCGACAAGACGCGCCTGTTGCTCGACGCTGCCCCCCAGATCACCGCCTATGTCCCGATCGATATCAGCGAGGACGCCCTGCGCTTTGCCACCCTGCGTCTGAACGCCGCCTATCCTGGCCTGGCTGTGACACCTGTGGTCGGCGATTTTACCGGCGCCGTCGAACTGCCGACCGCGTTGAAGGACCGGCCCCTGATCGGCTTCTTCCCCGGCTCGACCATCGGCAACTTTACCCACGCCGAAGCGACACAGTTCCTGCGCCAGGTCCGCCAGGTGCTTGGGCCACAGGCCACGTTGATCCTGGGGGCCGACATGGTCAAGTACGAGGCGACCCTGGTCGCAGCCTATGACGACGCCGCCGGCGTCACGGCGGCGTTCAACAAGAACCTGCTGACGCGCATCAATCGCGAACTGCACGGCAATTTCGATCTCAACGCCTTCGACCATCTGGCCGTGTGGAACCCGGAGTTCGAGCGCATCGAAATGCATCTGGTGTCGCTGACCGACCAGATCGTCAAGGCGGCCGGCCACGCCTTCGCCTTCAAGGCCGGCGAGCGCTTCCATACCGAAAATTCGCACAAGTTCACGCCAGCCTCGCTGGCGCGGCTGGCCGGTGAAGCCGGCTGGCGGATCGACGCCCAGTGGATCAGCCCGGCGCCGGAGTTCGGTGTGTTCCGGTTAATCGGCTGACACTTTCGCATCTGAGGATATCCCGAAGCCTTGGGTGATGCGATCGAGAACAACCGCCAGGATGACGATACCCAGTCCGGCTTCCAGGCCCTGACCAATGTCGAGGGTCTGGATGCCGTTCAGCACCTGCTCGCCCAGGCCCCGCGCCCCGATCATCGAGGCGACCACGACCATCGACAGGGCCAGCATGATGGTCTGGTTAAGCCCGGCCATCAGGGTGGGCCGCGCCATTGGCAGCTCGACCCGCCACAGGATCTGGACGGGTGTCGCCCCCAGGGTCCCGGCAGCATCGCGGACCTCCTGCTCGACCTGTTCGATGCCGAGCGCGGTCAGGCGGACCATCGGCGGCAGGGCATAGATGACGGTGGCCAATATGGCCGGCACCTTGCCCAGGCCGAACAGCATCAGGGCGGGGATCAGCCAGACAAAGGCCGGCAAGGTCTGCATGACGTCGAGCACCGGGCGGCTGATCGTCCTGACCCAGGATGATTTGGCGGCGGCAATACCGGCGGGCACGCCGATCCCCACGGCGAGCACAGTGGCGATCAGCATCAGGGTCAGGGTCTGGGTCATCAGGTCCCACAGGCCCAGCAACCCCATAACGAACATCAGGACGCCAACGGTCATCGTCACCGCGATCTTGCGCGTACCGAACCAGGCCATGGCCGTCAGCACGGCGATCAACAGCCACCACGGAATGGCGCCGAGCAGGCCGTCCACCGCCACCACGATCGCCAGCAGTCCATTCGACACGGCGCGAAACCCGCCGCCATGATCGCGCACCAAGCCTGCCACGGCATCATTGACCGGCTGGCGCAGCGACACAGTCCAGCTGGCCGGGAAGTTCGACCGGGCGACCGGCCGCGCCACGCCCAGGCCGGCGGTTATACGTGCGGCGGCGTCAGGCGTGACCCAGGTCTGCCACAGGTCGGGCCGCGCCTTCAGGAAGGCCATGGCCTGGGCGCGCGCCGACAGCTTGCCATCGGCCCGCGCGACCAGATTGGCATTGAGCTCATCGAGCGGAAAGGTCGCATGGCCCAGAACGGCGGCAAGCTCGGGCGCAGCCCCGGCAAAAGACGCTGACACGCCATAGGCGACCTCGGCCGGCGGCGCGGTGCAGCCCCTGTCGTGCCGTCCGGACTTGCTTGTCAAATCGTCCCAGCACGCCTTCGACCACGGCGGTTCCTGCAAACGCAGCAGTTTCAGCCGTCCGGCGATCGGGCTGGGCGACCAGTAATAGAACAACACCGGCTGCTTCTGGACATAGGCCGAGGTGATGGCGGCATCCATGGCCGGGCCGGTGCCGGGGCGAAAATCGACATAGGCGCTGGTCAGGCCGTAGGCCTGCAGCTTGGCGCTGTTGACACCTTCGCAGGTCCAGCCGGACGGACAGTTGAGAAAGCGCCCTTTGGTCGGCTGTTCCGGGTCACCGAACAGGGCGACATAGCGCGGATCGTCCAGTTGCTCGACACGGCGAAGGTCCGGCGCGGTCGCGCCAGGGCCGTGGACCAAATAGTCGGGCACGTACCAGCCCTCATTGGCGCCGATGAAGGGGTGACCGACGGCGCGAACGGTTCCGGCCTTCGCCGCCGCGTTCCACACATCGCTGCGGCTGACCCATTCCTCACCCAGGATCTGGATGTCATCATTGGCCAGGGCCTGTTCCAGGGTCACGGTATTGCCGGGCACGGTCTCGGTCTTGCATCCGTAGCCGCGCTCGAGGATCTCCTGCATAACGGCGGTGATAAACTCGCCGCTCTCCCAGTTGACGCCGGCAAACTTGATCGGTCCGGCTACGGGACAGGCCGCGGCCACGCTCGCCGACAGCATCGATACCAGCAACCCCAGGACCAGACCGGACAGGATCTTCATGGCCCGCTACTCGGCACGCTGGAAACGCGCGAGAAAGGCCCACATGGCGTCATTATCAGCCAGCCAGGTGTGTACGCCGCCCACCGTGATCCGCCCAACCACATCGGCGCCACCGGCGCAGCCGGTATAGCGTTCTTCGTAGATGCCGGTTGCGACCCAAAGGGTGGTAGGCGGCGCCGTGCAGGCGTTCAACTGCGCCCAGCGCTGTTCGGCGGCGTGCATGGTGTATTGCCAGTAGCCTTTGCCGCCGCCTTCGATCGGATTGGTCGTATCCTTGTCGCCGGCAAAGGCGATCACCGGCATCGGGCGCGACGGCCGGCACGTTGCCGGATCGGGGCGTTGCGGGTCTTCGGCCGACGGATTACCGGCGCGCAGGCCCACGACCGGCGCGATAGCGGCGAAACGATCGGCGGCGACGCACCCAAGCCATGACGTCATCCGTCCGCCGCCCGACAGGCCGGTGGCATAGACCCTGGTCTCATCGATACAGCCCTGCCCGGCCAGCCAGTCGATGGTCGCTTTGACATAGGCCACATCGTCGGCGTCATTGGGCCCGGGAATCTTGCCGGTCACGGTCGGCACGCCGGGGATATTCCACACGAAACCCTTATCGACGGGTATACCGCCGTCCGGCGCCGCAACGATAAAGCCGCCGCGATCGGCAGTCTGCGCCAGGCCGGAGCCTTTCAGGATAACCGCGCCGCTGCCGCCGCTGCCGTGAAACAAGAAGACCAGAGGCGCCGGCCGCGCAGGGTCGTAACCGGCCGGCCAATGGATCATCATCTGGCGGCCCGTGTCGCCTATGGCAACGGTTGTCGTCGTGCCCGGTGACGCCATCACACAGGCGGCCTGGGCCGTCGATGACCAACCCAGGGCGACCAGGATCATTGCCGCCCATGCCATTAGTGTTGCCGATACCGCCTTGCGCATGATCATCCTCGTTTTACGCGATGATGACCGTATTCCGTGGCGAAGTCACGCCTGTCAATCGGCTAAACGACCTGTTCGATCAGGTCTTTGACGGCGCGCAGATCGAGCGGCTTGGTCATGTGATGGTCGAAACCGACCTCGGCCGTGCGCCGGCGCGTTTCCGGGTCACCCCAGCCGGTCTGGGCGACGACGCGCGTGCCGCACAGGGACGGATCGCTGCGCAGCTTGCGGCAGACTTCGTAGCCATCCATAACCGGCATGCCGATATCGAGCAGAACGACTTCGGGATGAAACTCATGCGCCACCGCGACGGCGGTCTGTCCATCGTAGCAGGTCCGCACCTCGTAGCCGTACATTTCCATGGCCCAACTCAAGGTCAGGGCCGAACTTTCATTATCATCCACCACAAGGATTCGGTGGGCTGAGGGCAAGGTGGAGGTGTCGGGCATGATTATCTCTCATTGCGCTTTTTGCGGTTGTTCCCGCATGAGTGGCGCCGCCGAGCCCGTGCTGGATGAGGAATCATGGTCCTCATAGGGTTGACAGTACCTTAACGGCAAATAAGGGGGGGATATGGCCTTCGCCGCATATCATAAATATCCCATAACTATCGCTCAGACCGCCGTTTCGCCTCCCTTCGGCCCCCAGAAGATGGCCCAGGTCACCAGATCGCTGGTGAAGTCGACGAAGCGATGGTTGGTGTCCGCCGGAACGAACAAGACGTCACCCGTCGCAAAGCTGTGCGGCGTATCCTTGATCATCAGGGTGCCTGAACCGGCCATGACGACGTAAAGCTCGTCCTGACCGTGGGTTGTCTGGTAGTCCTGGCCACGCGGCGCGAAGACAATCACCGACATGGTCCCATGCTCGAACATCGTCTTGTCCCATACACCTTCCGGCCAAGCCGGCGTTGCGGCCAGGGGCAGATGTGACAAGGCCGATTTCAGGTCGATGCGCATGGGCGTGCCGTTAGTATAGGTGCCAAACCGTTATTGTCGTCAGATATCATGCGGAAGATCTATCCGCCAGAAGTGGGTAGCGACACCTTCGACACCGAAATCATTGTCATTGACGACCAGAATCGTGCGCGGGTCCAGCATGACGACGCCCTCCAGGTCCGCGTCGATGTCGGGGAAGTCGTCGGTCGTCAAAACCAGGGATTTCGCCAGTTGCGGCAGGGGAAAATCCACCTGATCGGCGGCGCTTAGCTCTTCGACGGTTGGCCGGGTGGTGACATCAAGATGGGCATGGTCGATAGCGCATCTGGCATCCAGTGTGACCGTGTAGAATTTGCTGGTCGCAGAGCCGCGTTCCAGCACCAAGAGCCTGTCGGGCCCAAGACAGACCAGTTCACTCACCTTCAGGTCCGCCCGATGGAAGGCGCCAAGCGCGCAGTCGCGTCGAAAGCTCGCCGGCTTGTCGAGAGGATAAAGGAATTGCGCGGCCACGGCGCCGGTCTGCGTGGTCAGTTTCCAGATCCGAACGTGGCGGCCGTGGCGATGGGCCCGCTCGTCCGGATGCGCCAGGGGGCTTTGAAAGGCGACATAGAGCCAGGCATCATCAGGCGACAGAGCCACCGCCTCAAAACCGCGGTTGAATTGCCGCCGCCCCGCGATCGCCGGCAGAGCTTCGATGACTGGATACTCAGCGTTGTCGAACAGATGCCCGTAGCCCTGCGGCACCCAGCGAACGACAACCGTCCCGTCTGGCGCGACACGCAGCAGTGACGGGCCATATTCGTCGGCGACCCAGAAGGTGCCGTCAGCCATCGCCGCGATACCCTCGCTGTCGGCGCCGGACGGATCCGGCGCGACAGAATTTCCGTCAAGATCGATGGCGGTTTCGCCCAGACCGTTGGCAATGGGCAGACCTGAAATCGCCTTGCCGTTTCGATCCCTGAGCGGGAGCGTGCGCACACAGGTGACGGTGTCGCCATCAAGGCGCAGTTCAGATAGGACCGGCCCAATGGTCGGAATCGGCATGACCTTGATGCCGTCGGTCCCGGCCAACGCTTTCAGGTGTTTCAGGCCGTAGCGCTTGACGGCGAGCGGCACTTTGAAGTTGGGCCCGCGATCACCGATGGCCCAAATCCGGTTCGGTGGATCGCCAGGGAGTCGGGTCAATCCGGAGCCTATACCGCGCACGACTTCGAGCACGCCACCCGGCAGGTCGATCCGGTCCATGATCTCGTCTGCGAAATCAAGCGGTGTAACGCGAATATGCGGAAGGGATTTGACGGTCATTTGGAGGGGCACAGCCAGCGATTAAAGGGCAGAATATCAATCGCACACTTGCCGCGCAGAAAGAAGGTGAACCCGCCGAGTGAAAAAAACAAGGAAACGCACGTGGCAGAGAACCCGGGGCGGTTTCCTGACGTCCTGATTTTCCGGCGGTGTTGAGGACCTTCCGGCGTCATTGTGCGGTTGACCGGCGGTCCCGGCGGTGAGTAAGAAGTGAGTAAGACAAGTAACGTGGTTATCGGCGTATTAAACTGGCAAGCTGTCCGGAAAGGCGGCTTGGCGCAATTCGGAGCTCCATCATGCGTGTAGTCTGTATCCTCGCCGCCCTGATCACCCTTTCCGGGTGCACGACCCTGCCGCAACAGCAGGCCGCGGTCGAGACCTGGACGCCTCTGTTCAACGGAAGAAATCTCGACGGCTGGACCGTCGCCTACGCCAATAAGGCCGTTGACAGCCGCCCGGCTTCCGCTCTGTTTGAGGTCGCGGACGGCGCCATCCACGCCTATGCCCAGGACGTTGCCGGTTCGCCGCAAAGCCAGGCCTATATTCAGACTGTCAGCGACTACAGCGACTATCACCTGCGGCTCGAATACCGTTGGGGCGAGAAGAGGTTTGCACCGCGCGTCGATGTGGTCCGCGACGCCGGCCTCCTTTATCATGTCTATGGCGCGGCGCCCGAGGCCTGGCCGCGCGGCGCCGAGTTTCAGATTCAGGAAGGCGACACGGGCGATCTCTGGGCCATTTCCACGCGCGTCAGCAGCACGACCGACCCGAAAACCGGACTGTACGCCGCGCCGGAAGCGGGCGGAATGCCCGTAACCGTGGGGGCCTATGACGGTTTTGAACGGGTCCGCCATGCGCAGCTGAACCTCGAAAAACCGGATTGGAACACAATTGACCTGATCGTGCATGGCGACAGCGCTGTGTACATGGTCAACGGAGTCGTCAATATGAAGGTTACCGACATTAAGTCCTTCGACACCGCCAGCCAGTCCTGGGTTCGTCTTGACCACGGCAAGATTGCGCTTCAGGCCGAATACGCCGAGGTCTATTACCGTAACATCGAGATCCAAAAACTCGCACCGTCGGCACCCTGAACCTGTGTTCACCGATTACCACGAATACGGATTACGGATCGCGGAATTACGGTGCAGTCCAGCCCCGGCCGTCTTTATGGAGAAAAAATGAATCTCTCTCCCTTCGTCGCCACGACTTCACCAAATTCTACGGCTCCAGCCTTAATATCATAGCTCACATAGTACGTTACCGAATTCTCAAGACAATCATCAATTTGAATACGTATCGCATCATTCAATTTGCCTGTTATTCTATCTGTCAATTTTACATCTGAGACTATGCCGACAGTATCAGCTCCTCTGTAGGCAGGTAAATTTTTTATATATTCTATAAGAGAAGTTATAACATCTTCAGATTTAGGCATAGCTTCCGAAGTGATGGCTTGTACATGAACAATACCCCCCTTTGCCATTTTCACTACAGCAAAAGGAAAAAACTCACCGCTTTTCTCGAGAAAATGCGCCGCAGTATCTATTCCTTCCTGCAAGAGATCGTCCATATCGGATTTACTCATCGTGCTTCCTATCAATAACCGGCTTTATTGAGATCTGCCTCACTGATCTTAATTGGGCTGCCTGGATTCAAATGAGCCCTAAGCAGCGGTGTGCTAACGGTAGTACGGCTGTCGATGATCACATCGACCCTTCCAGGGCGACCGTCACGGGTAACATGCGCAGCGTCATCCAATATTAGCGATGTTAGCGATTGCTGTTGAACATTCTTTGTCTCAGCCATGTAACGTTGATCAATGGGTTCAAGATGATCTGGAACACGAAACGTCTTCTTACCAGACGCTGATGGTATCCGCGTAGTATTTTTCGGAAGTCCGGTCAACTCGGTTGACGCCTGCTCTCCGACGCGCCCGAGTGCACCAAACGAACTCTCTGCGGCTACAATTCACCAAGCACCTTAGAAGAGTCTTCTGCATAGTTCGCCCTTAGCTCATCAAATCTCGGATTCCATTCCCCGAATCCTCTTAGTGCTTTCAAGGCGTTCTCGATTCGAATAGGCGCAACTACATTACGAAAACGGAGCACACTTTCTTCTTCGTCGGATGCAATCCTAGTGACAGTCCGATCGCGCGATTCTACATACATATGCCCCCCTTGCTCTACCTTGTACGCAGGTTGAGGGGTAGAACCGAGATTTTCCTTAACACTACCAATAATCGGCCAATCACCGTTATAAATCTTGGCATCCAGTGAAAGCGCAGAAAGTAATGGGCTGAGCCTGCAAACATCCTGTGGCTTGGCGTCGCGCACTGTTGGATAAGTTGCATCATAAATAATCAGGTATAGCTCCCCCTTCCAATCGCCCGCAACCTGACCGATTCCAAACGCCTCGTCACTGACCGGCACCAAAAATACATCGCCTAACATTGCTTTAATACTCATCTCGCCCTCATTGTCGTCTCGGTTCTGGCAACCCAAGGGTTGGCCGTCGAACGGCACCAACCGGATCCTTAAGATTAGAAACTAACGGAGATTTCCGCGCTAATACGCCCCCGGTCAAGTCCTGTACTCCCAAATGTTCAGCAATATCCAAATCCACGCCCGGATTCGCACGAGTGTAAATTGAGGAAGAGAATAAGGGGTCAGAGACAATTGCGGACGCTTATAGCAGTGGCATTTGGCCTTCCAGCGGCATCTCCTTCACCTGTTTTTTTCGCGGACGGCCCCTCACCGGCGGCTCAACCCGACGTCCCAGCGCGGCTTCGATCTGCCGGCGGAACCGGTCGCTGCCAGCAACCCATCCTCGCTGAGCCGAATCGCGTAGGGCGTCGACAATCTCCTCACCCAGTCCTTCGTCAAAAAGCGCCCGATACTGCGCCTGACGCGCCAGTTCCGTTGCGCCAAGCGCTTGATAGACCTGATGCCCGGTGATCAGCGAATTCCCCGCCCCCAGCGCATTGGCGCCAAAACTTGACCACGGATAGTCGTCCGCCGACACGACCATGCGCGCTCGCACTGGATTGGCTTCGATATAGCGATAGCACGCCATGACATAGTCTTCGGCATCGACGATCGTTGATTTGAAACGCCCTTCCCATAGAGTGCCGGTTCGCCCATAGCTCCGATTGATGTAGCCCACATAGCGACGACCGAGCGACTGCATAAGCTGGCCAATGGTGTCGTCCCGGCCCGGCGTAATCAGCAGGTGGATATGATTGGTCATCAGCACATAGGCGTGCAGCGCGCAATCGTATCGGATCAACCCGTCCTTGAGGTCGGCCAGAAACATCTGCCGGTCAGCATCACTGAAGAAAATAGCCTGCTTATTGTTACCGCGCTGAATGACGTGGTGCGCTTGCCCGGCAAGCGTCAGACGAGGTGCGCGCGGCATGATATTGTCTCCCGGTTACAGGCAAAATATTTGACCGATAGCCGTGTAGAAGTCAATAAATGACTCTGACCCCTTTTTTCGCGTTCAACAAGCCGGGCAGCATATTCCGCTGAAGCGTATTGAATGCCGCGATCGGAATGGTGAATAACGCCTGGCGACGGATTACGGGCCAGGATGGCCATATCAAGCGCCTGAACAGCCAATCGGGCTTCCAAATGATTGTCGAGCGCCCAACCGATGGCCTTGCGCGAATACGCGTCGAGAACGATGGCCAGATAAATGAACCCCTCACTCAGCCGCACATATGTGATGTCGGCAACCCATAACTGATCCAACCCGGTCGGAACCAGGCCGCGGGCCAGGTTCGGCACGATCGGATAAGGATGACGACTTTGCGTAGTCGGTGGCGCAAACGGATGCCGGCGCAGGCTCAGCAAGTTGTCTTCCCGCATTAACCTGAGTACGCGCTTGGCGTTGACCACAGTCCCTTCCTCCCGCAGGCGCCGGGTGATGCGCCGATAGCCTTCGAATCGGCGCTGCAGCGCCAGCCGCTGAATACGATCGCGCAAGTCGGCGTCTTCACGTGCCGACAGTTTGGGTTCAAGCCAGCGATAGTAGCTGGCGCGGGAGAGGCCCGCCGCAGCGCACAGATGTTCAACGCTCGTTGTTTCGCCTTGCGGTTCCTGGCGCGTCATTTTTTCGATGACGGCAAACAGGCAGGTGCGTCGTTCGACGGGCGCGTCTCGTCCCATGACCGCAAGGCTTCGCGAAAAAAATGGAGATCAACCTGCTGGCGTCCGACCAGCCCCTCAAGCTCAGCGATCCGCATTCGCGCTTTGGCGAGCTCTGCTTCCGGTCCCGACAGCGTCTCTTCGACCTTTTTCCGTCGGCCTGGTTTGGGCCCTCGCTTTTGGTTCAGGCCTGCAAGGCCATACAAACGGTACGCGGCACGCCATTCATACAGAGATTTGCGAAGAACGCCGGCTTCCTTGGCCAATGAAAGCACGGCTGCACCGGCCTCCAGCCGAAGAACCAGCTTTTCCTTCTCTTCTGTCGTTAAAACACGAACGGTATTCATCAGGGGGCTCCTTATAGAAGCCTTGTCACCGAAATTATTGTGTCTCACCTAAGGGGTGCAGTCCAATATCATGTCACCGTAATCGATATCATGTCACCTTAACCCTTCGTGTTGGGGCTTTAAAAGCTTGATTACATAGCTTGAGCGGGCCCTCAGTTTCGTCCCGAGGTTTTTCCTGGCACGGCAAGCGATGGACGACTGTGATTATGCCCTGCCGGTTTAACCGGCGCAGTCGCCGCAATGTCACCGAAATTATTGTGTCTCACCTAAGGGGTGCAGTCCAATATCATGTCACCGTAATTTACCGTAATTTCCGCGCCATATCACCGTAATTACCTTTTTCTTGGTTCCAGATCCCCAATATTTATGCCAAGTAAAAGGTACCATCACCCATAACTCAAAGTTTTTTCTCACTGAAATGCAACGCGTGTTAAACCATCGCTGGGATTTGTCCGAGCAAGAAGCCGAAGCGAAGCAGAGCGAATTAGCAGGACTGGTTGAAACAACGGATCGTTTGAATCCGATCGAGACTGTCGCCGGCGTTGATGTGGCCTATGACAAGAATAGCGACCAGCTTGTTGCCGCTGCCGTTGTTCTAAACGCCGAATCTTTGACAGTTGTCGACTGCGCCATCGTCCAAGATGTGGAACGATTTCCCTATATACCCGGTTTGTTTTCGTTCCGTGAGTTGCCGCCTTTGGCTAAGGCGCTGGAACAGTTGAAAACCACACCAGATTTGATTGTTTGCGACGGACAGGGCATCGCGCACCCTCGACGCTTTGGGTTGGCCTGTCATCTGGGTGTGCTGTTCGGTGTACCAACCATAGGCTGCAGCAAAACACGATTGGTTGGCGACGCTGCAGAACCAGGAAATATTCGTGGCGAGATGTCGATTTTGGTCGATCGCGGCGAGGTCGTGGGACAGTTATTGCGCACACAGACGGGCGTTAAACCTGTCTATGTATCTGTGGGCCACAGAATATCCCTGGCCACGGCATGTGAATGGATTCTTAGATTGACACCGCATTACCGATTGCCGGAAACAACTCGCTTAGCTGATCAGACCGTCAATAAACATCCGACGACTACCGGGGGCTCAAATCTCGGCAATATGCGTAATTGATCTGCGATAAACCGACGGATCACCACTTGTTATTATTCAATCATACACTTCCCTCAGCCGTAAGCGCGACCAACAAGGGGCGACGGCAACGCCGGAATTTTGGGAACGTATAGATCAAATAAAATTCTCAAAGGCAGCTCAATAGTCACATACCGAAATTATGAAATCTCCATTCCGGATCTTTGGCGCTTTCTCTAGTCTCAAGTAAAAATGCGTAGTTTACTCCCGACTCCGGCCCAAGGGTTCGATTGACACGTTCGATTCCATCTTCTGCCCACTCGACATATTTCGTTTCGATCCCGAACTCATATTCGGATAAAATATGGACCGCACCATTCGGATACCAAAATGTCATTGCCCCATGCGCTACCCCCCTTGAGAGCATTTTTTCCGTTTTTATTTGACCATTTTGATACCATTCACGCACACAGCCATGAGGAAAGCCGTTCTTGAAAGAAGCTTCATAAGAAAGCACGCCGTCAGGATAAGTATCAAACACAACACCCGTCACAGGCAAGTTCTCATACATCAGAGCATCATCGTCATTTTCTAATAAATCTAGAGAGAGTCTCATATTAATGCCCGTCCAATTTTGACATAATTACTCGCCCGTATCGTAATGCCGACGGATGAAATTTTACTCCATCAGTAATAAGTTCACAATGCGGGCATCGGGGAACGGCGCCCCCCAGTTTTTCCACCACCCTAGTTCGTAGTTGTCCACTGTTGATAGTTCGAACAACGAAGTCTTCTAATGCGGCGCCAGGACGTGCGACCATCGCGTCAGCCAGCGCATGAATCTCGGCATGAGTCCCCGCTCCTGATGTTTTTACATAAACTATACTTTTTTTCGCCACACTTACTGCTTCCTTAAGGGCCGCTGTTAAATTTTCTGGAGTAAAAAATTTATTTGTTCCAAAAAATATCTGACCAGTTTTACTATCCATCACCCCAGCTAAGACTGGCCCCATAGCATTATAGTGCTGTTTAACGGTCGTAAGACCTTTACTTAACTCGACGAATTTATCCTTAAGAGCGGCACTTAAATTGATTTTTAGATTTGCCAATTTACCGGCTTCGCTAGTCTGACGGATCCCCATCTTTTTTAGAGAGCCTATCTCGTTTAGCAATGCCTCGTCAACGAGAGGAGTCGTTGCTGCGGGTATCTCTGCCGAATGCGCAACCAATCCTTCCAGTTGAGATTGCGCGATAGCCTCCCCAGCACTTGTAATTCCACTCGCCGCCTCTGCGTGTAGGACAACATTATCCACTGCGGCAAGTTCAAGTACCCCCTTGGCTGCCAGTGCCCCCTTAGCGGGAAGTACTAAAAGTGACGCTGCAAATCCTGTGCTTGTACCGACGGCCGACATAATGGGCGATTTTGAGTAATAGCTGGCATCCAGTGCATTTTGCATACTGAGGTTGTGCTCATATTCGGCGGCACCGCGGCTGGACATTAGCGCCGCAAAATTATTAGCTAAGCCTCCGGAAGCGCCATTGGCTAGTGTACGCATAAAACCGTTGAGGCCGTCCCCAGTACGCTCTTGGAGAGATACCTCTCGAATGGTATCTGGTCGGTTCGCGCCTTCAGCATCCCATTGATCCAGGGTGGTACAGGTTTGAGTCCAAGCAGAGCACAGTATATCACCAGCCTGCCATGTTCCGGCCCGTCCAGACGGCCCGGCCCTCGTATAGTAGTCCCATTTGTAACCAGACTTGTCTTCACCCTTAATCCTAAGCAGATCAGGCGTCGATAAAAACGTCTCTTGCGTAACTGCTACATCATACGGGTCCGATGTTGGGCGTGAGTCAGACGCGTCTAAGCTTGTTCCTACGATTAGGGGTAGATTTGTTACAGTTACATGGCCATTCGGCGATGGAGTAATTTGCGGCCCGTCGTCTGCCGGTACCGCCTGTAAAATTTCTTGAGCAGGCGAAATTGATTCACCGCTCGGTCCTGTCACGCCGCCGCTCTTCGCATGGGAAATTTGACTGGCTTGTGAACGGCCCGTGGCTACCTTGCCAGACGCACGTCTCTCCTCATACGCCACACCAATCCACTGCCCAACCCGGTTACCGATCGTGCCCACCATGCCGCCAACCGCATCCGGCAGGGCTTCGCGAAGGCTCTTGCCGAAATCCTGGCCGGTCAGCAGGCTCTTTGTCGCCGCACTGGCCAGTAGATCAGCCGCACCGGTCAGAACGATTCCTGTCTTCCATCCCCCTCGTGCCGTGACCTCACTCATCGGTACGCCCTTAGGGAGCGTACCATCGATATTCAGGCCATCGACCCAGTTTTGCGCACCCAGTACCGCGGCGCCGGAGGCACCCGCAACGGCAACGGACGTCCAGTCGAATTTCTTTTGTAAGCCGTAAGCCATGTTCGTGCCCTGGTGAACAACACTGGCTTCGGCAGCGTAGATCGCGGTGTTCAGCAATTGGCTACCGGTGTCGGGAAACGGGACATACTGCATAAGGATAGCAGCAGTGCGAGCTGACTGGAGCTCTTTCAAACTGAATTTGGACTGGTTACCGACAGCGATTTCGACAACCTGATGTGAAACATTCGATGCTTGGGCGGCAAGTACGGGATCGTGCGTAACGTAGAGAACCGCGACATAGACTACCACCGACACAAACAGGGCGATCATATCGCCGATCTCGCCACAGCCGTGTTGTTTCACCGGCGGTTGCGGCTGGGTCGCGTTGGTATTGCCCTGGGCTTCGTTGGGGTCGTACGGCTTGAAGGTCGTGGTGTTGTTATGGACGTTGGTCGTCCTGCCCGGAACGGTCAGCCTCTGGCCGGCATCCAGAGTCACACTGGGGTCCAGGCCGTTGGCATCGGCCAGCAGGTACCACAGGCTGCTATCACCCCACAGGTTCTGGGCGACGGACTGCAGGCTCTCGCCGCCTGTGGCCGTATAGCTCGAGCCCGATTGATCCACCGAAGTAGAGTTGTACGCCTCGTAATTGGCGTCGAAATTGGCATTGAGCCCGACCACGGGTGTGGCGGTGTTGAAGTAGGTCCACGACTGCGTCACGCTGGTGGCATTGGCCTGGTCGTCGGCCAGTTGCTGGACATAATCGACACGGCTTGCCAGCTGGTCAGTGCCGACATCGCCGATCGAATGGCTGTTGAGATAGAAGAAGCTGCGCCGCGCGCCCGGCAGATAGACGCCCGCCAGCGTGCTGTAATTTGATTCCTGGCGCGTCAGGACCTGGCCGAAGATATCGTTCTGGTACACCACATTCCGCTTCACGCCGGTATCGGCAACCTGGGTCAGGTAGCCGTTGACGTCGTAGGTATTGGTCGATGTCCCCGTGCTGGCACCGGTCACCGTCATGCTCGCCGACTTGGCGCCCGCCCACCAGGCGTAGCTGTAGACGGCCTCCGTCGTATTGTTGGTCGTGGAGCTCCCCTGCACCCGCGTCTGGTCGGTTTTCGAATGGATCAGGACACCCTGGTCGGCACCGGTATAGGTCGATCCCACCAATGCGCGGTAATCGTTGTGAATGACATTGGTAAAGGTCGTGGCATTCCCATCGGTCGTGCCGTTGGTGACGTCGGTTTCATCGATGACGCGGTTGTCGCCGTCATAGGTCATATTGCGGGTCAGCAGGACGGTTCCGTCATCCTTGTATTCGACATAGGACCGCATCCGGCCCAACACGTCGGTGGTGCGGCCTATTCTGTAGGCGATGTTGCCGCCGGTTGTCGGGATGAGGTTGACCGCGTAGAGATAGCCGTCGGTGGTGTAGTTATAGTAGTCAGTATGGCCGTCGGCGGAGACCGTATTGACGCGTTCGCCACGCGGATTATAGGAAATGGCCGTGCCACCGGTGATGGCGTTACCCACCAGGCTGCCCTTGGTTACGGTAAAGCGGTTCATGACGTCGTATTTGTACCAGTAGGCCGTCGTGCCGCTAGCGCCCTTCTGAGTGTAGGTGCTGATGACGTTTCGCCGGTTGCCTTGGGCGTCGTAGGCATAGGTGATGCGCGTCTGGCTGTCCTTGTACTCGGTCACCCGGTTCAGTGCGTCATAGCTGATCGCCGCGTTCTCGGCATAGACCGGTGACGCGCCCAGGCTGTAATAGATCTCCCGCGTACGGTTGCCGTTGCCGTCATAGACATAGAGCGACTTCATTTGCGACACATTGTCGGTGATGGCGGCGACCTGGCCGGTCGCCGTGTAGCTATAGTCGATCGACTGGCCCGCCGTGCTGGCCTGGTGGGTCACCTGGCCGGTCAGGTTGTAGCTGAAGGTGGTCGTGTGCCCGCCCAGGTCCTGGTTCGTCGTCACCTTGCTGAAATAGTCGCTGGTGACCGAGGAGGTCCGCCCCCAGTTCGTCGTGGTCAGGGTCCAGGCGCCGGCATTCGTCTGGCCGGCCGTCACCTTGCCCGTCGCTGTCATCGCCGTCCATGTGTAGCCGTAGCCGGTCGTCTGCCCGCCGAAGGTGACAGTTGAGGACACCCGGCCCTGCAGGTCGTAATCCGTCGTCTCGCTCTGGCCGGTCAGGACGTTGTTGGTATGCTTGATCCGATGACCCAGCCCGTCATAGACATAGGTGTCGACCAACTGCGACGGACCGTAGGTAAAGCTCAGTTCGGTGCCCGTCCGCGTCGGATGGGCGACCGTCAGCAGGCGGTTATCACCGTCATAGGTATTGGTCGTCAACGCGCCGATTGTGTCGATTACCGTCAGGACATTGCCGAAAATGTCATAGCCGTTGTTGATGACACCCCAGTCCGGATTGTACTGCGTCTTGACCAGGGCCTCGGCCCCGCCATAGCCCGTGCCGGCCAGCAGGATCTGCGTGGTCAGGTTCGAATTGGCATCGCGATGGCCGACCAGGCGCCCGGACTTGTCGTAATAATAGATCTCCGTCGGATTGGCCGTCGTGGAGACCGCTCCGGTCTCGCTGACCACACTGACCTGCGGTCCGGCCTTTTGTGTCAGCTTGCCCAGGTCGTTATAGGTGAAGGACGTGGTTTTGCCATTGGCGTCGGTCTGGGTCAGGATATCGCCGAACGCATTGAAGGTCTGAAAGCTGTCGGTATAGGCCGCCGGCAAGGCCGCGGTCGACAACTGCCACAATCCGCTGACCGGCACCACTACTGCTGCAAAGACCGGTACGGCCGTGAAGGCGCCAGCGGCCGCGGTGCCGCCGGCATTGAACGTCAGGCTGCCGGCCTTGGCGTCGAGCACGCGGGTCCCGGCCGTGGCAAGATACTTGATCTCCCAGCTTGAATTGGCCATGCCGTTGAACGGCGCCGCCCGCGTGTCGCATGTGAACCCGCCGGCAACGACGGCCCCGTAGGAATCGTAAAGCGCTGCCATTGGGATGGCTGTAAAATCGCCGCTGGAACCGCTGACCCGTACATACAGGGTAAGCGCCGTCGTCATCGGATCGACACCCTGGATCTGCAGGGCGGAGCCGATAGTGTTCGAGTAGACATCCGTCGTGTACGCGCCCGACGCGTAATAGGTTGTCGGGCTCTTGAGTGTGGTCGTCGAACTGCCGGGGCCGTTCTGATAGACCTCAACGGTGTAAAAATAACCTTGCGTGGTGTTGGATGCCGGGAAAGTCAACCATTCATTCGCCAGGTCTAGCGAACCCGCAGGGCGGACAATATCCAGCGCTACCGATGGAGTGCTGGAAGTGCAAGTTATCTTGGTATGGATATCCCCGTTGCCGTTGATCAACGTCATCTGCTGCGTACTCAGCCTGACCAATATGTTCGGATGATAGGTGCTACTTTGCCCACCGCCGTAATTGACTTGGGTTACGGTCACGGTGTTCGGCGCCACCTTGACATCACTGACGCTGGTGATCGTCCCGTCGAGATTGACAGGGGCCGGCCGCTTGACGTCGACCAGTTCGTTGCGGCTGTCGTAGAGACTGATGATCCGGGTCGTACCCGTGGCCGCGAGCGCAGCCGTGAGATCGGCTACATTACGCAGATCGGTCGTGCCCAGGCTTTGCAGCACCAGGGTGGCGTTGCCATTGTCGTCATAGCCATAGACCTTGGTCACCCCGCCGTCGGCATTGCTGCGCCACACCCGGCCGGCCGCGTCATAGTCCGAATATTCCTGCGCCTTGGCCAGGACACGCCCGGTATTAGTCCCGCGCGCGACGACGTCGCCATAGGTGTTGTAGAAGGTGTCGGTCGTCGTGTCGCCGACAACCCATTGCGTGCCATTCCAGGAGCCTTTTGCGCTGGAGATGACCCGACCCAAAGCGTCATAGGTCGTCAGGTCCGCCTCGGCAACTATAGTGGTGTCCGACTTGACACGGCCGTAGCTTGCCAGGGTTACCTGTCCATTGGCGTCATAGTAATACCCGATCGCAAACCCTGTTGCATCGGTCTTGAGTGTCAACCGCCCGCCCGCACCGTAGGCATAGGTCGTCGTTTCAGTTGTCGACGTGCCATAACCGGCGATGGTCTTTAGGACATTGCCCAGACCGTCATAGGTGGTCAGGGTCGTGTTGGCATTGGCGGCGCCCGTAGCGGTCGTCATCTTTGCCACCCGGCCGAGATTATCGTAGAGATAGGTGGTGACGTCGCCCGTCGCCTCCTGCTTGGTGAGTACCTGGCCGAGATCGTTATAGGTGAAGTAGATCGTGACGTCGGCATTGGTCGTCGTGGCTACATTGTAGGTGTTGACGGTCGCGTAGTCGACACCGGTCCGCGTTTCGCTCAGGCGCTGACCGTTATGGTCGTAGGTAAAGGTCGTGGTGCGGTCGGCCGCGTTGGCGGTCGGCGCCGTCGGTGACGTGCCGCCGGCAGTGAACGGTCCCGCCAGCGCGGTGGCGTACTGGGTCTGCGACGTCACATTGCCTTCGGCGTCCAGCGTGTAGGCGGTCATATAGCCCGCCTGATCTACCGTCGCCGTCTTGCGGCCCAGCTTGTCGTACCAGGTATAGACGCTGTTGCTGTTGGCGTCGGTCTGCTTGATGACATTGCCGTTGAGATCATAAGCCATGGAACTCGTCAGAGCTTCCAAGGACGATGACCAGCTACCGTCTGTTATGTTCCCTTTGCCGGTTACAATGACCGCAGCGCTGGTAATCGTTGAGGTCAGTTGGCGGTTGGCCTTGTCGTAGGTAAAATCGGTCTCGCGGTAACTGGTGGGATCGGGTATCGGCGTCGGTGGTGTGGTTCCTCCGGCAGCCGGATCGGTCGGTGGCGTAAAGGCAGTACCATAGATCCGCTGCGACAGCTGGTTGTGGTTGGCGTCCCAGGTCCAGGTGGTCAGGGCGCCCAGGGCATCGACCTGCGCCGTTTTGTCGTTACGCAGGTTGTAATAGCTCCAGGTGACGGCGCCATTGGCGTCCTTGACACCGATCTGGTTGCCGCGCTTGTCATAGACGAAGCTCTGGGTCGGTATCACGCCCGCCGTCTGCACGCCCGCGCTGGAGGTGACCGTGACCGCATCGCCCTTTTGCTGGATCAGTTGGTCGATCTTGTCATATACATAGATCGTGTTGCGCAGCACAGTCGTGATAGTCCCGACCGTCTTGCTCTCGATCATCTTGGTGCGATTGCCGAAGGCATTATATTCATAGGTCGTGGTCGTCGCTGGCGCGATCATCGAAGCGGGATCAGTCGCGACTTCCAGCACATTGCTGGCAGGCGTGGCCTGCGTCAGAAGCAAGCCGCGCGTGTCGTAGGTGTAGGTTACCGTCGCATTGGCGGCATTCAGCATCGTCAGGCGGTTGCCGAAAGTATCATAGCTGTAGCTCGTCGTCTTGGTCTCGCCGTTGGTGCTGGTCAGCACGCGGCCGACTCCGTCGTGCGTAAAGCCGGTGACGTTATCGATGGTGTTGTTGGTCGTAACCGTCGGCGGATTCGTGGCGGAGATGTTGGTGAGATCGACCTTGGTAAAGCAGCGCCGAACCGACTTGATTTCGCCACTCAGGTCGTAATCCGTCTTGGTCGCATAGCCCTCGGTATCGATCTGCAGGGTCTGGCGGCCCAGGCCGTCATAATAGAAATAGCCGGCATTGTTGTTCGGATCGGTGATCTTTACCACGTCGCCGAAGGCATTGTAGTCGGTATAGGTTGTCGCAATGAGGCTGCCCGCCACATCGCCCGTCGGCGTGGCCACGCTCTTCACCCGGCCATCGGCGTCATAGCTGTAGTTCGTGACATATCCCTTGCCATCCGTTGCGGTCTGTTGGCGGCCGAACGTGTCGTAACTGGCGTAGGTGACCAACTGGTCAGTTCCTGTGTAAGGTGCAAATAGAGTGGTCACCTGGTCGTTGCCGTTGAAGACCCATTTTGTAATGACGACGTCAGCGGTTCCGTAGGCATTCCACACGAGGTTTTTGCGGCCGAACGTGTCGTAACCCTGCCGCATCACTATGCCCTGCGGGTCGGTGACAAAGGTCAGACGGCCCTCATTGTCGTAGGCGTAGTTTGTGGTGTTGCGGTCGTTCGTCGCATCGAGGTGCCCCGCTATCCAGGTCACCATGTCGGATGGCTTGGGGGCGGCGATTTCGGATGTGCCGTAGACGGTCGCATACTGGACCGTCTTGGTGACGCGGCCGAAGGTATCGTAGGTCGAGGCCGTGACGGCGCCGGCCGGATCGATGGTGTAGGTCAGGCGCCCGTCGTCATAGACCGCGCGCGTCATTCGGTCCTTGGCCGCGACCGTGTTGCCGGCAGCCCAGGTCTGCATGTCGGAGAGAAGCCGGACTCCGGTCACCGACGTCGCCAGGGTGGTCGAATACTGGACCGTCCGCGTCACCCGGCCTGTCGTGTCATAGCTATAGGCCGTCACGGCGTTCGTCGCATCGATGACAAAGGCCTGTTGTCCGGCGGCGTCATAGGCGTAGCGCGTCACCAGGGTTTGCGCCGGCGTTGCCGTCAGGTAGCGCGTCGCCTGGGTGACGCGGCTGTTCTTGTCGTACAGGTAGTCGGTTCTGTAGCTGCCGGCATCGATCGAATAGCTGAGGCGGCCGGCGGCATCGTAGCTGGCAGTCGTCGTGCGGCTACCCGCCGCATTGGCCGCGGTCCACGTGGCCAGGGTGGACAAGGCCTGCCCGATCGGCAGCAGGACGGCATACTGGACCGTCTGGGTCACCCGGCCATCAGCGTTGTAAATATAGGCCGTTACGGCATTGGTCGCATCGATGGAGTAGGTCAGGCGTCCGGCGGCGTCGTAAACCGCCCGCGACGTCAGGTCGCTGGTGCTGATATTGGCGGGGGTGGCGGCCCAGCCCTGCATATAGGACAGCAGTTGCGGGCCGGTTTGCGCCGTCGGGAACTTGACAAACGACTGCAGCGTCTGGGTGACCTGGCCATTACCGTCATAGCTATAGGTCGTCACGGCATTGGTGGCATCGATCGTATAGGCAACGCGACCGGCGGCGTCATAGACCGTTCGTGTCACAAGGTCGCTGGCATTGGTCGCCAGCGCCTGCACAGTGGCCAGGGTCGGCTGCGTGGGCGGTGATCCGGTCGTCGTAAGTTGGGTAAAATAGCGATAGACCTGGGTGACCCGGTCATCGCTGTCATAGGTGTAGGCGGTGACCGAGGCGGCTGTCAGGCCCGACGTGGCGCAGACCGGATCCATGGCGTAGATCACCCGGCCGTCGGCGTCGTAATACGAGAAGGTATAGAGGTCCTTGATCGTATTGTTGGCGGGCGTGTTCGCCCAGGTCGTCAGGTCGGACAGCCACTTGACGCCCGTCGCAGTGAAGGCCGTCGAATACTGGATCGTCTGGGTGACATTGCCGTCGCCATCATAGAAGCAACGCGTCACCGCACCGGCGGGATCGATCGCATAGACCAGGCGTCCGCCCAGATCGTACACCGAGCGCGTCACCAGATCGAGGGCGGCATTGCCATTGGCACCCGCCCAGGTGTTCATATCCGCGGCAACCAGGTTTCCACCCGTGCCATAGGTGGCGGCATACTGCACCGCCTGAACAACCCGGCCTTCATTGTCGTAGGTGTAGCCGATCACGGCGCCGGTCGGATCGACGACATAGACCTGACGGTTTTCGGCGTCGTAGGCACAGCGCGTCTTGTTGTTTTCGGCGTCGATCTTCGAGATGACATTGCCGTCGGGATCGTACTCGTATTGGGTCTTCAGATTGAGGCCGGCAGGATTGATGGCCTGTTGAGTCAGCCGTCCGACGGCATCGTAGGTGTATTGCGTAACGACATTGGCCGGCGACGTCACCTTCGACACGCGCCCGGCCACGTCGTACTCCGTAGTCGTGGTCAGGTTGAGCCCGCCGACGACCGAAGTCAGGACACGGCCATCGCGATCATAGGTATAGGTCGTGACGACATTGTTGGCATCGGTCGTCGTCTTGACCTGGCCCTTGCCGTCATAACTGGTGTATGTCGCCAAATCCTTGGCGGCGTTGGTATTGGATGTAACCCAGGACGTCATGTTGGCCAGGGTCTGGGTCTGGGTCGTCAGGTTGAAGGCCGCATAAACGACAGTCTTGGTCACCCGGTTGGCGTTGTCGTAGGTATAGGCTGTTACAGCACCGATCGGATCAATGACATAGGCGAGACGATCAGCAACGTCGTAGACATAGCGCGTGACATGGTTCAACGCGTCGGTTGCGGAGATCACTTTGCCATCGTCGTCATAGACGTATTTGCTGGTGAGGTTCAGCTTGCCACTGCCCGAATCGACGACCGTCCTGACCGTCTGGCCATAGGCGTTGTTGGTCGTGACCGTGGAGATGTTGTTCGGATCCTTGACTGTGATCTGGCGATCGAACAGGGTGTAGTCGTAGTTGGTCACCGCCCCGGTCCGGTCGCTTGATGTCACCACATGGCCGAAGCCGTCATAGGTGAAGCCCGCGCTGTGGATCAGGGCGTCGGTCTGCGTCTTGATCTTGCCGGTACGATAATAGTCGGTCGTCCGGATGCTGCTATTGGCGTCGGTTACCTGTTTGACCTGGCCAAAGGCATTGTAGAGATAGCCGGTGGTCAGGGCCAATCCGCCGACGTCCGCCGTCGAGGACTGCAGCAGGCCGCGACGGGTGTAGACCATATCCGTCCTGACCGTCACGGAGGCCGGCAGCGGTGCAGTCTGGCGCTTCACCTCACCAAAAGCGTTGTAGAGGTAGAATGTCGACCCGCTGACCGTGGATGTCTGGTAGTCGATGACTGTGACAACCTGACCGGCGACATCGTAATCCGTATGGCTCTTGCTGTCCTTGGCGTTATCCGTTGTGATCAGGCCCGTCAGGGACCAATCCCCCCCGCCGGCCAGGCCCGCCAGGGCGACCGGCGTGACATAGGTGAGGACATCGCTCTTTTCGCTGAATGTGGTGTAGACATACTGGACGACGCCACCGGTCGCATCGACCTGGTAGGTCAGGCGGTTGTCCAGGTCATAGAAGAACAGGGTTTTGTTGCCATTTGGGTCGCGCTGCGAGATCAGCCGCCCCCAGGTGTCGTAGCTATAGGTCGTCCCGTAGGTCGTGTAGACATTGTCGATCTGGGTCGCGGTTGGGCTCGCGCCCAGGGCCGCCAGCGCCACCGAGCCGATGCCGTCCAACCGTCCGGTCACACGCCCCAGGCTATCATAACGCGTACTGGCCGTACGGCCATCCGCCCCGCCGGCTTCTGACGTCGAGCTGCCCGTACTCTGGCTGACCAGGTTGTAGACACTGTCGTAACTGTAGGTTGTCGTTTCAGCAACGCCGCCCGTGAGAAGCTGAGGCCGGCTCGTTGCCTTGATATGGCCTTCCAGGTCATAGGTGGAAGTCGTGATTTCTGTCTTGGTCGGCACCGGGAGGCCGGTCAGGGCCGGCGCGACGGTCGGATCGACAGGGGAATCGCCGAAGCGCGTGACCGTGTCTTTGTAGGTCGTGGTGGTGTAGGTCCGACTGTAGGTTGTGACATAGCCTTCGCCATCGACACTTGCCGCCAGCATCCCGGCGTCATCATAAAGGAACCAGTTGTTGATGTCCGAAGCCGCATCCCCCAGGCCGCTGGTCAGCTGCGCCAGGGTGCCACTGGCCCGATAGGTGGCATTGGTCTGGGTGGCATAGGCAAGCGTGCGGATCTTCTCCCCGGCGCCGTCATAAAAGGTCCTCGTCAGATAACCGTCGCCGTCCAGAACCCCGACCACCCGGCTGTCCGCGTCGTAGAAGACGCGCGTGACCCGGTCATCGGTCGCATTCACCGACACTGCGACCGCCATGGCCGGCAGGAAGGTCTTGAAGCCGGTCACTGTCGCCGCTGCCAATGCCGTGGCATAGGCCGTCGTGGTGACCAGGCGATCCGCCCCGTCATAGGCATAGGTGGTCACGTCCCCCAGGCCGTCTATCGTCTGCACCATGCGCCCGTCGGCATCGTAGATCGTCCAGGTCCAGCGGTCATCGCTTGCCGAAGCCGTTGGCGTGACGGCGGACAGGTTGACCGAGGCATTGGCGTTGGTCGCATTGTAAAGCGTTGTGATCTGCGCCGCCGACAGCTTGTTGGCGTAGGCGATCGTAGCGATCACCTGGCCACTCATATTGTAGCGATAGACGACGATCGTACCGTCGGCGGCGACATCGGCCACCTTTCGGTTCAGGTCGTCATAGACAAAATAGGTCGAGCGCCCGCTCACATCCGTCGCACTACCCGGGTTGGACAGGTCCGTCGTCCGGATCAGATTGCCGTTGGAATCGTAGACATAGATCGTCTTCGCGGTCACATCGGACCCCCAGGCGGTGTACGCGATCAGATTACCAGCCAGGTCGTAGGTCGAGGTTCTAGTAGTCGTGTTATCTCCCAGAGTTACAGTCGCCCTGGCCCCCGTTGTTGTGCTGTCATAGATGGTTTTCGTCAGCACGCCGTTAAAGTCGGTGACCTTCAACACCCGCCCCAGGCCATCATAAACGAAAGTTTCCTTCGGCAGGACATTCGGATCCGTCATGGCCGGCGTCGACAGGAAGCGCTTCACCAGTTGCCCGACCGAGTTGTAGACGTAGTTAGTCGTCCTGGCCGTACCTGCGCCCGTAGCTTCGGTATCGTTGTTCTCGGCGGTATAGGTGGTCGAGGTCAGCAGCGCGCCGCGCGCGTCGTAGGTCATGTCGGTGCGGTGGGCGACCAGCTTGCTGCGGCCTGCCGCCGTCGCCCAGCTGTACATGGCCGCGTCGGCCGGATTGACCGCCGTCGAATAGATGTCGTTGACCGGGTCGGTGTATTGGACGACGCCGGTTTGCTGGCCGTAGCTGTTGTAGATGTAGCGCGTCACCTCCCCCACCGGGCTGATGACATAGGTCAGGTGGTTCTCGGCATCGTAGACATAACGCGTTGTCAGCGGCGTCGCCGGATCGGCATAGTCGGTCTTCGTCAGCAACTGGTTGTTGCTGTTGTAGGTGTAAAGCGTCTGATTGCCGAAAATGTCCGTCTGGGACAGCCGGTTACCATTGGCATCATAGGTATATCTGTAGGCTGGCACCTGTACGCCACCGTCAACCACGATGGTCGGCTGGGCGATGGCGACGTTTAGCGCCCCTGTGCCGTCGGCTGTTGCCTGAACCATCAATTCTACATAGACGGTGCCTGCCGGCGCGGTGCCGGACACTGTGGCAAATTTGGCCGTCGCCACGCCACTGGCGCCCAGCGTGCCGTTCAAAACGACATTGGTGAGGGCTGTGCCGACAGCCACGCCGCCGGCATCGCGGAACTGCGCGAAAATCGTGAGCTGACTGGCGCCCGCAGTGGCGGCGTAGAGACTTACGGTCACTGTCTGACCTGGATTAACCGGCGTTTGCCCCTGGACCGATTGTCCCAGCCGCATCACCCAGCCTGCAGCCGGTGTTGCGGTTCCTGTTGTCCGGCGATAGACGCGGACTCCTCCGTCGATCTCAGTCGTCTGGGTCGTGGCAACGCCACCTGTGTTGGCAAGGTCAGCCCAATAGGTCTCAATATCGCTGAACAGGGGGTCGCCAGTCGGACCGCTGTAAAGCAGGTTGCCATTGGCATCATAGCTGAAATACTGCGACTGCGGTGCACCGCCCGCGGAGGCGGCCGGCGAGGTCAGCTGGGTCAGCCGCTTGTTGCTGTCGTAGACGAAGGTCGTAACGGCCCCTTGGGCATCGGTCACCGTCGTCTTGCCGGCGGCATAGCTGAAGCTCGTGACACTGGTGACGCCTGCCGCGACCATCTGGGTCAGGGTCGACACGGCATAGGCCGAGCCTACCAGGACATAGGCGATGTTGAGTTGACTGGTAATATTCCCGACGCCTTCGCGCTCGACAATCGACGCGATCCGGTTGGTGGTCCCGTCATAGGTATAGGAGGTGGTGTAGATATAGTTGTCGGCGATTGTATTGTTGGCGGCATCCGTATCGGCCGGCGTCAGGTCGATCTTCACATCGGTGAGGCGGTTGGATGTGTCGTAGTAATAATAGGTCCGTGTCTGGGTCAGGCTTGCCGCGACGTGGTAAATCGTATTGACCAGATATTGGCCGTTGCTCAGGACATAGGTAAAGTTGGTGGTTTCTCCATTGGCCGTAGAAATCGTCGAGACCAGGCCGTTGCCGTTATAGGTGTAGGTCAGGGCATTGCCGTCGGAGTCAGTCGTCGATACCAGGCGACCGTTGTTGGCGCCGTCATAAACCTCGACGATCCGGCTCTTGCCTTCGGTCCACGTCCATTTGTTGTTCCCGGCATTGAAGGTCAGCGTGTCGTAGGCGCCGTCCGACTCGTTGCCGACATAGACGTTCGCCTGACCGCCATAGCTGGCGTAAAATGTATAGAGGACCTCGGAGCCGTCGGCGCCGTAATGCTTGGCCGTGCTGGGATCGCTGTTGACGGTCCCGGACACGAGCCCAACGCTGCGCAGGACGCTTTCCCGCCAGCCGTTGCCGCTGGCGACCTGGCTGTTGTAGGTATTTGTGATGACATCGTCGGGACCGCGGCCGATCAGAATGTCGTCGACGCTCTGGACAACCAGATTGCCCGTGGCGGCATTGACTGTAACATTGGTCCCGGCCTGGCCCAACCGCGCCGACCCAACTTGCCCACGGCTGCCTAAAACCGAACCGGAGCCCAAGACAAGACCCAGGCCTGCGCCCGTTACAACTGCTACCATAAACTCAATCCCCTAACCTGCCGGCCTTCGCCATACCGCTACACCGATAAGACTCAATCGGAAGATTTCGGGATTTGTTTAGCGGCCATAATGCCGAATTTGTTGATAACCCAACAAGCTATTGAAATAAAAGAAAATTAATTTTTGAAAATATCTTTTATCAGCGGCAGTGTACCGTCGTTCACACCTATCTAGTCCAGATGTCGTTTGGGGCTCTGTGACAGGACGTCGACGGATTTGATCATGCCCGGGCCGGTGATCTTGCTGAATTCCGCTGTGACGGCGGTCTTGAACTTCGGCTCGTCCAGTTGATCGCTGCGGTCGGGCTTGCCGAAGGAGACGCGATGGGCCAGACGAACCAGAGCATCACGGAACATCGGCTCCATCTCACGGAACTTGCCTTCCGGCGCCGTCATGGTCAGGTTTATGCGGATGGACAGGAACAGGTAGTTGACCACCTGACGATCGTGCATGACCGGGATGCCGATCGACGCCAGGCGAACCGACGGGTCGCTGTTGCCCTCCTTCTTCCCCTCCCCGGCAACGGCCGAAGGTGCTGAGACGAACAGGGACAGGCCAGCGCAAAGCTGACCAGCAAGCAGGAAGCGGCGATTCAAGGTCACAGGCATGACCCTATTTTGCCGTAAGACCCTTAACAAAAAGCCCTCCTGCCGGAGGGCTTTTCGCTTTCACCACGGCCTTTTGTGCCTTACCGGCGGCCTTCGTGCCAGTAACCGTCGTCATCATACCATCCGTCGCGGTTGCTGCGGCCGGAGCGGTATCCGCGGTCATAGCCGTCGCGATAGGCTTGACGCGTCTCGACCGAGTCGTAATAGTCACGGCTGGGGCGGCTGTTGTAGTAGACGACGCCATAACCGTCCGGTGCGGGCGGCGGGTCGTAATAGCCGTTCTCGTAGGAATAATACTGGCCATTATAGCATTTTACGCTGTTCTTGCCGGCGTTATGGCCGATCGAACCACCAATCACCGCACCGCCGACCGTACCCAGGCCGCGCTCGTTCTTCGAAACCTGGCTGCCGATCGCGCCGCCGATGATGGCGCCGATAATGGCACCCTTGTGGCCGGCGTCCTTCTTGCGTTGATAGCAGTAGCCGTCATAGTCCTGCGCCATGGTGGCGGCCGGGAGCAGCAGGGCCGCGCCGAAAACGGCAACCGCCAGCTTTGTACCGTGGGATAAGAATGTCATGGTCGGGTCCTTTCATTAGTAGCGGTTGCGACGGCTGGTGTCATAGCTGCTGTGCCAGACGCCATAACGGTCGTAATAGCCCTCCCGGTAGGTCGAGCGGCGGTAATAGTATCCATCGGCGTGGTAGCCGCGATCCATACCGTTCAGGCGGCGGTCGTAGTTGTCGCGGTCATGATAACCGTCGCGGTATCCGTCGCGGTAATCACCCTGACCGCCGTCCCGGCCGCGGCCATAGCCGTCGCCGTAGCGGTCATAGCCATTGCCGTCTTCGTAGCGCTCATAGCGGCAGTCGACGCTGTCGTCGCCCGCGCTGCCGCCCACCGCCGCACCGACAACCGCGCCGACGGGGCCGCCGACGGCGCCACCCACAACCGCGCCGGCCACGACACCGCCACCGGTGGCCTCCTGGTCGCGATCGTAGCAACTTTCGTTATGATAATAGGTGTTGTCATAGTCTTGCGAATAGTTTTGGGCAGCGGCTGGCAGAGCGAATGCGGCCGCGATGATCACCCCTGCTGCTGCGGATAGAGTCCAGATACGCGTCATTGAACCAAACTCCGATCTGTATCGAAGCCAATGGGCCTCGCCTTATGGCCCCAAGGTTAGGCTCAGGCCATCACCTGCGCAATTTGGCTGAACAGCGTATTAACCATTGTGGCGATAAGTTTTCTGCAAGAAAAAAACCCTCCGGATTTTTGATCCGAAGGGCGAGTTTACCGGGAGAAACCTGGGAGATCAGTGGCGGTCATGGCCATTGTGGCGACCATTGTCGTGGTGATTCCGCTTGTGGTGGTTGCGCTGGCCGTCGTGCCAGTTGCCATGGTCATCGCGCCAGCCATAGGGGTTCTGACCGTCATCGCGCCACGCGTCCTGGTAGCCCCAGGGGCCCGGGCTGGTGTGGTGATAGCGATCATAATAGACGGTCGAATAATAGGTCTGCGGCGGGCGCTGACGATAATAAACCGTGGTGTAACCGGACGGGGCCGGCGCCGGATCGTAGTACGAACCCTGATAGGAATAGTATTCGCCGTTATAGCATTTGACGCTGCTCTTGCCGGCCTGGTTGCCGATAACGCCGCCGATAACCGCACCACCTACCGTACCGAGGCCGCGTTCGTTCTTCGACACCTGGCTGCCGACCAGGCCACCAATCACCGCACCGATAATCGTGCCGTTGCGTTGGGCTTCCTTCTTCTTGGCATAGCAGTAGCCGTCATAGCTACGCAGGTCGTTGTCCTGGGCCATGGCTAATGTCGGGGCCAGCATGGCCAGGGTCAGGCCGGCAACGGTCATATAGAGCGGAAATTTTTTCATGATAACGCCTCCAGCGTCTGGCCTATGAGTACTGGAGGTGGAAGCCTCGGACAATCCGATCAGGCGGCGGAATCGATATGGTCTTTGTAAATTTCCAATAAACAGGAAATGTTGCGGTTGCGAAACCGGCGTTCAGAGCGGGTGTTTGAAACCCTTGTCCGAGACCTCGATGCGGCGACCATCCGCCCACAGTTCGGCGCCGGCCGGCGTATCTTCCGACAGGCCGAGACAGGTGCCGATTTCATAAAATCCCGACATGATCAGCGCCCGGGCGCCTGCGTCGTCGGCTGTGCACAGTATCTGATAATCGTCCCCGCCGGTCACCAGTTCGACCGGGCTGAGACCGGCGGCAATGGCGGCCCGCGCCGCCAGCGACGTCGGCACCTTGTTGAGGTCAAGGCGGATCATCAGCTTGTTGGCCCGCGCCATATGGTCGGCGTCGGCCAGGAGCCCGTCGGATACATCCATGCTGGCGCGCGCGTGGTCACGCAGGGGAGTAATCAAATCAAGACGGATTTCGGGCAGATGATAGGATTCGATGACCTCATTGCAATCGGCATGCGATACACCGACCAGCAAGCCCTGCAGCGCTTTCAGGCCGAGATAGCCCTGGCCGATATAGCCGCTGATCAGCACCTTGTCGCCCGGCCGCGCCCCAAGGCGGGACAGGGCGCGACCTGGCGCCACGCGGCCGAAAATGGTCATGGAAACGTGCAAAGGGCCATAGGTCGAGACCGTGTCGCCGCCAAACAGGTCAAGACCGAAGCGGTCCTGCTCGATCTTCAGGCCGCGGACAAAGTCCTGCTTTTCGGAATAGGTGGTGCCGCGCGGCCAGGCGGTGACCAGTTGATAGCCGAAGGGTGTCGCACCCTTGGCGATGATATCCGACAGATTGACGCGGATCAGCTTGCGCGCCACCAGGTCGAGCGGATCGTGTTCGAAAAAATGGACGCCGGCGACCAGGGCATCGGTACTGATGACCAGATCGTGGTTGGCATCGGCGGCGATGACAGCGACATCGTCCATCAGCCCCCTCGCCTCGCGGCTTAAGCCCGCCAGCGGCTTGAACAAATGATCGATGATGGAGAACTCGTCGTGATGCTCACTCATTAGCGAACTCCGCCATGAAAACAGTCGAGTTTACCCCGGATAGGGGAATTTCTAAGTGCAAAAAGCCGTGAACGTAAGGAAGAAAGTGCGCCGCCCGGCGCTTCGCGCCACCCTCCCCGCACGCGGGGTGGGCAAAGTAAGACACTACCTCAGCAATTTCACTTACTTGCGGGCGTCCTTGGCAACGCCGTCGAGGGCGGCATTGACAAAGCGGGCCTCGGTTTCGCCGAAGAAGGCCCGGGCGATTTCGACATATTCGTTGATCACCACTTCAAGCCCGACGTCGGGACGGAACTTCAGCTCCCAGGTGCCGGCGCGCAGGATGGCGCGGACCGTCGTGTCCAGCCGTTCGAGCCGCCAGTTGTTGGCCAGGCGCCCCGTAATCAGCGGATCGATCACGCCCTGCTCTGCGACAATGGCGCGCGCACCTTCGGCAAAGAAGGCTTCGTCGGCCGCCGCCAGGGGTTCGCCGTCGAGGTCGCCATCGAAACGGTAGTCGGCAAATTCGCGGATGACGGTTTCGACGCCGGTGCCGGTCAGCTCCATCTGGTACAGGGCCTGGACCAGGACGAGACGCGCCACGGTGCGGGCGCGCTTGTCGCGTTGGGTCAGGGACTTGACTTGCGGCGTGTTGAGCTGATCGATCACGGCCTTCAGGCTGGTGGGTTTAGGTGCGTCGGTCATACCGAGCCCTCCATCAGCGACTTGCGCAGGCCGATCATGGTCAGGCAGACCTTGGCGACCGTACCACCCTTGTCGCCTTCCGAGCGACGGGCGCGGACCCAGGCCTGATCCTCGTCTTCGACCGTCAGGATACCGTAACCGATCGCCAGGCGCTGCTTGTAGCTCAGGTCCATCAGGCCGCGCGCTGATTCATTGCAGACGTAGTCGTAATGGGTCGTGTCGCCGCGGATAACGCAGCCCAGGGCGACATAGCCGTCATAGGCGCGGCCCATCGGGCGATGGCCGGCGTCTTCGGCCATGGCGATGGCGGCGGGAATTTCGAAGGCGCCCGGCACGGTCACGACGTCATAGGCGACGCCGTGCGCATCCAGCGCGTCCTTGGCGCCGGCCAGGAGTTCATCGGCAATGTCGTCGTAGAAGCGGCTTTCGACGATCAGAAGGCGGAGCGGATTTTCCTGAGACAAGCGAGTCGTCCTGTTGAAAAAGAAGGGAGTGCGGCTCCATAGCGCTTAAAGGCTTTGCGACAAAGCCAAATCTCACGCAACCGGCGAGCTACAATGTTTTCCAATCGATAATGCTTAAGCCGTAACCCTCAAGCGCAGCCGGTTTCGGTCGCGTGCCGGACAGGGCGATCATGTCGCGTACCCCGAGATCGAGCAGGATCTGGGCGCCGACGCCGTAGTCACGCAAACCGCGGCTGGCGGGCCCGGTTTCGCTGTCGCCGAAGCGGTTGGACAGGACCTTCGGATCCGGATCGCGCAGCAGAACCATGACCGCCGGTCCATCGTGTTCGGCCATCAGATGCATGGCTTTTTCGACATAGGACTCACGCGTGCCCATACCCAGGCCGGCCAGGACGTCGGAAGCGATATCGAGCTGATGCATGCGAACCAGGGTCGGCTTTCCGGCCTGCGGCATCTGCGTCGCCAGGGCCAGGTGTTCGGAGCCGTCGAGCTGGTTACGATAGACGAACAGCCGGAACTGGCCGCCCCATTGGCTGGTAAAGGGCTGTTCCAGGACGCGATCGACGAAGCGTTCGGTGCGGCGGCGATAGGCGATCAGGTCGGCTATGGTGCCGATCTTCATGCCGTGGAGCTGGGCGAATTTGATCAGGTCCGGCAGGCGCGCCATGGTGCCGTCGTCATTGATGATCTCGCAGATCACCCCGGCGGGATAGAGGCCCGCCATGCGCGAGATGTCGACGGCGGCTTCGGTATGGCCGGCGCGGACCAGGACGCCGCCTTCGCGGGCGACCAGTGGGAAGACGTGGCCCGGCGAGACGATATCGCGCGAATCCTTGGTCGGATCGATGGCGACCGCGATGGTATGGGCGCGGTCCTTGGGCGAGATACCGGTCGAGATGCCGTCCTTGGCCTCAATCGAGACGGTGAAGGCCGTGCCGTTGCGCGCGCCGTTGTCGTGAACCATGGGCGGCAGACGCAGGGTTTTCGAACGCTCACCGGTGATCGACAGGCAGATCAGGCCGCGGGCAAAGCGCGCCATGAAGTTGATGACATCCGGCGTCGCCATCTGGGCGGGGATGACGACGTCGCCCTCATTCTCGCGGTCTTCGGCGTCGACCAGGATATAGGGACGGCCATTGCGGGCGTCTTCCAGGATATCCTCGATGGAGGAGATCGGGCTGTCGAGATCGTTGGGGACGCTGTGCAGGGGCATTTCAGGACTCAGTTTCAAACCAGCGGGCTGCATAGCGCGCCAGGCGGTCAACCTCAAGATTAACAACGCCGCCGACGGCTGTCTGCGACAATGTGGTATAGTGCCAGGTGTGCGGAATGATGTTGACCCCGAACGTATCGCCTTCAACCTCGTTGATGGTCAGGGATATCCCGTCCAGCGCCACCGAGCCCTTTGGCGCGATAAAGCGATGCAGCGGCGCCGGCGCGCGGAATTTGAGACGATAGCTGTCACCGTCCTTGGTCACGCTGAGCAACTCGGCCAGGCCGTCGACATGGCCGGAGACGATATGGCCGCCCAGTTCGTCGCCGATCTTCAACGCGCGTTCGAGATTGACCTGGGTACCGACCTGCCATTGGTTGAGGTTGGTGACATTGAGAGTTTCATTGGAGACGTCGAGGTCGTAGCCGTCTTCGCGGATGGTGACCACAGTCAGGCAGCAACCGGCATGGCTGATCGAGGCGCCGAGCGCGACATCGGAAAGGTCGAAGCCGACCTTCATGGTCAGGCGGACGCCGTTCGGCGATTTATCGAGGGCAGACACTGTGCCCATGCTGGTAATAATGCCCGTAAACACTATGTCCTCAACCTTTTGCGCAACGAAGCGAAGATTATTTCCCCACAGATTAACACAGATTTTCTCAGATTTTTCAGAGCTCCGGCCTGCACCTAAGGCCGCATAGGCCAAAAAGATCGCTTCGCGATCGACAGTCATGCCAAAGCCCGACCTGTCAAAATAGCGAACTGAAAAATCTGCGAAAATCTGTGTTAATCTGTGGGCAAAAACCTTCCTGCTTACGCCAATTCATAACTTTCCCAGAGATCATCTCCGACCGATTGGACGCCCAGACGCGTAAAGCGGTAGATCTGGTCCAGGCGATCGAGGTTGAGATGCCCGATGACCGGCCGGGCATCCCCGCCCAAGATGGTGCTGCTGCGGAACCATTCAAGCCGGTCGACATAGCCCGCGCGCAGGAAAGCCGTGGCCACCACGCCGCCGCCTTCGACAAACAGGCGCTCGATGCCATGGTTGTAAAGCGCGTCCAGGGCCGCATCAAGATCGACGCGCTGATGCTTTGACGGCACCTTGATCTGCTTGACCTGGGCCGCCAGCATTTCGCGCGACAGGTCCGACGTTGTCACGACATAGGTCGGGATAACCCGCGCCGTCTGGACCACCTTGGCGTTCAGCGGAAGACGCGCCCGCGAGTCCAGGATAACGCGCGTCGGCTGATAGCCTTCGTAGCCCTGAAGACGGACGGTCAGTTCGGGGTCGTCCTTTAGCGCGGTCTCGATACCGACCAGGACGGCGTCATGCCCGGCGCGAAGTTCGTGGACGCAGCGCCGAGCCTCTTCACCGGTGATCCAGCGGCTTTCACCGGCGGCCGTGGCAATGCGCCCGTCAAGCGTGGTCGCCAATTTCAGCGTGACCTGCGGTCTCACGCGTCGTCCGTCGGAGAAAGGTCTTGCTCGCCCAGACCCCGATCGATGCGCGGCGGATCCTTGAGCATTGGATTGCCCTTAGGCGACAGGGTCTGCGGCGGCTGCTCCAGGATCTTGTTCAGGCCCTCATCGCCGAGGAACTTGGCGAAGTCCGACGTCTCGCGGAAGTCACGATAGACCGAGGCGTAGCGGACATAGGCCACAACGTCGAGAGAACGCAGGGCTTCCATCACCAGGCCGCCGACGGTTTCCGACGCGATGTCGGTTTCTCCCATGCTTTCCAGTTGACGGACGATGCCCGAGACCATCCGATCAATGCGATCCTGGTCAACAGGTCGCTTGCGAAGCGCAATCGAAACCGACCGCTCAAGCTTCGAACGATCGAAGGGCGTACGACGCCCCGAACGCTTGACGATCATCAGATCGCGCAGTTGCACGCGCTCGAACGTGGTGAAACGCCCGCCGCATTCGGAACAGGACCGGCGACGGCGAATGGCGCCACCGTCTTCCGACGGCCGTGAGTCCTTCACCTGGGTTTCGGGATTACCGCAAAATGGGCAGCGCATGCTTGTCCTTGAGGCCGTCTAGGGGGGCCGTCGCCGTGTTTCAATCAGCCGTATATGGGGAACTGATCGGTCAATTGCTTGACCTTGCCGCGAACGGTTTCCTGGACGGCCAGGTCGGGTTCGCCGCTGTTCGACGCCATGCCGTCGACGACGTCGGCGATCAGGTGGCCGATGGCGCGGAACTCGGCTTCGGTAAAGCCGCGCGTCGTACCGGCCGGGGTGCCGAGACGGACGCCCGAGGTAATGGTGAAGGGCTGCGGGTCGTAAGGGATGCCGTTCTTGTTGCAGGTGATGAAGGCGGCTTCTAGGGCGGCTTCGGTCGCCTTGCCGGTCTGGCCCTTGGGGCGCAGATCGACCGACATGACGTGGCTGTCCGTTCCGCCGGTGACGATGGCCAGGCCGCGCTCGATCAGCGTGGCGGACAGGACCTGGGCATTGGCGACGACCTGCTTGGCGTAGGACTTGAACGACGGTTGCAGCGCTTCGCCGAAGGCGACAGCCTTGGCGGCAATGACGTGCATCAAGGGCCCGCCCTGCAGGCCCGGGAAGACGGCCGAATTGATCTTCTTGCCCAGGGCTTCATCATTGCTGAGAATCATGCCGCCGCGCGGACCGCGCAGCGTCTTGTGTGTCGTGGTGGTGACGACATGGGCGTGGGGCAGCGGATCGGGGTAAGCGCCACCGGCGACCAGACCGGCATAGTGGGCCATGTCGACGAACAGATAGGCGCCGACCGAATCGGCGATTTCCCGGAAACGCTTGAAGTCGATCTTGCGGCTGTAGTTCGAAGCGCCCGCGATGATCAGCTTGGGCTTGTTGGCCAGGGCCAGTTCGGCGACCTGGTCGTAGTCGATGACATTCTCGCCCTCGGTCACGCCATAGGGCACGACCTTAAACCACTTGCCCGACTGGTTGGCGGGCGAACCGTGGGTCAGGTGACCGCCACAGGCCAGGTCCATGCCCATATAGGTGTCGCCGGGTTGCAGCAGGCTGAAGAAGACAGCCTGGTTGGCCTGGGCGCCGGAGTGCGGCTGGACGTTGGCGAAGTTGCAGTTGAACAGCTGCTTGGCGCGTTCGATGGCCAGCTTCTCGACCTCATCGACATATTCGCAGCCGCCATAATAGCGTCGACCGGGATAGCCTTCGGCGTATTTATTGGTCAGGACGGAGCCTTGCGCTTCCAGGACGGCCTTCGAGACGATGTTTTCCGACGCGATCAGTTCGATCTGTTCCTGCTGGCGGTGCAGTTCGCCCTTGATGGCGTGCAGCACGGCCACATCGGCATTGGCGAGGTCGTTATGGAAAAAGCCTTCCGGCCGGAAAGACGAAGCATTCGCGGGAGCGTTCACGGGCACATCCTGTGGCTTGCATGGGAAAGAGGAATGACGCAGCGTTTACGCCGATAGGCCGCCGGGGGCAAGGGCTTAGCCGACACGATAGAGCATCAGACTACGAATCTGAGGTTCGGTGTCCCGCTCAGGTGCCGAAGAAACCCCAACCGTCCGCCCTGCCCTCGCACGTCACGGCCAACGCACCCAGTTTTTCCTCGATGTCCGTAATGACTTGGCATGTGGGAATCATCACGGTGGTAACGGTGACATCCCAAGGGAGGTCGAGATCGTCAACCTCCTCGACTTCAGTCTTGAAACCCTGCTGCTTCGCTTGGCCAGCAAAAATTTCCGCCATGGCTTTGCTACGGAAGATGAAAGAAAAATCGACTGCGCGCGGGCTCGAGAGTTCCACTCTTTGGGCAACAAAGTCCTTCAAGATTGCCGCGTTCTCTTCAAACAGCGTCATACGCTGATGCCAGGCTTGCCCGGCTTCTTGCCGGCTAGCTTATTCTTCAGCTTGAGCACGGCCAGGCGCTTGACACCTTCGGGATCGTTCAGCGGACCGATGGCCACGGCCTCCTCCGCGGTAGCCGCGTCGATTGCCGTGCATTTCAGATAGGCGCCGTTGCGCTGAAGTTCGAGATAGATCTCCGACATGGCACTAAATGTGGTGTGACTCACCGTTTCGCGCAAGTCCGCAGACGCCTCAGGGGGCCTAGGCGACCGCCGGCATGCGGGCAACGTTGCAGTGCGTCCACAGCTTGTCCATGGCCTGGACCAGATGGTCCATCATCTTGTCGTCGTGGTCCGGCGACGGCGTGAAGCGCAGGCGCTCGGTCCCCTTGGGTACGGTCGGGTAGTTGATCGGCTGGACATAGATGCCGAAGTCGTTGAGCAGCACATCCGAGATCATCTTGCAGTGAAGGGCCGAGCCGACAAGGACCGGGACGATATGCGACACCGACGGGAAGACCGGAATGCCGACCGATTTGAAACGCGCCATCAGGGTCTGGGCGCGTTCCTGATGGGCGATGCGCTTTTCGTTGTGGGCTTTCAGGTAACGCACACTGGCAGCGGCACCGGCCATGATGGACGGCGGCAGCGATGTGGTGAAGATAAAGCCTGACGCCCAAAGGCGGATGGCGTCGATAATATTGGCATTGCCCGCGATATAGCCGCCCATCATGCCGAACGCCTTGCCCAGCGTGCCTTCGATAATGTCGATCTCGCCCATGATGCCGTCGCGTTCGGCGACACCTGCCCCGCGCTCGCCATACATGCCGACCGCGTGGACTTCGTCGATATAGGTCAGGGCGTGGTACTTCTTGGCCAGGGCGACCGTGGCGCGGATATCGGAGATATCGCCGTCCATCGAATAGACCGACTCAAAGGCGACCAGTTTCGGCGCATCGGCCGGCGCCGCGGCCAAAAGCGATTCGAGGTGCTCAAGGTCGTTGTGACGATAGATATGACGTTCGCCGCGGCCGTTGCGGATACCTTCGATCATCGAGGCGTGGTTGAAGGCGTCGGAAAAAACGATCAGGCCCGGCAATATCTTGTACAGGGTAGACAGTGCTGCTTCGTTGGCGACATAGCCGGAGGTGAAGACCAGGGCGGCTTCCTTCTGGTGCAGGTCGGCCAGTTCGGCTTCGAGGGCATTATGGTAGAAGGTCGTGCCGGAAATATTGCGTGTGCCGCCAGAGCCTGAGCCGACTTCATCAATCGCCTTATGCATGGCGTCGAGCACGACCGGGTTCTGGCCCTGGCCGAGATAATCGTTGGAACACCACACCGTGACGTCCTGTTCGCTACCATCGTCGCGAATCCAGGTAGCCTGCGGAAACTGACCGCAGTGACGCTTCAGGTTGGCGAACACGCGGTAACGGCCTTCGGAACGTACCCGGTCGACAGCAGCCTCAAAAGCGGCATTATAATCCATTATCCAACTCCGGCGCCGGTCCCGCGGCACTGATATCTCACTTTTCGAGCCGAAATAGCCCGCCAAGCCTGTACATACAAGACGCAGCCGTCTTAAAATTCAACGACTGGTCCATTTATACAGCAGATTTTGCCAGTTTGTGGCAAATCGCTGTTAAATGCCAATGCAATTTATGATGCCTTTTGTCGCAGGACCTTGATCGATGTCAAAAGTTGGAAAAATCTGGATCGGACTCTTTCGCGGTATCAATATCGGCGGCAACCGCATGCCCATGAAAGACCTGGTCAAGCTTATGGAAGCCCATGGCATGACCGATGTGAATACCTATATCGCCAGCGGCAATGTCGTCTTCCGCTCGGACAAGAGCGAAGCCGAACTGGAGCAGGAGATCCTCGATCTGGTGGAGGCGAATTTCGGCTTCAGAACCAAGTTGGTACTGATCGGCCACGAGCGCATACGAAAATTGATGGCCGCCAATCCGTTCAGAGACCACGAACACAAGGGCAAGGCGCAACACGTCTTCTTCCTCAAGGCGCCGGCCAGCAAGGTCGACAACGACCGCATGCAGCAATTGAAGGCTGAGTCGGAAGACTATGCCCTGACTGACGAAGCCTTCTACTTCTATGCACCGGACGGGATCGGCCAGTCGAAACTGATCGAAAAGCTGGGCCAGTGTATTAAGGCCGACATGACAGCCCGCAACCTGAATACCGTCGAAACCCTGGCCGATATGGCGCAGGACCTTGAAGCCAGGGCCTGATCGGCCTAAAGCGAGCCACATGAGCTACAATCCCATCCTTGCCCCCTTCCCTGCCGGCCGGCCGCGCCGCCTGCGCCAGTCCGCCTGGGTCCGCGACCTGGTCGCCGAGAATCGCCTGCATGTGTCAGATTTGATCTGGCCGATCTTCGTCCACGATCGCGACGTCGCGCGCGAGCCGATCACGTCCTTGCAGGGGGTCGATCGTCTCAGCATTGCCGAGGCGGTGAAGGAAGCAAAGGAAGCCCAGGCCCTGGGCATCAAGGTGCTGGCCCTGTTTCCGCATCTCGACGAACGTCTGCGCACGGCCGACGCCAGGGCCGCCATCGATCCCAACGGCCTGATCCCGACAGTGTGCCGCGCCATCAAGTCCGAAGTACCGGACATCGGCCTGCTGGTCGATGTGGCGCTGGACCCCTATACCGATCACGGTCATGACGGGCTTCTGGTCGACGGCAAGATCGTCAATGACGCGACGGTCGAGATGCTGATCCAACAGACCCTGGTCCAGGTGGCCGGCGGCGCCGATATCGTCGCCCCATCGGACATGATGGATGGCCGCATCGGTTCGATCCGCATGGCGCTGGAAGCGGCCGGCCACCAGGATACGTTGATCATGTCCTACGCCGCCAAATACGCTTCGGCGTTTTACGGGCCCTATCGCGATGCCATCGGCGTCAAGGCGCTGAAAGGCGACAAGAAGACCTACCAGATGGACTCGTCGAACAGCGACGAAGCCCTGCGCGAGGTCTCGATCGATATCACCGAAGGCGCCGACATGGTCATGGTAAAGCCCGGCCTGCCCTATCTCGACATCGTGCAGCGCGTATCGGAGACTTTCCGCGTTCCAACATTTGTTTACCAGGTCAGCGGCGAGTATGCCATGATCATGGCCGCCGTCGAAAAAGGCTATATGGACCACGACCGCGGCGTCATGGAAACACTTCTGGCCTTCAAGCGCGCCGGCGCCGCGGGCATACTGACCTATTTCGCTAAACACGTCGCCCAACTGTTGAAAGCCTGAATATCATGTCCGCCAAAAACGACCTCCAGCAGGCCCTGGAGACCGGCAGCTATGTCCGTCTCAATCTCGAAGACGGTGGCCATGAAGGCTTTGTCATCGGGTTGAGCAACAGTTTCGTCATGCTTCAGGCCATCTATGAATGGCAGGACTACGGCGCCATGGTCATCCGCCTCGACGCCGTCGAAAGCTGCGACGTCTCCGAATACCAGCAGGATCAGTTGAAGATCATCGAGTTCAACAGCGTCAAGCGGACCAAGCGCTACGGCTGGGTTAACCTGACCGGCTTTGAGGCCCTGTTCAAATCGCTGGCACCGAAAAACAAGTTCGTCGTCCTGTCGATCGACGACGAGGCCGAGGTCGGACTGATCAGCGAAATCACCAACGACGCTGTGACCTTGAAAGCGGTCGATCCGGGCGGCAACTGGATCGATGAGGCGGAGGAATGCCCCTATGATGACATCGTCTCGGTGCAGTTTGACGACAATTACAGCCGCGTCCTGCAACGCTATGTCGAACGCAGCCCATCGCTGAATTGAGCAATCGGTCACATCCGATCAATTATAGACAAAATCGCTTGACGAATTGTGCTCGCCGGACATTATAACCGCTGCCGGGGAACGAAACATCAAGCGGGGGCATCCATGCCTGGATTCAAAATCTGTGCGTCGGTCCTGTGTACCATTCTCTGGCTAACCGCGGCAGGGGCATCGGCGCAAACCGCGCCGCCGGCAGCTTCACCCCAAACGAGCGCCCCTGACACAGCGACCAAGGGTGACGAAGCGCCCGACGCCACGACGGTCACTATTCTTGGCAAAAAGCAGCGCCGCGACCGCCAGCAGGTCCGCATCGATACACGCAGCGCCGGATCGTGCGGTTTCGCGCGCGGTTATAATGCAGCCGACGATGAGGTGGTGCAGAACTATCTCGACGATTTCGGCGGCCGCGACAGCATCAACCAGGACGACTTCGGCAATACGACGACGGACGACGACGGCACGACGACCAGCGACAACAGCGATCCGCTGCGCCCGGGCGCCCAGGTCCGCGACACCAGCCCCAACGGCAATGCCACCCAAAACAGCAGCAACGCCGATCCGAACAGCAATTTCGTCTCGAAGGAAGCCGGTGGCTGTACCTCGGCCGACGTCGCCTTTGCCGCCGGCCGCAACTATATCCTGCGCAAGGACCATTCGTTGCAGGACGCCTATGACGCCTTCGATGCCGGCGACTACGTCAAGGCTATCGACCTGTTCAAGGCGTCCTACAGCAAGATCGGCTACGACCAGGCGGCCTTTATGGTCGGCAAGATGTATCTGTCGGGTCTGGGCGTCCCACGCGATACGGCCCAGGCGATCGTCTGGTTGAAAAAGGTGGCCGAAGCCAAGTTCGCGCCCGGCGACGAACAGGGCTTCGATCCCGCTGCACCCTACGATATGAGCACGCGGTCCGACGCGACCATGACCCTGGCCAAGATCTACATGATGGGCTGGGACGTGCCGCGTGACCCGAAGGAGGCGCGCAAATGGTACGCCCAGGCCGATAAGGTCGGTTACATCCCGGCCGCCCATCTTCTGGGCAAGATGTATCAGAGCGGCTATGCCGGCGAGAAGAGCCTGAGCAAGGCCATGACCTATTTCGACAAGGCCGGCCATGCTGGTTTTACGCCATCACAGTATGAATTGGGCCTGATCTATTATGATGGCGAAGAGGGCGTACCGGAAGACCGCAAGATCGCTGCGCAGTGGCTGATGGCGGCGGCCAGCGGCGGTCATCCGGATGCCTTATACGAGGTCGGGCGGATGTACGACATGGGCGACACCCTGCCCCAGGATTCGCAAAAGGCCCTCGTCTATTACAAGGACGCCGCGTTGAAGGGCCAAGCCGAGGCGCAGAACGCCTTGGGCACCTATTTCTATTCCGGTGAGATGGTCGGCAAAGACCTGGGCGTGGCGCGCAAATGGTTCGAACTGGCGGCCAAACAGGGCCAGGTCGACGCCATGTTCAACCTGGCGGTCATGATCGCCCACGGCGAAGGCGGCAATAAGGACCTGGCGATCGCTTATGTCTGGTTCAAGCTGGCGGCGCAGGCTGGCCACGACAAGGCCGACGCGGCGGCCCGGGCTTTGGAGCCACAGATGACGGCCGAGGACAAGGCGACGGCGGCGAAGGTGCTGAACCCGGCATGAGGTTTACGCTACCCATTCGGCTGTAAATCCGTCATGGTGTGGGTGAGATGACGACAGACATTCGCGATACCGAAACCTACGCCATTATTGGCGCGGCGATGGAAGTCCATCGCATCCTTGGTCATGGATTTACGGAAACGGTATACCAGCACGCTTTAGCCGTGGAATTCGGCCTGCGGAACTTGCCATTCAGGCGTGAAACGCCCTTACCCATCACATATAAGCACACGGTTCTGCCATGTAGTTTCCGTGTTGATTTCATCTGCTTCGAAGCCGTACTTGTTGAGATAAAGGCCCTTCCCGCCCTCACGCCTATCGAAGACGCTCAGGTCATCAATTACCTGAACGCTTCCGAGATCAGCAAAGCCTTGCTGATCAATTTTGGCACGCCTAGTCTGCAGCATAGGCGACTAATTGTTTAATCGCACGGACGTCGGGATTAAAGAAAGAGATTTTTCCCACAGATTAGCACAGATTTTCACAGATTATTTTTCAATATTCTTTCGTCGACCAACGAGGTAATATATTGATCGCGAAGCGATCTTTATAGATTTAGTGCGGCGTGCACCAAATCTAATCTGTGAAAATCTGTGCTAATCTGTGGGAAAAATTCCTTCCTTATCTTACAAACAATGCCCGGGGATCGCTATCGACTGTCGATCCATCGCTACGCGTGGCGCGGATCGTCAGTTGGTGATTACCCGGTTTCAACGACCCAGCCGGGAAGTCGAATTCATACTGCACCTTCGGATAGTTGGGATCGTAAGCCAACACGTCCGGCGCCAGGACCGCCCGTGGATCGACGGCATGTGGGTCCAGGCCGTAATGGGCCGCCGTCACAAACTGACCATCGATCAGCACATCGACCGACTTGATGCCAATCGGATCGGCCGCCATGCCGAAATAATGGCCCTTGTCGTCGTGCCCGAGGAACTCGGCACGGAACGGATGGGCCAGATTGACCGCCGGCAGCAGCGCACATTGGCCCGTTACCGCGACCGGTGCCGTCCGCACCCGCGCCGTATACATATGCAGGGCGACCCGGCCCGGTGGCAAGGTCGTGACGCTAACCGGCTCAACCTCGTCGAACAGGCCGCAGATCGCCTTGTAGAAGGCCGCCTCATCGGCGTCATGATAGACGAATTCCGGCTCGGTCAGGATCAGGACGACACCCTTGCCGGCCTGCCCCTGCATGAGCGCAGCACGATCGAGCCCCCACTTATGGCGCGCCTGGACAAAGCGCGTCTTGATGTCGTCGGGATCGTCCAGCGTGTAGACGCGCCGGCCCTTGACCGCCGGAAACTCGATATGGACCGCGCTGGCGTGACCGTTGGAAACCAGCGCCGGCTCAGCGCCGAAGCGTGCCTTCGCCCGCGCCACCGCCTTGGCCAGGTCGGGCTCGATCAACAACCAGTTCTCGCTCTTGTCGGTGCTGAAGCCGCGCAGTTCCGGCGGCATCTGCAAGGCGTGCGAATTGATAAACATGATGATCGTGATCAGAACGCCCAGCAATACCGTGACCGTGGGCGCCACAGCGACCGCGATGACGCGGATCAACCGTCCACCGGACGAAGTCGCCTTGTCGACCCAGCCGGTCAGGACTTCGGGCGCAAAGGCCAGCAACGGTACAAAGGCCAGCCACGGCCAGTGCGGCATGATGCGCTTATTGACGAAGGCCTGAAGGCAATAGAAGACGAAAATGCCGGCGCCCAGCCAACCCAACAGGGTTTCCGGCCTGTCGCGCCGGTCCCAGATGGCCAGTTTGGCGCCAAAGGCAAAGGCGATGAAGAAGACCGGATTGGCGATACCGAACTGGGTGAACAGGAAGCTGAAGACATAGGTCGGGTAGAATTCGAACTTCGGCCGATTGAGGATATGGAACTGCACGGCCGGCCAGTCATTGAGCGCATTGTAAGCCAGGGCCGGCAACAGCCCCAGGGCGGCGATCACTGCCGTCACGTAAAGGCCGGGACGCTTCCACAATTGCCGGCCGACCGGAGAGGCCACCAGGAAGACGACCATGGCAACGCCCGGAATGATAAACCGGTAGTGGACCAACAGCCCCAAGGCGCCACAAACGCCCGCCCAAATCCACCATTTAAGTTTATCTTCAAGGATGGCACGCAACAGGCAACCAGCCATCAACGGCAGCAGAAGTTGCAGCCCCCCCTCCGGATAGAAGATCGGTCCGTTGTTGGTGATCGCAGGACAGAGCAGCGAGATGATCGCCGCCCAGATGGCGTTGCGCTCGCTGGTCGCCGGTTTGGCCATGAAATAGACGGCAAAAGGAATGGCCGTGGCGATCGCCAGGGCGACAATGCGCAACGGAAGGATCGACCAGCCGGCGATCGAGGTGATCAGCCGCGCCAGCCACGGATAGCCGGCTGGAATATCGGGATAGGCCAGGTCGAGATACTGGCCCGACATGACGAAATGCGCCTCGTCCCACAGCACATTGGTGATGGTCGAAACATAGAGCTTCCACACCGTCAGCAGGGCCAGCAGGATCAGGCCGGCACGCAACAGTTGACGATCGTCGCCGATCAACTGGCGCTGCGGTTGCGCTGTCGGTCGCTCGGCGTTCAACTCGTAAAATTGCGTCATGGTAGGGGTTTGCGCCTGGCTTCCAGCCGGGCATGCAGCGACGATGTATCCCACCGCGCACCGCCCATGGCTTGGACCTCGGAATAGAATTGATCGACCAGAGCCGCCAGAGCCAGATGGGCGCCATTCGTGCGCGCCTCGTCCAGCGCTATCCCCAGGTCCTTGCGCATCCAGTCGACGGCAAACCCGAACTCGTACTTGCCCTCGCTCATCGTGCCCCAGCGGTTCGACATCTGCCACGAACCGGCCGCACCGGCCGAGATGGCGTTGAACACCAGTTGCGGATCCAGATCGGCGCATTTGCTGAAATGCAATGCCTCGGCGATTCCCTGGACCACGCCGGCGATGGCGATCTGGTTGGCCATCTTAGCCGTCTGACCGGCCCCCGCCTCGCCCAGCCGGGTAATCGAGCGCGTATAGGGCTTGGTCAACCTTTCCACTTCCAGAAAACGAGAAACATCTCCGCCCACCATGACGGAGAGCTGGCCGTTGACCGCCCCCGCCTGTCCGCCCGACACCGGCGCATCAAAAAACGTCACGCCGCGTTCGGCGCAGGTGACGGCCAGTTCGCGCGCCAGCTTGGCCGAGGTCGTGGTGTGGTCGATGATCATACTGCCCGATTTGAGGACCGGAAGGGCCGCGGTCACAACCTCGCGGACGTCGTCGTCGCGCCCGACACACACGATCAGAGCATCGACGCCGCAGGCGGCATCCTCGATCATCGTCTGTGCCGTAGCCGCATTCGCCCATGCCCAGTCCGCTGCCTTGGACGGGGTGCGATTATAGCCGATAACTTCGTGGCCGGCCTTGGACAGGTGCCCCGCCATCGGCCCGCCCATAATCCCCAAACCTGCAAAGCAAAGCTTCATGCGACGCCGCCGATCTGGCCGTAGCGGCCGCGGAAGAAGGTCAGTCCGCCGACATCGGGGTTCATGTCGAACTGCGTCACCTGACCGACAATAACAAGATGGTCGCCCACCGGACGGGTTTCAAAAACGTCGCAGGCGATGAAGCCGATGACGTCGCGCAGGCGCAACGGATGTGTTTCGCAGATCAGCATCTCTTCCGGGACGATATGGGCATTTTCGCGGGCAAAGCGGCGCGACAGGTCTTCCTGGCCTGCGCTTAAAATATTGACGCCAAACTTCATCGCGGCGGAATAGACGGTGTAGCGGTGCGCCTTGAAATCGATGCACCACTGGATCAGAGGTGGTTCAAGCGAAACCGAACTGAAGGAATTGGCGGTCATGCCCAGGACGTGACCTTCGACGTGGTCGGAATCGGCGACCGTCATGACGCAGACGCCGGTGGCGAAACTGCCCAGGGTGTGCCGCAAGCTCTTACTGTCCATTTCGATCCTCTTGCTCCCACGCCTAAAGGGAGCGCGCCTCAAAGGCAAACGAAAAAAGCCCGAAAACGCAGCGACTTCAACGCGGTCTTAACCTTAACCGGCCTAGGGTGGTGCGACCTGAACTTGAGAGCGCTCTACCCGCATGGCCAGCCGCGACGCCCCGATTGTCATCAAGAAGATCAAGAAGATCAGCGGTGGCGGCCACCACGGCGGCGCCTGGAAGGTCGCCTATGCCGACTTCGTGACGGCGATGATGGCATTCTTCCTGCTGATGTGGCTGATCAACACGACCTCACCCGAGCAAAAGCGCGGCGTTGCCGATTATTTTGCGCCTGCCAATGTGTCCCAGTCGACGTCTGGCTCGGGCGGCATTTTGGGCGGCACGGCACTAGGCACAGACGGCGACAAGAACGAAGGCACCATGTCGTTCATCGAACAGATGGCGCCGAAACCGCCCGACACCCAGGACCGCGACGGCCAGAGCGACGACGCCGGCCAGCAGGCGACCACGGGTGCACCGTCTGAAACCATCGACGATGCCCAGGCGAAGGAAAAGCAGGCCTTTCAATCGGCCGCCGAATCGCTGCGCCAGGCCTTGCAGGACATGCCGGAACTGGCCGAACTGTCGAAGAACATACTGGTCGACCAGACCCCGGAAGGCCTGCGCATCCAGTTGATCGACCAGGAAGGCCGGTCGATGTTCGGCGAGAATTCATCCGTGCCAAACGATCGCGCCAAGCTGTTGCTGCGCGCCGTGGCCAAGGTAATCAACAATCTCCCCAACCGCATCAGCATCACCGGCCATACGTCGGGCGTGGCGGGTCAGTCGGGGCAAAACCCGAAAGACTGGTCGCTGTCCATGGGCCGTGCGGATCAAGCCCGCGCCTTGCTGCAATCGGCGGGTATCGACGACGACCGCATTGCGCAGGTCCAGGGCAAGGCCGCCAAGGAACCGTTGTATCCTGACGACCCCTCCCTGGCTGGCAATCGTCGCATCGCTATCGTTCTTCTCCGGGAAGCACCCGTGCTCCCCCAAAACCCTGCCCTATAACCCGTTTCTGTAGAGTCTCTTTTGATTTGGCCCTTGCCCCGTGTTAGGATTTGGGTTCAACTGATCTTCTGAGAGTCTCCGGCGCGCAGCCCGGTCAAAGAGTATGCAAGGCCATGAGTGAGCATTTTCCCGGTCGCAAGCTCAGATATTATCTGACCATCCCCGGACCGTGCCCGTATCTCCCTGGCCAGGAGGAGCGGAAAGTCTTCGTTCACCTGCCTCCGCTCGAAGCCATCAGCGTCAATGATCAACTGTCGGCCATCGGGTTTCGTCGCTCCCAGAACATCGCTTATCGGCCCGCCTGCCAGACCTGCCGCGCCTGTCAGAGCGTGCGCATCCCGGTCAAGCGCTACGTCATGTCGAAATCCGACCGCCGGGTGATGAAGGCCAATACCGACCTCACCAAGGCCTTTGTCGAGGCCGAGGCAAGTCGCGAACAGTTCGAACTGCTGCAAAAATACCTGAAGGCCCGCCACCCCGACGGCGGCATGATGGATATGAGCTGGCCCGACCTGGTCGCCATGATCGAGGACACCCTGGTCCGCACCCATCTGATCGAATATCGCCTGGACGGACAACTGGTCGCCTGTGTCCTGGTCGACGCGCTGAACGACGGCCTGTCACTGGTTTACAGCTTCTATGATCCCGACATGATGACGCGCTCTCTGGGCCGCTTCATCATTCTGGATCATGTCGACCAGGCCGTGCGCGCCGGCTACGACTACGTCTATCTCGGCTATTGGGTGAAGGGTTCGCCCAAGATGGATTACAAGGCGCGCTACCAGCCGCTGGAAGGCCTGACCGATCTCGGCTGGCAAACCATCCAGGGGTCAAAGGTTCAGGACTGAACGACCTGACTGTATCAGCCCCAGGCCCACCACCAGACGAATGGCAAGGCGGCAAGGGCCGTGGCGACACTGATCAGCAACGGAATGGCGGCGCGCAAACCGGTTTTCATGCCGCCGACCGTGGCGGCAATTCCCGCCTTGACCAGCGTATTAAGCAGGACGGGCGCGGCCAGTATAAGCCCAGCCATCCGGTCATCGAGACTGCCCATGGGAAGCCCGCCCATCGTCATGATGGCCGAATCAACGTCGATGAAGCCTGAGATCGTCAGCACAGTCGCCAGGCCGCCGCTGCCGAATTGATGCTGCATCCAACGTCCCAGTAGCGACAGGCACATGACCAACCCTGCCAGGAGCAACGCCGGGCCGAATTCGAAAGGATTGCGGACAGGCAGGGCCTCCGCCTCGGCTTCGGCGGGCTTGCCGGCCAGGCGCAATAGCCACACGACACAAACCAGGCTCACCAGTGCAGCGGGGCCGATCAACATTGCGAGCGTTACCCAGGCAAACGGTGCAAGCAAGGCCGTCAGGATCAGCACGCGCACAAACATGACCGCCGATGCTATGGCGATCCCGGCAACCAGTACCGGGCTACGGCCAGGGTCTGTCCGCAATCTCGCCGCCAGGGCTCCGGTAACCGCTGTCGAGGAGACAATGGCGCCCGCCGCGGCTATCGCCAGTATTCCGCGTGATGGGCCAAACGCCTTGCCCGCCACATAGCCACCCAACGAAATGGCGGATACGAAAACCACAACCAACCAAAGCTGGCGCGGGTTCCAGGCATCGAAGGGGCCGAATGCCTGATTTGGCAGCACCGGCAAGATGGCCAGCGTGATCAGCGCAAAACGGGCAATGGCCTGGACCTCAGCCTCGCTGAGTTGGCCAATCCAGCCGTGCAATTGGCGTCTCGAAGCAAGGATCAGGATGGCAACGGCTGCAATCACTGAAGCCAGGACGCCCTGCCCCACCGCTGCAAACATCCCGATGGCCAGGGTCAGAATGCCGACCAGGGCCGTGGTCGCACTGATATCACCGCTGCGCGAAGCATCTACCCAGTAGCCGATCAGTAGAGCGACGATGGCTCCGGCAAGGATCAGGATCGCCAGCCAGGGTATCGACTGCGACCAGGCTTCTCCCGCCATTCCACCCGAAAGACCCAGGATCGCGAAGGTCCGTATGCCGGCCACGCGCGTACCGTCCGGGTCGTTGCGGTGCGACCAACCCCGTTCTATGCCGATCAGCAAACCCAGCGCGAGCGCGAGTCCGACGCCCATAAATGGCGCTATCAGCATGAGCAAGGCATTTGACATGGCGCAATCATGCGCCATGTCATACGGGTGTCAATGATTACCAGACCATTTGGCTGGTGACGTCGGCCGTCACAGTGTTGAGCACGGTGATGCTGTTGCCGCCGCCAAGCGTAATGACGGTATCGGCGCCGACCTGAGTGAAAATGATACCGGCGCCATTGACCACACCATGAGCCAGGGCATGGACATTGATCCGGTCGTTCTGTGCCGCGCTGAAGTCAAGGATCTGGTCGATGCCCGATCCCGCGCCAAAGACGAACTGATCCGCCCCCAACCCACCGGTCAGGCTGTCGTTGCCGGCGCCACCGGTCAGCAGGTTGTTGCCCGACGTGCCACTCAGGTGATTGTTGAGCCCGTTGCCAACGCCGTTGATATTGTCCACACCGGTCAGGATCAGGTCTTCGAAATAGTCCTTGAGCGAATAGGACACAGACGCCCGAACCTCATCGATACCGCCGGCGTCGACGCCGCCCAGCAGTTCGGAGATGCCCATGGCGGCATTATCGACGATATAGGTATCATTGCCGCCGCGGCCGTAGAGCTTGTCTGCGCCGCCGCCGCCGATCAGGAAGTTGGCCCCGGCATTGCCGTAGATAGTGTTGGCCAGGGCATTGCCAATGCCGTCGATGGCGGCGCTGCCCGCCAGAGTCAGGTTCTCGACATTGTCACCCAGGATGTAGGTGACCGCCGACTGGACCGTGTCTGTGCCGGCATTCAGCCCTTCGATCACCACGTCGCCGATGTTTTCGACGATATAGATATCATGGCCTGCCCCGCCGCTCATCGTATCGGCGCCGGAACCGCCGTTGAGAATATTGTTGCCGGAATTGCCGTTCAGCATATTGGCCAGGGTGTTGCCGCTGGCATTGATATGGGCTGTTCCGGTCAGGGTCAGGGTCTCGATCGACTGGGCATTTGTCAGGGCGAAGGTCACGGAGGAGAGCAATGCATCGCTGCCCTGATTGTTGCCTTCCGTGACGATATCGCCGGCATTGTCGATGACATAGGTGTCGTCACCCGGCCCGCCCGCCAGGGTATCGGCGCCGGATCCACCATCGAGGCGATTGTTGCCGGCATTGCCGGTCAGTGCATTGGCCAGGTTATTGCCCGTGCCGTTGAGGTCGCTGGTCCCGGTCAGGATCAGGGCTTCGATATATTGCGCGCCCAGGCTGTAGGTGATCGAGGCCTTGACTGTGTCGGTGCCCTGGCCCGTCCCATCGCGGACGATGTCGGCGATATCATCGACGATATAGGTGTCATTGCCCAGTCCGCCGGTCAGGCTGTCGCCACCCGCCCCGCCATCGAGGACATTGTTACCGTCATTGCCGGTGATGATGTTGACCAGGCCGTTGCCGGTACCGTTGATATTGGCCACACCCGTCAGCAGCAGGCGCTCGACATTGTCACCCAGGGTAAAGCGCACGGATGACTGCACCTGGTCCACACCGGCCGAAGCTGCTTCAATCACCACATCGCCGAGATTGTCGACGATATAGACGTCGTTGCCCGTCCCGCCCATCAGGGTATCGGCCCCGGTCCAGCCATCGAGGACATTGCTGCCGCTGTTGCCGGTCAGCACATTACCCAGCCCATTACCGGTCGCCGTCAAGCCGGCCGTGCCCGTCAGGGTGAGGTTCTCGATATATTGGCCTCCGAGATTGAACGACACGCTGGAGAGGACGGTGTCATTGCCCTGGTCCTTCACTTCCTTGACCACATCGCCGGCATCGTCCACGACATAGGTATCATCGCCCAGGTCACCGGCCAGGGTATCGGCCCCTGCCCCGCCATCGAGGCGATTGCTGCCGCTATTGCCGTTGATCAGGTTGCCTAGCGCGTTGCCCGTACCATTGATGTTCGAGGCACCGGTCAAGGTCAGGTTCTCGACAAACTGGCCCAGGACATAGTTCAGCGAAGCCAGCACCGTATCGCTGCCAGCACCATCAGCCTCAACCACGCTATCGCCAGCCGTGTCGACATAATAGGTATCGTCGCCAGCGCCACCGGTGAGGGTGTCCGAACCGGCGCCGCCGTCGAGGCGGTTTCCAGCCGCATTGCCCGTGACGGCATTGTTCAGGCTGTTGCCCGTGCCGTCGATCGCCGCAGAGCCACCAAGCGTCAGGTTCTCGACATTGCCGCCCAGTACATAGCTGACCGACGCATTGACCAAGTCGGTACCCTCGCCGCCGATTTCCGTCACAAGATCGCCAGCGGTGTCGACAATGTATGTGTCATCACCGGCTCCACCGCCCAGACTGTCCGCGCCCAGGCCGCCGACAAGGCGGTTACCCGCCACATTGCCCGTAATGGTGTTGCTCAGGCTATTGCCCGTGCCATCGATCGCCGCAGTGCCGCCCAGCGTCAAGTTCTCGACATTGGCGCCCAAACCGTAGCTGACCGAGGCATTGACCAGATCCGTGCCTTCGCCGGCCAGTTCCGTTACAAAGTCGCCGGCTGCGTCGACAGTATAGGTGTCATCCCCGCCAAGACCAGCAAGGGTGTCAGCGCCGGTTCCACCGTCAAGTCGATTTGCAGCGGCATTACCCGTGATGGTATTGTTCAGGCCATTGCCCGTGCCATCGATCACCGCCGAACCGGTCAGCGTCAGATTTTCAACATTACCGCCCAAACCGTAGCTGACCGAGGCATTGACCAGATCTGTGCCTTCGCCACCCTGTTCGGTAACAAGATCGCTCGCGGTGTCGACAATGTAGGTGTCATCACCGGCACCACCGCTCAGACTGTCCCCGCCCAGGCCGCCGTCAAGGCGGTTACCCGCAACGTTACCCATGATGGTATTGTTCAGGCCATTGCCCGTACCATCGATCACCGCCGAACCGCTCAGCGTCAGATTTTCAACATTACCGCCCAACACGTAGCTAACCGAAGCACTGACTAGGTCGGTGCCTTCGCCGGCCAACTCGGTAACAACGTCGCCCACAGTGTCGACAGTGTAGGTGTCATCCCCGACGCCGCCGCTCAGACTGTCCGCACCGGCCCCACCGTCGACCAGGTTATGACCAGCATTCCCGATCAGAACATTGCCAAGTCCGTTGCCGGTCGCCGTGAGATCGGATGTTCCGGCCAGAGTCAGATTCTCGACATATTGGCTCAATGCAGAGCTTATCGAGGCAACGACGGTATCAATCCCATTGTTGTCGGCCTCGACCACACTGTCGCCAATGTTGTCGACAGAGTAGGTGTCATCCCCGGCACCACCGCTCAGACTGTCCGCCCCCAAGCCGCCGTCAAGACGGTTACCCGCGACATTGCCAATAATGGCATTGTTTAGGCCATTGCCTGTGCCATCGATCGCCGCAGAGCCACCCAGCGTCAGGTTTTCGACATTAGCGCCCAGCGCATAGCTGATCGAGGCATTGACCAGATCGGTACCTTCACCGCTAAATTCGGTCACCAGATCAGCGGCATTGTCGATCCAATAGGTATCATCGCCTGCCGCACCGATTAGATTGTCGGCACCGCCGCCTCCATCAAGCCGGTTGCCTGCACCGTTGCCCGTAATGATGTTGTTGAGACCATTACCTGTGCCATCGATCGCCGCAGACCCACCCAGCGTCAGGTTCTCAACATTGCCACCCATGACATAGCTGATCGAGGCATTGACCAGATCGGTACCTTCACCGCCAAGTTCGGTCACCAGATCTGCAGCATTGTCGATACTATAAGTGTCATCACCAGCGCCACCGGTCAGGCTATCCGCGCCAATTCCACCATCCAGGACGTTATGGCCGCTATTCCCGATCAATCCATTGTCCAGACCATTGCCGGTCGCCGTCAGATTGGCCGCTCCCGTCAGGGTCAGGGTCTCAACAGACTGGCTCAGCCCATAGCTCACCGACGCCAGGATAGCATCGTTCCCATTACTATCGGCCTCAACCACGGTGTCGCCAGCACTGTCGACAAGGTAGGTATCATCGCCGGCAAGTCCGGCAAGCGTGTCTGAACCCGCGCCACCGTCGAGACGGTTCGCGCCCACATTACCGGTGATAGCATTGTTCAGATCGTTGCCCGCGCCATCGATCGCCGCGGCGCCACCAAGCGTCAAGGTCTCGAGATTGTTGCCCAGAACAAAGCTGACCGAGGTATTGACCAGATCCGTACCTCCACCACCCAGTTCCGTCACCAGATCGGCGGCATTATCGACCCAATAGGTATCGTCGCCAGCTGCGCCCGTCAGGCTGTCGGCGCCCAAGCCGCCATCCAGCACATTGCTACCCGTGTTACCGGTCAGTCCATTGGAAAGCGCATTACCTGTCGCCGTCAGATTGGCCGTGCCCGTCAGGGTCAGGTTCTCGACAAATTCGCCCAACCCGTAGCTCACCGACGCATTGACCAGGTCATTGCCGCCATCGCTGGTTTCGACGACGCTGTCTCCTGCGCTGTCGACATAATAGCTGTCGTCTCCACCCAGGCCCGTCAGAGTGTCGCTACCCACGCTGCCGTCCAACCTGTTGCCTGCCGAATTGCCCATAATGGCATTGCTCAGGCTGTTGCCTGTACCGTCAACGGCCGCAGCACCGCCGAGAATGAGCGTCTCGATGTCGCTTCCCAGAACGTAACTGACCAACGTATTGACCAGATCATTCCCTCCGCCGCCCAGTTCGACGACCAGATCGCCGGCATTATCGATCCAATAGGTGTCGTCACCCGCACCACCCGTCAGACTGTCCGCGCCCACGCCACCGTCGAGACGGTTACTGGCCGCGTTACCCGTAATGGCATTGTTCAGGCTGTTGCCCGTACCATCAATCGCGGCCGCAGCCCCCAGGGTGAGATTTTCGACGTAGCTACCCAATGCGTAGCTGATCGAGGCATTGACCCGATCCATGCCTTCACCGCCCAGCTCGGTCACAAGGTCGCCAGCATTATCAACCCAATAGGTGTCATCCCCCGCACCACCCGTCAGGCTATCCGCACCCACGCCACCGTCGAGCCGATTGCCGGCTGCGTTACCCATGATGGCATTGTTCAGGCCGTTGCCGGTGCCATCGATCGCCGCCGCACCGTTAAGCGTCAGAGTCTCGACATTGTCGCCAAGGACAAAGCTTACCGAGGCCAGGACCATATCATTGCCGCCACCAATGCCCTCGACCACACTATCGCCGGCGCTGTCGACCGAATAGGAATCGTCGCCAGCCAGGCCGGTCAGGGTATCGCTGCCCACGCCACCATCCAGCCGGTTACTGGCCGCGTTACCCGTAATGGCATTGCCAAGACCGGTGCCCGTTCCATCGATCGCCGCGAGCCCGCCAAGGACAAGATTTTCGAGATTGTCGCCGAGGGCAAAACTGACGAGGCTGGTGACCAGGTCGGTGCCTTCATTGGCCGCTTCGTTCACCACATCGCCGGCAATATCGACGAAATAGGTGTCATTGCCGGCAAGTCCGGCCAGGGTATCCACACCGGCTGCACCGTCGAGAACGTTATCACCGCCATTGCCGGTTATAAGATTGGCCGCCGAATTACCGCCCGCCGTCAGATTGGCGCTACCGCCAAGCGTCAGGTTCTCGATATTGCCGCCCAAAACGTAGCTGACCGACGCATTGACGCGGTCGGTGCCGTCACCGCTCAGTTCCGTCACCAGATCACCGGCACTATCGACCAGATAGGTGTCGTCGCCGGCGCCACCGGTCATGGTATCCGACCCGATACCGCCATCGAGGAGATTGCTGCCGCTGTTGCCTGTCAGGGAATTGGCCAGGCCATTTCCGGTCGCCGTCAGATTACCCGCACCCGTCAGGGTCAGGGTCTCGACAAACTGGCTGAGCCCGTAACTGGTCGCGGCCAGGACCGCATCGTTACCGCCAGCGCTCATCTCGACGACGCTGTCAGCGGCATTGTCGACATAGTAGGTGTCGTTACCGCCCAGACCGCTCAGCGTATCCGCACCGACCGAACCATCGAGCAAATTGTCACCGCCGTTGCCTGTAACGACATTGGCTAATCCATTGCCGGTCGCGGTCAGGTTGGACGCGGCCCCCAAGGCCAGGTTTTCGACATTGTCACCCAGGACATAGCTAACCAGGCTGTTGACCAGGTCCGTACCGCCATTGGCCGCTTCACTGACCACATCGCCCGTCACGTCAACGAAATAGGTATCGTTGCCGCCCAGTCCCGCCAGCGTATCCGCGCCCGCCGCGCCGTCGAGCAGATTGTCACCACCATTGCCCGTCAGGCTATTGGCCGCGGCATTGCCAGTCGCGGTGATATTGGCCGTCCCGCTCAAGCTCAGATTTTCGAGATTATCACCCAGCGCAAAACTGACCAGGCTGTTGATCAGGTCGATTCCGGCGTTGCCAGCTTCGCTGACCACATCGCCCACGGTGTCGACATAATAGGTGTCGTTGCCGCCAAGCCCGATAAGGGTGTCCGCCCCGGCACCACCGTCAAGAACGTTGTCAGCACCCGTTCCGGTCAGGCTGTTGCCCAGTTCGTTGCCGCTTGCCGAGAGAGCGCCGCCGGTCAGGACCAGATATTCGACGGCCTGTCCGACTGCCAACACATAGCTGACCGAAGCCAGGACGGTGTCCGAACCACCTCCGGCGGCCTCAATCACGCTATCGCCGGCATTGTCAACCGTGTAGCTGTCGTTATCCGCGCCGCCCAACAGGGTGTCCGCGCCCAGGCCACCGACCAGGGTGTCATTGCCAATGCCGCCGTCCAGCGCGTCATTGCCACCCCAGCCAAAGATGATATCCGCTCCCGCGTCGCCATACAGCGCGTCGCTGCTGGCATCGTTCAGGTCGTCATTGGCCAACAGTTCGAAATCACCCAAGGCCAGAGGCGAGCCCGGCTGTGCGTTGGGATCGAACTGAGCCAGATAGGTAGCGACCGTGCCGATATGGTCGTCGCCCGACCCGCCACGAAGCGTGTCGGCACCCAGACCACCGAACAGCCAGTCGATGCCGTCGCCGCCGTCGGCGGAATCATTGCCGGCTCCGCCCATCAACGCGTCATCGCCGGCCATGCCCGACAGGGTATCATTGCCGCCCAGCCCGGCGATTTCGCCATTCCAGTCCGCGTCGGTAATGGTGTCGGCCGCCTCGGTGCCCCACACTGTAAGACTTTCCAGGCCGGCAATCGAGCCGCCGGTTATGAAGGCGACCGTTCCGCCGCCCAGTGCCGCAGTCAGGTTGAGCGTCACGCCCAGGTGGTTGATGTTGTAATAGCTTTCGAAATCGATGCTGGCGCGATCGATGCCGGCGCCGCCGTCGATGACTTCATAGGCGTCGGCATCGAAAACATCATTGCCGTTGCCGCCATTCAGAACATCGTGATTTGCACTCGTCCCGCCTTCGAAATCGGCGATGATGTCGTTGCCGTCACCGCCCGCCAGGCTATCGCTGCCCAGCCCGCCCAGCAGGGTATTGTCGCCGGTATTGCCGGCAATATTGTCGTCGCCCGCCGCACCCGTGCCGTTCAGATTGGCTGCACCTGTCAGGGTCAGGCTGCGGAAGCCGCCGGCCAGCACATAGCTGTAGGCGGCAAAGACGGCGCCTTCATTGTCGTTGATCGCGTCGCCGGCCGTGTCGACATAGAAGCTGTCGAAGCCCGCCCCGCCGTTCAGCGTATCCGCGCCAAAGCCGCCGTCCAGGACGTCATTCCCGTCATTGCCGGTGAGTGCATTGGCGGCCGCATTGCCGGTCAGCAGGTCGTCGCCGGCCCCGCCGATGGCGTTTTCAATGACTACGCCCGCATCGATCGTTATGCCCGAGGCAATCCCGGCCATATAGGACACGGCTCCGCCACTGGCCGGACCGCTATAGAACATGCTGGCCGGGCGCAGGTCGATTACGGCCCTGACCGCCGACGCGGTATTGGCGACCGTCAGCGTATCATTGCCGCTCGTATCCCAGATGCTTAAATAGCCAGGCCCCGCCGTCGTCGCGCTCAGCGTATAGACGCTATCGCCACTGTTCCAGTTCGGATTGGCGCCATACTTGGCCTGAAGCACGGCGATGTCGATCGCCATTGGGGTCGACGAATAGCCGCTGGTTCTGCCCACCGTATCCGGCACGGGGCCTCCGGGCCAGCCGTCATTATACGACATGACGGTATAGACGCCTTGGTTCTGCCAGCCATAGCCGGCATAGTCGTCCTGATCGAGCACGCCGGTCATGATGGTCGAGGTGCCCCCCGTATCGAACGGGTGAGCGAGGCCCAGGCCATGGCCCAGTTCGTGGATCAAGGTGGCGTAGCCAAGACCGCCGGGTTCGAGACCGCCATTGCCACCCTCATCCCAGCCCACGCCGTCGCGGGCAAAGACGCCAAGACCGGCATCCGTTTCGCCCGGCGGATTCATGTAGGCCAGAACACCCGGATCCAGGTCGTTGGCCACAACCAGTTTGAACTGCGCCTCCGCCTGATTGGTCGTCTGGACAAAGGTCAGGTTGATATAGTGCGAATAGGTGCTGAGCACCGCCATGACCTGCTGGATCTCATAGGCGTTCCAGCCCAGCGAGGCGTGGCCATCGATGGTTTGCGAACCCGGCGCGAAATAGACCTTGACCACGGAACCGGGCGCGGCCGCCTGCGTCCCCCAGTCGATCGACTGGGTCAGCAGCGGGCGGTCGCCCTGGGCCGCCGAAATCGTATATTGGCCATAGGCCGCGTCACTGACGCCGTGAGCCACCAGGTAGTAACGGCCGGTGGTCTCAGGTTCGAAGTCGACATGGCCGTCCGTGCCGGTACCGAAATCATCGCTGCTGGCGATCAGGGTGCCGTTCGCGTCATAGACCATCAATTCGACATCGAAGCCACCGCTGCCCATGAGGTCGAAATCGTAGCCCGTGCCGGCTGTGAGATCGACGGCGAACCAGTCGTGATCGGTCGGCGTATCGATGCGATTGGTCTGGGCCACGCCGACCACCAACGTCGCCGCAGTCGCCAGGTTGTCGCCGATCGTATCGCTTGTCGCCGCCACGCCCAGGCCGGCCGTCAGGGTATAGCCACCCTGATAGGTCAGGCTGCCATCGTCTTCGGTCCACGATTCGGCGGAAATATAGTAGGTACCCGATACCGTGACGTAAAAGGCCAGGTGGGCATTGCGCCCCGGGCCGCCGTCGTCGTCGCTGGCCAACTCGACGCCTGAGGCGTTGAACAGTTCGAGGAAGGGGTCCTCCAGCGGTGTCGCGCCCGTGCCGTTCATCGAAAAGTCGTAGATCAGGCCCGCCTGAAGCGTCACGGCGAACCAGTCGTGGTCGTTGTCAAAATCGATAACGGAGCTGACCGTCCCACCAGGGGCAATCGTGCCAGTGGTCAAGGTCGTGGCGGCGTAAACATCGTTGGCCATGCTGCTGATCGTGCTGTTGACCGGAACCGTCTTCAGTGTCTCGAGATCAACCGATTCGGTCACGTTCGACACCGTCCGCGACACGGTAGACAGGCTATGGCCTTCCTCGGCTTCTGAAACGGCCATGACGTGTCTTCCCTGTCGTTTTTTATTAATACTATAATTCAGCAAACCTTACTTTATACAGAGATTTATGGTCTCGAAAAGGGAAATCCGGCGGTCCCGCGAGGCCGCCGGATCAAAGTTATATAACAATCAAGCGATGACGTGCGACGCCACGTCGGCGGAAGTCGCATTCATCACCGTGATGACATTGCCGCCGCCGAAATCGACGGTAACATTGGCACCCGACGTGTTGATGACATAGGCACCCAGGCCGGACAGCTGGATGACGTCGCCTTCAGCGCTGTTGAAGTCCTTGATAATGTCGCCGCGGCAGGCGGCGGAGAACTGGAACACATCGGCGCCCAGCCCTCCGGTCAACTGATCGTTGCCGGCGCCGCCATTCAGGATATTGCTGCCGTCATTGCCGTAGATCAGGTTGTTCAGGCTGTTACCCGTGCCGTCGATATTATTGCTGCCCGTCAGTTGCAGGCGTTCGATATAGTTGCCCAGCCTGACGCTCACCGAGGCCTGGATAAGGTCCGCTCCACCATTGTCCGTCCCGCCATAGGCTTCCGACACCGCGTCGCCGGCATTGTCGACGTAGTAGGTGTCATTACCCGCGCCACCATACATCGTGTCCGCGCCGGCTCCACCGTCGAGCAGGTCGTTGCCGCCCATGCCATTGAGGCGATTGGCGCCAGCGCCACCGGTCAGCGTATTGTTCAGGTCATTGCCGGTGCCATTCAGGGCGGTATCGCCCAGGAGAAACAGGCTTTCGAGATTGGCGCCCAAGGTCAGGGAAACAGACGAACGGACCGTGTCGGTCCCTTCGCCGAAGCTTTCGATCGCAACATCGCCGGCGTCATCGACGTAGTATGTGTCGTTGCCGTAGCCGCCGATCATCCTGTCCGCGCCGCCGAGGCCATTGAGGATATTGTTTGCTGCATTGCCGGTCAGCATATTATCGAGCGTGTTGCCGGAACCGTTGCGGGCGCCGTCCATCAGGACCAGGTTTTCGAGGAAGGCGCCGAGCGTATAGTTGACCTGCGAAAAGACCGTGTCCTCACCGCCAGCGTCGCCCCCCAGCCAATATTCCGACACCACATCACCGGCCACATCGACAAAATAGCTGTCGTCTCCGGCCCCGCCGCGCAGATTGTCGGCGCCAAGACTGCCATCCAGGACATTATTGCCGGAGTCGCCGCTCAGGGTGTCGTTGTACTGGCTACCCTGCAGGTTTTCGACGTTGGTAATGAAGGCCGTCCCGCCGTCATAGACCGCGCGGCCATTGGCCAGGCTTGCGGCGACGCCATTATTGATGAAGACAAACGCCAGAGTGTCCTGATCGGCACCACCATTGATAAAATCGACGCCTTCCGACGCATACAGCGTGTCGCGGCCGGCATCGCCATTCAGGTCGTCAGAGCCCGAGGCGCCGTACAAAATATCGTTGCCGTCGCCACCGCTCAGTTGATCGTCACCGATACCGCCATCCATATTGTCGTTGCCGCCCGCGCCACGCAGATCGTCATCTCCGTTCATCCCGGCGATGTAGTTGGCGCGGTCGTTTCCAACAATGAGGTTATTGCTGGCATTGCCGCTGCCCAGAATGGCCGCGCTACCGCCCAGGATCAGGGTTTCGACATCGGCGCCCAAGGTGTAGGTGACGGTGGAGATGACCGTGTCGTCGCCCTGCCCGGCCTGCTCACCAACCACGTCACCGGTGGAATTGACGTGATAAATATCGTCGCCATGGCCGCCGTACATGACATCGGCGCCGGCGCCGCCGTCGAGATCGTCGCTGTCGACAGTACCGAACAGATACTGGGTGCCGTTCAGCGACACAGTCGGCGAAAATATCTTCTGGAAAACACCCGAAAAGTTGCCGTCTGTAGCCAGGTAGGTCAGGACGAAGCCACCGTCGGATAGGGCTGAAACCTGCGGTGCCCCGACAAAGCTGCCCGGCCCGGCCTTCATTTCGGGTCCGATGGCGTGGCCTTGGGCGTCATAGCGCTGCAAATAGGTCCCATCCAGGCTGGAGCCATGATTGTCGGTGTACCAGGCAATGACGAAACCGCCATCATCCAGAGCGCAGATCGACTGGCGCGACTCGTCGCCGTCATTCAAGGTGTTGACACGGAAGACCGCGCCCAGCTTATGACCGTCGGCGTCGAAGCGTTGGGCCATGATGGCATTGTCGGAACCCTTACCGGCGGAGTCCGTCCAGGACAGGACATAACCGCCATCGGCCAGGGTGGCGCCCTGGGGGGTGGCCAGGTTACCGCCTGACGCGCTGTCGACGCGGACCAATCCGCCCAACTTATCATTACCGGTGTCGTAGGCCTGCTGGTAGATGCCCCACTTGCCATCGACATAGCCCGGCCAGGCAACGATATAACTGCCGTCGGGCTGCGCCATGACGGTCGGGCCGAAATTGCTGGTCGTGGCATAGGTCGTGACCGTCGTCTCGCCGCTGACCATAGTGCCGTCCCCCAGATAGCGCTGGCTGTGGATTTCGAAGTCGCCGGTCGCCGGATTGGCGCAGTGCCAGACAACGACAAAGCCACCGTCCGCCAGGCCCGTCACCTGCTGGCCATATTGATGGCTGTTGGTGATGGAGTTGACGCCAAACTCGGCGCCCTGGGCATGGCCCTGGGAATCGTAACATTGCGCGAAGACGCCGACACTGCTGCCGTCCTGGCCATTGCTGACCCAGGCGACAACGTAACCGCCGCCATTCAGCGCCGCCACCGTCGGGGTCATCTGGGTGTTGCCGACAAAGGTGTTGACATGGGTCTCACCGCCGATCTTGTGGCCCTGGGCGTCATAACGCTGGGAATAGATACCCCAACTGTTATCGCTCTCCATGCTTTGCCACGCAATGACATAGCCGCCGTCGGCCAGGGTGGCGACCGATTGGGCCATTTGATAGCCGGTGCCGGTCGTGTTGACCTGGGTACCCTGAGTAAGATTCAATACGCTCGTCATAACAGTCATCCTTCCAAAAAGGACCGCGTCGCCAGTCGATCCGGCGCCGTCGGTCGTGATGGCGGCGGCTGCTATCACGGGCGTCTCAAGGGAAATACTGAATTGTCGGCAAGGTTCCGGGTGGCTTCGGCCGAATCCATGGCATCCGCGTGAATTTTGAGAACCGTTTGCAATCGACGCCAAAACGTTTCCCGACAAGGTGCGGACCGGCTTTTTGAGAGCATCATATGCGCGGCAATGTATCACCGCATACGGGCGATGCTAAAACTTTCCTAAGCGCGCCGTGCCGCGACAAGAGCATGTGACGCGCGGGCCAGGAACAGGGCGACGCAGAGGCAGATAAGGGCGCCGCCCAGCAGGACCAGCAGCAGGCTGCGCGCCCCCATTGTCGTCAGAATCCACGCCGCAACGGTCGGTGCGATCGCCTGCATAACCAGCGATACGCGCCGCAACCGGCCAACCAGCGGTGGATAGCGCTCCGGCCCGAAGACCAGCAAGGGCACGGTCCCCGCGGTAATCGATACCACGCCCAGACCCGCGCCGTAGATAACCAGGGCCGGCGCGCTGATCCCGGGCGCAAATGCCAGCAAGCCAAGCCCAAGCGTCACGCCGACGACTCCCAGACACAGCGACAAATAGGCAGGCCAGCGTCGTCCTATGGTCAGTTCGGCCAGGCGCGCCAGAACCTGTGACGGCCCGACAATGGCGCTGAGCGCAACGGCAGCTTCGGGTGACAGTCCACGGCTGCGCAGAAGTGAGTGCATATGGACGGCAATCATCGCCACCAACGACATTTCCAGGGTCAGGACGATGCCCAGGGCAATATAGACTGGCCATTCTCCGCCCTCGGGTCGGACAGCAGGTCGGGCCCGCACCTCGGCAGCAGTCGTCGCGTCGTGCGGCTTGGGTACTAGGAAAAGATAAATCGGCAGACAGACCAAAAGATGAATTCCGGCAAACACAGCCAAGGTCATGCGCCAGCCAACCAGACCTTCCAGCAGGTGACTGAGCGGCCAGAACAGCGTGCTGGCAAAGCCGCCCCACAGGGCGATCTGGATGATCGAGGCGCGTGCCGATTGGCCATACAGCCGGCCGACGGTGCCGAACGCGGCATCGTACAGACCCGAGCCCATAGCCAGCCCCATGATCACCCAGCCCGCAACATAGATGGGCAGATTACGCGCCAGGGCCATAACGCCCAAACCCAGGGCGAACAAGACTGAGCTGATGGCCAGGACGCGATGGCCCCATCCGGCCCCGATATAGCGCCCGGCCACGGCCGAGACGCCGGCCGACACCAGCACGCCGGCGGAATAACCGCCGACCACCCAGGCCAGACTCCAGCCCGTATCGGCAACAATCGGCCCGGACAGGGCCGTCAGGAGGTACAAGGAGGTCCCGAAGGCGATCAACTGGCAGAGCCCAACTCCGGAAACGACGGTGAGGCGGCGGAGGTCCATTCCCAGCGCTTTCCAAAAAGTGTGACGCATCTTTTTGGGTTAATAGCGCGTCACAAAAATAAAAGCAGCATAGACATCGTCGCCGGCGCTACTGATGAGGCTGGCGGTCACCGTTGACGGTTTCGCGGTATCTGTCGTGACAGCGGCGACGTGCGACAGCGACAGGCTGCGGAAGGCGGCCTGCGCCGTCAGGGGAGTGTCGGCGGACGCGCGTTGAAGTACGGCTGAATCGGCCGGCGCCACGGCCAGGACGGAATGGTCAACCGCCCGTCACGAAGCAAAAACGTCGCCCGGAACTCCCCGTTATCTCAACTGAAGGAACGCACGAAGCTCTTTACAACTTAAGTACTATAAATGGTCCAAGCTCCATCTATACAGAGAATTGAAGGGCGGAAAAGCAAATCCGGCTGCCGTGACTGACAGCCGGATCAAGGTTCGGTGGAGTTTAGGGCTACGCAGTGATAATATGGCTGCTGACATCCGCCGCCGCAGCGTTCTGCACGGTGATGATATTGCCGCCGCCCAAATCGACCGTGACATGGGCACCGGCCTGAGCGACGACATAGCTGCCCAGACCAACCAACTGGATGACGTCACCCTGGCCGGAATTGAAATCCTTGATGATATCCGAGCGGAAATTGGTCCCGAACTGGAAGGTGTCGGCCCCGGTCCCGCCGGTCAGCTGGTCATTGCCGACACCGCCATTGAGGATATTGGCGCCGGTATTACCGAACAACAGGTTATTCGCCGCATTACCGGTTCCGTTGAGATTTGCGCTGCCCATCAGAATCAGGGTTTCGACATCGTCCGCCAGACCGAAGCTGATTGTGGCGCGGACGGTATCGGCACCCTCCCCGGCCTTTTCGACGACGACGTCGCCGGCATTGTCTGCATAATAGAGATCGTCGCCCGTCCCGCCGATCAGGGTGTCGATCCCCGCCGCGCCGTTCAGAGTATTGGCGCCGCTGTTGCCGGTGATGACATTGGCCAGGCTGTTGCCCGTCCCGGCCAGGGCCGCTCCAATCAGGGTCAGGTCCTCGACGTAATTGGCCAGGACAAAGTTGACCGAGGCTACAACCAGGTCCTCGCCGCCGGCGTCGGCGCTGTTGAGCAGTTCAGACACCAAATCCCCGGCATCGTCGACGGCGTAGGTGTCATCACCGCCGACGCCGCGCAGATTGTCGGCACCGGCGCGGCCGTCCAGCGTATTGTTGGCGGCATTGCCGATGATTGTGTCGGCCAGGCCGCTCCCGATGACGAATTCGATCCCGTCGAAGAACTGGACATTGCCGGCGCCCTGCAACCCGCGGCCAGACAGCAGATTGATGACCGCGCCGATCGCCAGGCCGGAGGCGTCGTAATAGTCGATGCCGGCGCCGCCGTTAATGGTGTCGTAGCCGGTGCTGACGGCGAACAGGTCATTGCCTTCGCCGCCGTACAGGTCGTCTTCGCCGGCGCCGCCGCTCAGCAGGTCGTTGCCCGCCCCGCCGTCGAGATAATCGCCTCCGTCGCCGCCGACCAGCTGGTCATTGCCGCCAAGGCCGCTCAGGTCGTCATTGCCGGCGCCACCGGTCAGGACGTTGCGCCCGGCATTGCCAATCAGGATGTTGTCGCTGGCATTGCCGGTGCCGTTGATAGAGCTCAAGCCCGACAGGATCAGGTTTTCGAGATAGGTCGATAAGGTCAGGCTTACCAGGGATTCGACCGTGTCAGTGCCCTCATTGCTTCGTTCCGAGACCGCATCTGACGCGCTGTTGACGACATAGGTGTCGTCGCCGAAGCCGCCATACATCAGGTCGGCGCCGGAACCGCCGTCCAGCCGGTCGGCATCGGCCGTACCGAAAAGATATTGCGCCCCGTTGCCGGCGTCGCCGGGCCGGAAGGCGCGGCCATAGACGCCGAAACCCTGGCCGTCTTCATCTTCGCTGTGCCAGACCCCAACATAGCCCCCTCCCGTCAGCCCCGTCACGGCCGAATAGGTCTGGTCGCCAGTGGTGAAGGTGTTGAGACGGCTGGCGCTGCCGATGACATGCCCCTGGGCGTCATAACGCTGGGCGTAGATACCGTAGCCTGAGCCGTCCAGTATCGTGGTCTCCCAGGTAATGACGAAGCCGCCGTCGTCGAGCCCGGCGACGGCCGGCTCCCTCTGGACGCCGATGATGCCGCTGTTGACGCGGAACTCGGCGCCAACGGCCGCGTGACTGCCATTGTAGCGCTGGGCATAAACGCCTTCGGCCGAGCCATCCTGGCCGGCGCTGGTCCAGGTCACTATGAACCCGCCGTCATCCAGCGCGGCCACAGCCGCCTGGTTCTGGTCGCCGGTGGTAAAGCTGTTAGCCCTGATATCGCCTGACAAGGCCGTGCCGCTGGCGGAGAAATGACGGAAATAAACGCCCGCGCCGTCGCCGTCGACCCCCTCGGATATCCAGGTGACGACGTAGCTGCCGTTGGCCAGCGTTACGACATCCGCTTCAACGGGCGCACCCGCCGTGCCAGCATTGACGCGGGTCGGCGCACCGACCATTTCACCCGCCGCATTGTAGATCTGGCTGTAGACTCCGGCGTGGACATCCCAGACAGCGACAAAACCGCCGCCGATCAGCCCGCTGACATGCGGAACATAACCGCTTGCCGGCCCCAGAGCGGAATCAACGGCCAGTTCACCCCCGACCTTTGCGCCGTTGACGGTGAATTTTTGCCCGAAAATCTCCGTGCCCGTCCCATCGCGCGAATCCCAGACGATAACAAAACCGCCGTCACTGGTCGCAGCTACGTCCGACCACCTTTGCACGTCCGCGGTGGTGGTATTGGCCCGCACCTCTCCGCCCAGCCTGGTTCCTTCCGCGGAATAACGCTGAAAGTATATATCGTACTCCGAGCCGGCGGTTGGTCCGAACCAGCAGACGACGTAACTGCCGTCCGCCAGTGTGGTTATCGACGGTAAGGCTTCGTCAAGGGCCGCCGGGGTACTGATCTGGGTTTCCGGGTCAAGGTTCAGAATGCTGGTCATGGTGCCGCTCCTGTCGATTGCCTCTCCCCTGGCGAAAGCAAGATAGCACCGGGTTAGCGAACGACCAAGCTAATCTCGGCGCGCGCGAACCAGATCACGGCCGGTCCGCGCAAGGAACAGCGCCACCGCGACACAGATCATGGCCAAGCCCAGCAGGCCGAACACCAAGACATGCGTCCCGATCACATCCAGCACCCAGGCCGCACCCGCCGGCGCCACCGCCTGAACCACCAGCGACTACAACCTCAGCTTTCTCAGGCCCCGCGGCGCCATCTTGCCCGCCGTGGCGCGGCGCCCGACAAAATCCTTGATGTCCTTGAAGTCACGTGCCTTGCCCGCCCCGTCATACCACTGCGGCTGGCCGTTCGAGTCATAGATGGTGATGTCCTTGACGCCGCCATCCTTGTAGGCCTGAAGCTTGACGCCCTTACCCCTCGCCATTTCCGGAAGTTCGGAAACGGGATAGACCAGGACCTTGTTGTTTTCACCCAGCACGCAGATCAGGTCCCCGGTGACCGGCAGAGCCGCCAGGGCTTCGGTGCCGTCGACAGTCATGGTCTGCTTACCGGCGCGCTTGTTGGCGACGGCGTCTTCCTCGTTCATGACGAAGCCATAGCCGTTTTTCGCCACCATCACGCGCTTGGCGCCCGCCGTATAGGTGAACATGGTGACGATCTTGGCCGATTCCTCGATGTCCAGCATCAGGCGCAGCGGCTCGCCATGGCCGCGCGCCGACGGCAGCTTGTCGCAGGTCAGGGTCAGGAAGCGGCCGTCCGAGGTCAGGATCAGGATCTTGTCCGTCGTGTTGGCCGGCACCAGGAAGTTCAGTTCGTCGCCTTCCTTGAACTTCAGTTCCGACGGATCCTCGACCTTGCCCTTGGCAGCGCGAATCCAGCCGCGCTTGCTCAGTATGACGGTGATCGGTTCCTTGGGCAGGTAGGATTCGATGGCGGCGACCTCGATACCGACCGGCGCATCGGCAAAGGTCGTGCGGCGCGGCGACGGCAGCTTCTTGCGTACCTCGACCAGTTGCTGGTCTATGCGCTTCCATTGCAGTTTCTCACTGCCCAGTAGCGCCAGTATGCCGTCGCGCTCTTCGACAAGCTTCTTGTGCTCGTCCTGAATGACCATCTCTTCGAGACGGGCCAGTTGGCGCAGGCGGGTGTCGAGGATGTAGTCGGCCTGGACCTCGGTCAGGGTGAAGCGCGCCATCAGCACGTCGCGCGGCTTCTCGTCCTCACGGATGATGCGGATCACCTCATCGAGATTGAGGAAGGCGATCATCAGACCGTCGAGCAGGTGCAGGCGCTTTTCGATGCGTTCGAGACGCCAGTTGGATTGGCGCAGCAGCACCACGCGGCGGTGATCGAGGAAGGCGATCAGGCAGGCACGCAGGCCCATGACACGCGGCGTCCCCGTGGCATCCAGCACGTTCATGTTGACGGCAAAGCGCGTTTCAAGATCGGAGATCTTGAACAGGCTTTCCATCAGGACTTCGGGTTCGATATTGCGCGTCTTCGGTTCCAGAACCAGGCGGATATGCTCGTCGGATTCGTCGCGGACATCGCCCAGCAGAGGCGCCTTCTTGGCTTCGATGAGGTCAGCCAACTGCTCGATCAGTTTCGATTTCTGCACCTGGTAGGGAATTTCGCGCACGATAATGCGCCATTGGCCGCGTCCCAGGTCCTCGACCTCGTAGCGCGCCCGGGTGCGAATCGAACCGCGGCCGGTCTCATACGACTCGAGGATCGACTTGCGGCTTTCGACGCAGACGCCACCGGTCGGAAAATCAGGACCGGGGATGAATTCCATCAGTTCCTGGGTCGTGGTTTCCGGTCGCGCCAGCAGCTTGCGCGTCGCATCGATCAGTTCGGCGACATTGTGTGGCGGGATCGAGGTCGCCATGCCCACCGCGATACCGACCGCGCCATTGGCCAGCAGGTTCGGAAAGGCCGCCGGCAATACGACTGGCTCTTCGTCCTGGTCGTCATAGGTGGCGCGGAAATCGACGGCGTCTTCATTGATGCCGTCCATCAACAGCATGGCGGCCACGGTCAGGCGGCACTCGGTGTAGCGCATGGCGGCGGCGTTATCACCGTCGATATTGCCGAAATTGCCCTGGCCTTCGACCAGTTGATAGCGCTGGGCAAAGTCCTGCGCCAGGCGGACCAGGGCGTCATAGATCGACTGGTCGCCGTGCGGGTGGAAGTTACCCATGACTTCGCCGACCACCTTGGCACACTTGCGCGCCGCCGCGTCGGGCGTCAGCCGCATATTGCTCATGGCGTACATGATGCGGCGGTGGACGGGCTTCATGCCATCGCGCACGTCGGGCAGCGCCCGGTGCATGATGGTCGACAGGGCGTAGGCCAGGTAGCGCTTCGACAGGGCATCGCCCATCGGTTCGTCGATGACGCGCCCGCCGGGATCGTCGGGAATCAAAATATCACTCATGGAATTACGCTAGAATGAGAACGAAGGGAAAACAAGAGTCAGAGATGCTTACGCAGGCTCATGTTCTGGTGAAGAATGCGGACAATGACAACTGTCTCGCCTTTACGTTTGTAAATGATCAGGTGAGCCCCGACTCCAAAGACACGTTGGCCGGCTTTCAAATCCGGATGGATATGGCCAGCCTCCGGATGTCGGCACAACATCAGAATTGTTGAATGGATGTTCCGGGCATAGGTCACCATCTGATCGGCTCCCCAGCGCGTCTCCGTGCGCTCGAGAATATCCCTGATGTCGCGTCGCGCCTGATCGGAATAGGACCGCGTCAAGACATCAGCCACGCGACGTCTTCCGCTTTTTGTCTTCGCGTTCGCTCAGCACTTCGGCGATGATCTCATCCATAGTATCCTCGGTGTAAGGATACACACGCCCGGCTTCGATATCCGCCTCCCCCTCGTCTACCGCTGCTTGGAAGGCCGCGATACGCGTTTCGTCTTCCTGCATGCGGCGAATGGCGTCGCGGATAACTTCCGTCGCATTTCCGTAGAATCCTGTGGCCACCTTGCTTTTGATAAAGGCTTCCATTTCCTTGGACAGATTGACATGCATGGTCATGACGCGACTCCGTTATGTACATGGAATGTACATAACATGGCCATCATCCGCAAATCACGCTTTTAGAACAGCGCGTCGACTTCGCGTTGCAGGTTGGTTTCCATGCGCTCGGCGCGGCCATGGATATGCGAATCCAGCTCGACCACCAGGGCCTTCATATCGCGCAGACGTTCGACCAGGTCGGCCCGCGCCATCTCGTCTGTCAGATTGGAACTGAGAAGGATATCGATCGACGAGTCAAAGCTGGCCAGGGCCCGCTCGCAGCATTCGTCGAAGTCGCAGCGGATATCGGCCAAGGTGTGACGATAGGCTGAAATCACAACGTCCTTCAGCTCAAAGCCCGATTTTTCAAAGTGCTCGATATAGCCGCGGCGGTGCCAGTCGGCCAGTTCCTCGGCCATGTCCGGCATGTCGAGGCCCATCTCGAACAGCATAATGGCTTCATTGAACAGGTTCAGGTAGTCGGTCGCCAATCCGGTGGCCGGATTGACGTTGGCAGCCTGTAATTCCTGATCACTATAAACGGTCATGCGTTCGTACAACCTTGATTCGTAACATAGTTATGGCACACAGGCGTTACCAAACCGTGAGGGTGTGGGCTCAGCGTGATTCGCCCCCCTGCGCAAGCGCCTCGGCCAGACGCAGCCGGACATCGGGCAGAGGCCGGTTGTGTGGGTGAAAGACATAACGTTCCAGAAAAAACGCCGTCAAATCCATACCCTTGCCGATATCGCCAGCCGACAAACCGCCCTGGCTCGACAGCAAAAATTGTGGCAAGGCCAGCAGCTTGTCGCGATACGGTTCCCCCGCCTTGCGGCTGACCGCGCGAGCCGATTTGGGGCTGACATAGATCAGATCATCATGCGATCCGGTCACGGCGCAGGCACTGAGGTCAAGGCCATAGCCCAGTTCTTCCAGCAGACCGGCTTCATAGCGCACATAGATGGCTGGCCAGATATCGGGGAAGCTCAGCACGCCCAGCAGGGCCGTCAGGGCATGAAAGGCGCCGGCGTGCGGCTCGCGTTCCGGCAGGGCTGCCCGCGTCATCAGACACGCGGCCTGAAGCCCCAACAGCGCCACGGCATCATCCAGGACATCCGGACCGCTGCCGGAAGCTTCGACGGTGGCAGCCCCCAGTTGCTCGGCATGGCGCGACCGGAAACGGAACTGAACCGTGGCACCCGGTTGCAGGGCGGATTTCATGCGCCGCGACGCGCCGCCGGCGACGTGGGCGGCATAGATACCGTGGTCCTGCGTCAGGACATGAACAATCGCCCCGCTCTCACCGTGCGCTTTGGCGCTTAAAACAATCGCTTCGTCTTCAAATTCTTGCATTTGTGAAAACTGTTATGGTGAGTCGAAAACCGTTAGCTATCGAGAGGCGAAGCGGAGCGTACTCCAGTACGTGAGCATCGCATCGCAGATAGATGGCGGTTTGCAGACCACCATAACAGTTTTCAGCTGTCGTATTGAAGGCCGAACTGAGCGTACAGAGCGCGATCGTCGCTCCATTTTTCATCGACCTTGACGGTCAGGAAAAGATGGACCTGCTTATCCAGCAGTTTGCCCAGTTCCTCGCGCGACTTCTGGCCGATCCATTTCAGCGTCTGGCCGCCCTTGCCCAGCACGATGGCGCGTTGCCCGTCACGCTCGACGAAAATAGTCTGTTCGATGCGTACCGAGCCATCGGTCTTATCGGTAAATTCCGTCGTCACGACGGCTGCCGCATAGGGCAGTTCCTCATGCACGCGCAGAAACAGCTTCTCGCGCGTAATCTCGGCCGCCAGGATACGCACCGGCGCGTCGGCCGCCTGGTCTTCCGGGTACAGCCACGGACTGTCCGGCATACGCGCCGCCAGCAGCTTGCGCAGGTCCTTGACGCCGTGGCCCTTCTCGGCCGAGATCATCAGCACGTCCTCGACCACGCCGGTCTTGAACAGGTCGTCGGCGATGGACAACAGATTCTCGCTCTTCATCAGGTCGATCTTGTTGAGCGCCAGGATAGCCTTGCGCTTGGCCGCCTGAAGCCCGGCGATGATCATCTCGACATCCTCGACCGCCTTGTAATCAGCGCCCGTGGCTTTCGTCTCACCGCCGCCCTTGACCGCCAGTTGCGCCGCCGCGTCGACCAGCAGGACAACGCAGTCAGCATCTTCCGCCCCGCCCCAGGCCGAAGCGACCATGGCGCGATCGAGCCGGCGGCGCGGCTTGAAGATACCCGGCGTGTCGACCAGGATCATCTGGGCTTCATCGGCCATGGCGATACCGCGCACCGGAAAGCGCGTCGTCTGCACCTTCTGGGTGACGATCGACACCTTCGTGCCGACCAACTGGTTGACCAGCGTCGATTTGCCGGCATTGGGCGCGCCGATGATGGCGACAAAGCCGCAACGTGTCTGGGTTTGGGTCAATTGAGGTGTTCTCGTTCGATAAGGCTCAAGGCGGCAGTCTTTTCGGCTTCCTGCCGTGACTTGCCTGAGGCCGATTGGGGAGCGAGATCGCCTATGACGACCTCGATGGTGAAGATGGGCGCATGGTCGGGGCCGCGCCGGCCGAGCAGATTGTAGACGGGTGCGCCCTTGCCATTGGCGACGGCCCATTCCTGCAGGAAGGATTTCGGATTGCTGCGCGATACATTGCCGCTTGCGTGCAGCGCTTCGCTCCACAGCGGCCCGAATGCCGTGACGACCGCGTCATAGCCGCCATCGAGATAGACTGCGGCCATCAGTGCTTCGCAGGCATCGCCCAGAATGGTGGGGTTGGACCGGCCGCCGCTCTTGGTTTCGCCGGCCGCCAGACGCACTGCGCTGCCCAGGTCGATCTTGCGGGCGACATCGGCGCAGGCTTCGCGGCTGACCAGGGAATGAAAACGCCGCGACAACTCGCCCTCCTCGGCCTCGGGGAAGGCATCCATCAGGGCTTCGGCGATCATCAGGCCCAGAATCCGGTCGCCGAGAAATTCGAGTCGCTCATTGTCGGCCTGCTTGCGCGCCCCTTCGGCCACGCTGGCATGGGTCAAGGCCAGCTCAAGCAACGCCTTATCACGAAAGCGATAGCCGAGCTTGTCCTGAACCGTGTCTATGGCCGTCAGGCGGGTATTTTGCGAACGGGCGTTCATCGGCTGGCTTTACATCAGCCCGCCTCAAAAAGAAAGGCGCCCGAAGGCGCCGTGGAATGCTGAAAATAAATTCTAGGCAATCCGTCGCTTTCGATTACCAGCAGGCATCTCGAAATGCGTCAGGCCAATGCCAGTAGGGCACGACCATGGTAGCATCTAGCTTCGGATGCGCCAGCATCGGCATCAGGCCGCCGCGCAGTACCCCGTCCGGCAGGTGGAGCCGATCGAACATGACGGAGGTGAAAAAGGTTTCCAGACCATGCGTCAGTTCTCCCGGAACCTTTACCTTCATAAGGCGCTCAAGTTCATCCGCCAGGGTCTGCGAAAAAACCTGCATTTCGGCGCTCACGTCCTTGTCGCCCTTGACGGAGAATAACTGGTGTGCCGCCGCCATCAGTACGCCAGGCATGGAAAAACTGGCCGGATCCAGAGAATAGATGACGTTACCGGGATGATTCTCGGGGCCGTCGGCGAAGAGCTGCCTGTTGGCCTGAACCAACGCTCCCCAAACCACCTCACCCTCGCGCAGTAGCTTATCCTGCTGACTGTATATGTCGGAAAGGCGATCACCCTTGAGCGACCACTTGGGTGCATGAAGTTTGTGTCGCGGATGCAGTTTCCGCGGAGTCTTTCCCAGTGACGCACGAATGTACGCCAGCACATGTTCGAAGTCCAAGACAGCCCCCTTTGGCCGCAGAAAGGCGCCCGAAGGCGACTCTCCCTATCAATGCAAGGACTTGAAGAAACGGCCCCAGTTGAAGTTCAGCCAGGTCCACGGCTTCCACAGGGACGAACCCGGTTTCCACGACATCAGGACCAGGACAGCACGACCCTCGAGATTTTCGGCCGGCACGAAGTCGACACCGCCGACGCTCATCGGGAAGCGGCTGTCTTCCGAATTGTCGCGATTGTCGCCCATCATGAAGTAGTAGCCTTCGGGGACGGTATAGACGTCGGTATTGTCGACCGGGCCATCCTGGACAAAGTCCTGCATGACGTGGGTGCGGCCGTCGGGCAGCTCTTCGCGCTGCAGGGTCGCCGTGTCGCCACGGAAGCCCGAGCCAGGCGCCGTGCCGTCAACGGCGCCGAGAGTCGTCGTCGGCACCACCTCGTTATTGAGATAAAGCTGATCGTTCTTCATCTGGATCGTGTCGCCCGGCAGGCCGACGACGCGCTTGATATAGTCGGTCTTGTTGTCGACCGGCAGTTTGAAGACGACGACATCGCCGCGCTTAGGCGCATGGTTGAACAAGCGTCCCTTGAACAAGGGCGGCGAGAATAGGATCGAGTGTTTCGAAATACCGTAATCCCACTTCGAGACGATGATGTAGTCGCCCTGGTACAGGTTGGGCTCCATCGACGCCGAAGGGATGGTGAAAGGCTGGAACAGGAAAGTGCGCAGAACCATGACCAGCAGGATGGCGACACCGACAACGGCGCCGATTTCCTTCAACTCGTCGATGGCGATCTGCTTGACCGAACGCGTATCGACGATTTCGGCGGTTTCCGGTTCATCGGAGTCCGATACGATTTCTGCGGTTTCGGTGTCTTCGACCTTCGGCGCCGCGGCGGCGGCCTGAATGGCGTGATCCGGCGCTTCCGGCTTATCGTTGTCGTTTTTAGTCATAAGGATTTGCCCCATGCGTCCTTGATGTGGGGCACGCCCCGTATTCGTTCAAAATGAACTAACCACAGAATATGGCAAGCACAAGGCTTCATTTTGTTGGTTAAACGCGTTACCAGACGTTCATGATTTGCAGAACGCCTTGCTCTACAAGGCTTCGATAATGGCCTGGGCAATCGCATAAGGGTCGTCGTCACTCAGCGACAGATGAATATGCGCCACCCTGCCCTCTGGGACGATGGCGCGCAGGCGGTCGGCCGCGCCGCCGTGCAGCAGCACATGCGGCTTACCCAGGGCGTCGGAGGTGACTTCGATATCGACAAACAGGAAGCCGCGCACACCGGTACCCAGGGCCTTGGCGACCGCTTCCTTGGCGGCGAATCGCTTGGCAAACGACAGATGAGGCCGCGCCGCGCCCAGGGCGTGCTTTTTCTCATCGGCGGTGAAGATGCGGTCGACAAAACGGCCTTCGAACCGCGTCACCGAGGTCTCGATACGGCGTGCATCGACGATGTCGACTCCGGTCCCGACGATCACACCAGGCTCCGCACGGCATTGTCCATCAGCTCACGCATGCGCCCTATCGCGGCATCGAGCCCGATGAAGATCGCCTCGCCGATCAGGAAATGGCCGATATTGAGCTCACGGATATGGTCGATCTCGGCGATAAATGGCACCGTGTCGTAATCGATACCGTGGCCGGCGTGGACTTCGATGCCCAGTCCATACGCCTGGGCGACGGCTGCCTGCAGGCGCTTCAGCTCGGTGTCGAACTGAAGCCGCTCCTGCTCGCGCCAGGCATCGCACAGGGCACCGGTGTGGAACTCGACGACCGGCGCCTGAACCCTGGCCGCCGCCTCGATCTGCACTGGATCGGTGGCGATAAACAGCGAGGCGCGAATGCCGGCCTTGTTGAACAGCCGTACAGCTTCGCCGACATTGTCGATCTGGCCTGCGACATCCAGACCGCCTTCAGTGGTGCGTTCCTGGCGGCGTTCCGGCACCAGACAGGCGGCATGCGGCTTCAGTTTCAGGGCCAGGGCGACCATCTCGTCGGTCACCGCCATCTCGAAGTTCAAGGGCTTGCCGAAGGTATCGCACACCTCCTTAATCGCCCAGACATCCTTATCGATGATATGGCGCCTGTCTTCGCGCAGGTGCGCCGTGATGCCGTCGACCCCGGCCTGCAGGGCCAGGCGCGCTGCCCGGATCGGGTCGGGTGCGTGACCGCCACGCGCATTGCGCACGGTGGCGACGTGATCGACATTGAGCCCCAGGCGGATACGGTCGCGCATGATTCAGACTTTCGCTAAACGACGTGATCCGGGATCTTCGACCGGGATGGCGGCGAGTTCCGGCGGCAGGGCGTCGGCGGGATAGGCTGGCACCTTAAGGCTGGCCAGGGCGATCAAAGGCACGCCCACATCAGCTTCACCGCCGGAGCGGTCGACGATACAGGCCGCCGCGACGACTTGGCCGCCGGCCTTCTGGATCGCGGCGATACATTCGCGCGACGACAGCCCGGTGGTGACGATATCCTCGACCATGACGACCCTGTCGCCGGGCTCGATGGAAAAGCCGCGGCGCAGCTTGAACTCGCCACCCTCGCGTTCGACATAGAGCGACGGCACCTTCAGATGGCGGGCGGTTTCATAACCCGGGATGATTCCGCCAACGGCCGGCGAGATACAGACATCGACCTTGCCCACGGCCGCGGTGATCTTCTCGGCCAGTGCCTTGCATAGCCGCTCGCAGCGCGCCGCGTCCATAAAGACCAGGTTCTTTTGCAGGAACATTGGGCTATGCAGCCCGCTCGACAGCACGAAATGGCCTTCGCGCAGGGCGTTGGCGGCGCGGAATTCGTTGATTACGTCTTCGGATGTCATGGCGGCAGAATCCTTGGCAATTTCGTCGCCGGTTTAGCGCGTTCGCAGGGGATTTGAAACCGGAATACGCGTCGTTTTTTCACCGATCCTCACCTTACATCCAACCTTGCTGCCTCCGTACCAATCATGTATGATTTATGCTCACAATATGCACAAATAAGGCGCATAAAATGAACATAAACTTCCCCCCTGTTGATGACAGCTATATCAAGACCAAGGTGGCTGAGGGATTTTACAGCAACGCCACAGAGCTTGTCCGTGATGCCGTGCGTCGCCTGCGTGAACAGGATGGTGAACAGTATAGCCGGATGATCGCCGCGCTGCACGAAGGTGACAAGGCGATTGCCGAGGGGCGCCATAAAACCTATACCCCGGCCCTTCTCGATCAAATCGAACAGGACGCTCGCCGTCACGCCGCCGAAGCTGGCCAGATCGGGACCGATGTCAGGCCCTGAATTCCGGCTCGAACTCTCGGAACCCGCCCAACGTGATTTTCGCGATATCCTGTCCTACACTTTGCAAACATGGGGCGAAGCGCAATTCGCCACCTATCGCGAGCGCATCGATGCTGCGTTGATGGCTATTGCCGTGAAGCCACATGCCGGCCGCAAGGCCTACGGCCTCCTGGTTCAGGCCGTCGAACGCCATCGCATCTACTACCGGATCGAGGACCGCGTCATCTTTATCATCCGTATTCTGCACGAACGCATGGACGCACCGCGCCATTTACGCTGACGCGCTGCGAGGCCTTCACTATCGAAGGCGCAGTCGCGGATGCCATCGGCATCCGTCGCCTCGAGCCGGTGGCGTTACACCTCGGCCCGCTTCCGGCGCTTCGGCAGGTGCTCGACGATCAACCAAATGACCATGGCGACAATCGGGAACAGCACCGGCGCATATTGCCACAGGCTGCCGACCATCGCTGGTGGCAAGAGTTGCTGTTGCCCGAGGAAGAACGATCCCGACGCAATGAACAGCGACAGACACATCCGCCACAGATGGCGCGAGATGCGTGATACCCCGGTAATCGAACGGCGAAAGATTACGTGCATATCGCCCATGGCCGCCACGGCGCCCACCGCAATAAACAGGATAAAGGCCTGGGGCGGCGAACCGTCGACGGTCCGGGAATGACTGGACCCAGCTTGAACCATGAACAGGACGCCGGCGGCGACAACCGACAGGGCCGCAGCCAGACTGACATATTCGATCGGGCCGACCTTCGGGTCGCGCCGCCACGCCGCCAGCCCGGCCGTGACCAGAAGGCACAGCGCCAGGATACCGGCAACAAAGTTCGGACGCTGACCGTCGATCAGAAAGGGCGCCACGCCCGCGCCGATGGCATAGGCTGTAAACATTGCCCCGAAAAAGAACTTTCCCGCCATACGATGAACCGGCCGGCCCTTCGGCGCCAGAATTGCCACTGTCCCGGACAGCAGGCCCAGTGCGCCACCGCCGATATGCAGCCATAGCAGCAGCTTCGCGCCCAGTTGCATCCACAGCGGTGCGCCGGGCGCGGCCTGGAGCGTATTCGCCAGGGCCGGCGCGGCCATAACCACGCCGACGGCAACTACGCCCGCAAGCATCAGACGATACAAAACAACCTGTCGTGCCACATGTCCCCCTTTCGGCCGGTCAATGACCGCCGACAATATGTCTTGCGCCCGCCCGGCGCAGTGTTAGAGCGTGGCCCTGAGGCTAACGAGAATCGATGGCGGCGCAATGTTCCTGCGTTGCACGCCCGTTGATCGCAGGTAACAGGGAGCGGTTTTCTTGATCCATCCGACCATTTCCGCGGGCCTGATGTCGGGGCTTATCGATTTCGCCGCCGGCCGCGGGGCCGACCGCGACGCTTTGATCGCGCAGGCGGGCGTCGCCGCCGAACGCCTGACCGACCCCGATAACCGTGTGCCGTTCCCGCAATATGTCGCCGCCATGCGGGCGGCCCAGGCGGCGACCGGCGACCCGGCCCTGGCGCTGCATTATGCCGAAGAGGTCGGCATGTCCGAACTCTCGATCGTCGGACTGATCATGGAGGCGTCGGCCACCATGGGCGAAGCCTTCCTGCAACTTCAGCGTTACGGACGCCTGGTGACACAGATCGACGAGACACCCGAAGGGCAGCGTGTCCAGCTGATCCCGAAGGATGGCAAGCTGTACATGGTCTTTCAGCAACCCGATCCAAACGCCTTTCCCGAATGGACCGAGGAGGCTTTCGTCCGTCTCGTCTGCGGACCACGTCGCTTCCTGGCGCAACCGCACGTCCTGGCTGTCCATGTTACCCAGGCCGCGCCGTCCTACAGTGCAGAGTATGAGCGCATTTTCCGATGCCCCGTGCATTTCAACAGTCCGTGGAACGCCATGGAGCTTCACCCCGAAATCATCGGTTGGAAGGTGGCGCAGAATCCGCGCTATGTCTTTGGCATACTGACGCGGCACGCTGACAAACTGCTCACCGAACTGGACAGCACTGCATCGGTGACGAACCAACTTGAGGCCATACTGTTGTCGATCCTGCACCAGGGCGATGTCGGGATCGAAGCCATCGCGACCCAGATGGGTTTCAGCCGCCAGACGCTGTTCCGCAAACTAAAGGACGAGGGCACGACCTTCGCCGCTGTGCTGGACAGCCTGCGCCAGCGCCTCGCCAAACAATATCTGCGCGGGAGAAAGGCTTCGGTCAACGAGACCGCCTATCTGGTCGGGTTTTCCGACCCAGCCGCCTTCAGCCGCGCCTTCAAGCGCTGGACGGGTCAGACGCCCGGGCAGTTTTATCGCGACAACCGGCCGGCGGGATAGGTCGCCACGCCTGCTCCAATCCTATTCGTGGACAGGTTTCCTGGCCTTGAGCGCAGCCTGAACGCTCGCCCGCCAATAGCCATGAACCGTCGTGTAAAACCGGTCCTGTTCGTCTCGGTTCTCAAAAGTGCGGGCCGGAATAATGACGCCAGAGCTGGAATCGGTCATGACATAGATCGCCGCGTGGGTATTTCGGATGTCGTAGACCCTGTCCCACCTGTACACTTGGCGGGAGTCTTCACGCTCGATTCTGAACTTTATCAGGTCGATCTCAACTTGCGATACTTGCTCCAACGCCGTGCTGCGTTTCAGATATCAAGAAGCGTCAGGTGTCCCAGCCAAGGCACATAAAGATAGTAGATCGCAAAAGCGACAATCACGGCATAGCCGAGGTAACTCCAGTCGTTAGCCTCGTAAAGCGCCTTTACGGCAAACACCAAGGCTACGGGAATCAGGAACAGCAGACTACTCAGCAGGGATTGCGGCCGCAAATACGTATTCGTCCGAAACTTCATATAGTCCGCGCGTTCGAGCCTGAAACTCAAGACGCGCCAATCGGCGTTGCCGGCCATACCCCCTCCTTATCCTGTTGAATGCCGGTCAGCCCCGCACCCGGTCAACACTCTCGATCATCGGCGATGTCTTCAGGGCCGCCGAGATATTGGTGATATGGCGCGCATCCACGACCTCGATATCGAAGTCGATATCGAGAAAGTCGACTGCATTGGGCGCGATCTGGATATTGACGATATTGCCCTTGGCCTCGCCGATCAGCGTGCAGGCCTGGCCCAGCACACCCGGCTCGTTTTTCATATTGACCCGGATGCGCGCCACGCTCAGCGTGTTCTTTTCGGCGTTCAGCGTCCAGTGCAGATCGATCCACGCTTCCTTGTCGTCGTCCAGGGCTTCCAGCGTCTCGCAATCGATCGAATGGACATGAACGCCGTCGTCTTCAACAATGCCGACGATCCGGTCGCCCGGCACCGGCCGGCAGCACTTGGAAAACAGGATGTTACGCGATCCGCGCAGGGCCGAGCCGCGCACGAAGGCCAGTCCGCCTTCACCGTCACGAATCCGAGTCAGGGTATCGGCCGACAACAACAGCGGCAGTTTGAGCCCCGGGAAGATGGCTTCCAAAATCTTGGCCGGGAATATCTTGCCGCGGCCACACAGTTCGAACAGTTCGTCCTCGCTGGAGACGTGGAAGCGCTCGAAGGCCGTGCGCCAGCTGATATCGTTCAGCCGCTTATCGACCTGGGCCGCTGCCCGCTCTATGGCCGTGCGGCCGACCTTGATAAAGTCGCCGCGCTCCGACTGACGCATATGGCGGCGGATGGCCGAGCGCGCCTTGCCCGTCACGGTCAGCGAGAACCAGTCCTGATTGACCCGTGCGTCCTGGCCGCGGATGATTTCGACCTGGTCGCCGTTCTGCAGCACGGTGCGCAGCGGACGGTGCTCGCCATTGATAATGGCGCCGATGGCCGTTTCGCCGATCTCGGTGTGCATAGCGAAGGCGAAATCGAGCGGCATGGCGCCGCGCGGCAGGGACACCAGCTTGCCCTTGGGCGAAAAGACAAAGACCTGGTCGAGGAACATCTCCATCTTGGCATGTTCGACCCAATCCTCGGAATCGCCGCCGTTCTCGACGATGCTGACGATATCGCGCAGTGAATTCATCGGGTTGCGCCCGCCGTCGGCCGTCGCCGCTTCTTCGTCGAAGCCATAGGTGGCGTTCTTGTAGCCCCAGTGCGCCGCAACCCCCTCTTCGGCGACCCGGTCCATCTCCTCGGTACGGATCTGCAGTTCGATGCGCAGGCCCTTGTGCCCGACCACCGTCGTGTGCAGCGACCGGTAATTGTTGCTCTTCGGCGTCGAGATGAAGTCCTTGAAGCGTTCCTGGACGACCGGCAGGGCGCGATGGATGATGCCTAAGGCGCGGTAGCAATCGTCGGGCGTGCTGACCACGACGCGGAAGGCATAGATGTCCGACAACTGGTTGAAGCCCTGCGACTTGCGCTGCAGCTTTTTCCAGATCGAATAGGGCGACTTTTCGCGCCCGGACACGCGGGCGAACATGCCCTGCTTTTCCAGCTTGGCCGCGACGTCCTTGGCGATGGCGCGCACGGCGTCACCCTTTTCGCGCCGCATCTCTTCCAGACGCTGGACGATGGCCTGGTGCGCGAGCGGGTTGATAAACGAGAAGGCCAGGTCTTCCAGTTCAGTGGCAAAGCGGTTGCAGCCGATCGAGCGGGCCAACGGCGCGTAGACTTCCAGCGTTTCGCGCGAAATGCGCTCGCGCTTCTCCGGCGCCACGAAATGCAGTGTGCGCATATTGTGCAGCCGGTCGGCCAGCTTGACCAGCAGGACGCGGATGTCCTTGCTGATGGCCAGGATGAACTTGCGCAGATTTTCCGACTGCTTGGTATATTCCGACTGCAGTTCCAGCCGCGTCAGCTTGGTCACGCCCTCGACCATCTGGGCGATGTCCTCGCCGAACTTTTCGGAAATCTCTTGATGCGTTGCCGGCGTGTCCTCGATGGTGTCGTGCAGCAGGGCGGTGGCGATGGCTGCCGCGTCCAGCTTGTAATCGGTCAGAATGCCGGCGACCTCGATCGGGTGGGCGAAATAGGGATCACCCGACGCCCGCAGCTGCGCCCCGTGCATCCGCATGGCATAGACATAGGCGCGGTTCAGCATGGCCTCGTCGACGGTCGGGTCATAGGCGGCAACGCGATCGATCAATTCGACCTGGCGCAAAAACTTCGGCCGGGGCACAGGTTTGACAGCCGCCGGCGCAACCTCGCCTGTACGCACGGCAACGTCCACCGGATCGGGGGCCGGTGTTTCCGTCATATCGAGATGTTCACCTTCTGCGGACATAGCCGTCAATTGAGCCTGAAGAGTGTAAACGAAAAGTGTCGCATGCTTGCGAATTAAGGCAAGCGCGAAAAAGGCCCGGACCTTAGTCCGAGCCTTAAATATATGTAAGCCTGTGGATGGATTTAACCCCTCCGGCCGGGCCTTACTTAGTAACGTTCTCAGTAACGCTCTTCCTGGCCGCCATCGCGGTCGGATTGCAGGGCGCGGATCAGTTCGCTTTCCGACATCTGCTGGTGCTGCGGGTCGGCCAGCAGGGCCAGGGTTTCGGCCTCTTCCTCGGCTTCGGTGCGTTCATCGACGCGTTGCAGCGACGCGATCAGGCTTTCGGTCAGGCTCTGCGGCGCGATGGCCTTGTCGGCGATTTCACGCAAGGACACGACCGGGTTCTTGTCGTTGTCGCGATCGACCAGAATGGCCGAGCCCGACGAGATGGCGCGGGCGCGGTGGGCCGCCAGCAGGACAAGGTTGAAGCGGTTGTCGATCTGTTCGACGCAATCTTCGACGGTAACGCGAGCCATATGTGACCTCAACAATAGGAAAAGGGCGCCATGGGCCACGACTCATCGTCGCGTCCCGGCGCTCAAAACAGGTTGTGCCGTCTATATAGGCTACGCGCGCGGAAAACAACACCTACTTGGAGTCTTGAAGCCGGCCCGCGCCGCATCCCTATGTTCCCCGCTTCTGACATGACTGCATAAGGCGTGGCCGGGAGAACCGCCGGGTGACGGAGCGCGCATTCCACGAAACAAAATGCGATTTGCTTCCCCCGCTTTTTGCTCTAAGAGCCTGCCCCATGTCGATGCTCCCCAATCCCGAATCCAAGTACCGCCCGTTTTCGCTGGGCGTGGACATGTCCGACCGGACCTGGCCGTCGAAGACGGTAACGGCGCCGCCGCGCTGGCTGTCGACCGATCTGCGCGACGGCAACCAGGCCCTCGCCGATCCGATGGATGTCGAGAAGAAGATGATCTTCTTCAACATGCTGCTGAAGGTCGGCCTGAAGGAGATCGAGGTCGGCTTCCCGTCGGCTTCGCAGACCGAGTTCGACTTCGTGCGCAAGCTGGTCGAGGAAAACCTGATCCCCGACGACGTGACGATCCAGGTCCTGACCCAGTCGCGCGAAGACCTGATCAAGCGCTCGTTCGAGTCGCTGCGCGGGGCGAAACAGGCCATTGTCCACCTCTATAACGCCACCTCCCCCCTCTTCCGCCGCGTCGTTTTCGGCCTGGACCGCGCCGACGTGCTGGCCCTGGCGGTCAAGGGCGCGACCCTGCTGCGCGACGAGGCCGCGAAACAACCGGACACCGACTGGCGCTTCGAATACAGCCCCGAAACCTTCACCGCCACCGAACCGGAATTCGCCCTCGAAGTCTGCGAAGCGGTGATCCATGTCATCCAGCCGACACCGGACAAGCCGCTGATCCTCAACCTGCCGGCAACCGTCGAGGTTGCCGGTCCGCACACCTATGCCGACCAGATCGAATGGTTCTGCCGTCACGTCAGCCGCCGCGACAGCGTCGTCATTTCGCTGCACCCGCATAACGACCGCGGTACCGGCACCGCTGCCGCCGAACTGGGCCTGTTGGCCGGCGGCGACCGCATCGAAGGCTGCCTGTTCGGCAATGGCGAGCGGACGGGCAATGTCGACCTGATCACGCTCGGTCTCAACCTGTACAGCCAGGGTATTTCGCCGAAGCTCGATTTTTCGAATATGCGCGAAATCGTCCGCACGGTCGAATATTGCAACAATATTCCGGTTCATCCGCGCCACCCCTATGCCGGCGAACTGGTTTTCACCGCCTTCTCGGGCTCGCACCAGGACGCCATCCGCAAGGGTTTTGCCGCCCATGAACAGCGCAATGACGGCATCTGGGACATGCCCTACCTGCCGGTCGATCCGGCCGATCTCGGCGAGAGCTACGAAGCCGTCATCCGCGTCAACTCCCAGTCCGGAAAGGGGGGGATAGCGTGGATACTTGAGCAAAATCATGGTCTGAAGCTTCCCCGCCGCTTTCAGGTAGATTTCTCGCGCAAGGTCCAGGAGATCACCGACGCCTCGGCGCGTGAGCTGTCGTCGAACGAGATCTGGGAGGCCTTTCGCCAGACCTATCGTCTCGACGGCGCCCAGACCTACGAACTGATCGAGTATGAACAACAGGGCGGTCCCATGCGTTCGGGCGCCGAACGCGTCTTCGTCGGCCGCATCATCCATAACGGCATCGAAGCCTCGGTCATGGGCCGCGGCAACGGCCTGATCTCAAGCGCCATCAAGGCCCTGAACGATCATTACGACCTGGGTCTCGAAGTCATCGACTATGCCGAACATGCCCTGCACAAGGGCGCGCTCAGCCAGGCGGTGGCCTATATCGAATGCAAGACGCGCGACGACCGCCGGGTCTATGGCGTCGGCATCGATGCCGATATTGCGACCGCCAGCGTCAAGGCGGTCCTCAGCGCGGCCAGCGGATTGTAAAACCCGCCAGGGCTACAACCATCAGTCCCGCCGCGACGGCAAAGGTTATAGTGATGCTGCCGGTCACCGCGAATACGGTCCCCATCACCGAGGCGCCACCGATCAGTCCGATATTGCGCGACAGGCTGAGCAGGCCCGATATGACACCGCGCCGGTCTGTCGCCACATCGCGCATAACCGTTGTGGTATTGGCCGTCAGGAACAGCTGATAGCCCGGCGTCACCATCGCTATGGCCGCGATATAGCCCGCAACACCCAACAGAACCGGCAACACGCATAGCCCGGCCAATCCGGTCGCCATGGCGCCCAGACCGGCGATGATCATGATTTTGGTACCCAACCTGTCGACCAGTCGTCCGGCGACGATCCCGCTTATCGCCGAGATGACCGGTCCGACCGACATGACGAACCCGACCAGAGCGGGACCGAGATCCAGGGTCCGGGACAGATAAAACGGCCCGACGACCAGGGTCGTCATCATCACCATGGCGACCAGCAGGTTCATCGCCAAACTGCCACATAAACCCCGGTCGCGAAAAACGGACAACGGGATCACGGCTGATGATGTCCGCTCGACCTGGCGGTCATGCGGCAGATACCGCCACGCCAGCGCCAGATTGATGATGCCCAGCGGCACATTGATAAGGAAGATGGTCCGCCAGCCAAACCCGGCGATCAGCAGCCCCCCCAGAGACGGCCCGAGCGCTGTACCAAGCGCCGACATGGCGCCAAGCAGCCCCATGGCGCTGCCGGTCTTCGCTTTCGGCACGGTTTCGCCAACCATGGCCACGGTCAGGGCCATCATGACCGCCGCCCCCAGCCCCTGCGCCGCGCGCGCAGCGATCAGCAGCCCGAGCGTAGGCGCCGCGCCACAGGCCAGCGATGCCAGGGTGAACAGGCCGATCCCGCCCAACAGCAGGCGACGCCGGCCGAACAGGTCACCCAGCCGGCCGGCGCCGACGATCAGGGTGGTGATGGCCAGCAGATAGGCGACCACCACCCACTGCACGGCGGAAAACGGCACAGCGAAGGCCTGAGCCAGGCTCGGCAGCGCGACATTGGCGATGCTGGTATCCAGCGACGGCATCAGCATGGACAGCGCCAGACACGCCATAGCCCACCGCGCCCGCGTGGTCGGTAACGCTTCGATATCCGTAGTGGGAACAAGCGGCTTCAACATGGCATATCTCCCTGTCTGTATTCCACTTCGTAGCTCAAGGCCGAACATGGCGACAGGCGCACCAATTACACTTTATCCATGCATTGAACGCCACATATGTTACCCTGCGGGATGTTTCCCGATCTCAACCTGCTGGTAACCCTCGACGTCCTGCTCACCGAAGGCAGTGTCGCCCGCGCCGCCAAGCGCCTTCAGCTCAGCCCGTCAGCCATGAGCCGCGCCCTGTCACGGCTGCGCGACACCCTCGGAGATCCTTTGCTGGTCAGGGCCGGTCGCGGCCTGGTCGCCACGCCGCGCGCCCTGGAATTGCGCGAACGGGTCAGCCATCTCGTTCAGGAGGCCCAATCCGTCCTGCGCCCCGCCGACACGCTCAACCTAGCAAACCTGGCAAGAACCTTCACGTTTCGTACCCGTGACGGCTTTGCCGAGACCTTCGGTCCAGCCCTGCTGGCCCGCATCGCGGCGGACGCTCCCGGCGTCCGCCTGCACTTCCTGCAAAAGCCCGACAAGGACAGCACCCCCCTGCGCGAGGGCACGGTCGATCTGGAAACCAGCGTCGTCAGCGCCGCCATCGGCCCCGAGGTTCGCGCCCAGGCATTGTTTCGCGACCGCTTTATCGGCGTAGTCCGCCCCGGCCACGTGCTTCTGCAAACCGACATCACGCCGGCCCGTTATGCGGCCGGCCAGCACATTTCCGTGTCACGTCGCGGTACGGACAGGGACCATATAGGCGACCAGGTTGACGAAGTCCTGGCGCCGCTTGGGCTGACCCGCGACATAACGACCTTGGTTGGCGGCTTCTCGACCGCCCTGGCCCTGGCGCGTGCCTCGGACCTGATAGCCACGGTTCCGGAACGCCACACCGCCGGCCTGCGCGACGGCCTGCACAGCTTTACCTTGCCGGTTGACGTACCGGAGTTCACCGTATCTCTGCTATGGCATCCACGCATGGACGCCGACCCGGCCCACCGCTGGCTGCGCGGCTGTGTCCGCGAAGTCTGCACCGTAATCTAAGCGGCGTCGGTCTATTCGAACAGGGTACTAAGCCCGAGCAGTTCGGGCTCGACGGCGGCGATCTTATAGACCGGAATATCGCGCACATAGCTCGTCACGCGGCCCTTGGCGTAAAACCGCCGGGCGAAGACGTCATGGTCGAACAGATCGCCCAGCGCGTCGAGGTGGCAACCGCTAAGATAGACCCCGCCCTTCGCTCCCATGGTCAGGGCAAAATCCGAGGCAACGCCGGCGAACAGCTCAGTCTGAACCTGGATCGCCTTGCGGGCACGGGGTTCATCAATATAAGCCATGGCCATGATCTCTTCGGGCGACAGCTCGGCGTCATCGTCGCCATCCAGCACCGACAGGCAGCGCCACAGCTCCGACAGCCCCGGCGCCGACACGGCCCGCTCGCGCGATACATGGCCGTAGCGCGCCATCATCAGCTTAAGAATGTCGATCTCGAGTTCGGTGCACGGCGCGAAATCCGAATGGCCGCCCTCGCAGTGAGTCGCAACCCAGCCGCCACGGCCGTCCGGCGACAAAAAGGCGCCGCCCAGACCTGCCGTCGGACCGACCACGGCGACAACGTCACGCGGCCGCACATAGTCGCCGCATACCTGAATACGCTCGTTCGCTTCCAGGACGGGTACGGCCAGGGCCTTGGCGACAAAGTCATTGACCACAGTCAGGCGTTGAACACCCAGCAATTTTGAAATGTGGTGGCGGTTAAGGGTGAAACCGTAATGGACCAGGTCGATCTGCCCATCGACCTCCCAGCCCGAGGTCGAAAAGGCCGCACTGCTCAATTGCGGTTGGCCGTTGTCAGCGAGAAACGTCAGGACAGCGTCCTCGAAGTCGGTGAGACTGCCACAACCATAAAGCCCGGCCTTTTCCGGACGGCCGCCCGGCTCAGCCAGGGCCAGCTTGAAACAGTCGCCGTTGCTCAGATCTGCGAGCAAAACCTTGGTCGACATGTCTGTCCTCATTTCCCGCCGTGAATCGTGAATCTCAGCATTGGTCATTGAGGTTAAAAGAGTATTTCATATCTACAATTGAGGTTGCTAATTTATCTTAAGGATGTCTCAACCATGAGTGTTGCATTCTAGGGACATTCGCATAAGGACGAAGTATGTCCGTTATTAACCCAGGTGAGGCCGCCGCCGGCGAAATCTTCGCCGACTCGAGCGGCCGACTATTCCTGAATTTGCTTCAGGATGACGCCACCGATGTCATCGAGCGGCTGCGGGAGACTCATGCCGACGACATGGGCCGTGCCTATCTCCTGCGCCTCGACCAGTTGATCGAGCGGCTGGGTGCCAAATGGGAAGCCAAACGGGATCTGGTTTTCGCTCATCTGAAGACAAGTTTCGAACGCAAGTTCCAGGAACCCAACTGGTGTATCCGCATCAACGACGATTCGTTCCTGGCGGTTATCCTGACCATGGGTGAGTACAAGGGCGCGCTCAATGCGGCGGAGTTGTGGTATTCGGTCGGCCAGTTTTTCGTCGGCGACGTGTCGAAGCTGACGCCCCCGCTATATGAGGCCCTGGCCGACGATGTCGACCGTTTGCGCGTCATCCCGATCGATCTCAGCAAATATTTCGACCGGGCCGAAGCCCGTCCGTTCCGCGACGACCCCGCCCCGCCCATCGCGACCACGGCGGAACCGGTTCGCCAGGCCAGTGTTGCGCCCGGTGTGATGACCGAAATGCGCCGGACAGCACCGACCGCCGGCGTAATGGTCGCCAGCGGGCGAGCCTTGCGCGTGGCCAGTTCCATCGAGCCGGTGTTCGAAATGAAGAAACTGGCCATGATCGGCCATCGCTTCGAACCCCTGGTCATCGAAACCGCCACCGGTGCCCAGCTCGATTCCCGCGCCCTGTCGCAAATGAGCTGGGCCGATCGGGAACAGGTCGATATCGCCAATATCGAACAGGGTCTCAAGCTGATGATGATGCGTTCGCCTGGCCAGCGCAAGATGCTGATGGTCGTGCCGGCGTCGTTCTCGTCCTTTGCCTCGGCGCGGACACGAACGCGCATAACAACCGCCGTGGTCGCCGGCGCGAGAGAGATGGGCCTGAAGGTCCTGTTCGAAATCCGTCACCTCAACGGCGTGCCACCGGGACGGATCGTTGACGTGGTGTCGATGCTCAAGCCGTTCTGCATGACCTTGATGGGTCATGTCGGTCCCGATCAGCGCGCCATTAACGGCCTGAAGGGATGCGGCCTGGCCGGCACCTGTGTCGACTATGACGGTGTCCGGCGCGACGACGCCGCTCTTGAAATCTACCTGTCCGCCTACAGCGCTGCGGCAAAGGCCGCCACCGGCGCCTGTATGATCCAGGGCTTTGACAACCTGCATCAGATGGCAGTGGCCCGCCTGTCCGGCGTCACCCATGCCACGGTCAGGTCCTCGGCTCTGCTGACGTCGCGGAACTGATCGGCAGCGCGAGGTCGGTCATTCGGTGCGGATGCAATTCATACGAAGTTCAGGAGCGGCGCTGCAACCAGTACTGCAAAGTTGTCAGCCCGTAGGCCGAGTCCTTGGCATCCAGCAACGCCAAGGCAGACTCGGTAGGCGGCTTGGCGCCCAGGTGCCGAACCATCCAGGCAATATGGGCCGCATTCTGGCGCGGAGAGGTCAGGAGGTAGTAGACGCACATTGCCAGCGCGACCGGGCCGATCCATCCAAGTCCGGTAACAATGGCCATATATTTGCCGGGACGGAACAAATGGTCAGCGACAGCCTCACCCTGCGTCCTGAAAAACAGTAGCCCTGCCAACAGAACGGCCACTATCAGGCCGATTATCAACAGACGTTTGAAATCGCGAATTTTCAAATCCTGATACTTCATTACCGTCGTCACCGCTTCAATCTGGTCGACCACAGGTCCGGCCGCGCTTCCAGCCACACGGTCAGCCAGTTGGCGATCTTGCGGTGATCGGCCAGGCTGCCGTGATAATCGCACGCCGCACTTTCCAGTTCGAACTTCGGCGGACTCACGAATTCCAGCCACGTCAGGCCAACGCGCCGGGCGGCGCCTTCGATGCTCTCACGGCCAATCCTGAACATCTGGCGGGTTTCGGCGTCGGGCAAATATTCAGACCCGGGCCACTGGATCAGTATAGTCGCCGCCGGATAGCGTTTGTGCAGGTCCGCGACAAAGCGGCCGTAGGTGACAAAATAATCCTCAGCCAGCTTCTGCTGCGACGGCCATTTTTCGCCTGGTTTGACGTCCTTATAGAAATCATTGCCGCCCAGGGCCACGACGACGATCTGCGGCGCCCAGCCCTTGCCGGCATAGGGCACGGTTTTGTCGAAGAAGGTAAAGGGATAGGTGTCCGACATGGCGTAGTCCGGCGCCACGCCGTCATAGTTGCGCACCATGCCGCGTCCGGAAATAGCGTTGACCTGGTAGTCCGCGCCCATGCGCTTCGCAACCAGGGCCGGATAGGCCTGCTGGGTATCGCTGGTCAGCCGCACCTCGTCCTGGGTGCACTGCCGGGTCGTCGACCGGATGCCATATCCGGTCATGCCGGAATCGCCGATGAATTCGATACGCCGCCCGGGCGCCACGGCCGGACCATCGCCTTGCGGCGCATAAAACCCGCCGAAAACGCCGACATGATCGATGCTTTCCGTGACCTTCTCCAGCCGCACCTGATGCGCGCCCGGTCCCAGATCGCCGATCAAGATGGCACCCTGGCCAGGCTGAGCGATCGCCACCGGCGCGAGGCCGTCGACCGTCGCACGATACTCATTGGCAGGATCGTCGAAGGTCAGCGCGACATGATCGCCGCGAAACCGCGTCTCGAAATACACGCCCGGCCACTGGTGTCGGTAGACTGTAGCCTTGGCGGTCGTTTCCATCTGCACCCGGCCGACAACACGGACGGGAAGCTGCTTGTCATTTGGCGCGATCGCGGCCTGCCGCGCTACCGTCTGACCTTGGGCGCTGCCGAGAGTGGCACAGGCGATCACCACGGCCAAAGCGTAACGACCGACTTTCCTGAACAATCGCATGACATCCCCTTTGAGGGTTGTAATCTATAGTCCGCGGCATCCGGGTCAAGGTTAAGACACTACGATATTTTTTTGCCATCAGGTCCGATCGACCACGTGGAAAAGTGTGTCGTCCCCCCTCTTCCAATGGTTCTGGTTATGGTTCTGGTTGCTTAAGCAAAACCCAAGCTTTGCTAGCCAAATCCCTTCATTATTTCAGATACTTGCCAAACTTGAGCTCCGAAGCGCCCGCGAGGCTTCCCGTTTTTTGTCGGCCAACTTGCCGTCTTCTCCTTGCGTCTATGTTCGACACGGGCAATATCATCGCAAGGCATACTGCACTCCGTTTCTTCGCAAATGATCGAATCCATAACCGTGTCCGTCGAGTCGACATCAGATATGCTTCTCAAGGGGGCCCAAGCCGGCCCATCGCTTGATGTCCAATTGGAAGACGGCCGCTTCGCCTGCGAGCCTCGGCAATTGGGCGCGATATTGGAAGCTGCGCCGGCTGTCCCGTCGTATCAGGCCCGCGTCGCCGAATGGATGATGAAGTGTTTCGGCGCCGATATCACCAACAGTCTCGCGGAGCGCTGCTTCCGGTTCTTTGAAGAGGCCGGCGAATTGTGCCAGGCGCTCGGCATGACCGAGGACCAGGCCCGCGACCTCGTGACCTATACCTGGAGCCGTGACAAAGGCGAGCCGTCGCAGGAAGTAGGCGGCGTCATGGTCACGTTGGCGGCAATGTGCCACGCCGCGAACCTGGATATGGCCGCTGGCGGTGAAGCCGAGCTCGCACGGATCGACACGCCCGAGACCATCGACAAGATCAGGCGCAAGCATCAAGCCAAGACGCTGCGGACACCGCATAGCGCGCTGCCCGGCACAGCTGATGAGTCCTAGATCATGCCTGCTTGATGCGGGACCTTACGGCTGACGTGTGAGTTCGATCTTGCGCACAATGGTCTTGACCTTTTGATCCGAGCATTGCGTCAGAGCTACATCCGTGCAGGTGCGCTCAACGGTCTGGACAGGGTTGTCCATGGTCGCCCTCTCAATCCGGCCATCGACCAAACTGACCGTAATTTCCACGTCAAAATATTCCTTGCCGGCGGCGGCCCGATAAGTTCCGTCCTCAAGTTTGCGCACCTCAACCCAGTTATTTGCGGTATCCGCCACTGGCTTTTCCATCCATGCCGCCGGAAAGCTGATCCTCGGCTGTTGCGGCGGCAGATGACGCACCAGCAGAACGGCCACCTGGTTTGCCGTGTCTACGCTCTTCAGGGTCATATCGAAATCGATCGCATCCTGTCCCGTCAAGACAAACGTGCCATCGGCCCAGGACGCCGTCATCGGGTTTGAAAATGTGAAGTGGTCGCCGGGCGCCTTTAAACTGTTGAATTTCGCGGCCAGCCAAAGATCGACATAAAAGGTCATCATGTCCGTGACGGGGCCGATCATATTGGGATCCACGGCCCGTAAGTCCGGCGGCGATGGCGGCAGGCTGGGGTCGAGGGACAGTTGCTGCCGGTAGTCCGCCATGGCCGGCGAAAGCGACATTGGCTTGCCGTCCGAAACAAGTCCGGACCATGATATGTCTTCGTGGTAAGCGCCGGCTGCGTCTTTCTTGACAAGGCTTTGGGCATCGACGGCGTAAGTCCAGCCGTCATTGTCTCCGGTCATGTGATAGGCCAGAATTTGACCTTCACGATAGTCGCGATGCAAGGGCGCTGTCGGGTTGGACGTTTGCGCGTCAGCCGCCGCAGGTAAGGCAGCAAAGACGAATGCAACTGCAATTCCAGCCAGCTTCATGATCCATACCTTCAAATACAACCGCCCTATGGGAAACAGGTCGGTTCAGGTTTACAGGATTCAATTTAGTACGAACCGTACTACGGGTCAATTATCGACAGGTTATTTCATGCCTTTGCAGCCTAAAATACGTTTAGATATTGATCTCCGGCGACGGCACCGCTGCAGAATGATTGCATTCTTACGATCGCTCGGCAGAGCCACCGGCGCCACGACTGAACACGACACGCTCAATCGTCGCCTTGGGATAACAGCCAAAATTTGCCAGTAGACCCAGTTGTAAGCCTGTCGCCTTCAGGTAGTTTATGACCTGGGCCCGATGTACCCCTGCGATCTCACGAACGGCTTTCAGTTCAATTATGATTTTGCCATAGCATACCAGGTCCGGGACATAGGTCTGCTCCAACTGTGTTCCTCTGTAACTCAATGTCAACACTGGCTTTTTGACATAAGGAATGTTGCGCCGAAGGAATTCAAGAATGAGGCACTCTTCGTAGACGTTTTCAAGAAATCCAACGCCCATTTCGCGGCTAACGTCGAAGATCGCGCCTTGAATTGCAAACACTTCGTCGCGGTAAAGCAGTTCTTCCATAAAATCCCCGGTCCATTTTCGTCTATGATAAAAAAGGTTTTTGCCGCGAAAAGCGCGAAAAGCGCGAATAAGGTTCATCGGATTCTTGCGCGAAGCGCTGTCAACTATCAGCCACGGCCACAATCACATAGCCCTGCGGACGCAAGACGTTCACTTCTTTTTCGCGCTTTTCGCGCTTTTCGCGGCAAAAATTCTTTATACTTTCAGCCGCATGGTCCTTGTCAGCCATTACCAAGCTTCCTTATGCGCCTGACGCCAGCGATAGGGATTCTCAAACTTGAACGCCCAAGCGCCTTGCTTATGCGCCTTGGCCCAGTCCTCATCTGCCGCATATTTCAGCGAGTAATAGCGATAGGCCAGGGCCAGTCCGCGGCGGACCATCTCACGCCCCAGATCGACCCCGGCGGCCGTACAGATGGCGATCGTACGACCATAGTCATCCGTGTCCTGCTTTTCACAACGCACCACCTTATGCGCAATCAGCCCATCCATGGCCGCCCTGGCCTTGTGACCGCAGGCCATCACACCGCACATCTGATCGTTTTCGAACGCGTCGGCGCCATAGATCCGGATATGGACCCTGCCGATCAGGATCGTGTCGCCGTCGAAGGCCCGCGCAGGTCCAGTTATCACCTGGCGGTTATGGGCGCGCGGCCGGGCCTGGGCGGGACCAGCCAAGCCAATGGCCACACTCAGGATCAGGCAAAGCGAAACACGAAGTGAAGTCAAGGAATCCCCTTCCACGGTTGCCATTGCAACCAAAACTGGCTAGACGCACGACCATGATCACGCAATTCGCCAACCGTCACGTCCTGATTCAGCTCGACATCATGTCCAAACTCATTTGGGCCGTAAAGGCCGTGCGTCTTAATCCGTTCAAATCCAAGGCCCTGTGATCCTGTCGTAACGACCTGTTTGCAGCGCCTCCTCACCCGGGCGCCGCACTTGAAAACCGGCGCCGTCCCAGAAAGACCGCACCGATGCCGTTCCAGGCCGACGCACCCGCCCCTGCCGATACCACAACTGCAAGAGCGCGTTTTCTCGCGACCTGGGGTGGCTATATTCTGGCGGCCCTGGGCGCCTTCCTGTTCGCCAGCAAGGGCATCTGGATCAAGGTCGCCTACACCTACCACGTCGACGCCTCGTCGCTATTGGCCCTGCGCCTGATGATGGCGACGCCCTTCTTTGTCGCCGGCGGCATCGCCACCTGGCTGCGCCAGAAGGCGCGCGGTGACGAAGGCCCGCCAAGGATCGCCGCGCGGCCCGACCTCTACGCCAAGGCCCTCGCCGTCGGTGCGTTGGGCTACTGGGTCGCCAGCTATACCGACTTCGAAAGCCTGGTTACCCTGTCGCCGCAGTTCGAACGGCTGATTATCTTCACATATCCTTTGTTCGTTATCCTGTTCGGCGCGGCGTTCTTTCATCAGCCCATGCGGACCTCGGCGCTGTGGACCTTCGCCATTGCCTATGCCGGCATCGCTTTCATCTTTGTCACCGACGTGCGCACCCAGGGCTCCGCGGTCGTCGGCGGCGTCCTGTGGTGCCTGGCCTCTTCCGTCGCCTTTGCCCTCTATCTCCTGCTGGCCAAGCCACTGATCAAGCGCCTGGGACCGTCGCTGTTCACATCCTGGGCGATGAGCGGCGCGGCCCTGGCGACCTTTGTTCACTTTTTCATCGTTCACCGCCTCAGCGATATCCCGTGGAGCCAGGGCCTGATGACCCTGACGCTTGGCCTGGCCATAGGCGCTACGGTCGCGCCCAGTTACCTGACCAATTTTGCGCTCAACCGCATCTCGTCCCAGGCCAATGCGGTGATCAGCTTTATCAACCCGATTTTCACCCTGATGCTCAGCATGCTGATCCTGCGCCAGCATGTCAGCCTAGCCGACTTTATGGGCACCTTGCTGGTTCTGGTCGGTGTCGGGCTGTATACGTGGCTGGATCAACGGGCCAGTCGGGCGGTTCAGGCTTCGCCCGCCAAAGGATGAGCGTCTGTCGCGACCGTCGCGGCGGCATAAAGCTCCACGGCGGTGCGTTGCAAAACAGGATGAACCCAGTCCGGCCAGATCTCGGCCAGCGGTCCCATCACAAAGCCGCGAGCCGCAGCACGCGGGTGTGGTAACACAAGCCCGCTTTCGCCTGTTATAACATGGTTCCCATAGGCAATCAGGTCCAGATCGAGCGTACGCGGAGCATTTTTCACCTCGCCGCGCACCCGTCCGGCCTCGGCCTCTAGGTCGTGCAGAAACGATAACAAATCAATGGGTTGCAGGTCTGTTTCGGCGCGTAAAACGGCGTTGATATAGGGCGGATCGGTCGGGTCCGGCCAGGCCTTCGACGCCCACAAACGTGAAAAATTGTTAACAATCAGACCGCGTTTCTGCAATGTCTTGACAAGGTGGTCAAAAGACTGCGATGCAGACCGCGTGCCCGAAGACAGGTTGGAACCGTAGGCAATTAAAACTGTCTCAGTGTCGTCGCTCACAATTCACCCGTTATTTTTCAACCGCTTATTTTAAGAGAGTATTTGAAATGAGCTTTTATCCTACCGATCGTATCGCGCTTTTCATCGACGGTGCCAATCTTTATTCAGCCGCCAAGGCGCTGAACTTTGACATCGATTACCGCAAGCTGCTCGATGAATTCCGCAAGCGCGGAATCCTGATCCGCGCCTACTACTATACTGCCCTGGTCGAAGGCGATGATTATTCGCCGATCCGTCCCTTGGTAGACTGGCTCGACTATAACGGCTTCGCCCTGGTGACTAAGACCGCCAAGGAATATGTCGACAGCCAGGGCCGCAAGCGCTGGCGTGGCGACATGGATATCGAAATCGCCTGCGACATGATGGAAATGGCCGGCAATGCCGATCATCTCGTCCTGTTTTCGGGCGATGGTGACTTCCGCCGCCTGATCGAAGCCGTCCAGCGCAAGGGCTGCCGCGTCACCGTCGTCTCGACCGTCAAGTCGCAGCCGCCGATGACCTCGGACGAACTGCGTCGCCAGGCGGACACCTTTGTCGACCTGGCCGATCTGGCGACCGTCGTCGGTCGGCCGCGTCAGGCGCATACCAATGCGCCGAAGTTCGTCAACGCCGACGCTGACGATTTCGACGAGGCTTAGGTAGAGGCTTCTTCAGTGCTCAAGTGTGGATGCGCGTCTTCGATAGTGGAATTTTTCGGCACGAAAAACGCGAACGAAGTCGAAAAGCACGAACGCAGAGCACCGAACTTCCTGCGCCCGAAGGGCAATCGATCATGAAACCGCATCAACGCGTCAAGGCGCTGCGCGCGGTAGCATGTCCATATTCTAAATGTTCGTGCTTTTCGTTTTTTCGTGTTTTTGGCTTCGCCGAACGTTGTTTCGTGTCGAAAAAATTCCATTGTCGAGGACGCGCCGCCACCGTGTTGCGCGAACCTGCCCGTAGTTCTGCGTTCCATTTTAGGCTAGCTTAGACGATACCCAGAGTCGGAGGCTGTCATGTTGCGGATTGCTAACCCCGTCGGTTTTATTGCCGTCCGCGACTTCACCGTCGCCCGCGATTTCTATGAAGATATCCTTGGGCTCGAATTCGTCCGCAATGACGGTTTTGCCCTGGTGTTTCGTTCGGCTTCAGTCATTTTGCGCCTGACCGTACCGCCTGAATTCACGCCGGCGGCCTACACGGTCTTCGGCTGGGACGTCATGAACATCGAACGCCACGTGGCCGATTTACGGTCGAGTGGCGTGACCTTTGAACGCTATGGCTTCCTCGGCGACGACCAGGACGAGGACGCCATCTGGACCACACCCAACGGTGACAAGGTGGCATGGTTCAAGGACCCGTTCGGCAACCTGTTGTCACTGTCGCAGAATGTCGATCCCTGACGCGGCTCCGCCGCGCGATTGCCCGTTGTGCCCGCGCCTGGTCGCCTACCGGTTATATAACCAAAAGGTTATGAACGACTGGCACAATGCCCCGGCGCTACCTTTTGGCGATCCTGACGCCCGATTGCTGATTGTCGGCCTGGCGCCGGGCCGTACCGGCGCCAATCGCACCGGCCGCGTCTTTACCGGCGATTCCGCAGGACGCCTGCTTTTCGAAACCCTGATCGCGACCGGATATGCCTCAGGCGAATACTGTGATAGCGGCCGTGATAACGTGAGTTTGCACGACTGTATGATCACCAATGCCGTGCTCTGCGCCCCGCCCGGCAACAAACCCACGTCGACCGAAGAAAACACCTGCCGGCCGCATCTGACAAAATTGATCCAAGCCATGCCCAGGTTGCGCGTCATTGTCACCTTGGGCGACGTCGCACGGCGCAATGTGTTGAAGGCGTTGGGCCGACCGGCTTCCGCCATGCCATCGGGCCACGCGGCCAAAGCTACCCTTGGAGGCCTGACCCTGATCAACAGCTATCACTGCTCGCGACTGAACCTGAACACCGGCAGACTGACGCCGGATAGGTTCACGGCCGTCTTTCACCAGGCGCGGACGGTCTATTCGCCGCCGACATAGGCGTCAGCCCTTGTCGCGCATAAGCCGCGCTTTATCGCGGTTCCAGTCGCGTTCGGCGGTGGCTTCGCGCTTGTCGTGGTTCTTCTTGCCCTTGGCCAGGGCGATCTCGATCTTTACCCGGCCCTTGTCGTTGAAATAGAGCTTTGTCGGGATAATGGTCAGGCCTTCGCGCTGGACCGAGATCATCAACCGGCTGATTTCCTTGCGATGCAGCAGCAGCTTGCGCTGGCGCCGAGGCTCATGATTGAAGCGGTTCGCCTGGGTATAGATCGGAATATCGGCATTGATCAGGCACAGTTCGTCGCCATTCTCGATACTGACATAGGATTCGGCGATATTGGCCCGCCCCAGGCGCAGCGACTTGACCTCGGTGCCGGTCAATTGCAGGCCAGCTTCGATCGAGTTTTCGAGGAAATAGTCGAACCGTGCCCGGCGGTTGTCGGCGATCACCTTATAGGTGGAAATCGGTTCCATCAAAGGCCCGCCAATTCCATCGCCGCATCGACCAGAGGCCGCACGGCCTCGCTGCACGGGGTAATCGGCAGACGCACCTCATCCGTGCACACGCCCAGGCGGCTAAGGGCATATTTGGTCGGCGACGGCGATGCGTCGGCGAAAAGAACCTTGTGCAGCTTGATCAACCTGTCCTGCCACTGGCGGGCGCTGTCGAAGGCGCCCTGGTTGGCGGCATTGAACATGGCCACGACCTGGGCCGGCGCCACATTCGACGTCACCGAAATCACGCCATGGCCGCCATGCGCCATGTAGCCCAGCAGGGTCGGATCATCGCCGGAAATATAGGCAAAATTGCCATCGATCTCGAGCCGCATCAGGCTCAGCCGGTCGATGTCGCCGGTGGCGTCCTTGATGCCGACGATATTGGGCAGCCTGGCCAGGCGCGCAATGGTTTCGTTGCTCAGATCGACGACCGTACGTCCGGGCACATTATACAGCAGGACCGGGATCTGGACCGCGTCGTTGATCGCCTTGAAATGCTGGTACAGGCCTTCCTGCGATGGCTTGTTGTAATAGGGCGCTACGACCAGAACCGCATCGGCGCCGACCGCCTTGGCGTGCTGGGCCAGCTCGATCGCCTCGGCGGTATTGTTGGAACCGGCGCCGGCGATCACCTTGATCCGCCCGGCCACGCGTTCGACGCAAAAGCGCACGACGGCCTTGTGCTCTTCGAACGACAGGGTCGAGGTCTCGCCCGTCGTTCCGACCGGCACGACGCCGTGCACGCCGGCGGCGATCTGCAGCTCGATCAGTTTCTCAAAGGCGGCGAAATCGACCTCGCCGTCCTTGAACGGCGTCACCAGGGCTGTAATTACGCCGGAAAAAGCGGGGCGGAGCGGCATATCGGTCATCAGTCAGGCGCCTGGAGTACGGTTCGTGTGTGGCATTTCGCCATCGCATACGGAAGATTGTCGAAAAAATAGCCATAGATAAGCCGGGCGCGGGCTGCAATCACTTTATAAAAAGAAACTATCCCGTATAGTCCCAAGTCAGTAGCCAATTTCCGGATGTTTTGATGCCCTTTACGACACAACGCACCCTCGCCCGCTTTTCACGCAAAGCCCTGCTGATTTGCGGCGTCTGCGCCCTGAGCTTCAGCCTCCTGCAGCCCGTGTCGGCGCAGGACGATCCGGCATCGGGCCTGCCCGAAAACGCGGCCCCGGCGGCGACGGCACCGGCACAAGATACGGCCAGGCCGTATGTGGCGTCGCAACTGTCCGATTCGGATCAGCAAATGCTGGCCTCGGCCCTGCAATCGGTGAAGACACGTAATTTTGCACAGGCCGACAGCCTGGCCCATACCCTGGCCAATCCGGTGGCGCGCAAGATCGTCACCTGGGCTATCATCAATAACGACGGCAATATCTACAGCTTCGCCGCGCTCGATGCCGCCCGGCGGGACCTCTGGGGCTGGCCGCGCGAAGCCAAGCGCCAGATCGCTGCCGAAAAAATGATCGGCATGTCGGGCATGACCGCCCAGCAGACGGTCGAATGGTTCAATGGCGCGCCGCCGCAAAGCGTCGAGGGCGCTTCGGCCCTGATCACCGCCTATGGCAACCTGGCGCGCACGGATGACGCCGCCAAACTGGCCAAGACGTGGTGGCGCAGCGAAACCTTTGACAGCGGCGCCCAGGCGAATTTCTACCAGGCCTTCGGTCAATACCTGACCCAGGACGACCACAAGGCGCGGCTGGCCTGCCTGGAGCTGAACAGCCAAAGCGGCAGTTCGCAGGCCATCCGCGACCTGTTCCCCTATGTCGACCAGCATCAGCGCGACGTCGGCAATGCCGTCATCGCCATGCGCACCAGCTCTGCCGGCAGTGATGGCCTGTACCAGCAGGCCCTGGCCGGCGATCCGCATAATCCCGTCCTCGCCTATTCGCGCGCCAAATACCTCTCCGGCAAGGGCCTGGAAGCCTTGGGCTACGGCATTCTGAACGATCTGCCGCCGGCGTCGATGAGTCCCGATGCGGCCAGCCAGATGTACAGCCTGCGCCTCGCCTATTTCAAATCGGCGCTTAAAGCACACGATTACCGTGCGGCCTATAATGCGATGAACGGCGGCGGTTTCGAGAACGGGGAAAGCAAGGCCGAGTCCGAATTCTTCGCCGGCTGGATGGCCCTGATCAAGCTGAACGACAAGGACGCGGCGATCTCGCATTTCCAGAACCTGGCCACCGCCGGGACATCACCGATTACCCAGGGCCGCGCCAACTACTGGCTCGGCCGTGCCTACGAAGCGCGCAACAACCCGAGCAACGAATTCGGCCAGAGCGACGCCAACTCGGCCCAGGGCTATTATGCGAAGGGCGGCCAGTTCATCTACGCCTTCTACGGCCAGTTGGCCGCCGAGAAGGCCGGCGTCAAGGAGATCGTGCTGGGCAAGGACCCGGTGCCGACCCAGGCCGATCGCGACCGCTTCAACAGCCGCGACCTGGTCCAGGCGGCTCGCATCCTTGGCAATATGGGCGAAATCGACCTGTTCCGTCAGATTATCCTGCTGCTCGACACCGTCCTGCCCAATGGCGAGGAAGAGGCGCTTCTGGTCGACATGACGGCCATGTACGACACCCAGATCGTTGCCATGAAGGTCGCCCGCATGTCGATGCAGCGTGGCTTCTACCTGCCCGAACGCGCCTATCCGGTGCGTGACGTGCCAGGCGCCACCTCTGCAGAAAAGGCCTTTGTCCTGGCCATTGCGCGCCAGGAAAGCGGCTTCGACCCGACGGTCCGGTCGCACGCCAATGCGCGCGGCATGATGCAGATGATTCCGTCGACGGCGCGCGCCGTGGCGCGTCGCCTGTCGATGCCGTACAGCGAATCCAAGCTGTATGAGCCTGAATATAATATGACCTTGGGCGCCTATCACCTGGGCGAACTGGTCGACCACTTCGACGGCTCCTACATCATGGCCGCTGCCGGCTATAATGCCGGCCCCAGCCGGATGAAGCTGTGGATCAGCGACTGCGGCGATCCGCGCGGTCCCGGCGCCGATGCCTTGTCGTTCATCGAATGCCATCCGTTGCGCGAAACCCGCGACTATATGATGCGCGTGACGGAGAACACCCGCGTCTATCGCGCGCGCCTGAATGGCGGCCGGGCGCCCTTGACGGCCATGGCCGATGTGACGCGCGGTATTCCGGCGCCGATCGGCGGCTTCGACGCGGAAGAATTCGGTGACATTGGAGACGGCGGCGCGGACGGCGCACCGGATCAACCGATCGGTTATCTCGACTATCAGAAACAAAGCGCCATGACCGCAGCCGCGGTTGCCGCGCCGGCGGTGGCGACCATGAAACCGCTGGCCAATCCGAAGCCTGTCGCCAAGCCTGTGTCGAAAAAGAAGGCCACCCCGGCCAAGGTCAAGCGCAGCACCAAGGCGACCAAGAAAAAGAAGAAGCACGGCTGATGGACGGCATTGGCGTTCGCGTAGTTTTTTGAAATTACAGCAATTTTCAACGCGGAAAGCGCCGAAAAGACGGACAAGGCACGGAAACAAAGTTCGGCGAAGCCAAATCTAGGGTGCAACCGCTCCCGCGCGAAGCGCCTTCTTTTCATGAGCGTTGACACAGGAGTGGTATGAAGGCCCTTCGGGCAAGAACCTGTCAGCCTGCTCCATTTCCGCGCCTTGTCCGCCTTTTCTGCGCTTTCCGCGTTCAAACTTACCGTAAGTTCAGGAACGTCACAAATTAGTGGCCAAACGCGGACGAAAGCCTCCCGCCTTATAGCAAAGGCATGAAATCCAGCCGCAAGGTCCGGCGGCCCTCCGACTCGATCAGTTCGCCCTTGAGGTTGAACACCTCGGACAGATATTCCGGCGAGAAGATAATCTCCGGCCCTGCCATCTTGACCAGGCGACCGTGATGCATCAGCAGCACCTCATCGGCGAACTGCGCCGCCAAGTGCAGGTCATGCAGGCTCAACACCACAGTCTGTCCGGCCGCCGCCTTTTCACGCAACCGGATCAGCACCATCCGCTGCCACGCAGGATCCAGCGCGATCAGCGGCTCGTCAAGCAGGTAGATCTGCGCCGGGCTGACCAAAACCCGCGCCAGCAGGACACGCGCCCTCTGGCCACCCGACAGGCCGAACACACCGCGGTCGCTGACCTCCTGAAGCCCCAGCGCCTGAAGCTCGGCAAACGCCTTTTGCCGCGCCAGTTCCGGTGTCAGGTGCTGACAGCCGAGCGACGCGATATCGACCGACGCCAGGTCCCAGGCGACACTGCGTTCCTGCGGCAGGTAGGCTATATGCCCTGCCCGCCGCGCCGGCGCCATCTGGGCCAGGTCATCGCCGTCCAGGCTAATCGCGCCCCCGGCCAGCGGCAGCAACGACGCCATGGCCTTTAACAGGGTCGTCTTGCCGGCGCCATTGGGCCCGACCAGGACATAGAGCTTGCCCGGAGTCAGGTTGGCGCTGACGTCGTGAACGACATCGACACCGCCCAGTTTCACGCCGACATCTGTAAGTTCCAGCCCCGACATCGCCTAATCCTGCATCCATGAACGGGCCGAACGATAGGCGAGGATGGCGAACAGGGGCGCACCGATCAGCGAGGTCAGGACGCCCAGCCGCAATTCACCCGAGGCGTGGATGACGCGGATCAGGCCGTCCGCCATCAGGACCATCAGGCCGCCGGTAAGGGCCGACGGCCAGATCAGGCGATACGGATCCTTGATGCCCATGGCGCGAACAAAGTGCGGTGACGCCAGGCCGACAAATCCGATCACTCCCGCCACCGCAACGGCCAGGCCAGCCAGCAGCGACGAGCCAACGACGATGACCTGGGTCAGGCGCGTCATATCGATGCCCATTGACCGCGCTGTTTCTTCGCCCAGGGTGAGGAAACGCAGGCCGCGGCCGAGACGAAGGCACAGAAAACTTACCATACACAGGCCGAAGATACTCATCAGCACATCGAACCAACTGCGGTTTTCAACACTGCCCATCATCCAGCCCATGATTTCGGACTGCGTCACCGGCGACGGCGCCAGATTGAAGATCAGCGACATCAGCGCGCCGCACAGGCTGGACAGCCCGACACCCAGCAGGATCAGGGCCTGGCGCTGCGGAAACCTCTGGACGAAGACCAGCAGCAGAATAGCGATACCCGCCGCCCCGACCAGCGCAAAGCCTTCGATGACGAACGGAATCAGGCCCAGGCCGGCGACAATGGCGATCGCAGCGCCCAGCCCGGCGCCAGCCGACACGCCCAGCAGTCCAGGCTCGGCCAGCGGGTTGCGCAGCAGCCCCTGCATCAGGGCGCCGCTCATCCCCAACATGGCGCCGACGCCGACAGCCGTCAGGTTGCGCGGCAGGCGAATGCCCCAGACGACTTCGGCGCCCAGCGACCTGGGGTGCAACATGGCGTCGCCCCAGGCGTGCAGACTCAGCGGCACGTCACCGAGAAACATCAGGCCAATCAGCAGGACGGCAATAGCGACGCCGAGCGAGACATTCAGGGCAAAGGTCGAAGCATGCATCAACCGCCCCTTCCCGGTGTCAGCGGTTCCTGGGACAGGTTCTCCAGATCGTAGGCGGTGAACCAGCCGGCGCAGCTCAGGGCCCGCGCCGGGATAACCAGGCTGGGCCTGGCTGCTATAGCGGCGCGGACCAGCGGATGCCGCCCGGGCACGCGGCGCATGGCATAGCGGTCGTCGTAAAAGCCGAGGGCGAAGACGTCGGGTTTCAAGCTCAGCAATACCTCCGGCGACAGGTAGAAGAACCCCTTATCCTGAGTCTCGAGCCGAAAACCCAGATGTTTCAACATATCCCCGACCATGGTGTCGGGCCCGGCGCTGTAACCGCCCGGTGTATAGTAGAGGACGGTACGCCCCGCCCCGATCGGCTGGATATTCGCCATGGCCTTGTCGAAACGGTGCGCCTCTATGCCGGCGCTGGCCGCCTGGTCGAGGGCATCGCCGACGCGAAACAGCTCGTCGCGCGCCTGGTCATAGCTGTGGACGTCATTGATACTGACGATCTTGACGCCATAGTGCGCCAGGCGCTGCAGCAGGCGGGCATCGCCGCCCCAGGTGCGCACGACGACATCGGGTTGCAGCGCCAAAATGGTCTCCAGCTTCGGCTTGACGCGCGGAATGCCGACCACGCGGTCGCGAAAATAGGAATCTTCGAGCGTCGCCCGGTCGGACAGGGCCACGACCTCGCTGCGCGGCACCAGGCCCAGCACATATTGGTCGGCGCAGCCGTCGAGCGAGACGACGCGCGGCGGCGTTTCGGCTTGGGCCGGGCTCGTGACGGCCAGCATACCGGCCAGAAGTCCGCAGGCGGCGCTCGCGATAGCCGCCCGGAATGGACTTCCTTTGTGCCTGCGCCTCGCACCCATCTGTAGCCCGCCTGATCCCCTGGGACGTGAAGCCAAAAACCGTAAAAGGATTCTGCTGCGCTGCACAGCCGATAAAGCGCTTGCCGAAGCCACGACCAACCCTTATGGCCAAAACATGATCATAGCCGACATGCCCACCACCCTGCGCACCGAAGCCTGGAGCGATTACGCCCTGGTCGATTCCGGCCATGGCAAGAAGCTGGAACGCTATGGCGACTACCTGGTCGTGCGTCCCGAACCGCAATGCTGGTGGCAGCCGAAATACCCATCTCTGTGGGAGCGGGCAGACGCTATTTTCGATCCGGCGGTAGACGAGGACGAAGGGCGCTGGACCTTTACCCGCCAGCCGGCCGAGCAGTGGAGCCTGGGCTGGGGCGATGTCAAATTCAACGGCCGCTTCACCAACTTCCGTCACCTCGCCTTCTTTCCCGAACAGGCCGCCAACTGGGCCTGGCAGCAGCAGGCCGTGGCAGCGCGCCCGGGCATGCGCGTGCTCAACCTGTTCGGCTATACCGGTGTGGCCAGCCTGGTCGCCGCGGCGGCCGGCGCCAAGGTCACCCATGTCGATGCGTCAAAAAAAGCCATCGGCTGGGCGCGCGACAATGCCGCTCTGTCCGGCCTTAGCGAAGCGCCGGTGCGCTGGATCTGCGAGGACGCGCGCAAATATGTCCAGCGCGAGGTCAAGCGCGGCTCGAAATACGAAGGTATTATTCTCGATCCGCCAAAATACGGCCGCGGCCCGACCGGCGAAGTGTGGCGCCTGTTCGAAGACCTGCCCGAGATGATCAACCTGTGCGCCCGCCTGCTCAGCGACGACGCCGCCTTCCTGCTGCTCAACGCCTATGCTGCGCGGGTTTCCGGCCCTGCTCTGGCACACCTGGTCGCCGAAGCCGTCGGCCAGGCTAAGGGCGGAGTTGTCGACCACGGCGAACTGACCCTGCGCGAAGACAGCAAGCCGCCCAAGGGGCAAAAGCCTGTCGCCGTCGCCCCGCGGGAAATCGGCCTGTCCTTCTTCGCGCGCTGGCAGGGCGACGCATGATCAAGCAGGTCACCTCGCTCACCAACCAGACGGTGAAGGACATCCGCGCCCTGCATATGCGCAAGGAGCGCGAGGCGACGGGCCGGTTCCTGGCCGAGGGGCTGAAGATCATTATCGACGCGCTCGACCAGGGCTTTGCGCCTCTGATCCTGGTTTATGGCCGCACAGACGATCCGCATCCGATGCTGCAACGAGCGATCGGCGAGACCCTGGCCGCGCACGGCGAAGTTCTGGAAGTCACGCACGAAATCCTCGAAAAGATCTCGCGCAAGGACAATCCGCAGATGGTCGTCGCGGTCTTTCCGCAGGTTTACAAGACCCTCGCCGACATCGATCCGGCCAGCAATGATGTCTGGGTCGCCCTGGAACAGGTGCGCGATCCCGGCAATCTCGGCACCATCATCCGCACGGCTGACGCGGCCGGCATCGGTGGGGTCATCCTGATCGGCGACTGCGTCGATCCGTTCAGCGTCGAAACCGTCCGCGCCACCATGGGATCGATCTTCGCCCTGCCCGTCGTAAAATGTACGCGCGAAGCCTTCCTGGCCGACCGCGCACGTTGGACGGGTTCCGTGGTCGGCACCCTGCTCAGCGCCACGCACAATCACCGCACCGCCGAGTATCGCCGCCCGACCCTAGTCCTGATGGGAACGGAGCAGTCCGGCCTGACGCCCGACATCGCGGCGGCCTGCGACACCCACGTCAAGATTCCGATGAAGGGCCGTGCCGACAGCCTGAACCTGTCGGTCGCCACCGGCATCATGATCTATGCCGCGGCGGGGCTTTGATCCGAAAATATTAAATGAATTTAATATTGTAGCCGGTTCATCCGGCGTTCATCCTGCCTTGCGTAGCTTGAGCCCGCACGGCTATCCAAGGGGCTTATCCAATGACACACAAAACGGCATCCATCGCCATCAAACTCACCTGCATGGCGGTTCTCGCAGCCTGCCTGTCGGGTTGCATCATCTATGTCGACCACGACGATGACCTGCGCAAGACGCCGACCTCGTCTGACGAAAAACCGGCCCAGACCGGCAGTTTCTAACCTATCATAAAGTAAAGGCACACACCATGAAGACGATCGCTATCCTACTGACCGCCGCCCTGTTGGCCGCCAGCCTGTCCGGCTGCATCATCATCGACCGCAGCGATTCACCACAGTCGTTCCAGGCGCGTTGAGTTGCTCCAACGGCAAGTGAATTGACGCGCTCGCCGTTGGCAAGGGCGACCGCCCGCCGCGCATGTTTGCGCGAGCCATGCGGCGCCTGAGCTCTATTAAGCATAGGCGTAAGGACCGCCTCGCTCGAGGGCGCGCTTGTAGGCCGGTCGCGCATGAATGGTTTTCAGCCATTCACTGATGTGCGGCCGGTTTCCTATTCCACCACGGCTGCCGGCTGCCTCGACCGGAAAACTCATCATGATATCGGCGGCGGTGAAATCCTCGCCGGCAAACCACGGCGTTTTCGCCAATGTACCTTCCCACAGGTTCAACATATTGGTCAGGTTGGCGGTGACCAGGGTGGCTTCAATCGTCTTGGCAATGCCCGAGGCAATGGGCTTTACGAAGAAGGGCGCGCGCTTGCGTATATTGGTCGTGATCAGCTTCAGCACCAGGGGCGTCATGAAGCTGCCTTCGGAAGCGTATATCCAATAGGTATAGGCACGCCGCTCCGCGCCCGCCGTCGGCACCAGGCGCCCACCGCCATAGGTCGTCAGGATATAGTCGATGATCGCGCCACTCTCAGCGATAGTCAGGTCGCCATCGGTAATGACCGGCGACTTGCCCAGCGGGTGCACGGCCTTCAGTTCCGGCGGCGCCAGATAGCCCTTGTCGCGCTTATAGACCTTGATCTCGTAAGGCAGGCCCAGTTCTTCGAGCAGCCAGAGGATGCGTTGCGAGCGCGAATGGTCGAGGTGATGGACGACAATCATGACAACTCCTGTTCGAGCTATACGCTTGGCGCGAGACAACAGATTTGGGTCGCGTTGACGTTTACGTCAAGTGCAATTGTCAGGTGCCGCGCGGTTTGGCGCGTGTCGTCGGATCGGCTTCGCGCGGGTTTTCCGGCCAGACATGGCGCGGATAGCGGCCCTTCATGTCGCTGCGCACATCCGACCACGATCCGTTCCAGAAGGCCGGCAGGTCCTTGGTGATCTGGATCGGCCGGTGAGCCGGCGACAACAGGGCCAGGGTTATCGGCGTCTTCCGTGGCCCAACGGTGGGATGGGCGGTCGTGCCGTACAATTCCTGGACGCGGACATCGACGCGTGGCCCGCCTTCGGCGTCATAGTCGACACGGATATTGGAACCGGTCGGCATGCGCAGGCTTTCCGGCGCCAGCTTGTCGAGGCTGCGTTGCTGGTCATGGTTTAGCCGCGCCCTCAGCGCGTCGCGCACCTCATGGGCCGCTAAGGACAGCATGGACCGCCCGGCAGCATAGGGCCCAAGCCAGGTTTCCAGATCGGCCAGCAGGGCGTCATCCGACATGTCCGGCCAGGCATCGTCCTGACCGCGCAGGAAGGTCACCCGGGCGCGCAGGGCTTGGGCCTCTTCCGACAGCTTTAGCGCCCTCAGCCCCTTGGCCTGGATCGCCTGCGCCTCGGCATGTAGCAGCAGTTCGGGCGGCACCTTGTCGAGGGGTTTGCTACTTAGGATAACAGCGCCCAGCCGCACCTGGGCAAAGGCGCGGAAACGGCCGCTGCTGTCATCGAGCACAGTCGAACGATCCAGCCGGTCGGCAAACAGGCTGAGAATGTCGGCTTCGCTGAGCGGCGCTGCCAGCAGGATACGGTCGCGGTCCTTGCCACCGCCGAGATCACCGATCGCCAGATAGGGCGCACGCGCCAGAATATCGTGCTCGTCGACATAGGCGCCGCGGCCATTGGCCATGACGAATTCCCTGGGCTTGCCGCGTGCCTTGGCGATCCGTTCGGGAAAGGCTTCCGCCAACAGATGATGCGCCACGGCCCGGGCGGGACCGCGCCCGGCCTTGACCAACTCTTGAGCCTGCCGTGCCCAGCCCTGCGCCAGTTGCCGCGCCTGGGTTACCTTGGGCGTACGGTCGCGCGACAGGGCTTCGAGACGAAGGTCGAGATCGGTAGCCTTGCCGCCCAAGCCATTTTCCGACAGCAGCGCCGCCAGGCTGGCGCCAACCTCGGCTGCGCCCTGCTCGGCCGCCTTCAGCAGCATATTGGCCAGGCGCGGCGCCATCGGCAGTTGCGCCATGCGCCGGCCGTGCCCAGTCAGGTCACCGGCGACATCGAGCGCGCCCAGGTCACGCAACAGCTTGACGGCCTCAGCCATGGCGGCCTTCGGCGGATGATCGAGCAGAGCCAGGTCGTCGGTCGATTTCGCGCCCCACATGCGCAAGCTTAGCGCCAGTTGCGACAGGTCGGTTTCGAGGATCTCCGGCTTGGCAAACGGGATCAGCGAGCGGTCCTGCTCTTCATCCCACAGCCGGTAGGCATCGCCCGCCTGGGTGCGCCCTGCCCGGCCGCGCCGCTGGTCGGCTGAGGCTTTCGATACGCGTTCGGTTACGAAGCGCGTAACACCGCGCGCCGGATCGAATCGGCCCAGGCGCGACAGGCCGCAATCGACAACCATGCTGACCCTGTCCAGGGTCAGGGAGGTTTCAGCAATGGCTGTCGCGAGAACGATCTTGGGATGGCCGGGTTCATTGCGCGCCAGAACCCGGGCCTGGTCGCGGAAATCCATGGCGCCATACAGCTTGTGGACGTCGATATACGGCGCCAGCTTGGCATCGTCGAGATAGCGGCCGACGCGGTGGATTTCGCCCTGGCCTGGCAGAAAGACCAGCAGGGTTTCGGCGCGCTCGGGCGCCAGTTTGCTTGACAACCGCGCCACGTGGCGGGCCAGATCGGCCTCCATCATCTGGTTCTGGTCACGGCCAAGATAGTGGGTGGTGACCGGGAAGCTGCGGCCCAGCGACTGGAAGCTGTGACCTTCGGGCAGCAGGTTGAGAATGCGTTCGCCGTCCAGGGTCGCCGACATGACCAGCAGACGCAGGTCATCGCGCAGCAGCGACTGGCTTTCGCGGGCAAAGGCCAGCCCCAGATCGGCGTCGAGACTGCGTTCGTGAAATTCGTCGAAGATGACGCATCCAACATTATCGAGACCGGGATCGGACAGGATACGACGTGAAAAAATGCCTTCCGTCACGACCTCAATGCGCGTCCTCGCCGACATCTTCGACTCGCCGCGCACCCGAAAGCCGACGGTCTGGCCGACAGGTTCGCCCAGGGTCTCGGCCATTCGCGCCGCCGCCGCCCGCGCCGCCAGCCGGCGCGGTTCGAGCAGGATGATCGACTGTCCGACCAGCCACGGCTCATCGAGCAGGGCAAGCGGCACGCCCGTGGTCTTGCCGGCACCGGGCGGCGCGATGATCACCGCCGTGGTGTTGTCACGCAAAAAGGCCTTGAGGGGCGGGAATATCTCTTCGACGGGCAGCATGGGGCGTGAGTAGCAGAGGCCAGTGGAGTCGGCAGCCTATTTTTTTGGGTGTCAGGGTAGACATTGACATCCATTTGATATATTTAAAAAGCTCATTTGGAGATTTCCATGTCCAAGCACGCGCAACCAGACGAGACATTCAAGCCTGCGCAAGACTCCGCTAAGGCTACCGGTGTGGCGGAAGCCGGCGTCGCGTTTCACGGATTGTCCGAATTCAGCCTGCTGTACAGGAACGGCCGGGACCGGCACGTCAGGACGATCCGTACCGGCGTACCAGCGACCTATATCAAGGACTTGGGCGGTCGCCTGAAGCTGCAGCAAAAAGAGCTTCTGAATGCCCTGAATATCTCGCAGGCGACGATGAGCCGCAAAGCGGCGTCCGATGTCGCCTTGTCGTCGTCGGACAGTGAACGGGTTCTGGGCGTAGCCAAGCTGATCGGCCAGGTCGAGACCATGATGGCGGAATCGAGCGATGTTCGCGACTTCGACGCTGCCGAATGGGTCGGGCGGTGGCTGACCCGGCCGGCACGCGCATTGGGCGGAGTAAAGCCGATCGACTATCTCGACACGATCGAGGGGCAGGGTCTGTTGTCCGACCTCCTGGCCAAGCAGCAGAGCGGCGCCTACGCGTGAGCCGGACGGTCTGGCGAATCGGCACGGTGACGCCCGCCTGGTCGGCCGATGACACGACCGGGATCGGCGCCTACATCACCGGCGGCCGGTGGAACTACAAAGACACGCACATGTTGTATTGCGCCGAGACCCGGGCGATGTGCTGTCTCGAGACCTTGGTCCATCTCGATGACGACCCGCTGCCGTTTAACCGTTTCCTGGTGCGATACGATATTCCGGACGATATGTGGGATGCACGGGCGATCATCGATGCCCGCAGCGCGCCGGGCGGATGGGACACCCTGCCCTTCGGTATGCCCAGCATGAAATACGGCACGGACTGGGCCAAGCGCTGCGCACAGGCGGTTCATGTCGTGCCATCGGTGGTCATCCCCGAAGAGACCAATGTCCTGATCAATCCGGCGCATCCGGATGTGAAGCGGATAACGGCAACCATAATTCGACGGTGGACCTATGATACCCGGTTCCGGCCATAGGGGCACTTGAGACAAGCCGTTTGCGCCCTTGCGAAAGGAATGGTAAAGCGAAGGGGAGTGCATTGCGACGCCACACAGCAGCGAAACACTAATCCTGTTCACCCGCTGCTGGAGGCTCACATGACGCATGTGTTCGAAGTCATCCGACCCGACGACAAGGCTATCTGGTTCAATCTGCGGCAAGAGGCCGCCGATGCCTTACAGGCCGAACCGGGACTGGCTTCGATGCTACATTCCACCATCCTGTCGCACGACGATATGGCCAGCGCGCTGAGCTATCATATCTCGCGCAAGATGGGCGACGACACCATCCGTGGCATGACCCTGCGTGAGATCATCAACAGGGCCTACGCCGCCGACGCGACGCTGGTCGACTATGCCCAGGCCGATCTGCACGCCGTCTATGAGCGCGATCCGGCCGCCACGGGCTATCTGCAGGCCTTCATGTTCTTCAAGGGCTTCCTCAGCCTGCAAATCTATCGCGTGTCGCACTGGCTGTGGCGTCAAGGTCGTTTCACGATCGCCCATTTTCTGCAAAGCCGCGTGTCGGAACTGTTCCAGATCGATATCAACCCAGCGGCGCGAATTGGCAAGGGCGTCCTGCTGGATCACGGCACCGGTATTGTCATCGGTGAAACGGCTGTGGTCGGCGACGACTGTTCGATCTTGCAGGGTGTGACCCTGGGCGGGACCGGCGCCGAACGCGGCGACCGCCACCCCAAGATCGGCCGCGGCGTGCTGCTGGGCGCCGGGGCCAATGTGCTGGGTAATATTACGGTCGGCGACTACGCCAAGATCGCGTCCGGCTCGGTTGTTTTGATTCCTGTGCCGGCGCACTGCACGGCGGCCGGCGTGCCGGCACGGTTGGTCAATTGCCGCACAGCCGACGATCCGGCCCGGGCGATGGATCACACCCTGTCGGATATCTATCTCGACTATTCGATTTAAGACGAAAAAGAACCCAGCGGACAGGCATCCGCCGGGTTGCTGCTATTTCTGAACGCTCAACCGGCGCACAACCTTGGCCAAAGCGTCGAGGTCTTCGAACGTATTGTACAGGGCCAGTGACGGCCTGACGGTCGCCTCCAACCCCATACGGCGCAGGATCGGTTGCGCGCAGTGGTGGCCGGCCCGCACAGCAATGCCTTCCGAGCTCAAGGCCTTGCCGATTTCCGGCACCGAAATATGGTCCATGACGAAGGAAATCACGCCCGCCTTTTCGGCCGCCTGCCCTATGATGCGGACGCCCTTGATGTCGGTCAGCAGGTGTGTCCCGTAGACCAGCAGATCATGCTCGTGCGCGGAAATCGCGTCCATGCCGATCTGCATCACGTAATCGAGGGCGGCGCCCAGACCCACCGCGTCGGCGATGTTGCCCGTACCGGCCTCGAATTTCCATGGTGCGCCATGGTATTTGATATGCTCGAACGTCACGTCGGCGATCATGTTGCCGCCGCCCTGCCAAGGCGGCATGTCGTCGAGGATATCCGACTTGCCATACAGAACCCCGATACCGGTCGGGCCGAATACCTTATGGCCTGAGAAGACGAACAGGTCGGCATCGAGCGCCTGAACATCGACCGCCATGTGCGAAACGCTCTGGGCGCCATCGAGCAGGACCTTGGCGCCGTGGGCGTGGGCCATGTCGATCATTAGTCGGGCGGGCGTCACGGTGCCCAGCGCATTCGATACCTGGGTGAAGCTGACCAGCTTGACCTTGTCATTGAGCAGACGGGCATAGTCGTCGATCAGGATTTCACCCCGGTCGTTGACGGGCGCGACCTTCAGCTTGAAGCCCAGTTCGTCGGCCAGGCGGACCCATGGCACGATATTGGCGTGGTGCTCCAGATGGGTGACGATGACCTCGTCGCCAGGGCCCAGATTGGCGCGTCCCCAGCTTTGAGCCACCAGATTGATGGCTTCGGTCGTGCCACGGACAAAGACGATATTGTCGGTCGACGGTGCGTTGAGGAACCGGCGGGCGCTTTCACGGGCCGCTTCGTAGGCGTCGGTCGACCGCGCCGCCAGTTCATGCGCCGCCCGATGGATATTGGAATTCTCGTGAGTATAGAACTGGCTGAGCCGGTCGATCACCGCCTGCGGCTTTTGTGTCGTGGCGGCATTGTCGAGCCAGACCAGAGGCTTGCCGCGGACGGTTTCCGCCAGGATGGGGAAATCCCTGCGGTAACGGCGGGCGTCGAAATGCGACACGCCGGCCACCGGCAAGGTCGGCGTCGCGGCGGGTGGTGTGCCGGGCGTTGTCGCAGGCGCGCCACCCGATTCCGGGCGTGGCTTCAGGAAATAAAAGCCATCGTCGGCGCCCTGGGCCGGCGGTGAGAAACCCGACGGAGCGGTCGGGCGACCGAGGTTCGGCATGCCGGCCCCAGGCTGCAGACCGCTTTCACACGGTATATCGAAGCCAAGCGTCAGGACATTAAGCTGCGGCGACGCCGGCAGGCCCGGCGTCCTGCCGAAGCCACCCAGAGCGGGACTGACCGGTTTGGCCGGCGTATCGGCCGTCGGCAGGGTCGAATAGTGCGGCAAGGTATCCGGAAAATCCGGAGTCGCGGCCGGCGACGGAGCTGTTGGCAAAGGACCGGCAGGCATGGGCGAGGCCATCGTCGGATTGACGCCACCGGATGGCAGGGCGGCAAACAGATTTTTCGCCATGCCGGCAATCATAGCCAATTCGGCCGCGTCAACACCTTGGGGCGTATTTGGGGGCATATCAGGCGTAGTTGTAGACATGATACTGGTCCACTTCTACGTCTTCCAGAACAGCGAGCGCGTCGTTGGTCAGAACGGCAGCCGAGCAGTAGAGCGAGATCAGATAGGACGAGATCGCCTTGTTATTGATGCCCATGAAACGCACCGACAGACCCAGGGATTGTTCACCCGGCAGGTTCGGCTGGTAGAGGCCGATAACGCCCTGGCGTTCCTGACCGGTGCGCATCAGCAGGATCTTCGACTTGCCGTTCTCGATCTTGACCTTGTCGGACGGCACCAGCGGGATGCCGCGCCACGTCAGGAAGGGCGAACCGTAGATCGACACGGTGGGGGGCGGTACGCCGCGGCGCGTGCATTCACGGCCGAAAGCGGCGATCGCCTTGGGATGCGCCAGGAAGAAGGCGGGTTGCTTCCAGACACGCGAAATCAGTTCGTCGAGATCGTCCGGGGTCGGGCGTCCGGCGCGTGTCTTCAGGCGGAACTCGGGCGCGGCATTGCTCAGCAGGCCATATTCGGCATTGTTGATCAGTTCGCTTTCCTGGCGTTCCTTGATCGTCTCGATGGTCAGGCGCAGTTGCTCGGCGATCTGGGGATGCGGGACGCTGTACAGATCGGAGACGCGGGTGTGGATTTCGACCACGGCATTGACGGCGCTGAGCAGAATTTCGCGCGGATTTTCTTCGTAATCGACGAAGGTTTTGGGCAGGATGCGTTCGTCGCGCGAGGAACAGTCGACTTCGATCGTGCTCTCGTCCTTGACCTTGTTAAGGCGGAAAATACCGGCCTCGACAGGCACCCATTCCAGGAAGTGGACGAGCCAGCGCGGCGTGATCGTCGACAGTTGCGCGGTTGTCTTGGTTGCGTTGGCCAACTGGCGCGCGGCAACGTCACCCAAGGCGGTGGGCGGGGTAAAGTCTTCAGCCATGTGAGAAAAAAGCCCTTTAAGCGTAAGTTGAGGGGAGGAAAATACCTGCCTGCCCTCATAGGCTCGTCGGGATTATCAGAATTTCATAAGGAGAATAATTGCTTCGCGCAAGCACAATAATACAGCTAATTTCAGTATTTTTTCCTTTAAAACCAAACTGTTTAAGTGTCCTATAAACTGCATCATCCATGTGCAAATTGACATTCGTTACTGCTTTCGAGGTGATGACAGAACGCAGCGACGCCCTCTTTGGATTTGTGTGCGGCGCCTTATAAGCCGGGAAAGTTACAACGTCACGCCGCGCCTTAGGTTGACCTCAAGCCACCGCTTTACGCCGCTGCACTCAAAAAAAACGCCCGGTCGAAACCGGGCGTTTTCATCATTTTTAGGTGGTGCCCGGAGGCGGCGGCAGGTCCGCGTCGTTTTCGTGGTCTTCGATGACGCCCTTACGGACGTGTGAATTCCAGAAGCCGTAGGCGAAGTAAAGTACCAGGCCGATCAAGGCCCAACCGATGAAAACCAGTTTCGACTCCATGCCCAGGCTGAAGAACAGCAGCAGGCACCCGACGATCGATAACGGAGCGACGACAAATACCAGAGGAGTCCTGAATGGCCGTACGCGGTTCTTGTCGGTGATACGCAGGACCATGACGCCGACGGAGACAGCCGCGAAGGCAAACAGCGTACCGGCATTGGAATAGTCGGCCAAGGCACCGACCGGCAGGAAAGCGGCCGCTATGGCCACGACAACGCCGGTGACGATCGTGATGACCCAGGGGGTCTTGAACTTCGAATGGACGGAGCTCAGAACCTTAGGCAGCAGGCCGTCACGCGCCATGACGAAGAAGACGCGCGTCTGGCCATACATCATCAACAGGACGACGGAAGGCAGGGCAATCGTCGCGGCGAGCCCAACCAGGTAGCCAAAGATCGGGTTCGGGTTCACTTCACGCAGCACGTAAGCCAGGGCTTCCTTGGAGCAGACGAGCGGCGAATGGGCGGATTGGCAGGCGGCGCTGGCATATAGTTCCGGGGAGCCGTCAGCGAAATAGGTGCCCGTTGCCGGATCGATCAGCGGCTGGCCGCCAAACGAACCGATAACACCGCTGGCGACCAGCAGATAGAAGACGGTACAGATGAGCAGCGAGGCAATCAGGCCGATCGGCACGTTGCGTTGCGGGTTCTTTGTTTCTTCAGCCGCCGTCGACACAGCGTCGAAACCGACATAGGCGAAGAAGATCGAGGCCGCCGCACCCAGCACACCGGTGCCGGTCGAATCGAAGGGGTTACCCCAACCGCGCGGCGTGAATGGGTGGAAATTGCTCATATGGCCGGTGACCAGGGGCAGGGTGATCACGATGAACAGGGTCAGGGCCGCGATCTTGATCGCCACCAGAACCGCATTGAACGTGGCGCTTTCCTTGGTGCCGATAACCAGAAGGGTCGTGACCAGGGCCGTGATCAGAACGGCTGGCAGGTTGATCACGCCACCGATTTCACCGCCGTGGATGAAGCCGACCGAAATCGGCGGCCCCACCGTCAAGGCGTGTGGTAGATTTATGCCCAGGGCCTCGAGGAAGCCGACAATGTGTCCGGACCAGCCAACGGCCACGGCGCTGGCGCCCAAAGCATATTCCAGAATCAAGGCCCAGCCGACCAGCCAGGCCATCAATTCACCCATAACGGCATAGGAATAGGTGTAGGCCGAACCGGCCACCGGCACCATCGAGGCCAGTTCGGAGTAGCACAGCGCCGCCAGAGCGCAGACGATACCGGCGATGATAAACGAGACCATCATACCCGGGCCGGCCTTTTGCGCCGCCGTGGCGGTCAGCACGAAGATACCGGTGCCGATAACCGCGCCTATGCCGAGCAAGGTCAGTTGGACAGCACCGAGAGATCTGTGCAGGGATTTCTTTTCGGCTGTCGCCAGGATCGCATCCAGCGGCTTAATGCGCCAATTGATCATTTTTCACCCTTTTATTTTATTGAGCCTTGTGCGGGCATCCCCGGCACAGGCTGATCGGGCGAGACTATAACGCAAAAGTTAAGTCTGCAACTGCTTTGCGGAGTCTTGAAATATAAGGCGTTGATCCTAAGGCGGGCACACGCCATATAGGGCGGACCTTAACCAAGAGCGTTGCGACCATGACCCCGCCCGAGCCCCCCGTCCGCCTGTTTGTTGCCCCCGTCACGCCGCTGGAGCAGAATTGCACGGTCGTCTGGTGCACAAAGACGGGCAAGGCGGCGATCATCGATCCAGGCGGCGACATCGAACCTGTGTTGGAGGAAATCGCCCGTCGCGGCCTGACGGTCGAGAAGATCTGGGTCACCCACGGTCACGCCGACCACGCCGGCGGCACGAAGCGGTTGAAGGCACTGACGGGCGTCCCGATCGAAGGCCCGCATCGCGACGACCAGTTCTGGATCGACCGTATCCCTGAGGATGGCATGCGTTGGGGACTGGTCGGAGAAAGCTTTGTACCCGACCGCTGGCTGGAAGACGGCGACACGGTCACCCTGGGCGAGACGACCTGGGACGTCATTCATTGTCCGGGCCATACACCGGGCCACGTCATCTTTTATCACGCGCCGACTCAGTTCGCCCAGGTCGGTGACGTCCTCTTCGCCGGATCGATCGGACGGACCGACTTTCCGCGCGGCAACCACGCAGACCTGATCGCGTCGATAACCCAGAAGTTATGGCCCTTGGGTGATGTCCGTTTCGTGCCGGGACACGGGCCGATGTCGAGCTTCAACCGTGAACGGCAAAGCAACCCCTATGTCGGCGACCGCGTCGTCGGTCGAGCTGGACCGAATACGACGGGCGCTGGTTGAGGAAGAAAAAGGCAAGAGAGCACGATCCGTCGGCGGACCCCGGCACATTCAGAGTTAACTCGCGCTCCCAGTTGTGGGGTCCGCCGACGGACCGTGTCCCCTTGCCTTCCTTCTTAGCCCTTCAACAGCGGCGCCAGTTTCTGGGCCACAGACATGTCACCCTGTATCTTCATCTTGCCCATCATGAAGGCCATCATCGGGTCCAGCGAACCGGCCGCCATAGCTTTCAGGTCGTCGATGCTGATCTGGATGGTCGTATCGGCGGCGCCGTCATCATTGCTGACGATGTTCGGCACGACGGCGGCATTGATCAGGATCTTGCCGACATCGCCGAAGTCGAACTTGACGATTTTGCCCAGCCCGGAGTTGTGGCCAACCGCTGTGGTGATTTTTTGCGTGATGGTTTCGAGATCGGACATGGCGTTTCTCCTGATGTGCGCCTAAAGGTGGCGCGACCTTAGCGAAGTTTTCGCGCACGGCAAGATAGACGTCGCGTCAAGTCCCCGTGATTTTTAAGGTCAGTGATTTTCAGGAGTTACCTTGGCCCGATCCAACGACATGACCTTCGACGCCGTAATATTGGGCGCCGGCGCGGCCGGGCTGATGTGCGCCATCGAAGCCGCGCGGCGCGGCCGGCGTACCCTGCTGATCGATCACGCCGCCAAGCCGGCCGAGAAGATTCGCATCTCGGGCGGCGGCAAGTGCAACTTCACCCACCTGAAGGCCACGCCGAAGAACTTCCTGTCGCAGAACCCGGCCTTCTGCATCTCCGCCCTGAAACGCTACACAGCGTCAGATTTCCTCGACCGCGTCACCAAGCGCGGCATCCCCTATTTCGAAAAGACCGAAGGCCAGCTGTTCTGCGAAAACTCGGCCAACGACATCATCGACATGCTGCTGGACGACCTGCGGGCTGCCGGCGGTATCCTGTGGCTTGGAACAACGGTTACCGCCATTGAACACTCCGCCACGGGCTTTGAAGTCGTGACCAACCGCGGCACGGTGCGCTGCGCCAAGCTGGTCATGGCGACCGGCGGGTTGTCGATCCCCAAGATGGGCGCCACCGGCTTCGCCTACGAGATCGCACGCCAGTTCGGCCACAGCATCGTCGATACGCGCGCTGGCCTGGTGCCGTTTGCCCTGGGCGACGACAAGCTGGCGGTTTTGAACGGCTTGGCGGGAGTCTCGCTGACGGCCAGCGTTACAGTTGACAAGACGAAATTCAGCGACGGCTTCCTGTTCACCCACCGCGGCCTGTCGGGTCCGGCTGTGCTGCAGGCGTCCAACTACTGGCATGTCGGCCAGCCCGTCACTGTCGACCTGATGCCGGAAGTGGACGTCATGACCTGGCTGCTCGACAAGAAGCGCAACCGGCCCAAGGCGCAGTTGGGCACGATCATCGGCGAATTGCTGCCTAAGCGGCTGGCCGAGCGCTGGATCGACATTTTCAAACTGCCCAACGAGGGCCGGATGGCCGAACTGTCGAATGCCACGCTGACCCAGGTTGCCGATGCTGTGCGGGCCTGGACCTTTACGCCCATGGGCACGGAAGGCTATCGCACGGCCGAAGTGACGCTCGGTGGGGTCGATACCCACGGGCTGTCGTCCCAGACCATGGAAAGCCAGATCGTGCCGGGCCTCTATTTTATCGGTGAGTGCGTCGATGTCACCGGCTGGCTGGGCGGCTATAATTTCCAGTGGGCATGGTCGTCAGGCTGGGCGGCGGGACAAGCAATCTAACATCAGGCGGCGGAAAAATCGCCGCTATGCATCTCTGTAGTGTGAAGGGACGAAAAACGTCTCTCGCTGAACAGGGAGCCAAACATCATGAAAAGCCTATTCAGGCGCGCCGCACTTGCCGCGGCGGCGCTGATCCTTACCCTATGCCCGTTTACCGCCGCCCAGGCTCAGACCTGGGCCGGCGGCGCTGACGTCGGCTGGGTCGACCAGGAAGAAGCGTCAGGGTACAAGTTTTACAACAGTTCCGGCGTTCAGACCGATCCCTTCCTGTTGCTGAAAAATCTCGGCATCGAATCGATCCGGCTGCGGGTCTGGGTCAATCCGTCCGGCGGCTGGAATGACGCGGCCGATGTGCTCTACAAGGCCAAGCGCGCCAAGGCCCAGGGCCAGCGCATCATGATCGACTTCCACTACAGCGACAGCTGGGCCGATCCCGGCAAGCAGACAATTCCGTCACAATGGACCGACCATTCGCTGGCCGCCCTGAAGACCAAGGTCTATCAGCATACCTATGACGTACTGAACTATCTCAAGTCGAACGGCATCACCGTCACCTGGGTCCAGGTCGGCAATGAGATCAATTCGGGCCTGTTGTGGCCGACCGGCAGCACGTCGAATTTCAGCAATGTGGCGGGCCTGCTCAACCAAGGCTATGCCGCCACCAAGGCCGTCTATCCCAGCGCCCTGGTCATTGTCCATCTCGCCAATGCCTATGACAATGCCGCCTTCCGCTGGTTCTTCGACGGATACAAGGCCGCCGGCGGCAAATGGGACGTGACCGGCATGTCGCACTATCCGACCACCTCCAACTGGTCGACACGCAACGCCCAGGCGGGCACCAACATGAACGACATGGCGTCGCGCTACGGCAAACAGGTCATGATCGTCGAGGTCGGCATGGATTACGCCCAGCCCGCCACCGCCAAGAGCATGATCGCCGACCTGATCACGCGCAACAAGGCCGTAACCGGTGGCCTCGGCAAGGGCGTCTTCTACTGGGAGCCGGAAGCCTATCCGGGCTGGCAGGGCTACAATATGGGTGCCTTGACCAGTGCGGGTAAGTTCACCACCGCCCTAGATCCATTCTGAAGCTGGATATGACCGCTATTCCCGCCCGCGCAGCTATCGGCCTGGCACTGGTCTTTGTGCTGGCTGTGGCAGCGTGCGGAGGGGACGACGAACCGCCGCCTGTGCCGCGGGTGCCAGTTTCGCAGTCTGTAGCCGCGGCGCCTGCGACAGGTGGGATGGCCGACGCCAGTGACAGTCCTGCCTCGCTCGGGACTTCGGAGGCGGACGACGATACAGACTCGGAAAGGACCGAGATAGCCTCCGCCAGTGAGTCGGCGTCGGCCCCCGCGGAAGATCCGCCGACAGTCTGGAAAAGCCAGTTGTTTGACGGACATAGTGGTTAAGCAAGGACATTGAGGCCTTCGCGATAGAGACTCACCGGAAGTTGCCTCCCTGACCTACGTTTGTGTCCGTCAGTTGGCAGGCAGTCAGCCGCCGCACGACTCGCGAATCACCAGTTGCGTCGGAATGCGCGTCGGCGTCACGGACTCGCCCTCGATCAGCGCGCAGACGCTGTCGACCAGGATCTTGGCAGCCATCTGCGTGTCCTGGCGTATGGTCGACAGACGCGGCCAGGCGACATTGCACACCCACAGATCGTCGAAACCGATAATGGCGACGTCCTGCGGGACGCGATAGCCAGACGAGGTCAGTTGGCGCATGGCCCCCAGCGCCAGAATATCGGTCGAGGCAAAGATGGCGTCAAAGAGCGTGCCCGACTCCACCAGGCGCCGCGCGGCATCGGCGCCATCGTCGATGGTCAGGGAGCAATCGATACTAAGAGCCGGATCCGGCACGATCCCGGCTTCGCGCAGGGCCTCGGTGTAGCCCTGGTAGCGCTCGATAAACTCCCAGTGGTCGGTCTCGATCCGGCCAAGATAGGCGATTCGCCGCCGACCGGTCGAGATCAGGTGCGACACGGCCTGGATGGCGCCGCCTTTATTGTCGGACGCCACGCAGACCTTGCCATCAGGGGCGCGGTCCAGCCCCCAAACGACCCAGTTGTCATCGTCGCGGTCATGACCACGAAAGTTCTCGGCATAGGTTTGGAAATTCTTCGATCCGAGAAAGATGATCCCTTCGGCAGGCCGCGTCAGGCAGTAGCTGGCGCCCCAGTCATTGGCTTCACTTTGCAGCGAAAACACCAGCTCATAGCCTTGATCGGCGGCATAGGCGGCAATCGAGCCGATCATCGGCAGGAAGAACGGATTGATATCGGCGTGTTTGTCCTGCATGTCCTCCAACACCAGTAGGGCCAGGGTGCGTACCTTGGCGGAGCGCAACGATCGGGCGTTGTTGTCGACTTTGTAATTCAGGGTCTGGGCGGCATGCAGCACCCGGTCGCGCGTGCTTTTACGGACCTGGGCGGATTGATTGAGAACACGTGATACGGTGGCCTGCGACACGCCGGCCCGTGCAGCCACATCGATGCAGGTGGGTTGTCTCCCCATAGGTCCAGTCTCCCGCTTTTTTATTTTTGTTATGGGGCGTTTATACGCCCAATACCCACAAAAAGGGAGGAGAATACGTATTCAGATAGATTTCAGCTCAAGCGCCGCATGGCTCGCGCAAACGTGCGCGGCGGGCAGTCGCCCTTGCCAAGTTGCACTGATTCATCGCAACTTGGAGTCAATTTCACCCGCCCGGCAATGGCGTTCGATATAGGCCTCATGCGTCGGTAGGCGCGCGACAGCATCGGCCTGGGCCCGACGGATGCCGGCCAGCAAGGTACGCCGGTCGGTCAATGCGACGCGATCGGTGAACGGATGGACCGAAGTAGGCATCACGCCCTGCCCCAGAAGCACCTGCAGCCAACTCGGCATGCGGAACAGGTCGTGCGCCGGAACGTGAATGGACCCGGATTCCCGGAACAGTTCGATCCGGTGAGCGAGGGAATCAGGGACAGCCATATGGCGGCAGTCGTCCCAGAACGCCTCCCCTGCCCGCGCATTGAGATGATAATGCAGAATGATAAAATCGCGGATGGCTTCGATGTCCGCCGTGCCAGCGTCATTGAATTCGTCACGCCGCCGCCTCATGTCACCGTTACGTGGGAACAGCATGATCAGCCGCTCGATGGCCGACTGGATCAGGTGAATCGATGTCGACTCCAATGGTTCCAGAAAACCGGAAGAAAGCCCGATGGCAACACAATTGTGCGACCACTGCACGCGACGACGGCCGGTGACAAAGCGGATCGGCCGCGCATCGCCCAGTGCCGGCGCATCGAGATGGGCCATCAGCAGATCGTGCGCTTTGTCATCCGACAGGTGGTGCGACGCGTAGACAAGTCCGTTGCCGGTGCGATGCTGCAGGGGAATCCGCCACTGCCATCCTGCTGATCGCGCCGTCGCCCGGGTATAGGGCAGCAGCGGCCCCTGGCGGGCTGTCGGCACGGCCAGGGCGCGATCGCACGGCAACCAATGTTGCCAGTCTTCGTAACCGCCCCCCAGCGCGCCCTCGATCAGCAAGGCGCGAAAGCCGGAACAGTCGATAAAGAACTGGGCCGCGACCTCGCGACCATCCGCCAGATGTACCGAGGCGATATCGCCCGTCTGCGGATCGCGGGCGACCGAGGCGATCTTGCCTTCGAGGCGCGTGACACCCAGCTTTTCGGCGTAGCGGCGCAGGTATGCAGCGTACAGACCGGCATCGAAATGAAAGGCGTGGCGCAAGGCAATGGCGTCGCCCGGGGCCGGCCGCGCAAAACGCCCCTCACGCGCAGCGATGGCGTTGAAATCGTAGTCCCACAGGCTGCCCACGTTCTCACCTTCAAGTCGGTCGCGCAGCCAGTAGTGATGGAACGGCAAATAGGCCAGGTCGCGGCCTGCGTCACCGAAGGAATGGAGATAGGCGTCGCCCGGCCGGTTCCAGTCGCGGAACTCGATGCCGAGTTTGAAGGTTGCCTGGGTCTGGCGCATGAAATCGTCTTCGTCGATTCGCAGCATGGCGTTGAAGCGCGCGATCGGCGGAATGGTCGCCTCACCGACACCGACCGTGCCGATATCGTCTGACTCGACCAGGGTAGTGGCGATCTGCGGGCCAAAGACCCGGCTGAGTGCCGCCGCCGTCATCCACCCGGCGGTGCCACCGCCGACAATGACCAGGGATGTGATGTCGTTGGGCGGCATGGTGTACTCTAAAACAGTGCAGACAATAATGCACCTGCCGGCAGGGAGATCCGGCAGGTGCACTTTATGGCTTCAGGATTTAGTAGAAGCGGTAGCCGACCGAGAGCAGATAGTCCGTGCCGTAGTTTTCATACTTCAGGATACTCCGGCTTTGGCCTTCGCCCGTGTAGTAGCGGAAGGGCTGGTCCGTCAGGTTATAGGCCGACAGGTTTACCGACAGCCCCTTCAACGGACCGTCTTCGAAGTTGTAGCCGACCTGGGCGTCGACGACAGTTTCCTTGTCGACCCACTGGTTACCCAGCGAGCTGTCGAAGTTCGGCACCTGACCCAGCCAGGCAGCGCGATAGCGCTGACTGACACGGGCGGAGAAGCCGCGCTTTTCGTAATAGACCGTGGTGTTGAACACCTTGGGCGACAGACCCGGTAGCGGCACCTTGTGAATGCCGTCAGGCTTGATCTGCGAGTTGTCGATGGCGGCACTGAAAATCAGCCCAAAACCGTCCAGGGCCGGCGTCACGATTTCGCCGGGGATCGAGGCTGTGAACTCGAGACCGCGGATAAAGCCGCCGTTGCCGTTGGCTTGGCCGCTGGTATAGCCGTGACGATCGGCATTGGCCAAGGTGTAGTTGGCGGCCGGAGTCGGCAGCGGGAAGCCGGAGAAATCCGTCGGAACGCTTTGGGTGAAGATGTAGCTGGTCAGGTCCTTGTAATACAGGGCCAGCGAGACATAGCCCTTCTTGCCGAAGTACTTTTCAACCGAGATATCGTAGGCATTGGCCTTCCACGGCCTAAGTTTCGGATTGCCGCCACTGGCGCCCCAACGATAGGCGTCGCTGCCGAACGTAAAGGGCGGCGCCGAGTCGACCTGGACCGAATAGCTGCTGCCGCCCGCCATATCGTCCATGCGGGCACGGGCAATGGTGGTGGCCGCCGCGAAGCGCAACGAGATGTCATCGGCCAGCGCGAAGTTGAAGTTCATGCTGGGCAGGATGTCATTGTATTTGTCGCCGTCACGTACCGTGGTGACGATCAGCTTGGTGGGGTCGCCCGCCACCGTACTGCCATCGGTAAAGCCCTGGTCGGAATGCTGGTCGGTCGAGATCGACTGCAGGCCGATATTGCCGGTGACCGGCACGCCGAAGAAGTTCGTGTCGATATCCGCCTTGACGAACAGCGTCGTCAGCTTTTCCTGCATCGCCCAGGTCTGGGTGATGTCGAACTTGCGGTCACTGCTGTTGGCAAAGGCGTCGATACGCGCGTCGACGACGTTCCAGTAGCCGCTGCGGTAGAGGCCCAGCGAATCGTAGGAAATCATGCCGTTCGGGTTACCGAAGAAATCGGTATTGACGATGCCCGTACGGTATTCCTGCGGCACGACCTGCGCCGCCGACGTCTTGTTGCGCAGTTCTCCCTGCCACTGATACTTGCTCTTCGTGCGGTCGTCGAAATTAAAGCCGAAGCTCAGGTCGCTGAACACGCCACCAGCGAAATGGCGCTTGGCGGACAGGCGGACAGCCTTGATCTCGTCCTCGACCGTTGGATTACCGACATAGCCGGCGCGGTTCAGGGCACTGCCCCAGCCGCCCGGATCGGTCAGGTAGACATGATCGAAATCGGCATAGTTCAGGCTCGAATGGACCTGGGTAACGCCGTTGTCTTCCGTGGTGATGCTGACCGTATCCTTGACGACGGCGCCGTTTGGCCCGGTGCCGCCGGTCGATTCCAGGCGCAGGTCGTCGCGGTGGACTTTTGAAGTGCTGACGTCGGCTTCGAGGGTCCACTGGTCGTTCGGCTTGTAGGAGCCGTTGAAACCCAAATTGTCGACGGTCGCGTGGCGGTCGTTGGTGTAGTTTTCGAGAATGGTCGTCACATTGTCGAACGTGCCGGCCGTAATGCGGCCGTTGTCCACCGTGTAGCCCGGACGCAGGACACCACCGCCCCAGACGGCAAAGCCGTATTCCATGCGGCGGATGGTCTGCAGTTCGTGGAAGTCAGAGTGGAAGGCGTCGACCACGACATGGACCTGGTCATTCGGCTTGAATTCCAGGACGCCCATGATGGCGTCGCGCTCATAATAGGACGACTGGATACCCGACTTGTCGCCGCCGACAATGAGATTGCCATCGGAATAGTTGGGGTAGCCCCACGGTTCGTGGGTCTGAGCTTGATACGGCGCCTTGGTATGGGCATAGCCGAGGGCCAGGCCGACCGTCTTGTTCATGAACTGGTCGACATAGGTGATGTTGTAGCGGTTGCCCAGCGTCTCCTGCTCGGGGACCTGCGCCTCGAGGCTGTTCTGCTCCAGCTTGCCCATGACGGACAGGCTGCGGTGGGCGTAGGACAGCGGACGGACCGTCTGCAATTCCGCCGTGCCCGCAATACCCTGATAGGTCATGCCGGCGTCCGGGGTCTTGTAGACCTTGACCGCCTGGATCATTTCCGACGGATACTGGTCGAATTCGACCGAGCGGTTGTCGTTGGTCGAGGCCTGTTCACGGCCGTTCAGCGTCGTGACCGTAAAATCCGGGCCAAGGCCGCGAATGGACAGGGTCTGGGCGCGGCCCTTGTCGCGTTGGGCGGCGATGCCGGGCAGACGCGCAATCGATTCGGCGATCGAGGCGTCCGGCAGCTTGCCGATATCTTCAGCCGAAACGGCTTCGATGATCGACGAACTGCGCTTCTTCGCCGTGATGGCGTCCTGAATGCCTTTCCTGATGCCGCGGACGACGACGACGGTGTCGTCGGTCGTAGCCGCCTGTGTGCCGCTCGCCGGTGCGTCCTGCGCCATAGCCGGCACCGTCACCACGGCGGCTGCCAGGGCGACCCCTGCCGAACAAGCCAGTAATCGCGCCCTCAGGCCGATCGCGGACTTGCTACCATACTTCGTATTCAAGGTTTATCCTCCTCCGGTATCTGTTATCTCAGCCAGTTTTCGCCTCATGGCGCATGGATCTGAGTACAGGTTGATGCATTTAATTGTCTCAACCGCTCTGTCTCTGTCGGACAGCTCATCGCTATTAGTAAAGCTCATCACAAATCATTGCAATCAATCCGCCGCCTGTTAGCCGCCACATTCTAGACAAAAGCTGCAAAATGTTGCGCAATTAGCACAAAAATACAAGCAACAAACAAGCAACATATTGATTTAAATCGCGTTTTCTTTTTCATAAATATTCAAAAAATTGAGAAATTATAACATGAATACGTATTCCTTATCGCTTTCTTTGGATTTTGCATTTGCATTATATTCAACATTTGCACAATTTTGCAAAAATACCCACGACTAGACTCACCGTTGCCTAAAACAGAGCAAGAAACCCATATACTATGAAATACGATTCTACATTATAAAATATTTAGATGTACTTGAAACATCTCGGGAACAACTGTTCCGGTGCCCAGCAGAGATGCCAAAAGGCGCCGGCCGGCGGCCGCCATATCCAGGCGAACGCTTGTTACCGGTGCGGCTGACTCATCCTGGCACCAGGCGACGATTCGCTGCGTGTCGGGGGCGACGGCCATTACGTCTCGCAGAAGCGCCTCCTCGGCGACAAAAATTCCGTCGAAAGTGGCACTGGAAGCGGGGCCGAAGCTCAGCCCATCCGTGGGCGGTTCGGTCAGAATCAGGGCCGGATCGACCGCCAGGCCGGCACTGCTAAGCCCTGTCAGGTATCCCATGAAGCGTTGCGTCGCTTCGTGATGGTCCGGCCCACACAGATAGGCGATACGCCGGCAACCACGCTCCACCAGGCAGCGGGTCGCCAGGACGCCGGCGGCGAAATTATCGGGGCCAAAAGAGGGATAGGCAGAGTTGGCCTGGCCTGTACCCCACACCACGAAGCGCGCTTCGTCGTCGCCAGCCAGGTCATTAAGCCCGGAACGCGCGACTGCGTCATCGAAAAAGACATAGGCATCGGCAGGCGTCGTAGCAACGGCGCCCGCGACATCACCCTTGCGGCCGAACGGCGAAACCATCAGATTACAACGCAGATCGCGCGCTGCGGCGATCAGGCCGCCGACCAGGGGATGCAGCCTCGCCCCGCCGTCCATTGGCAGCATGACAGCGACGGTCGGCCGTCCAAGTCCCGGCAGTCCAGCCGCCTCGCCTGAGGTTATATAGCCCTGGGCCGAAGCGATGCGCCATATGCGCGTCTTGGTGGCGCGGTTGATCAGGGGAGAGTCTTTGAGCGACCGTGACACCGTGGCGATGGAAACGCCGGCCAGACGCGCAAGGTCGGCCATCCGGACTTTTGCGTCCAGCGGCCGGGCGTGCGCACTGTTGATGCGGTCTACTGACATGCACAAACTATCGCGCGAAGACCGGTTTGAAAAAACCCTGTAAAAAATTATGTAAACGTATTCATTTTTTCAGAAATCCTACATTTTTCAGACGCTTGAAAGGCCATGAAAGCGCTCTCGCCGCTTGATCAACCGTAAGGTAACCCGGCCGCCAGGGCCATCCATGTCGCTGCCGTGGCGCCGGAGAAGACGGCGATCCACATGGCTTGCTGCCAGGCATGACGTGGTTTCACGACAGGTTGTGGCGAGCGGGATGTATAGGGGAAGCGACGGCGCATTCAATCCTCCAGATAAAACAGGTCCTCGACCTTCGCGTCCAGAACCCGCGCCAGTTTGAGCGCCAGGGTGGTCGAAGGGACAAACACTTCATTCTCGATCGTGTTGATGGTCTTGCGTGAGACCTGTGCCATGACGGCAAGGTCCGCCTGCGTCAGGTCGCGGGCGGACCGGTAGTCTTTCAGGCGGTTCCTCAGTCTGTCCCCGGCCACGCTCAGCTCCGGTAGAGAAAGGCAAAGGTCAGGGGCGGCACCGCAACCCCCAGCGCCAGCAGGAAGGGCGCGATCAGCTTGACGTCGATATCCATCAGATAGCTGGCCGTATAAACGCCGGTTACCCCCAGGAGCAGAGCCCAATAGCCCATCTGGAAGCAGCGGGCTGTCAGACCCTGGGTCCGTTCGTCGTCGACCAGACCCGCAATATCCCTGCGCTGCCTTAGCCTGGCCATGGCAACGAATAGCGCCACCAGGCTGATCAGCCAGATTGCGCCGGCAACCAGTTGGGTCAGTTTCAGGATACCGCCGTCGATATCGACGTGGCCGCGCTCCAACCCCGTGGCGCCGATCCATGCGAAATAGGCCAGGGCATTGATGATCAGAAGGACGCGGCGAAACCCGGCCACACCCTCGGCTTTTTTGAGCAGTGCTTCGTTGTCGGTCATGTCAGCTCTCCGGACTAAAGTAACCTATGAGTTACATGTAACCTATGGGTGACAAACCGTCAAGGGCGAAAAGGCTTTAACCACGGATCACCCGCCGCTGGTGCGGCGGATGACGCGGATGCCGCTTTGCGGACGCGGATAAGGCACGGATGGTAATGGCGCTTGCAGTAGTAGGCTTGTGGGGCGGAGTCTATCTCGAACAAGCGCGTAGCGCATAAAGTCAGACACAACTGCATTGTCAGACTATAAGCTGGATTATCTGTGCTTATCCGCGTCCGCGAAGCGGGATCCGCGTCATCCGCCGCACCAGCGGCGGGTGATCCGTGTTCCAAATCTTTAGTGGGTGAATGGCTCGCTGATGCTCAAACGATAACATCATACGGGATGGCGATCTCGAGAGCGGCGCGCATCCAATAGGCCGACAGTAACGCGATTAAGGCCGCTAACGCATAGTCAATCGGCATAGACGTGAACCCAGCATAGCCCAGATAGGCCAATACAGTCAGGCATCCTCCCGCAAGGTAGCCGATCAGATTCCACAAGATTCTGCGCGCCGACTGATATTTCCAAAATGCTTTGACCTCAGCGCTTTTACGGACCGGCCAGCCATAAAAAAGGTCAAAGGCCTGCAGGATGAGTCCCGTCCCCATGCCGGCCACAAGCGTTAGATAGCTAAAATGGGGGATCTTGTCCGCCAGATAGCAGCCCAGGAAGATGACCGTTATTGTCAGCGCGCTGCCGACAAGACCGACACGCGAAGCCAGAACTGCCCGAGCAACCGGTCCCCGCAGTACGACTGTCGTAGCTTGTGTCACGATCCACCTCCCGTGATAAGAGTGTGCCCTTCCCCGCTTCGGCGCGCAACAAAAAAGACCCCGGAGCCGAAACTCCGGGGTCCATTTTTTTCATGACCGCAAGCCTTATTCGCCCGCGACAGGCGCTTCCAGCAGGACTTCGGCGGGAAGCGGCTCCATGGCCTCTTCGCGCTGGGTCGACAGCATTTCGTCGCGCTTCATGGCAACACGTTGCAGCGAGCGCAGGTAGGCGCCGGTGCCGGCCGGGATCAGTCGGCCGACGATGACGTTTTCCTTCAGACCGTCCAGCGTATCGATCTTGCCCTGGACCGAAGCTTCGGTCAGGACGCGGGTGGTTTCCTGGAACGACGCCGCCGAGATGAAGCTGCGCGTTTGCAGGCTGGCCTTGGTGATACCCAACAGGACAGGTTGCGTCAGGGCCGCACGGCCGCCACGCTTTTCCGCCTTGATGTTTTCGGCATCGACCTCGGTCTTGTCGAGGTGGTCACCCTTGATCAGGCCGGTGTCGCCGGCGTCGAGGATTTCGACCTTCTGCAGCATCTGGCGCACGATCACTTCGATATGCTTGTCGTTGATCGGCACGCCTTGCAGGCGGTAGACTTCCTGGACTTCGTTGACCAGGTATTCGGCCAGCGCTTCGACGCCCTGGATACGCAGCAGATCGTGCGGATCGGGGTTGCCGTCGATGATGTAGTCGCCCTTCTGGATGATATCGCCGTCATGGACGGAGATATGCTTGCCCTTCGGGATCAGGAACTCGACCGGCTCGCCATCGGAACCTTCCGGCGTGATCTTGATACGGCGCTTGTTCTTGTAGTCCTTGCCAAAGGCAACGCGGCCATCCATTTCGGCGATGACGGCGCAATCCTTCGGACGGCGGGCTTCGAACAGTTCGGCGACGCGCGGCAGACCGCCGGTGATGTCGCGGGTCTTGGCGCCTTCGGTCGGGATACGGGCGAGGATGTCACCCGGCTTGACCTCGTCGCCGTTACCGACGGACAGAATGGCGCCGACCGGCAGCATGTAACGGGAATCCGAACCACTGACCAGCTTCTTGTAGGCGCCGGCTTCGTCGGTGATCGCCATGGCCGGACGGACATCGGCTGCCTTGGACGCGCCGCGCCAGTCGACGACGACGCGGTTGGTAATGCCCGTGGCATCGTCGGTTTCTTCCCGCACCGACATGCCGTCAGTCAGGTCTTCGTAACGGATCTTGCCGCCGATTTCGGTGATGATCGGGGTGGTATAGGGGTCCCACTCCGCCAGGCGCTGGCCCTTCTTGACCTGTGCGCCTTCCTCGACGCGCAGGCGCGAACCGTAGCCGACCTTGTAGGTCTCACGGTCCTTGCCGTCGTGATGGATGGTGACCATCAGGTTGCGGGTCAGGGAGATCAGGTCGCCATGACTGCCGCGAACGGTGTTGCCGCCCGAGATCTTGACCACGCCGTCCGACGTCGTTTCGTAGAAGGACTGTTCCGCCACCTGGGCTGTACCGCCGATGTGGAAGGTACGCATGGTCAGCTGGGTGCCCGGCTCGCCGATCGATTGCGCGGCGATAACACCGACCGCTTCACCCATGTTGACACGGGTGCCGCGGGCCAGGTCACGGCCGTAGCAGAAGGCGCAGGTGCCGAGTTCGGCTTCGCAGGTCAGGACCGAGCGGACCTTCACCGACTGGACGCCCGAAGCCTCGATGGCTTCGACGACGTTTTCATCGACATAGGTGTCGGCCTCGACCATGACTTCGCCGCTGGCGACGTCCTTGATGTCTTCGGCTGTCGTACGGCCCAGCACGCGCTGGCCCAGGGAGACCAGCACGTCACCGCCTTCGACGACGGCCCGGAGCGTAATGCCCTTGGTCGTGCCGCAGTCATCTTCCATGATGATGCAGTCCTGGGCAACGTCGACGAGACGACGCGTCAGGTAGCCGGAATTGGCGGTCTTCAGCGCGGTATCGGCCAGGCCCTTACGGGCGCCGTGGGTCGAGTTGAAGTATTCGAGGACGGACAGGCCTTCCTTGAAGTTCGAGATGATCGGCGTTTCGATGATTTCGCCGGATGGCTTGGCCATCAGGCCGCGCATCCCGCCGAGTTGCTTCATCTGGGCCTGCGAACCGCGGGCGCCGGAGTTGGCCATCATGTAGATCGAGTTGATCTCCTTTTCGCGGCCGTCGGCGCCCTTATGCTTGCGGCTGATTTCCTTCATCATTTCGTCGGAAACGCGGTCGGTTGCCTTGGACCAGGCATCGACCACCTTGTTGTACTTTTCACCCTTGGTGATCAGACCATCGGCATATTGCTGTTCGTATTCCTCGACCAGGGTCCGCGTTTCGGCGACGATGCCGATCTTGGATTCCGGAATAACGATATCGTCCTTGCCGAACGAGATACCGGCGCGGGCCGCTTCCTTGAAGCCCAGGGCCATCATCTGGTCGGCGAAGATCACCGTCGCCTTCTGACCGCAGTGGCGGTAGACGACGTCGATCAGGTTGCCGATTTCCTTCTTGGTCAGGGTCTTTTCCAGCACGCGCAGGCCGATATTCTCGTTCTGCGGCAGCAGGGCGGCGATCTTCATCCGGCCCGGCGTGGTTTCGACGACCTTGGTGCGCACGACACCGTCGGCGTCCTTCTGGGTGAAGCGGCACTTGATCTTGGCGTGCATCGAGACCGAACCATTGTCCAGCGCCTGCTGGATTTCGTTCAGGTCGACAAAGATCATGCCTTCGCCCTGTTCCCCGTCCTTGACCAGCGACAGGTAATAGAGGCCGAGCACGATATCTTGGCTCGGCACGATGATCGGGCGGCCGTTGGCGGGCGACAGGATGTTGTTGGTCGACATCATCAGCACGCGCGCTTCCAGCTGGGCTTCCAGCGAGAGCGGCACGTGGACGGCCATCTGGTCGCCGTCGAAGTCGGCGTTGAAGGCCGAACAGACGAGCGGGTGCAACTGGATGGCCTTGCCTTCGATCAGCTTGGGCTCAAACGCCTGGATACCCAGACGGTGAAGGGTCGGCGCGCGGTTCAGCATGACCGGATGTTCGCGGATAACCTCTTCGAGGATATCCCACACCTGGGGCTGTTCGCGCTCGACCATGCGCTTCGACTGCTTAACGGTGCCGGACAGGCCCTTGGCGTCCAGGCGGGCATAGATGAACGGCTTGAACAGTTCGAGCGCCATCTTCTTGGGGATGCCGCACTCGTGCAACTTCAGTTCCGGACCGACGGTGATGACCGAACGGCCGGAATAGTCGACGCGCTTGCCGAGCAGGTTCTGACGGAAGCGGCCTTGCTTGCCCTTCAGCATGTCGGCCAGCGACTTCAGCGGACGCTTGTTGGCGCCGGTGATGACACGACCGCGACGACCGTTGTCGAACAGGGCGTCGACCGATTCCTGCAGCATGCGCTTTTCGTTGCGGATGATGATGTCCGGCGCGCGCAGTTCCATCAGCCGCTTCAGGCGGTTGTTACGGTTGATGACGCGGCGGTACAGGTCGTTGAGGTCGGAGGTGGCGAAACGGCCGCCGTCCAGCGGAACCAGCGGACGCAGTTCCGGCGGGATGACCGGCACGACGGTCAGGATCATCCATTCCGGACGGTTGCCCGAGTCCATGAAGCTTTCGATCAGCTTCAAGCGCTTCGACAGCTTCTTGCCCTTCATTTCCGACGTATTGTCGACCAGGTCGGCGCGCAGCTTCTCGGCGATTTCAGCCAGGTCCATGGCCATCAGCATGTTGCGGACGGCTTCGGCGCCGATTTCAGCGGTAAAGCTGTCATCGCCGAACTCTTCCTGGCAACGGAAATATTCGTCTTCGCTGAGCAGTTGGTTCAGCTTCAGCGAGGTCAGGCCGGGCTCGGTGACGATATAGTTTTCGAAGTACAGGACGCGTTCGACATCCTTCAGCGCCATGTCGAGGATCATTGAGATCCGCGACGGCAGCGACTTCAGGAACCAGATGTGGGCAACCGGCGAGGCCAGTTCGATATGGCCCATGCGCTCACGGCGAACGCGCGACAACGTCACTTCGACGCCGCACTTTTCGCAGATGATGCCCTTGTACTTCATGCGCTTGTACTTGCCGCACAGGCATTCGTAATCCTTGGTCGGGCCAAAGATACGGGCGCAGAACAGGCCGTCACGTTCCGGCTTGAACGTACGGTAGTTGATGGTTTCCGGCTTCTTGATCTCGCCGAAAGACCACGACAGGATCTTTTCCGGCGAAGCCAGGGTAATGCGGATCTGGTCGAAGGTCGGGGCGACCTGGACCGGGTTGAAAATATTCAGGACTTCCTGGTTCATGATTTCCAGTGACTCCAATGTGGGCGAAACGCCCGAAAAACAATACGATCGGTTCAGTCAGAGAGTGGGGGCGCGACCAATCGCGCCCCTGCCCTGTTAGGATTGACCGTTCTCAAGCTCGACATTCAGACCCAGGGAACGCATTTCCTTGATCAGGACGTTGAAGCTTTCCGGGATACCGGCTTCGAAGCTGTCGTCGCCACGGACGATCGCCTCGTAAACCTTGGTGCGGCCCGCCACGTCGTCGGACTTGACGGTGAGCATTTCCTGGAGGGTGTATGCGGCGCCATAGGCTTCCAGCGCCCAGACTTCCATTTCCCCGAAGCGCTGGCCACCGAACTGCGCCTTGCCGCCCAGCGGTTGCTGGGTGACGAGCGAGTATGGCCCGATCGAACGCGCGTGGATCTTGTCGTCGACCAGGTGGTGCAGCTTCAGCATATAGATGATGCCGACCGTGACCGGACGCTTGAACTGCTCGCCCGTCTGGCCGTCGAACAGGATCGACTGGCCGGAACGATCGAGCCCGGCGAATTCGAGCATGTCCTCGATGTCGTTGATGTGGGCGCCGTCGAAGACCGGGGTCGCAATCGGCACGCCGCGCGACAGGTTCTTCGCCAGTTCGATCAGGTCTTCTTCCGTGTCGGGAAGCTCCTGGTCCTGGCCATAGACGCCACGCAGATGGTCGATCAGCGCCTGCTTCTGGCCGCCGTTCTGCCAGTCTTCGAGAAGACCGGCGATCTGCTTGCCGATATTGGCGCAGGCCCAACCGAGGTGGGTTTCGAAGATCTGACCGACGTTCATGCGCGAAGGCACGCCCAGCGGGTTCAGAACGATGTCGACGTGCTCGCCGTCAGCCAGGAAAGGCATGTCCTCGACCGGAAGGATCTTGGAAATAACCCCCTTGTTGCCGTGGCGGCCGGCCATCTTGTCGCCCGGCTGCAGCTTGCGCTTCACCGCCACGAACACCTTGACCATCTTCATCACGCCCGGCGGCAGTTCGTCACCGCGCTGCAGCTTCTCGACCTTGTCCTCGAAGCGGCGGTCGAGACGCTTGCGGGCGTCTTCGAACTGGCGCTTCATGGCTTCCTGCTCGGACATGATCTTCTCGTCTTCGAGGGCGATCTGCCACCACAGGCCGCGCGAAACTTCGCCCAGCTTCTCTTCGGTGACTTCACCACGCCCCATGCCCTTCGGACCCGAAACCGCGACCTTACCCAGCAGCATGTCCTTCAGACGGCCGTAGATATTGCGTTCCAGGATCGACAGTTCGTCGTCGCGGTCCTTGCCGAGGCGTTCGATTTCGGCGCGCTCGATAGCCTGGGCGCGTTCGTCCTTTTCGACGCCGTGACGGTTGAAGACACGTACTTCAACGACCGTACCGGCAACGCCCGGCGGCAGGCGCAGGCTGGTGTCGCGGACGTCGGAGGCCTTTTCACCGAAGATGGCGCGCAGCAGCTTTTCTTCCGGCGTCATCGGCGATTCACCCTTCGGCGTCACCTTGCCGACCAGGATATCGCCCGGCTGGACTTCGGCGCCGATGGCCACAATGCCGGCTTCGTCGAGGTTGCGCAGGGCTTCTTCGCCGACGTTCGGGATGTCGCGGGTGATTTCTTCAGGTCCGAGCTTGGTGTCGCGGGCCATGACTTCGAATTCCTCGAGGTGGATCGAGGTGAAGATGTCGTCGCGCACGATGCGTTCCGAGATCAGGATCGAGTCTTCGAAGTTGTAGCCGTTCCACGGCATGAAGGCGACCAGGACGTTACGTCCGAGCGCCAGATCACCCAGGTCGGTCGACGGGCCGTCGGCGATGATGTCGCCGCTGGCCACCTTGTCACCGACGCGGACCAGCGGACGCTGGTTGATACAGGTGTTCTGGTTGGAACGCTGGAACTTCGACAGGCGATAGATGTCGACGCCCGGCTTGTTCGGATCCTGCTCTTCGGTGGCGCGAACAACGATACGGGTACCGTCGATCTGTTCCACCACACCTGTGCGGCGGGCGGAAACCGTGGCGCCGGAATCGCGGGCCACGACCTCTTCCATGCCGGTGCCGACGAACGGCGCATCCGACTTGACCAGGGGCACGGCCTGACGCTGCATGTTCGAGCCCATCAGGGCGCGGTTGGCGTCATCGTTTTCAAGGAACGGGATCAGGGCGGCGGCGACCGAAACAACCTGCTTCGGCGAGACGTCCATATAGTCAACCGTGCTGGCCATCTGCAGGCCCGGTTCACCGTTGACACGGCCCTGGACCAGGTCGGCAACGATCTTCTTGCCGCTATCCAGTTCGATATTGGCCTGGGCGATGACGTGCTTGGATTCCTCCATCGCCGACATGTAGGTGACCTCTTCCTGGGCCACACCGTCGACGACCTTGCGGTACGGGCTTTCGATAAAGCCGTACTTGTTGACGCGGGCATGGGTGGCCAGGGAGTTGATCAGGCCGATGTTCGGGCCTTCCGGCGTTTCAATCGGGCAGATACGGCCGTAGTGGGTCGGGTGAACGTCGCGGACTTCGAAGCCGGCGCGTTCACGCGTCAGACCACCAGGTCCCAAGGCCGACAGGCGGCGCTTGTGGGTGATTTCCGACAGCGGGTTGGTCTGGTCCATGAACTGCGACAGCTGCGACGAACCGAAGAATTCGCGGACGGCGGCGGCGGCGGGCTTGGCGTTGATCAGGTCGTGCGGCATGACCGTGTCGATATCGACGCTGGACATGCGTTCCTTGATGGCGCGCTCCATGCGCAGCAGGCCGACGCGATACTGGTTTTCCAGCAGTTCGCCGACGCTGCGTACCCGGCGGTTGCCCAGGTTGTCGATGTCGTCGATTTCGCCGCGGCCATCACGCAGGCCGACCAGGATCTTGAGGATCTTCAGGATGTCGTCCTTACGCAGGGTGCGCTCGGTATCGGCGACCTCCTGCTCGAGACGCATATTCATCTTGACGCGACCGACGCTGGACAGGTCGTAGCGCTCCAGTTCGAAGAACAGCGACTGGAACATCGCTTCGGCGGCTTCGATCGTGGGCGGCTCACCCGGACGCATGACGCGGTAGATGTCGAACAGAGCGTCTTCACGCGAGCTGTTCTTGTCGACGCGCAGGGTCGAACGCATGTATGGCCCGACTGTGACGTGGTCGATGTCGAGCACGTCGACCGTGGTGAAGCCCTGGGCTTCCAGGGTCTGCACCGAGGCGGCATCCAGCTCGTCACCGGCTTCGGCGTAGATTTCACCGGTCGAGAAGTTGACGGCGTCGCGCGCCAGGTAACGGCCGACCAGGGCGTCCTGGCTCAGCAGCAGCGACTTGACAGTGTCACCCAGCTTCTTGGCTGAACGTGCCGAGATCTTGGTGCCGGCAGGAGCGACCACTTCGCCGCTGTCGGCGTCGATCAGGTCGAATTCCGGCTTCACACCGCGCCAGCGCTCGAACTTGTACGGCGTGACCCAGCCGGCCTCCCGCTTTTCATAGGGCACTACTTCATAGAAGGTCGTCAGGACTTCTTCACCGTCCATGCCCAGCGCGAACAGGAAGGAGGTCGCCGGCAGCTTGCGGCGGCGGTCGATACGGACATAGAGGATGTCCTTGGCGTCGAACTCGAAGTCGAGCCACGAACCGCGATACGGAATGATACGCGCGCCGAACAGGAGCTTGCCCGACGAATGGGTCTTGCCCTTGTCGTGGTCGAAGAAGACGCCCGGCGAACGGTGCATCTGCGAGACGATGACGCGTTCCGTGCCGTTGACGACAAAGGTGCCCTTGTCGGTCATCAGCGGGATGTCGCCCATATAGACGTCCTGCTCCTTGATGTCCTTGACCGAACGGGCGCCGGTTTCTTCGTCGCTCTCGAACACGATCAGGCGCAGCTTGACCTTCAGCGGCGCGGCATAGGTAATGTCGCGCTGGATGCATTCCTCGACGTCATACTTGGGCTCTTCGAACTCGTACGACACATATTCCAGGGTGGCGCGCTCGTTGAAGTCCTTCACCGGGAAGACCGACTTAAAGACAGCTTCCAGGCCGTCGTCGATACGGTTTACCGGACGCACGTCGCGTTGCAGGAACTGCTCGTACGACGAGCGCTGCACTTCGATGAGGTTCGGCATCTGGATGGCTTCGGGGATACGGCCGAAGGACTTGCGGATACGCTTCTTTTGGGTGAACGACAGGGCCATCGTTGTTCCTTGATTCAGGGCGGCTGGGCGTTAAAAACGCCTGATCAGTTGAATTAGATATGCAGAAGGACTGCGCGCGAGGTTTGGGTTAGGGCCGCTTCCGGGGCCGAAAAGTTTGCCTTGCGCCTGCTCTTTTTTGACCGGTAAGGCCAAAGACGCTGTGGTTTCGATCCCTTGCGGGATCACCCTTCGCCGATGGAAAGAGCACAAGATCGGCCTGCGGGCCCGCCGAAGACGCAATACGCCTTAAGGGGGAGCGTGCCATAACGCACATTTCCAGATCCGTAAAGGGGGATTTGTAAATTTTTGTTGACAATTCGCAAAGTGAAGGAAATCAAGGCCGAAATGCGGCAATGGCAAATTTTATATGCCGCCTTTCAGACGAGCGATTTGCGATCTGGCGGTCTCGATAAACTGATAGTCTACTGGGGCAAGGGTTCCATTTTCCACCATGGCCACTATCCTGTCCACAACTGCCTGCCAGGCGGCAACGGTGTCGAGACATTTGGCGATTCTCCACAAGCCTGTCCAAACATCGCGTTGCGCCTGCGCATCCCGAGCATCCGACCGCGCAAGACGCTCTGAAATCTCAAGCCCCTGCGTAAAGCGCGCCAGCGCACACTGCAAATCACCCGTCTGAAGCAAGACATCGCCGACCTTGTTGTAACTTATGCTCACATCGCGTTGCGCCTGCGCATCCCGAGCATCCGACTGCGCAAGACGCTCTGAAATCTCAAGCCCCTGCGTAAAGCGCGCCAGCGCACCCTGCAAATCACCCGTCTTCAGCAAGACATCGCCGACCCGCTCATAGCTTATGCTCACATCGCGTTGCGCCTGCGCATCCCGAGCATCCGACTGCGCAAGACGCTCTCTTATCTCAAGCCCCTGCGTAAAGCGCGCCAGCGCATCCTGCAAATCACCCGTCTGAAGCAAGACATCGCCGACCCGCTCATAGCTTATGCTCACATCGCGTTGCGCC
>NZ_JBFUDU010000013.1:0-183481 GCF_056404555.1 Asticcacaulis sp. P2_C5
CGACGTCAGCACAGGCGGCACGGGTGACACTGTCCATGCCTCGGTGAGCTACGCCCTGGGGGCTTCGGCCTATATCGAAATCTTCAACCTGACCGGCGCCGCCAATATCAATGCGACCGGTAACAATATTGCCAACTCAATTGCTGGCAACAGCGGTAATAACCGACTGGATGGCGGCAACGGCGCGGATATACTGACCGGTGGCGCGGGCAAGGATACACTGATCGGCGGTTCCGGCGCCGACACGTTCTTTTTCGGCTTAGGCAGCGCGCAAGACGTTATCAACGACTTCAAATCCAGCCAGAACGACCTCGTCAACATCCACGCCTATAGCAACGGCGTGGTCAATGGCGGCGGCGTCACATTGACGGCTCAGGGCAGCAATACACTGATCAATCTCGGCGGCGGCAATACCATATTGGTGCTCAATATCATCCCCACCGACAACAACTTTCTCAGCCATATCCTCTGGTAGACGCACTAGCGCCGGATTGGTCTTGAATCGTGCCCACATCACAATTCCGCCAGACGCAGGCCTGAGGGTTGAAAATACCGTCAGCTATGCCAGACTGACGGACGGGGCATGTCATCATGAATATCGATCGACCGCCGGTCGGCGATGAAAACCGGGGGAAACCTATGCTGAAATCTGCACTTCGTGACACGCCGCATGCGCCCGATATATTGGCAGCGACCGGTCCGGGGACTGCAAATGTCAACGGCACCTCGGGCAATGACAGCCTGACCGGTACCGGCAGCAATGATGTGCTCAATGGCCTCGCCGGGGACGACACCATGGCGGCCGGCCTTGGCGGCGACCAGTATTTTGTCGACAGTTCCGGTGATGTGGTAATCGAGAACGCCGCGGAAGGCTATGATACGGTCACCACGACGATCAGTTACGTTCTGGGCGCCAATCTCGAATATCTCGATCTCATTGGCTCGTCGAATCTCAATGGCACGGGCAATGCCGCCAACAACGTCGTCGACGGTAATAATGGCAACAATGTTCTCGACGGTGCTGCAGGCGCCGACGGTATGTACGGCCAGTACGGCGACGACACCTTTATGGTCGATAATGTCCAGGACCAAACGCAGGAAGGTGAAGGCCAGGGCAATGACACGGTGATCGCGTCGGTCAGTTACACACTTTTCGTCGGTTCCTTCGTAGAAAATCTTATCTTGTCGGGTAGCGCCAACCTGAACGGCACCGGCAATACGCTGGACAATGTCATCACCGGCAATGACGGTGACAACAAGCTTAACGGCCTGGACGGCAACGACAACATGGATGGCGGGTTGGGCAAGGATACCCTGGCCGGCGGGGTCGGCAACGATACCTATGTCACCGATAATGCCAGCGACGTTGTAACCGAAAGCGCGGATTCGGGCATTGACACAGTATCGGCCTCAGTCAGCTATAGCCTGGCGCAAAATGTGGAAAATTTAACCCTGACCGGCGGCGCAAACATCAACGGTACCGGTAACACGCTGAGCAATCTAATCGCCGGCAACAGTGGTAACAACGCGCTAAATGGCGGTGATGGCAACGACACTCTGGATGGAGGGCCGGGTGGTGACACCCTGGATGGTGGCCTGGGTGATGACAGTCTCTTCGGAGGGGCGGGCGACGACAGCCTAGCCGGTGGTGTCGGCAATGATGTCCTTTCGGGCGGTGACGGCGACGACACTCTCGACATAGGGCCTGACGTCGACACGATCGATGGCGGTGACGGGACGGACCGGCTGATGGCCGATTTGAGCGCGCTTGCAACCGGTCTGACCGCCACGCTCGATGAATTCGGGCAATATGTCCTGACGGCCTCCGGACAGCTGACGCGCCTGGCGACCAGCATCGAGGCCGTGACCCTGACCGGCGGCAATGGCAATGATGTGCTCAACGGGTTGATCGGAGACGACCTCATTCGTGGCGGCAATGGTTTCGATACCGTTTATGGCGGTCTCGGCGCCGACCGTCTGGAAGCCGGCGGCGGCGGGGGCAGTCTGTGGAATGGCGCCAACCAGTTGGTGGGACTGGCGGCGGAGGACTTCGCCGTCGACACCTTGATCGGGGGCACAGGCGGTGACGTTCTCTATGTCGGCCTGGGCGACATCGCCGATGGCGGTAGCCAGCCGAATGGTCAGGTCGATCGCGTGTTCATGTCCTTCTTCGGCCTGGGCTCGGCGCTTAATCTCGACCTGTCGACCGGTGATGCTTACGCGACACTGGCCGCTGCTTCGGGTGGAACCTATTCCAATTTCGAGGAAATCGGCATCTTCGGTACAGTCTTTTCCGATCAGATTTCGGGAACCCAAGGCAATGATCGGCTGTTCGACCTGGCACCGGCTGACGGCGTCGGTGGCGACGACACCTATTACGGCCTGGGCGGTGATGACCGCATTTCGGGCGGCAGCGGCGCCAACTATATCGATGGCGGAGACGGCAACGACATTCTCTATAATACGAGCTTCGAAGCAGAGACCTTTGTCGGCGGGACGGGCGACGACATGTTGGTTTATGGTTCGACGGCGCCGGTGGACATCATCGGCGACGGGGACGATGTGTTTGATGGCGGCAGCGGCTCGGACTGGCTGCTCTATACCAAGCTAAGCGTCAATCTGACGGTCGACCTGAGGCTGATGGAACAGCAAGAGACCGGCTTCAACCTGCTGACCATATCCGGCGTGGAAAATATTCACGGCGGCACAGGCAATGACAGTTTCGCAGGCGATGGTGCGTCGAACAGGCTGGAAGGTGACAGCGGCAATGACGCGCTTGATGGTGGCGTTGGCAACGATACCCTGACCGGTGGCGATGGCGATGACAGCTACTATGTCGATTCCACCGGCGATGTGGTGGTCGAGTCCGTCGGCGCGGGCACCGACACGGTCTACGCGTCGGTAAACTATACGCTGGGCGCGAATGTCGAAAACCTGGTGCTGACCGGCAGCGACACCGTGACGGGTTCGGGTAACGACCTGAACAACGCGATCACCGGTAACGATGGTCCCAATTCCCTCTATGGGTCCAACAGCCTGTACGGCTTTGGCGGAGACGATCGGCTGGATGGCGGGGGGAGCGACGATACCCTGTATGGCGGCTTGGGCAACGATACCTTTGTTGTCGACAGCGTTAGTGACCAGGCAATCGAAGCCGCCAATGAAGGCGTCGACACGGTCCTGAGCAGCGCCAACTGGACCTTGGGGGGCAATCTCGAAAACCTGACCCTGACCGGTACGGCGACCAACGGATACGGCAACGAACTTGCCAATGTGATCGCCGGCAATGGCGCCGCCAATATCCTGAATGGCTGGGGTGGCAACGACTATATTGATGGTGGAACGGGCGCCGACACCATGGCCGGCGACATCGGCGACGACACCTTCGTGGTCGACAATGCCGCGGACGTGGTCAATGAATCGAACGGCCGGGGCTATGATACCATCCTGTCGAGTGTGACCTATGCTTTGGGCGGGACCTATATCGAGGTGCTGACCCTGACGGGTTCGGCCAATATCGACGCCAAGGGCAATACGGTCAACAATGCGCTGAACGGCAATACCGGCAACAACCGGCTGGATGGCGGCGTCGGCGCGGACACCCTGACGGGCGGGCTGGGCGACGATAGCTACGTCATTGACAATGCCAGTGACTTGATCGTGGAAACTGCCGCACAGGGGATCGACACGGTCCAGGCCGTAATTACCACCACCTTGACGGCCGAGTTGGAAAATCTGATCCTGACGGGAACGGCGGCTTTGAACGGCACCGGCAATGCGTCCGACAACAGCCTGACCGGCAATTTCGGCAATAACAGCCTGACCGGACTGGGCGGCAATGACCGGCTCGACGGCGGCGGCGGCGCGGACACGCTGATCGGGGGTATGGGTAACGACACCTATGTCATCGACAATGCCGGCGATATCTTCACCGAACTGAACAATCAGGGCGCGGATAGCCTGCTGTCGTCGGTGACGATTGCCCTGACCAACGCCCAGTCGATCGAGACCCTGACACTGACTGGAGCGCAGCATATCAATGCGGCGGGTAATGCCTCGGCCAATGTGCTCAACGGCAATAGCGGCAACAACACGCTAAACGGCGGATCGGGCGCCGACTCCCTGGCAGGTGGCGCTGGCCACGACATTTATGTCGTGGACAATCTCGGCGATATCGTCGTCGAAGGCCTCAATGCCGGCACCGACACGGTCCAGTCGGCGGTGTCGTTCGTTTTGGGCGACAATGTCGAAAACCTGACCCTGGCCGGCTCGGGCGCCATCAACGGCACCGGCAACGCCCTGGCCAACACCATCTACGGCAATGCAGGGGCCAATGTGCTCGACGGCATTGGCGGCATCGACAAACTATATGGCCGTGGTGGTGACGATACCTATGTTATCGACACCGCCGGGACAGGCGCCTCCGAAGTGCTGGGTGGCACCGACGCCGGCGGCAACGACCTTGTACAGGCTTCGATCAGCTTTAACCTCGGCTTCTATATCGAAAGCCTGATCCTGACGGGGACAGCCAATCTCGTCGGTGGCGGCAACGACCTGGCCAACACAATTGTCGGTAATGACGGCGCCAATATCCTGAAAGGCCGGCTGGGTAATGACAGCCTGACCGGTGGGCTGGGCGCGGATCAGTTTGTCTTCGAAGCCGATGCCGGCCAGGATTCGGTGACCGATTTCTCAGCCGCGCAGAACGACAAGATCAATGTCCACGCCCTGGCCCACGGCGTCGTCAATGGCGCCGGTATTACCGTCAGTCAGGTCGGCGGCGATACGGTTGTCGACCTGGGTGGGGGGAACATGGTGACGATCATGGGCGCATTGCTGGCCGATGTGCAAAGCCACATGGTCTGGTAGCTGGCGAAAGTGCCGTCCTTCGCCTTGACTCCACCACGTGGGATACGGTTGACTGGCCTCTGTGGGGGAATAAGGTGCCGGACAACAAAGCCTCAGCTGTAATCGCGCGCATCGGTGATGCCGGCTTCGACGACGAAGCCCTGGGCAGCCTGCCCGACATACTGTCCGGATTGATCGACAGCCGGTCGTGCACCATCCAATTCATGTCGCGTGATTGGATGCATTTCGATTTCGTGTGGAACCATTTCACCGCCGACATGCATGTCGATTATGTGCGCGAATTCATGGCCGACGACCTGTGGCTGCGAGCCGGCCAAACCCTGAGCCTGAACCGCGTGCAGAATATGGACGCCTTCGTGCCTTACGAGCAGCACGCCCGTTCGCGCATCTATAACGAATTTTATCGCGCGCACGGCGACGATACCGCCCACTGCCTGGGCACGGTCATATCGACGCCCGAAGGCTATGTCACCTTTGGAATCCACCGGGCACACAGTCAGGGTGTGTTCGGTGATCCCGAAACCGAACTGATTCAGAGCCTGCTTCCGGACATCGCTCGATTGCACAGGCTGCGGGCACGGCTGCGCTCGGCTGAAATGCGCGCCGACATGGCCAAGGGCGCGCTGGACCGGTTCGACTTCGCTGCTGTGATCGTCCGTGCCGATCGCCGTATCACCCTGAGCAATATCGCCGCCGAGGTGCTGTTTCGTGCCCGTGACGGGTTATGTGCCCCGTTTGGTCGGTTGAGCGCTGTCCTGCCCGGCGACGACAAGAACCTGGCCCAGTTGATCTGCCAGGCGACGGTCGATAGACCGGCGCGGGCGGGCGGCATGCGGGTTGAGCGCGCGCCGGGCATGGCTGCGTTACGCATCGTGGTGACGCCCATGCCGCAGCCCGGTCTGGCCCTGGTGATCATCGAAACTTCGGACCGGCGGGCATCCCTCGGTGAACTCGCCGCCCGGATCTACGGTCTGTCCGGCGCTGAAACGGCGCTGGCCGAAGCCATGGCACGCGGCGATCGACCCGAAGATTTTGCGGCCAATCGCGGCGTGCGGATGAGCACGGTACGCAGCCAGCTGTCGTCGCTGCTGCACAAGACCGGTACGGCGCGGCAGTCGCAACTGGCGGCTTTGCTGGCTAGTCTGCCCAGACTCCTGTAAAGGTTTGGGCGCAGCAAAGTTTCGGTCATCCTTCAAATGACGGATGCGCTCCGGACGGGGGCTGCGTACGCCTGCATACGACAGATTTCGCAGGATGACGATCGATGCCCCATGACCGTATTTTCGATCCGCTTCACAAGAGCAATGCGCATTTCGCGGTGCCCAAGGGACCATCCCTGACTGAACGGCTGGCGCCTTATGCCGACTGGATTACGGCGCGTATCGATCAGGGCTACTGGCCCTACGCGCGAACCTTGCAAACCGGCGCTGACCCGGTGGCCGGTATCGCCTATACGGGAATGGCGGCGGTCAACGGCATCAATCTGGCGGTGCAGGACTATTTGGCGTTGTCGACCCATCCCCATATCAAGGAAGCGGCGCGGGCGGCCGTCTTCGAATTCGGCGTCCATAGTGCCGGGTCAGCCATGCTGCTGGGCAACAATCCGCTCTCGTTACGACTGGAGGCTGCCGTGGGCCGGCTGACCGACATGCGGCATGTACTGTTGTTTCCCACGGGCTGGGGCGCGGGTTATGGCGTTGTACGTGGTCTGGTGCGCGAGGACGACCATATCGTCATGGATCAATTGTCGCACGCCTGCCTGCAGGAGGGGGCTGCGGCCGCGACGCGCAAGATCCATCGCTTCCGCCATCTCGATGGGGAACATGCACGCCAGATTCTGGCTGAAATTCGGATGCATGACCGCGACAACGCCATACTGGTGGTGACGGAGGGCCTGTTTTCGATGGATTCGGATTCGCCGGATCTGGTGGAATTGCAGGCGGCCTGTCGTGACCATGGCGCGACCTTGCTGGTCGACGTAGCGCACGATCTCGGCTGCATAGGCCCCGGCGGCACGGGGCAGATTGGTATACAGGGGTTGCAGGGCAAGGTCGATATTGTCATCGGCGCGTTTTCGAAGACATTTGCTTCAAACGGTGGCTTCATTGCCACCAATGACCGGCGTGTGAAGCAATATCTGCAGTGGTTCGCCGGTCCGCACACATTCTCCAATGCCTTGTCACCCATCCAGTGCGCGGTGGTGGCAAAAGCGATTGAGATCGTGGCTTCACCGGCCGGAGAGACGCGCCGTCAGACGCTGATGAACCGCTCGGTCTATTTCCGCGAGCGCCTGACGGAGCACGGTTTGACCGTGCTGGGTGGACCGTCAGCCATCGTGCCGGTCATGCTGGGACGTGAATCTCTGGCGCGGCGGGCCAGCAAGGCACTGGCCGAAAGTGGAACCTTCGCCAATCTGGTGGAGTTTCCGGCGGTCGGGCTCGGTGCTGCACGGTTCCGCTGCCAACTGATGTCACGGCATACGGAGGCGCATCTCGACCGGGCGGCAGCAGATATCTCCGCCGCGATCTCTCAGGCCGGTCAGCCGGCGACGGAGTTGCAAGACGCGTCGCAGTGAAAGCGGCCCCGCGGGTACTATCACAGCTTCACTGGGAGATTTAATCCGCCAGGGATTTGGCCATTTCGGATGAGGCGGCCCAGCCGCTGGCTTCGTAAACCGGGCGGCCGGCATCGGTGGCGTGCAGGACGACATAGGCGATACCACGACGGGCGAATTCGGCATCAGCCTCCGCCATGAGACGGCGGGCGACGCCGCGGCCACGGTGGCCCGGTTCGACATAGACGTTCAGGACGTAACCACGCCGGTCGTCCAGCGGATGCGAAGGATGTGGTGGCCAGTCGATCTCCATCAGGCCGATTCCGCCAATGGCCGCGCCGTCCCGTTCGGCGATAAAGCCGAAATAACGGCCATCGTGCAGGCGCGGTTCGAGCCAGGCGCGGAAAGGCTCAGCCATGGCTGTCAAGGCTGTGTCCGAACGTCCCGCTTCGCGGAACATCTCGTGGCGGTGGCGGCAGATCAGGTCGAGGTCGGAAGACTGTAACGGGCGGATTGACATATTACTGCGTGACCAGGGAGAAGGGGGCCCAGATGGCCGGGTTGGAGGCGCCCGGGACGTGCGGGTCGTAGAGCAATTTGAGCGTCGCCTTTTGCAGCGCCACGGCTTCGGACTGACCATGGGCATAGCCGCGCACCGTCGCTACGCCGAGCAGGGCCGCCACGTCGTCGCGGACCGGCCACAACGAGACCAGCACATTACGTGCGCCCGCCTGCAGGAAGGCGCGCGCCAGGCCGGAATAGCCGGCGCCGCCGATCTCGCGACCCGAGCCCGTATTGCAGGCCGACAGTATGACCCAGTCGGCGTCGAGATGAAGACCGGCAATCTCGCTGGCGGTCAGAAGCCCATCGTCCTCGCCCATGATCTTTGCCGGTGCGGTCATGACCAGGGCCGGTTCGCGCAGGGCCTGGAGGTCGCCGCTGACAAGGCCATGGGTGGCAAAGGCAATCACCGAATACGGTTCCAGGGACGCCGCCTTGACCTGAGCTTCGGTCGCCATTGAGCCGGTCATTAGCAGGCTTTTGGGCAGGCTCAACGCCTTGTCCATCGCCTTCAGCTCAGTCTCGGCCTGGGGCAGGGCGGGCAGGGGCATGACCGCACCGCGTGTCATGTCGCCTGCAGCCAAATCTCCGGAAGAGGCCGCCCCGACGGTCTGGGCGTCAAGAAGCGGGGCGCCTATGCCGGCAAAGCCACCAGCGTTGTGCCGCGGTGAACGGGCGGCGGCGGGGACGAGGCCGGGCCTGACCGATACGGCGTAGGATTTGATCAGCCAGGCCGTGTCACGCTGTACCTTTGGATCTTTGTCGGCGCCCTGCGGCGGGGCCAGGATCAGAAGACCAAACGGCAAGGTCATGATTGGCCCGGCGCCCAAGACCTGGAGATCTTTGCGTCCTTTCAGCGCCGCCTGGATGGCCGGCGAAAAGAAGGCATGGCCCAGTTCCCACGCTGGGGCGCGGTCGAAGGCGGGTGTCGCGCCAGGGTTGGCGGTGTCGATGCCGGCGCGTATCCGCCGAACGTCGTGGCTGACGGCGACGCGGATCAGCGGGCTGCGGTCCGTCGTCAGGCCGTCGCGCGTCACAACCATGGTGAGGGTGCCGTCGTCGCCGGCCAGCGGAATGACCAGCGCCTGATCGGGCCTCAGGCTGCCTTGTACGGCTGCCAGGGTCTGGGTGCGCGGCGCGCGCAGGTCACCGTATCTTGGAAAGACGGTGGCCAGGTCCGCGGCGACCTTGTCGAGTGTGATGTCGGCCGTGGCGATTTCGGCGTCGAGGCGCTTGACCTCATCGGCCGATTTGCCGAGCGCAAACGATCGCGCGCGGTCGAGGGTCTCGCGCTTTTCGCGCAGGAGATCGAGTTGCTGGAGCAGGCCGGCGGCCTCGGGGTCGGCGATGGCAGCGCGTCCGGCCAGGGCCTGGGAGGTGGCGGCGACCTCCGTAAAGGCCGCCAGCTGGGCGGCTTCGAAGGCGGCTTCCGGCTGGTTGGCGGCCAGGGCGATATCGGCAAGGCGGGTGAAGCTAAGGTCGTAATTGAGCGCGATATCGGCCTGTTCGGCGCGCGTCACCGCCGGGCTGAGGAAGTGGGCGTGCATGGCGTCGCGCGTACGCGTGGCCTCAAGGAAGGCCTGGGCGGTCTGGCCCTGGCGCGCCAGGATCAGGGCGCGCAGCATCTCGGCGCTGACCCGGCTTTTTTCGTAAGGCGGCTTTTCACGCTGGTAGAAGACCAGGGCGGCATCGACATGGATGAGGGCCTCGGCCAAGGCCCCGCGAGCCAGCAAGGCGGTGGCGAGGTCGGTCTCGGCATTGGCCTTCTGTCCTTCGGCGCGCGTACCCAACTTGCCAAGGATCGCCAGGCTCTGGGTCTCGCGGCTTTCGGCCAGCGCGATGTCGCCCTGTTCGTAGGCGACCTGGCCCAGCACGTTCCACACCACACCCAGCAGGTAGGGGCTGGACTTGGTCTGGACCTGGTTGAGGATATCGACGGCGTTGAGCAGCAGGGCCTCGCCTTCTTCGTACTTGCCCTGGCGGATCAGGGCGCGGGCCAGGTTGTAGCTGTAGCTGCCGGTCTCATAGGTCACCTTGCCGCCGTATCTGACGGTGTAGTCGAGCGCCTGGCGGTACAGGGCTTCGGCCTCGGCATTACGGCCCATGTCGAGCAGGCTGGATGCGATATTGAACATGCCCCAACTGACGGCGCGGTCGCCTTCCGGCATCTGGTAGGCGACTTCCAGGGCCTGGCGGCTGTAGACCAGGGATTTTTGCGGATCGCCCGCCAGGCGCAGCTGGCCGGCATAGTTGCCGAGATAGGCCGAATAGCCGCCCGGATCGGCGTATTTGCCGCCGGCGTCGTGGTCGGCGCTCATCAGGGCAAGGCCGGCCTCGTAGGCGGTCAAGGCGTCGCCGAGACGGCCGAGCAGGCCGTAGGCATGGGCCATCGAACAGAGGATGGTGCCGGCTTCCGGGCTGTTGTCGCCCTTGTATTTCTTGACCAGGGCCAGGGCGCGCTGCTTGACGACCAGGGCAGCCTCGATATCGCCTTCGGCCACCATATAGATGCTCTGGTCGCGCAGCATTTCGCCCATGCGCGCACTGTCGTCGCCCTGGACGGCGGTGAGTTGATCGATGGCCGCCGTGACGACGGCGAGCGCGGTCTTGGAGTCGTTCTTCTCATACAAGGCCTGGGCGTAGAGCAGGGCGGCCGTGGCGCGATCGTCGGGCGTGGCGTCCTTGGCGGCCTTGACCTCATCATTGAGCTGTTTCAAGCGGTCGAGGCCATCGGGCAGATAGATGATCGAGGGATCGGCATTATAGGCGGCGGTGACGCGGTCGTGCGTGGTGGTTTGCGCCAGCACCGGAGAGGTGAGGGCCAAACAGGCTGCCAGAACCAGCCACGAACATTTTTCGCTGAAGCGCATGCAATGCTTCCCTGAACCATCCCCAATGCCGCCCCGAATACTTCGTAACCCTTCAACGGGTGCAAGGGAAGAGGCGGATTGAAGCCGTGCGCAGCGTCGTATAGGTTCGGCACATGACTCCCTTATCCCATACGATCCTGAGACCTTCCGGGTCCGCCATTCCGCCCGTAGCGATTGCCGACTTACGGGCCCTGCTGGGCGAGCGGTTGTCGGTCGCCGAGGCGGTGCGGGCGCAATATGCCTCGGGCGAGGCCTTTCCGGAGGCCTATCCGCCCGATGCCGTCGCCTTTCCACTGACCACGGAGGAGGTGGCGGCCGTGGTGGCGATCTGTGCGCGCCACAATGTACCGATGATCACCAGCGGAGCTGGGACATCGTTGGAAGGCCATATCACGGCGCCGTCGGGCGGACTGGCGATCAATCTGGCGCGGATGGACCGGATTGTCGATGTCAGCGCTGAAAACATGGACTGCCTGGTCGAAGCCGGCGTGACGCGTGAGGCGCTCAATCACGACCTGCGCCACCAAGGCCTGTTCTTCCCGATCGATCCGGGCGCCAATGCCAGCCTGGGCGGGATGGCGGCGACGCGGGCTTCCGGCACCAACGCCGTGCGTTACGGCACCATGGCGCACAATGTCCTGGGCCTGACCGTGGTGCGGCCCGACGGTGTCGTCATCCGCACGGGAGGCCGCGCCCGCAAGTCGTCGGCGGGCTACGACCTGACGCATCTCTATGTTGGCTCGGAGGGCACGCTGGGCATCATCACCGAGGTACGCCTGAAACTGTATGGCCTGCCCGAAGCTGTGGGGGCTGCAACCTGCGCCGTCGAGTCGGTCGGCGGAGCGATTGAGACCGTTCAGGACATCATGTTGTGTGGCATACCGGTGGCGCGGATGGAGTTTCTCGACGCCATGCAGGTCAGGGCGTGCAATGCTTTTTCGCAGTTGGGCCTGCCCGAGATGCCGCACCTGTTTCTCGAGTTCCACGGTTCGGACGCCGGTGTCGCCGAGCAGGCAGCGCGGGCGGCGGAGATCGCTGCGGAGCATGGCGGCCGGGGCTTTGCCTGGGCGTCGGCCCCGGAGGATCGCAGCCGGTTGTGGAAGGCGCGCCATCAGGCCTATTTCGCGTCGAAAGCCTTGAAACCGGGCGCCGTGGTGTGGTCGTCCGACGTCTGCGTGCCCTTGTCGGAACTGCATGAAGCCGTGCTGGCGGTCCATGCCGATATCGCCGAGGCAGGTTTGCTGGCGCCGATCGTCGGCCATGTCGGCGACGGCAATTTCCACGTCCTGTTCTGCCTCGATCCGGACGACGCCGGCGAACGCGAACGCGCCGAAGCCGTTTACCAGCGGATGATCGACCGTGCCCTGGCCTGCGGTGGCACCTGTACTGGAGAGCATGGAATCGGGCTCAACAAGCGCGACTATCTCGTCCAGGAACACGGCGCCGACGCCGTGGCGTCCATGCGCGCCCTGAAACAGGCGCTGGATCCGCAGGGGCTGATGAACCCGCAGAAGATATTTCTGCCGTAAGGAGTAGACGTAAACGTCTTGCCAGCCTTGGCGCGAAGCAATAGGCTTTTCAGGCAAGTTTACGTCCTGAGGGGGCTATGGAATTTACGGTGGTGAACGTTTTCCGCCGCTGCCTGTCGGACATGCGGAAGGGCTTTATACCGCTTTTGGCCGTAACGGTTCTGAGTCAGGGCGGCAAAGAGCTTGTGTCTTTCGGCCTGTCCCGGATACCATCGCCTGTCTTGGGGAGTAATATTGGCCTGTTCGACGTGGTGGCGTTTCTGATCGCGTGCGGATGCATGTCGCTGCATTGGTGTGCGGTTACGCAGATCGTGCTGTTGACTGCGGCCGACGAGCCGGTTCGTATCGACATTGTCCTGCGCCACAGCGCGCGCCTGGCGGTACCCGTGCTGATCCTGGGAATTCTGGTCCAGCTTGCGACGATGGCCGGTATAGCGGTGATGATTGTCCCAGGATTTGTGTTCATGGCGATGTCCGCAGTCGCCGTGCCGGCGTTTATCAACGACGCGCCTGGGATGATCGGCGCGTTTGTACGTTCGCAGGCTTTGACGAAGGGCAACCGCTGGCGCGTTTTTTGGGTGTGCTTGCTTGTCGACGCGGCGGTATATGGAGCCTTCTTCCAGGGGGGAGCCGTGCTGGAATATACCAGTTTCCAACTCGCCGGGGCCTGGGCCGTCCCCGTGTCGATGGCGATAGACGCTATGACTGCCCCATATGTCCTTTGCATGTGGGCGGTGATGGCCGTTCTGCCGGCGCTTAACACGTCCATCTATGTGATGTTACGGCTCGATAAGGGCGAGATGATCGATGGCGCGGTCGAAAAGGTCTTCGAATAGGCGCGCGGGGCATCGCCTATATAGGCAATTGATACAGTGCCGCCTTACCTCATATGTTCCGGCCCAAACCGCGAATGAGCGCGGGTGGAGGTCGCCATGAATCGTATCCGTTCCGCTATCAGTCTTGCCGTTTCCGTTCTCGCCCTGGCCGCTTGCTCGAAAGCGCCACCGGCCGCCCAGGACAACGCCTCGGCTGGTGTTGCCCCGGCCGCGGCACCCGCTGCCGATGTGACGGCAGCTCTGGATAACGGCCCGGGATTGAAGGCCGGACTGTGGCAGACGACTGTCACGGTCAAGGGCATGACATCGGGCATGGTCACTAAGATGTGCCTGGACGAAGGTCTGTCGAAGAAATTCGGCGAGATGGGAACCAGCAATCCGGGCAAGATGGACTGCGCACCGGTCAGTGCGTCGCGCAATGGCGGCGTGATCGATGTCACGACCAGGTGCACGTCCGAAGGCCTGACCGTTAACAACCAGATGCATATGGAAATGACCGGTGACGATAGCTATCATCAGACCGTCACCCAGACCTACGAACCGGCCATGGCCGAGCCGACCGTTTCGACAATGGATGGCAAGTATCTCGGCGCCTGCACCGCCGACATGAAGCCCGGCGACCTGATCATGGGCAGCGGCGTCAAGATCAACATGTACGACCACAAAGCCAAATCCTGACCTAAGCTAAACAGCCCTAGGCGGAACCAAAAAAGAGGGCTGCCCTTGCGAAGAGGCAGCCCCCAGGGGAGGTTCGAACGTCAGAGGGGTACAGTCGGGCGAGAAACCTTCTGCACCCGTGACGCATCAATGAGAAGCACAGCGCGTAACAAGGAACGCGGGAGTGCCATGACGCTGAAACTAGGTCATGGCTTGGGGTGCAGATTGTAAATATTTAACCTTTTCAGCAATTTTCGCGACGTCACATTTTAAATACTGACTTTCGCAATCGATTAACATGTGCTCTTCTCTGGTGGTAGCGCGCGCAGTATGGCATAATAGGGGCCTGGGCGGCCCCCGGAGGTGTCATGACGTTCGAAGTCCATAAACCGAGTTTTCCACTTAATAGATTTGTCAAATATTTCTATTGTCCGCGTGGCCCGCGGCCCTATCCGGACGAAAAGGTTTTGCCGGGGCCGGTGGCCGATCTGAAAATCAATTTCGGCGGCGCGGTACGCGCGATGCGGGGCGTGGACGCACGGCCGGTGGAGAACTATGCCGAAGGCTGGTGCATGGGACTGTGGGACGAATACCATACCGTCACCTGGCCCGATCATACCGATTTTATCGGCGTCAGTTTCTTGCCCGGCGGTGCCTATGCGGTGCTGGGCGTCGATCTCGGTGAACTGACGAACCAGTTGGTGCCGCTTGACGCCATCTGGGGCAGCTTTGCTGCCGAACTGCGCGACCGGCTCTACGACGCTGGCGGAACGGTTGAGCGCTTTGCCCTGTTGGAGCGCGTATTGACCGCCCGTATCAGTCGTGTTGCGGAGATAGATCGCATACGGCCGGCCTTGAATGCCCTGAGCACAAGCCGGGGCCTGATCCCGGTCGGCAAGTTGAGTGAAGCGACCGATGTCAGCCAGAAGCATCTGATTACCCTGTTCAACCGTGTCGTCGGAACAACGCCCAAGAAGCTGGCGCGACTGTACCGGCTGCAGTCCCTGCTGGAGACGATCGACCTGACGCGGCATTTGTCATGGACCTCCGTGGCCCAGGATTTCCTGTATTTCGACCAGGCACATTTCAACAAAGAATTCAAACAGCTGACGGGTCTAACGCCCACGGACTACGTGACACGGCGCAAACGCCTGGCTGCCACCTCGCCACAGCACGCGGTTTATTCGCGCCTGCTGCCCGCGGGTTAAATTATTACAAGTCTCATTTTTTGATCTGCACTAGGTCTTGAACGTCGCGTGCCCGCCGTCACAGGGGGTTGCGATGTCCGGCAAGGCATAGTTGCGCCCTGCGGGAGGAGATAACCACCATAAAAACACGTTGGGAAAACAAAGATGAAACGCACAACTACACGTAAAACCGGGAGTCCTCTGCGCTCAGCGATTCTGTCCGGCGCCTCCACGCTGGCGCTGAGTGCCCTGGCCGGTTTGGCCCTGAATCTTACAATGAGTCAGTCGGCCCTGGCGCAAGACGCCGCTCCAGCCGCCGCCACGGGCGATGAAACCGTTGTCGTCGTCACCGGCATCCGCGGTTCGCTGCAGCGTTCAATGAATATCAAAAGAAACGCGACCGGTGTCGTCGACGCCATCACGGCTGAGGACATCGGCAAGTATCCGGACACCAACCTGGCCGAATCCGTCCAACGCATTCCTGGCGTCTCGATCGATCGCGTCAACGGTGCAGGCTCCAAGGTCACGGTCCGCGGTTTTGGCCCGGGCTTCAACCTGGTAACCCTGAATGGCCGCGTGATGCCGACAGCCAGCATTGACCTGATTGGGGGCGGCAACACCTTCGCCATGGGCGGTTCGCGTAGCTTCGACTTCTCGAATATCGCGTCGGACAGCATCAGCGGATTCGAAGTCTACAAGACCGGCAAGGCCAATGTCGCCTCCGGCGGCATCGGTGCGACGCTGAATATCAAGACCCTGCGCCCGATCAACAAGGCCGGTTCGACTGGCTCCGTTAGTATCAAGGGCCTGCACGGCGACAATATGGTCGACGGCAAGGACTGGACTCCGGAAGTCACCGGCGCCTACAGCTGGACCAACGATTCGAAGACCTTCGGCGTTGCCGTGTTCGGCCAGTATTCCGAAAGGGACGTGGCGACCCGCCAGGCGACCCAGAACAACTGGAACCTGGACACGCGCGCGCAATTCTATGACCCGAACAGCGGCCGTCTGCGCTATGCAGCCGATAAGACGACCCTGCTGACCCAGATCACCAATGCACCGCCGGCCGGGTCGCTTGTCGCCTATCCGAACGACAGCCGCTATGCCCTGTCACAGACCCACAACCAGCGCACCAATATCGGCGGAACCGTTCAGTTCCGTCCTACGGAAAACCTGCTGTTGACGCTGGACGCCGTGTATGTCGAGAACAAGGGCTCGGAACAACGCGCGGAACAAACCAACTGGTTCAACCGTCCGTTCGACAAGATCACGTTCGTCAAAGGCGAGTCCGGGATCTATAACGCCCTTTATCTCCAGGAAAACGAAAACGGCGTGAAGGACATCGGCTTCGAGCAGCAGCTCCTCGGCCAGAAAAACACGCTGAAGTCGGTCGGCTTCAACGCGAAGTACGATCTGAACGAACGTGCAAGCCTGACCTTCGACGTCCACAGCTCGGAAGGCAAGGCCACGCCGGACAACCCGAATGGCACCAGTTCGGTGATGATGTCGATCGGCGCCCCGGTCGTTTCCGCGCACTCCGTCGACTTTACCGGCGATATCCCCGTGCAGGCCTATACCGTCAACGACGCGCTGCGCGGCAATAACAACGGCAAGCTGGACGCTGGCGACCTCGGTTCGCAGGTGGCGCGCATGGCGACCAACAGCCAGACGCACAAGGTCGACGAAGCCAAGATCGATTTCAGCTACGACTTCGACGGCGAGAGCCGCTTCGACGCCGGCATCGACCTGATCAAGTCGCGTATGGAAACCACCACGGGCCAAACCTATCAGGCGCTGGGCGACTGGGGTATCGGCAATCCGGGCGATGTCGCGCAGTATGCACCGGGCCTGATCACCACCTTCGACCTGGGCAGCCTGTTCGAGGACTTCGAGCCGGGCCAGTCGAACATCGCCTTCCGCGGCAACGCGCTGGACATCTACCAGGCCCTGGCCAAGTCGACGCTGTACCACACCACCCTGCCGACCGCGGCGATGACGTCCAACGCCGTCGAAGAGCAAATCGCGGCGGCGTACGGCCAACTCACCATGAAGGGCGATTTCCTCGGCCGCCCGGCAACCGTCGTCGCCGGTTTGCGATACGAGAAGACCGATGTCACGGCTTCGGCCAAGCAAAGTACGCCTGTGGCCATTCGCTGGACCGCTGACAACGACTTCACGGTCGACAGCAGTTCGACCCTGGCCATCCAGGAATACCAGGCGGACTACGATCACTGGCTACCGAACCTGGATGTCTCGTGGAGCGCCACGGACGACGTGATCGTCCGGGCTTCGTTCTCGAAGACCATAGCACGCGCCGCCTACAGCAACCTGTTTGCGACGACGGCGCCGGGCACGCCGCCGCGTCCGACCGCCAACGGCACCAATCCGACGGCGACCAGTGGCAACCCTGGCCTGCTGCCGCTGGAATCAAGCAATGTCGACCTCTCGGTCGAATGGTACTACGGCAAGGACAGCTATATGTCCCTGGGCTTCTATAACAAGGACGTCGCAAACTTCGTCGGTACCGGCCGCATCCAGGCCAACCCGTTCGGCCTGCGTGACCCGTCGTCGGGCGCCGCCGGTTCTCGTTCGGGTATCGCCAAGGACCTGCTGGGCTCGATCAGCCAGTCGACGACCGACGTCAATCTGTTCACCATGACGGCGCTGTACGACCACTACCTGAAGACCGGCAGCACGCCGGCCACCGCCCAGAACCAGGCCAAGTCGGACTATCAGGCTCACCTGGACGGCAGCGGCAATCTGAGCCAGACCTATGTCGACCAGGTGCTGCAGGCCTATGACCTGGTGGCTGACGCCAACGACCCGCTGTTCGCGTTCGAGACCAACATCCCGGTCAACAACAAGACGGCAAACCTGCACGGCTTCGAATTCGCCTTCCAGCACTTCTTTGCCGATACAGGCTTCGGCGTGTCGGGCAGCCTGACGACGGTCAATGGCGATATCGCCTTCGACAACTCGGCGCCTCCGGGCACCCAGCAGTTCCCGCTGCTCGGTCTGTCGAACACCTATAACCTGACGGCCATTTACGATAAGGGTGCCTGGTCCGGCCGTGTTTCGTACAACTGGCGTGACGAATTCATCAACGCCACCAACATCGGTGCCCAGACCGATCCGGGTTACACCGAAGCGTTCGGTACGATTGATGCCTCGATCAACTATCAGATCTCCGCCAACCTCCAGGCAACCTTCGAAGGCCTGAACCTCAACAAAGCACACCTTCGTCAGCATGGTCGTGACACGACGAACCTGTATTTTGCCCAGGAACTTGACTCGCGCTACCAGCTTGGCCTGCGCTACAAGTTCTAATTAGAGTTGAATGTGAGTAACGGGAAAGGCTGCGGTTCGCCGCGGCCTTTTCTGTTTTGGCATTGCACCTTCCTGCACCGCAGGCCCTGTTCCTGCTGGCTAAAAACTGTGATCACATTCGTGTCGCCGGCTTTTCAAGTCGGGCAAGCGTGGATAGGGTGCGGCCAACCATAAAAACAGGGGAGCGGCCACCTCCATGCGAGATCCCAGATACGATATTTTGTTCGAGCCGGTGAAGATCGGCCCCGTCACCGCGCCCAACCGGTTCTACCAGGTGCCGCATTGCAACGGCATGGGCTACCGCCATCCGCTGGCCCTGGCGAAGATGCGCGAAACCAAGGCCGAGGGCGGCTGGGGCGTGGTGTGCACCGAAGAGGTCGAGATCCATCCGACTTCGGAATTCGCCCCTTATATCGAAGGCCGGCTATGGGACGACAGCGATATTCCGGCCATGGCCCTGATGGTCGAGGGTGTGCATCGCCATGGTGCCCTGGCCGGAATCGAACTGGCCTATAACGGTTTCGCCAATCCAAATCTCTACAGTCGCGAACCGCCGTTTTCGCCGAGCGGCGGGCCCGTCAAGTGCCAGAGCCCGATCCATACCCGCGCCATGGACCTTGGCGATATCCGCAATCTGCGCCACTGGCACAAGGCAGCGGTGCGGCGCGCCAAGGCGGCCGGCTTCGACATCATCTACTGTTATGCCGGGCACAATCTGTCGATCGCCATGCATTTCCTGTCGCGCGAGATGAACACGCGCAGCGATGAGTATGGCGGCAGTCTCGAAAACCGCGCGCGGCTGCTGCGCGAACTGATCGAGGACGCCAAGGACGCGGCGGGGGATACCTGCGCCATCGCCGTACGGCTGGCCGTAGACCAACTGCTGGGCGCGCGCGGCCTGACCTCAACCGGCGAGGGGCGCGAGGTGGTCGAGCTCTTGGCCGAACTGCCCGACCTGTGGGACGTCAACCTGGCCGACTGGTCCAATGACAGCGTGACGGCGCGCTTTTCCGAAGAGGGCGCGCAGGAGGCCTATACGGCATTCGTCAAGACGGTGACGACCAAGCCGGTGGTGGGTGTCGGCCGCTTTACCTCGCCTGATGCCATGGTCAGCCAGATCCGCCGTGGCGTGCTGGACCTGATCGGTGCGGCGCGCCCGTCGATCGCCGATCCGTTTTTGCCGGCCAAGGTGCGCGACGGTCAGGTCGACGATATCCGCGAATGTATCGGCTGCAATATCTGCGTCAGCGGCGATATGACCATCACACCCATCCGCTGCACCCAGAACCCAACCATGGGGGAGGAATGGCGGCGCGGCTGGCATCCCGAGCGGATTGCGCCGGCCGAGACGCCGGACCGCGTGCTGGTCGTGGGATCGGGACCGGCTGGACTGGAAGCCGCGCGGGCCCTGGCCAAACGCGGCATGACGGTCGTAATCGCCGAATCCGAGCGCGAACCGGGTGGACGGGTCCGGCTGGAGTCGCGGTTGCCGGGGTTGGCGACCTATAAACGCGTGGCCGATTACCGCCTGCAGCAACTACGCCAGATGCCGAATGTCGACTTCTATTTCGACAGCGCCATGACGGCGGACACGGTGCGGGAGTTGGGGATACCCAATGTCGTGCTGGCCACCGGATCGCGATGGCGGACCGACGGCATGGGGCGCAAGTCGCGTGTGCCGGTGCCGGGTGTGGCGGATAGTCGGGTATTGTCGCCGGACGCCGTCCTGCGTGGTGAAAGGCCAGACGGGCCCGTCCTGATCTATGACGACGACCACTACTATATGGCGGGCGTATTGGCCGAGCTTCTGGTGCGCGAAGGGTTCGATGTCGTATTGGCGACGCCGGCCCCTGTGGTGTCGCAATGGACGGAAAATACGCTCGAGCAGGGACGGATTCAGTCGCGTCTGGTTGAACTGGGCGTCGGGCTGATGTGCAATATGGCTTTGGTAAAAGGCGAGGGGGATCGGTTCGATCTGAAACCGATCTATGGCGGGCCGATCGTCGGCATTGAGGGGCGAACCCTGGTGCCGGTGACGTCGCGCGTGCCGGACGACGCCCTGTATCATGACCTGATGGCGGATCCGGAGGCCCTGGCGGCAGCCGGGATTGTCTCGACGTTGCGGATCGGCGATTGTCTGGCGCCTGGGACAGTGGCGGCCGCCGTGTATAGCGGGCATAAATGCGCGCAGACCTGGGGCCAACCGGTAGAAGCGGGATATGACTTCAAGCGGGAATTGGTCAGATTAGATTGAGAGGGCGGACGTCAATGCGACGGGTTATTGCGGCGGGGGTGATTGTGACCGCTATTGCCGGGTTCACCGCCTTGGGTGTGTGGCAGGTGCAGCGGCTGGTGTGGAAAAACGACCTGATCACCCGGGTCAATGCTCGGGTACATGCTCCTGCCGGGGAAGCGCCTGGGCGGACGTCGTGGGCCGGTATCACCGCGAAGAACGACGAATACCGCCATGTGACGGTGCACGGGCGGTTTTTGAATGACCGGGAGTCGCAAGTCTATACCCTGACCGATTACGGAGCCGGCTATTGGGTGATGACCCCGCTCGCTGTCGAAGACGGCACCATCGTCTACATCAATCGCGGCTATGTGCCGATGGAACAGCGCGATCCGGCGGTGCGGGCGGCGGGACAGGCGGCGGGGGAGGTGACGGTAACCGGGTTGCTGCGCATGCCGGAGGTCAAGGGTTGGCTGTTTTCCCAGGCCAACGATCCGACGCACGACGCCTGGTATCGACGGGACTTCGGCGCCATGGCGGCAAAGCATGGTTTAACAGACGTCGCACCCTATTTTATCGATGCCGATGCGACGGAAAACCCCGGCGGCTGGCCGAAGGGCGGGCTGACCAAGGTCGCCTTCCCGAACTCGCACCTGATGTATGCGCTGACCTGGTTTGCGCTGGCGGGGATGCTGGCCGGGGTGTCGGTGTGGCTGACGTGGTTTCGCAAGGAAGTGGAGGTTGCCCCCTCCGGCGAGACAAGCTCGCCACCTCCCCCGTGACGCCCTCCGGGCTACGGTGGAGGACTGACGAAAAAAGAAAATCACTGCTAGCTGCGTATCCGATTTCAACGGTACATGCCGATTTTTTACAGATCTCTTTTCTACACTGGGGGAAACGCTAATCAACCAGTCCTCCACCGTAGCGAAGTGTAACGAAACGTACGGGGGAGCGGGACGCCCCGTGGCGTGGCGAGCTTGTCGAGCCGGCCCGCGACCCGAAGCATTAGCGAAGGGTTGAGGGGGCATTTCTCAACACCAAAGCCGCCGGGACACCGGCGGCTTTGCCAAAAGACAATGAGGTAGCCCGATCAGACCTTTGAGGGTTCCGCGTGAGGCAGAGTGTTGACCCAGCTGCGCAGGGCGTCGTCCATATGACCCAGGACTGCGATGTGCAGGCGCTTGAACGGTTGGCCGGCCAGGGTCAGGAAGATCGAGAACATGCCGTATTGCGGCGCCGGCGAAAGGGCGGCGATCACGTCGGCCTTGCGAATGGTCGCGTCCAGCATCAGGCCGTTATATTCCAGGCGGTCTTCAAACAGGGTCAGCTTGCAGCGCCAGACCATAGGCGCGCCAAACAGGGCCGCCGCGATTGGAATCAGGCTGAGCAGGACGCCGCCGAATTGCGCCAGGACACCGTGGCCATGCGTATAGGATTGCATGACGCCCCAGACACCCATTGCGACCAGCGCCAAAGCGCCCACGATCAGGAGGGTTTTGAAGATCGGTCCGAACTGATAAACGCGTGGCGACATGGGTGGCTTCCTCGAACTTTCTTACAGCAGGTCAATTTATTTTAGCGCCTGCGTCAATTTGGCCCATGCTATCGGCAAATTCAGATTTTACAACGGTTTCTTTTGCAAATTCTGCTGTCGTTGGCGTCAAAAAACACCGGTATCTGCGGGTGACAGGACACCTTTCACGGCCGCGGACGGACGATTTGCCGGAATTTTTTACGCAGTTGCGAAAAAATTATTTGCCGCACTGCGACAAACTGCCTCTTGCGAGGGCGCAAAAAATGCTGTTTACGGCATTTCATAGCCCATAAAAAAAGTGCCGCCTGCGTCTCAACTCGTTTGTGTGATATAGGTTTTTTGTTGTGAAGCCACTGGAACGTCATCCGGCGCATCTGCGCCAGGCCGCGCCCGCAATACGCGTCTCAAGTTTTTCATTTATGTTGCGATGCAACATAAATCGCGCTCTGACATCGGCCAGCCTGGTTTTGGGCGCCGTGGTGCTAAGCGGTTGTCAAATGGCTGTGATGGACCCCAAGGGGCCCGTCGGCATGCAGGAAAAAGACCTGATCATCCTGGCCATGCTGCTGATGCTGATCCCGGTGGTGCCGGTGATCTTCATGACCCTGTGGTTCGCCTGGCGGTACCGGGCGTCGAACACCAAGGCCACCTATGCGCCGGATTTCGAACATTCCAACCGCATCGAGGCCGTGGTCTGGGCCATTCCGACCCTGATCATTCTGGCCCTGGGCGCCGTGACCTGGGTGTCGACCCACGCCCTCGACCCACACAAACCGGTCGCGCCCCACGCCAGCAAGCCCGATGCCCGGCCGATCGAGGTCGAGGTGGTGTCGCTGGACTGGAAATGGCTGTTCATCTACCCGCAGTACAATATCGCCTCGGTCAACGAACTGGCCTTGCCGGTCGGCACGCCGGTTCATTTCAAGCTGACCTCGGCCACCGTGATGAATTCGTTCTTCATCCCGCAACTGGGGTCGCAGATCTACACCATGACCGGCATGCAGACCCAGTTGTCGCTGCGCGCCGATGAAGTCGGGACCTATGACGGCATTTCGGCCAATTACAGCGGCGAGGGCTTTGCCGGAATGAAGTTCCAGGCGAGGGCGATGAGCGACGCCGATTTTGCTGCCTGGGTCGCCACGGCCAGGTCGGCGCCGGCAACGCTGGACGGTGCGGCCTATGCCAGCCTGGCCCAGCCCGGCCTGAGCGGCAAGCCGGTCTTCTACACCGCGCCCGATCCCACGCTGTTCCACAATATTCTCAACAACTGCACCGATGGCAAGCTGTGTACGGACCAGTCCGTCAACATGGCCGCGATGAAGGACATCGCGCCCGGCACCAGGATGTGCAAGAAGCCCGACGAGGCGAAAAGCTGATGCTCGTTCCGCACGCTGCCATTCACGACAGTCTTATCTTCGGGCGCCTGACCCTCGACTCCGTGCCGTGGCACGAACCGATCATCATGGTCGCCGGGGCCGGTATGGTCGGCGGCGCCATCCTGGTGCTGGGCCTGATCACCTACTTCAAGAAATGGACCTATCTGTGGGCCGAGTGGCTGACCTCGGTCGACCACAAGAAGATCGGCGCCATGTATATCATCCTGGCCCTGATCATGCTGTTGCGCGGTTTTGCCGACGCTCTGATGATGCGCACCCAGCAGGCCCTTGCGTCGAACGGTGGCCACGGCTATCTGCCGCCCGATCACTTCGACCAGATATTCACGGCGCACGGCGTCATCATGATCTTCTTCATGGCCATGCCCTTCGTTATCGGCCTGATGAACGTTGTCATGCCGTTGCAGATCGGGGCGCGCGACGTTGCCTTCCCCTATTTGAACAGCATGAGTTTCTGGCTGACGGCTGCCGGCGCCATCCTGGTCAATATATCGCTGGTCGTCGGTGAATTCGCCCATACCGGCTGGCTGGCCTATCCGCCGCTGTCGGAGGTGGCCTTCTCACCCGGCGTGGGGGTCGACTACTATATCTGGGCCCTGCAGATATCGGGGCTTGGGACCCTGCTGTCCGGCGTCAACCTGATCACCACCATTTTCAAGATGCGGGCGCCGGGCATGACCCTGATGCGCATGCCGGTTTTCACCTGGACGACCCTGTGCGCCAACATGCTTATCGTCGCCGCCTTTCCGATCCTGACCGTAACTCTCGCCATGCTGGGCCTGGATCGTTATCTGGGCATGCACTTCTTTACCAATGACGCGGGCGGCAACCCGATGATGTATGTCAACCTGATTTGGGCCTGGGGACACCCCGAGGTCTATATCCTGGTCCTGCCAGTTTTCGGCATCTTTTCCGAGGTCGTCGCCACCTTCTCGCGCAAGCGCCTGTTCGGTTATGACGCCATGGTCTACGCTACCATGGCCATCGGCGTGCTGTCGTTTATCGTCTGGCTGCACCACTTCTTCACCATGGGGGCAGGGGCCAATGTCAATGCCTTCTTCGGCATTACGACCATGATCATCTCGATCCCGACGGGGGTGAAGATCTTCAACTGGCTCTTCACCATGTACCGCGGGCGGGTGCGCCTGCAGGTCGCCATGCTGTGGACCCTGGGCTTTATCATCACCTTTGTCATCGGCGGGATGACCGGCGTGCTGATGGCCGTGCCGGGCGCCGATTACGTCCTGCACAACTCGGTCTTCCTGATCGCGCACTTCCACAATGTCATAATCGGCGGCGTTGTGTTCGGCTGTATCGCCGGGCTGAACTACTGGTTCCCCAAGGCCTTCGGCTTCCGCCTTCACGAAGGCCTGGGCAAGGTGTCGTTCTGGTTCTGGCTGGTCGGTTTCTATATCGCCTTTATGCCGCTGTACGCCCTGGGCCTGATGGGCATGACGCGGCGTCTCGACTATATGAACAATCCAGTGTGGCACGTCTATCTGATCGTCGCCGCCTGCGGGGCCCTGCTGATCTTCTTCGGCATCCTGGCCCAGATTGCCCAGATCATCTACAGCATCTGGAAGCGCGACGACCTGCGCGACCTGACCGGCGACCCGTGGGATGCCCGCACGCTGGAATGGGCGACCTCGTCGCCGCCGCCCTTCTATAACTTCGCCGTCGTGCCGAAGATCGGCAATCACGACGCCTTCTGGGACGCCAAGCAGACGGGCACGGCCTATGTCCAGCCTGCCAGCTATGCGCCGATCCATATGCCACACAACACCTATACCGGCTTCCTGATCGGCATCGTCAGTGTCGGCCTGGGCTTCGGGCTGGTGTGGCACATCTGGTGGATGGCGGCGGGTGCGCTGCTGGTCATGATCGGGCTGGGCATTGCCCATACCTTCAATGCGAACCGCGACTATTACGTCCCGGCGGAAGAGGTCGCAGCGATCGAAGCCGCCCGGTTTGCCGATCTGGCGCGTGCGGAGGTGAAGGCATGAGCAATCCCGTCAAAGCCGTGAAGGCCGAACTCGACTCTGCCTACGATCATAATCCGAACGATACACACCACGCCGATCATCACGATGAGGCTCCCAAGGTGACGCTGGGCTTCTGGATCTACCTGATGAGCGACTGCATCCTGTTCGCCTCGGTGTTTGCCGGCTACGCCGTGCTGAAAGACAATATCGCTGACGGTCCCAACGGCCGCGACCTGTTTGACCTGCCCTATGTAGCGATAGAAACGGCGCTTTTGCTGATCTCGTCCCTGACCTATGGCCTGGCCATGATCAGCATGGAGGCAAAGAAGCTGAAGGGCGTGATCACCTGGCTGGGCCTGACCGCCCTGTGCGGGCTGGGTTTCATGGCCATGGAAATCCACGAATTCGCTAAGCTGATCGGCGAGGGCAACGGCCCCGATCGTTCGGCCTTCCTGTCGGCCTTTTTCACCTTGGTCGGAACACACGGCCTGCACGTCACCTCGGGCCTGATCTGGATGGGCGCCATGTTCGTCCACCTGTTTCGCCGCGGCCTGACACCGGCCAACCGTATCCGCCTGATGACGCTGAGCCTGTTTTGGCATTTTCTCGACATTATCTGGATCGGCGTCTTCACGATCGTCTATCTGATGGGAGCCGCGTGATGAGCACACCCAATACGGCCAAGCCCAAAAAGGCGAAGACGGCGCATGTCCAGCCGGTCGATGTCGACCAGACAAAGACCGAGGCCCATCATCACGAAGATCATGGCCATGGCGGGGCCGGCCACGGGACGGTCAAATCCTATCTGATCGGTTTTGTGCTGTCGGTTGTGCTTACCGCCCTTCCGTTCGGCCTGACCATGGCGCATGTGCTACCGGTCTCGAGCCTGGTGCCGGTGCTGATTCTGGCCGCCGTGGTGCAGATTGTGGTGCATCTCTATTTTTTCCTGCACATGAACACGTCGTCCGGTCAGGTATGGAACAACGCCGCCTTCGTCTTTACCGTACTCATCGTCGGCATACTGATCGTCGGCTCGCTGTGGGTAATGTACCACCTGAATGCCAATATGATGCCCGGGATGATGCCAGAAAACGGATAAGTCGACTGATCATATGATGATCCGTGCCCGGCGACTGCGTCAAAAATCTCTCGCCAGGTCAACATAGCCGCACAGCGGCAAGTTGGATAATGACAATCTTAAGGCTAAAGGTTAGTCTGAACGTTCATCAGACGGCGGATGGTGAACAGTCAGAAACTCTGGGGCAGGTAGGGTAGTGTTAGACGACGGACTGGACGTTTGCGAACAACTGACGGAGCGGCAAAAGCAGGTTCTGCGCCTGGTCGCGCAGCACTGGCAGGAAAAGGAAATCGCGCGCGCCCTGGCTATTAGTGTGGCGACGGTCAAGGATCATGCCGGCATGGCGCGCCGGCGGCTGCGGGTCGACACGACGAAGAAGGCAGCGATGATGCTGCTGAGGTATGAGGCCCAAAAGCCGACTATACCCGCCGTAGGGTATACGCCGGACATAGTCGCCAAACCGCAGGAAGGCGTGTCAGGGTCAGGGCATGAACAAGCCCCTGAACCCGAACGACTACTATTTCCAACTGAGCTGGAACGACCTGGAGAACGCCTGGAGGATGCTGGCGTCTCCGGAGAAATTCATGGAAATAGATCCACTCATCCAGTCTCTGAAGACGCTGAACCGCGAGTGCGGCCCCGAGAAGGCAGCCTTTCACATGGTAGCGGCGACGGCCTGGCTGACGGACGACGGGGCTGGTTCGCAGGACGGCTGAAGAAACTGTCGGCTCTGGAATGCACCGGACTTTTTGTGCTGATTGCGATCGCCATGGCGCTCGGTTTCGCGGCACTCCTGTCCTCTACGGCCGGAGCCATACAGCTGATTCAAACCCTGTTAGGCTAATTCCGGTCACCGTCCCCGGATTGGCGCGTAAGCGGGCCCGTGGGGGCCAGGATAGGATTGAAACATGCAAAGATCTGAGATGGTGCGCCAAGGCGCACAGCAACTGTTTGCGACCGAAAGAGCCTTTGACACCGCGCTTATCGAACTGGCCACCCTGTCGAGCAGCCTGGTGCGCATGCGTATGGACGGAAACCTGTCGGCGGTCGTCGGGCAGAATGTGATTGACGGCATCGCTAAATCGTATGCTTCTCTGTCGGAGGCGAGGAGCGCGATTGTGACGGTTCACAAGGACCTGGACGCGGTGAAAACCCAAATGGGCTGCCGGACGGTGGCTTTTGGCACCGAAGACGACAAGCTGGTAACACCGCCATCGGGTCGTCATGTTCATGTTGTCGTGGCCTCGGAGAATGCGGCATAGGCATTTATGGATAAAGAACTGATAGCGTTAGTGTGGGCGAAGGGCGGAGACATTGCCGCCGTCATTGTTTGCATGTGGGCTTTTCTGCGTGGCGGTCCCGTCGAGAGATACGGGGCCGCCATTATTTCTGTTGCCTGGACACTGAGCTTTTTTCTGACTTCACACGCCGGCAATGGGCCCGGAGTCGCCGTTATCACGATCGACATCGTGGCGCTGTTTCTGTTTGCCGTTTTGGCCATCTGGTCGCGGCGCATGTGGACTTTTTTTGCGACGGGCGCCATTTTGAACGCCGTGGTCGCGCACCTAGTCCGCGCGCTGACGAAATTTGCCGTCTTTGGCTATGTGACGACCACAGGATTCTGGACCGGCTGGATCGTGCTCATCTGCCTCGCCTTCGGTATACTCGGTTATCGCCGCAGTCTCGGGCCCAAATAGAGATGCGTTCCCCCTACCGGCTGGTCATTTTCGATTTCGACGGCACGCTCGCTGACAGCGGCGATTGGATGGTTGGCGTGCTCAATGAGATCGCGGCCAAGCATCGCTTCCGCCGGGTGAACGACGACGATATCGACCATCTGCGTGGGCTGGATACGCGTGGCGTTATGAAAAGCCTCGGGGTCCAGCACTGGCGTCTGCCGTTCATCGCCGCGGATATGCGACGACGCAGCGTCAGCGTGGCGGAAAAGATTTTACTGTTCGACGGGATCGAGCCGCTGCTTGGGCGGCTGCATGGCGCAGGCGTGCGGATTGCTGTCGTCAGCTCGAACAGCGAGGCGACGATACGAACGGTGCTGGGGACATCGGCCAGCCTGGTTTCCGACTATGCCTGCGGTGTGTCGCTGTTCGGCAAGGCCGGCAGGTTCAAGGCGATGCTGAAGCGCGCCGGCGTGTCGCCCGCGGACGCGCTCTGTGTCGGCGACGAGGAACGCGACATTCACGCGGCGCAGAAAGCCGGCGTAACAGCGGCGGCCGTGGGCTGGGGCTATGCCAAGACATCTGTCCTGAAGGCCGCCGGTCCGACCCATTTGTTCGACACGGTGGCAGCCCTTGAGGCGGAGTTGCTACGTGGGGCATGACCAGCCGCGCGCACAGCGCCCAGGGCGGGAACGGCTCGTTCTTGACCCATTGAATCCTGTCGCGAGATAAGCTAATACGCGCCTGCATCCAGAGTTGGGCCCGACCCGACGCCAACCTGCCTTCCCAGGCAAGGTGGCATCCTTGCAAAAGGTGATGCGGCCGATTGTCGGCAACGAAGTGGGACGACGGATTTCCCTTTTCGCGACCTCTGAGCCCTGGGCTTGAGCTATGAACGCGTTTGTACGGCACGTGCCGGCCGAAGATGATTTTGTCCGCGACCTGTCGGGCGAATTGATCCACATTTTACATGTCTCTGCGATGGCGGGAAGCGATACCGCAATGGTCATGTCGTGCCTGAGTGCGTCCGGTGCAGGGCTGGGCCAGGTACGGACGTCGCGCTGCGGCGAGCGCATGACTCACCGGCTGCGTGTCACGCATCTCGATCCGTCAGCGGCACGCCATCTCGCCGGTCGGTTGGCTGCGCTGCCGGGCGTCTGTGAGGCCAGGGTCGAGCACCTGATCGCGCGTCACGGTTTTCATTAAGCGGGTAGTCGTGCTATCCCAGCGGTATGAGCTATTTCGTCTCGCATATGGCATCGGTCCAGCGCGCCCGCGTGCACAAAGGCACCTGCAAGCTGTGCCGCGAAGGGCAGGGGGAACTCAAGCCGACCGGACCCGCGGGCGATGTCGGTTGGTCGCGTGCCTTCCCCAACCTGCTCGAAGCGCGGGCCTATATGATGAAGACCTTCGCCAAATACAAAAGCCTGGGCCTGTGCCCGACCTGCAAGCCGTGATCAGGCGGGCCCGGGGGCATTGTTGCTGAGATCGGGGCGCTTTTCGTCGCCAAGGATGTCTTTGCCGCGTTTTTGTTGTGCGACATCGGCCAGGATAGCTTCCAGTTTGGCCGGATCGAACGGTTTCAACAGAAAATAGGAACAGCCGACCTCCAGCGCCCTGTCCCTGTGCTGCTGCTGGCCATAGCCCGTATGGGCAATAAACACCGTGCCGCGCAGGGCCGGTATCGCCTTCATCTCGGTGCAAAGCTCGAACCCGTCCAGCCCCGGCAATCCGATATCGAGCAGTACGACATCGGGTACCCTTAGCTTGGCGGCGGCGATGGCGACGTCAGCGCGCCCGGCCAGGTCATAGGTGTTGCCGGAGGTTTCGACGACCCAACCCGTCGTCTGGGCGGCGGCAAAATTGTCGTCGACAATCAGTATATGCAGGCCATCGGATCGACTCTTCCCGTCGGCCATGCCGCATCCTTTTCATTCAAATTGCGCGTTGTTATCGCGTATCTGTGCCCATGCACATTGAGGCTTTACATGGATTTCAGCACATAAGTCGGATGCCTGGTGCCACGCGGGGAACTGCCTTGTGTATCCGGGTAACATTCATTGCGATCAGCGTCTGTGCACTTGTGCACACTTGCCATTGTCTTGGCCACCTTATTGGGAACGCGTGATGACCTCTCCGACGAAAGAGCAGATGCTGAGCAATGGGCTTCTGTCGGTTCTGGCGGAAGAGGATCGCCAGCGGCTGCAACCGCATATGATGGCGCTTGAGATGAGAGCGCATACGACTCTCATCCACGCCGGTGACGACGTGGTCGAAACATGGTTTCCCTGCGGAGGCGCCCTGGCGGCCTTCTGTATCGAAGGTACCCAGGGAACGGCCGTCGACGTCGGTTTCGTCGGACGCGAGGGCGCCATCGGCGGCGTTGTTTCAAACGGACATGTGCCGTCCTACAGCACATCACTGGTCCGGGTCGAAGGTCTGTTCCTGCGTTTGAAAACCTCCGCGCTTGAGCAGGCGAAGCTTGATTCACCGTCGCTGCACCACTGGTTGGCACGCTATTCGGATTGCCTGGTGGCCCAGCTTTTCCAGACCTCCGCCTGCAATGCGATTCATACCATACAGCAACGTACCGCCAAGCTGATCCTGGCCGGCCTGGCCAGGACGGGCGAGACGGAGTTCCGTATGACCCAGGAACAGCTGGCGGATATGCTGGGTGTCGGCCGGTCGTTCGTCAGCCGTGTCCTGGGCGGATTGCGCGACAGGGGCATTATCGACATCAAGCGAGGCTATTTGATCATCAAGGACTTGCGCGCTCTCAAAGGCCTGTCGTGCAACTGTACGCGCCATATCGAAGATCATTTCAACAAGGTTCTGCACGGTATTTACCCACTTCCGGCTTAGCCATGGATCCGGCTAGGCCGTTACGGACTGCACCACGGCCGCCGGTTCAGCCAGCCTTGCGACGTGGTGTTTTGGCCTTATCGATCTTTGGCTTGTCCTCCTTGGCTTCCGTGTCGTTGGCGGCGGCCGGTTCCCTGAGACTGGCCCGAAGCGCGTCCATCAGGTTGACGACCTTGGCCATGGGTCTTTCCTGCGGCACGACGGGCTCGCGATTTTCGATGCGCGAGTCGACCAGTTCTTTCAGCGCATCGGTATAACGGTCGTGGAAGTCTTCCGGCACAAAAGCGCCAATCTTGCGTTTGATCAACTGGGTGGCCAGGTCCTTCTCGTCGGCATCGACTGTGGTCTCCTTGATATCGCCGAAGACATAGCCGCTTTTCTTGATCTCATCGGAATAGTGCAGTGTTTCCAGCAATAGACCGGGCCCGCATGGCTTGACGGCGCATAGACGCTCGCTGCCCGAAATGACGATCTGGCCCAGGCCCATGACCCGGGCGTCGCGCATGGCATCGCGGATGACGCTGAAGGTGGCGAGGTCGCCCTTGCCGGACGGCGCCAGGTAATAGGGCGTGTCGAAATAGACGGCGTCGACGGCATCGTAGGGAACAAAACGGACCAGCTCCATCGCCTTGCTGGAGGGGATTTTCAGGTCCTTGATCTCATCCGGATCGAACAGGACATATTCCCCCTTGGCGACTTCGTAGCCCTTGACGATCTCGTCGCGTTCGACTTCCACGTCGCCGGCGACCAGCTTTTGCCGGACTCTTTCGCCGGTCGGTTTGTAGATCTGGTGGAAGGCGATCTTGCCTTTCGAGTCGATCGCCGTGAACATGTCGACCGAAAGCGAGACGAGCGACACGCGTATGGTGCCGCTCCAATAGGGACGTACTGCCATGACAAGCCTCGTATTTTGCGAGGTGAAAACCAGTCTCAGGGCTAATACAGGCGACGTAAGTTTTCAGTTCGATTCAAATTACACCGAAACGCCAAGCCGCCGCGTTGGTTCTGTCAGACAGCACGGTGATATGCTAATCTGGCCAGCGAGCAAACTTAAGGCGGATAGTAGCCATGTTGGAAACGGACAAGGTATTTGCCGGCTCGATTCCGGAAAACTACGACCAATATATGGTGCCGTTGATTTTCCAGCCGTTCGCCGCGGACCTTGCGCAACGCGCGGCGCAACTGTCGCCGCGCGCCGTCCTGGAAACCGCTGCGGGCACCGGCGTTGTCACCCGGGCACTGGCGCCGAAGCTCCCTCATGGCACCATCTATATCGTCACCGATCTTAACCAGCCGATGCTCGATCATGCGGCGTCGCGGCAAGCACCTGGCAATGGCATCACGTGGCGCCAGGCGGATGCCCTGGCGCTACCGTTTGAAAATGCCGCCTTCGATCTCGTCTGTTGTCAATTTGGCGCGATGTTCTTTCCGGATCGCCCGGCGGCCTACCGTGAAGCGCGACGCGTGCTCAAGCCCGGGGGGCATTTTTTGTTCAGCGTATGGGATCGGATCGAGGACAACGTCTTTGCCAATGACGTGACCCAGGCCCTGGCAAAGAGATTTCCCGTCGATCCGCCGCGCTTTCTCGCCCGCACGCCGCACGGCTACCACGATACGGCATTGATCCGCCGCGAGCTCGAAAGCGCGGGCTTTTCACAGGTGGTGATCGAGACGGTCGCCAAGGAAAGCCGCGCATCGTCGCCACACATCCCGGCCGCCGCCTATTGTCAGGGAACGGTGCTTCGCAACGAAATCGAGGCCCTGGACTCATGCGCGTTGGCGGCTGCAACGGACTATGTCGCATCAGTAATTGCCGACAGGCATGGCGACGGCGAGATTGCCGCCAGGATCCAGGCTCATGTCATTATGGCGGTGGCCTAAACGCGTTCCATCGGCGGATAAGCCACCTTCGCACTGAAAACTTACGTCGCTTTCGTTAGGCCTGTTCCTCAATTTTCACCTCGCAAAATCGAGGCAATAGAGCATGGACGACCGCAGCGACAGCCTTAGTCGATACCGCGAAAAGCGCGATTTCACCAAGACCCAGGAGCCGGGCGGCACTCTGGCCCCGACTGGCGGCAACCGCTTTCTGATTCAAAAACATGCGGCCACACGACTGCATTATGATTTCCGTCTCGAGCTCGACGGGGTGCTGAAATCATGGGCGGTCACGCGCGGCCCCAGCCTCAATCCCGCCGACAAACGCCTGGCGGTCGAGGTCGAAGACCACCCCGTCGCCTACGGCAATTTTGAAGGCACGATCCCCAGGGGCGAATACGGCGGCGGCACCGTCATGCTGTGGGACGAAGGCACGTGGGAACCGATCGGCGATCCGCATGAAGGCCTCGAAAAAGGCGACCTGAAATTCATTCTGCACGGTGAACGCCTGACAGGGTCGTGGGTGCTGGCGCGGATGAAGCCGCGTCCCCAGGACCACGGCCGCAACAACTGGCTATTGATCAAGCACCGCGAAGGCGACGACTTTGACGGCGACGGCGAAGCCTGGCTGAACGACAACGCCACCAGCATTGTCAGCGGCCGGACCATGGAGCAAATCGCCGGCGATCCCGACAAGGTCTGGAAATCGGGCAGGGCGCGAAAAGCCGGCTCGGCCGACGTCGATACCAAACATTCGGGCGAGGCGAAAACGGCCGACCCAGTTGCCGACAAGCTGAAACGTGCAAGCAAGAAATATCCGCCACTGAAGTTCCGCACGCCGGAACTGGCGACGTTGGCCGACTCTGTTCCCGAAGGCGACGAATGGGTGCATGAGGTCAAGTTCGACGGCTATCGCACCCTGGCCCTGATTGAAAACGGCAATGTCAAACTGCTGACGCGCTCTGGTCTGGACTGGACGCCCAAATACCAGGCCATCGCAGATCGTCTCAAAAAACTAGATGTCGACCAGGCGATGCTCGACGGTGAGATTGTCGCGCTCAATGAGGCCGGTGCATCCAATTTTTCGCGGCTGAAAGACGAACTCGGCGCCGAGCGCAGCGACAACCTGCAATACTATGTATTCGACCTGCTGCACCTCAATGGCAAGGACCTGACCAAACTGCCCCTGCTGGACCGCAAAGCCCAGTTGAAAGCCTTGCTGGACGGGCAGGACTTTGAAAATTTTGTCAATTTCAGCGAGCACTTTGCCGGCGATGCCGAGTTCCTGCCGCGCGTATGCAGCCTGGACATGGAAGGCATCATCTCGAAGCGCGTCGATTCCGTTTACAGCGGTAAACGCAGCAAGACCTGGCTGAAGGTCAAGTGCCATAAGCGCCAGGAATTCGTCATTGTCGGCTTCACAGAGTCCGATCATGCGGGCAGGGGGTTTCGCTCGCTGCTGCTGGGCTACTACGAAGACGGGGCCCTGCAATATGCCGGCAAGGTCGGCACCGGATTTAACGGCGACACGCTCTTTTACATTCGCAAAAAGCTCGACGGCTTGAAGGTCGTGCCAAAGCCTTTCAAGAATCTGCCGCCCGATGTCGGTCCGGGCATCTGGGTCGAACCCAAGCTGGTTTGCGAAGTCGAGTTCACCGAATGGACGCCCGAAAATCGCCTGCGCCACCCGGCATTCCAGGGACTGCGCGACGACAAAAAGGCCAAGGAGATAATGCGCGACCGCGAAATGCCGACAGAAAAGGCGGTCGATGAAGCTGAGGCCGAAGTCGCCAAGACTCCCGCGGTCACTCGGCCCACAACCGCAACCACTGCCAAAGCCAAGACGGACGGCAGGATCGATGTCGGCGGTATATCCATATCGCACCCGGACCGCGTCGTGTATCCGGCGACCGGTGAAACCAAGATCGACCTCGTCGACTATTATCACGGCGTCGCCGAGCGCATTCTGCCCCATATCGTCGAGCGCCCGCTATCGGTTCTGCGCGTACCCGACAACATCGATGGCCATCAGTTCTTCCAGCGTCATAAGCCTGAACAGGGGCAGATGGACGACGTCTACACGCTTGATGTTCCCGTCAAGGATCGCACCGAAGATTATCTGATGATCAAGGACGAACGCGGGCTTCTGTCCCTGGTGCAGTGGGGCGGTATTGAACTGCATCCCTGGGGATGCCGCGCCGACGATCCGCGCCTGCCCGACCGGATGATCTTCGATCTTGACCCCGATCCGCAAGCGCCGTGGGAGAATGTCATCGAGGGCGCGTCGGAAATCCGCGAGCGCCTGCGCGAACTGGGGCTGGAAAGCTTCCTGAAAACGACCGGCGGCAAGGGCCTGCACGTGGTCGTGCCGATCAAGCGCCAGTTCGGCTGGCCGGCCATCAAGGGCTTCACCAAGGCCATCGCTGAATCCATGGCGCATGACGACCCGTCGCGCTTTATCGCCACCATGAGCAAGGCGGCGCGCAAGGGACGAATCTTTGTCGATTATCTGCGCAACGACCTGACTTCGACCGCCGTATCGGCCTTTGTCGTGCGCGCCCGTCCCGGAGCAGGGGTGTCGACACCGCTGTCGTGGAGCGAGTTGAAGCCGAACCTCAAGCCCGGCGACTATAATATTCACACCGTGCCGGATCGTTTGAAACGCCAAAAGACAGACCCATGGGCCGACTACTTTAAGGTCGACCAGGGCATCCGGTCGGAATTTTTGAAAGCCCTGAAGATCGAAGCCCGATAGCGGTCACTGAAATCTAAAAGCGCCACCAGGTCAGGGTCGCATGCGCCACAAAGCCTTCCTGGTCGATGTCCGACAACCGTGTCAGGTACCAGATCCCGGCTTCGGAGGTGACGCAGGCATAGAATACCGATTGGGTGACGTTTTCCGTGCCGGGGTCGAAGATCGCGAAATAGATGCCGGAACTGGTCGTGCCTTCGCGCGGACATTCATTGGGCAGCGGAAAGCGTTTGGCAAAAGGCGAGGCACGGACATTGTTCTCCAGGTCGAAACCGGGCTGGTTGCGATTGTGGAACAGTTCGGCGAAGATGATGTCGATCTTGCCGCTCTTGCTAACGATCGGCGTGAACCCGACCTTCGATCGCGGAAAGGGCAGGTCCAGGTCGACCGTATCGCCGATGGTCAGCCGCCGTGTCCCGACGGGCTCACCCAGTTCCGAGGTACCGTTCGGCCGCCGGCAGGTGAAACCCGCACCCTGGACCGTGCAAACCCGCTCCCCCGGCGGCGGATCGCTTTCCAGCCGTCCGGCCTCGCCGTAGGTGCAGACAAGGCTCAGATTGGCGCCCGATCCTGTGACGGCGGCGCTCGTAAAGCCCGACGTATCGGGCACCGCGGTCCAGCCGGCGGGCGGTTCGACAATCTTGCCCGTCCGGTTGCCGGTTGGACAACTGACGGTGCCGGCACGGGCAGTGCCGCCATTCAGGTAGGTCGTACCGATCAGAACAACCAGAACCAGGGCCAGTAACGATTTCATGACAGGGCTCCCTCGCGAATGCGATGAACCTAGCGCCGACGGGCGCGCCGACATATCCCGCAAATGCGGGAAGCGGGGAGCAAGGCTTAGCATCTTGCCGACCGCATCCGTAGGCGTACATTCTGACGCTTATTCTGCGAGCGTGCGGGCGAAATATAACGTGCGCGCATGAAATTGTAATGGATATCCTGTATCCGTCATCGGTACATGAGTACTGTCATCACTCCCACCCCAGAAGTGTACCCTTGCGCCTGAGACCCTCCCTTTTCCCTTCGTTACATGTCTGTCTGGCTTTCGCCGCGTCGACTGCCGTCCTTCTGGGAACGGCCGGTGGAACGCGGGCGCAAGACGCGCCGGTGGCGAATGCCGCTTCGTCGAACAAGGTTACGGTCTATAAGCCCGACTATTTCGCGCAGTTCCAGGTTTCGACGGCCATGGACATGGTGTCTCATGTACCGGGCTTCGGGTTTAACAGTGGCGACAACCTGCGCGGTTTCGCCGGAACCGCGGGCAATGTGCTGATCGACGGCCAGCGTCCCGCCACCAAGGGAGACCTGGGCGAGATACTCGGTGCTATTCCCGCATCACAGGTCGATCATATCGAACTGATCATTGGTGGCGCGCCGGGTATCGACATGCAGGGCTACAGCCAGATCGTCAATGTGGTGCGTAAGGCCGGCGGCAAGCCCAGCCTGACCCTCGAGTCCAGCCTGAAGATGTTCAACCGCAGGGGCCAAAAGCCGGACCTGTCATTGTCCTTCAGCTCGAACGGGAAGGGCCGTCAGACCGATCTCTCTTACAGCATCAATGAATTCAACGATAATGAGGTGAATGACGAGCACAGACTGACCTGGACGCCGGACGCGGCCCACGACGCGGCGCCGCGGTCGATGAATATTTTCCAGGTCGGCGGCGGCATCACCAGCAATTTCAAGGCAAGCCATTCGCGACCCTTATGGGCTGGCAAGCTGTCGCTCAGCGGCGCCTATAATCCGACCGATTATGACTATGACGCCAGCTTTGTCGCGGACACGACGGCGACCGAGCGATCGACGTCGCGCGAAATTGCCAGCGAACTCGGGCTGCAATACGAAAGGCCGCTCAAACCCGGCCTGTCGCTGGATTTCAACGGTCTGAGGCGCCACGACCGCGTGCGCCAGGACGACAGATATTACGATGGCGGCGTGTCGCATTTTCAGTCCCTGGCCTTGTCCGATGAGCATATTTTGAGCGGCAAGCTGACCTGGCAGAAGAGCGACAAGCTGACCTTCAAACTGGGTGGCGAACATGCTCTCAACAGTCTGGAAAACCAGTCGAGCTATACGCAGAACGATACCAGCCAGCAGGTGCCGTTCGACAAGGTGCGCGTCGAGGAAGACCGGACGGAGTATTTTACCTCGGCAAACTGGCAGGTCAGGCCAAGGCTCGATATCGATGCGAGCCTGAAGGTCGAGTCATCGACCATTTCGGTCAAGCAGGCCCATCGCTCGCAATCCTTCGTCTTTACCAAGCCCAAAATCCAGGTGGTTTGGACGCCGACGGAAGCGATCAAGATAAGCTGGCGTACGGAATTCTTTGTCGCGCAGTTGGATTTCAACGACTTTGCCTCGGCCGTGTCCTTGCAAACCGCGGTCGTAAAGGCCGGCAATCCCGGCATTGTGCCGATGACGGCCTGGCAAAACCAGATTACCTTCGATTACACATTCTGGGAAAAGGGCGCCTTGCAGCTGTCATACGAACACGCGGATATTCAGAATGTGCTCGACTATGCCCCGATATCGACCTCAGACGGCATTTTCGATGCGCGCGGCAATATCGGCGATGGCACGCGCGACAGCCTCTATACCAGCCTGACCTTGCCGCTGGACCGTCTTCATATTCCGGGCGGCGAGTTCAGGTTCAATACTGCGCGCAACCTGACGCGTGCGATCGATCCGGTCACCCTGGCAGGCCGGACCATAAGCGGGCGCCAGCCCTATCTCTACGATTTCGGCTTCAACCAGACCCTTGCCAAACGGCATTTGAGTTGGGGGGTATCGCTTTCCAGCGTCAATGACAGCTGGCAGTATCACGCAACAGAGCTGTATCACCGTCATTCGGCGCCTGCGGTCACCGTATTTGCCGACTACAAGGCGCCCCACAAGGTGACTTACAGCGTCATCCTGCAAAATCCGCAAAAGCGCCACGAGGAATATGATCGCTATAGCTGGACCGGTTTGCGCGGTGTGAGTCCCCTGGCGCTGCAACAACATACCGAGGGCGACAGCCCGGCCTGGTTCATTCTGCGCGTCCGCAAGGAGATGTAGGCGACGTCTCGCCGGGTCAGGCGCCGCGCCACGCACCTTCATATTTCTTGCGGTATTTGGCATCCGCCTCGATCGCGATGAGATCGGTCGCTTCGGCCTTTACCCTCTCGTCGCCCGTCGCATCAAAAAGGCATCGCAGGGCGCAGAGTATGTCGTAACGTATCAAGGTCGAATTCTTCTCGTCCGTGGTCGCTTCAAAACGTTTGGCCAGCCGGTCTACCACGGCATCTCTGACCTGCTGTTCTCCTAACCCAACCTTCCACAATGACTTCAACACATGGCGGGCCGTCACGAAGCGCTTGTCGTGGGTGACCGCCACCAGCCTGTCCATATCGGCCATAACGACGTCGGGCGCGACGCTTTTTGCCAGGTTGCACAGGGTTTGCCCGGCGATCGAGCGAACGTGGTTGTCGTCGTGTTCGAGCAGTGGGAGAAGATCGTTCCAGACAAGGCTCGCCCACCCGACCTTTGGCTCCGTCGCTTGCAGCAATTGCGCATAGGCGGCCTCTCGGCGCGTGGGGTCGCCGCTCGCCAAGGCGTCTATCGCCTGCACGACCGCCTGGGGAAGCGCGTCCCCGTTCATGTCGTGCCATTCAATTGCGCGATCTGGATCAGGTTGCCGCAGGTGTCGTCGAACACGGCCGTTGTTGTCGGTCCCATCGCGACGGGGGGCTGTGTAAACCTGACCCCGAGGTTGGTCAGACGCTCATATTCCTGATGCACATCGTCAACGGCAAAGGATGTGCAGGGTATCCCGTCCGCAACGAGTGCCGCTTTGAAAGGCTTTGCCGCCGGATGTTCATCGGGCTCCAACAACAGCTGGACTCCGTCGGGATCGCCTGGCGAAACCAGCGTCAACCAGCGATGTGCGCCCATCGGCACGTCCATTTTCGGTTCGAAGCCGAGTGTCTCGCTATAGAATTTGAGCGCCTTGTACTGATTATCGACCAACACGCTCGTCAACACTATTTTCATCTGCGTTTTCTCCGTCCTTGTTTTGTCGCTCGGCATATCCGCTCAACCATAGCTTCCACGCGGACCGGATCGGATCGGTCTCCAGGAAATGATGTTTGCTCCGCCACTTCCAATCGACGCGCACCAACCCTGCCTCCTCCAGCATTGACAAATGCTTGGATAGCGCCTGCCGCGACAGGCTGGCGCCATGCCATGTCGTCATGCGCACATGCAATTCGAAGAGCGTTTGTCCGTCGCGCTCCATCAACTCATCGAGAAGGTGTCGGCGCGTTGAATCTGAAAGCGCTTTGAACAGCATGTCGAGGTCCATGGAGACCCTATACCCAATATCAGTGCGTCATGCAATGAAAAGGTTACATGATGAATGGTGGCGCTTCTGGCAGACCGAGGTTGTCAGTCGGCGTCGAAAAGGACGTCCGAGACTTGCGGCGCTGTGGCGTAAATATTCGTAACTCCCAAGCTGGGTGGCGCGCAGAATATCGGTAGATAGCTTATTTCCCCCTCTACCCACTTGAGGGGAGAGGGAGGCGCAAAGCGCGGGGTGAGGGGTCAATTCTACCATCAGAGGATGCGATAGCCTCGGCACATTGGGAATTCGATGCTGATATTTCAGGAGGCGTCATGACCTATCAAGCCATCAAGTCGCGTGAAGAACCGCGGCGTTCCACCGGACGCCTTTCTGGGCGAACTGATCGCCCTGGGGTAAGGCAGCGCGGGACATAATCTTCGCACAAAATTCCAGTTACGATATGGAATAAGAGGCCGGCGGATAAGCGTCAGGGGGCAACCGTATCCACTTTGAGATAGGGACGCAGCCGGTCGAGCACGCGGCTATATTTCTCTTCGAACCACGCTTTTTGCTCCGGATCGCGCAGGCCTGCCGCCTTCGACAGGTTGTCGGAGGAATCGGCGTATTTTACATGGCGCGCGATCGGATTGGCCGCGATAGAATCGAGATAGATGCCAAAATAGTCCTGCCCGTCCACCCGCGTCATGCAAGCGACTGCTGTCGCGACCTCGTCGCCGAACCGGCTGTGCACCTCATCCAGCGTCACGTCAGTGTCTTCGACGATATCATGCAGCAGCGCTGTAATCTCAAACTGCGGCCCCAGATGGCGGACCCGCGCCGCGACCGTCAGGACGTGGTGTATATAGGGCGCCCCTTGCTTGTCGGTTTGCGACCGGTGCTTTTGCGCCGCCAGCGCCACCGCGTCCGCTATGTCTTCGCCGTTCAATTCACGCATCGTATCTCCTTATGCCGTCAGCCTACGCTCGCTGCAACAAAGCACAAGCGCCTGCCGTCTGCATCATTGAGAACGTCCCCAACTGAACCGAAACAGCGTCAAACCGACAGCGGTGCATCCCCTTCGAGCATACGCTGCTCCAGTTTCGGCGGCGTGCCGGGCCTCCACAGGTCGGCGCGGTGCGACACCCGGTAACGCAGCGGGCCGCCGTCGGGCGTGGTTGCGCGGGTGATCGGACGGACGATGCAGACGAATTCGGTTTCGATCGCCTCGGGGCTGGCGCTGACAACCGTATAGCCGTGCCCGGCCATGTCGACAAATGCCACGTGAGGTGCGACGTCGGGATTGGTCAACGCCCGCGCCTTGGCGATGTCGCCGCTCGCCGCATATTCGAGCGCCGCGCGCACCCCGCGCTTGAGCGTCAGGTTGATCGTCGCTTCCGGCGCCATACCCTCGGCCTTGCGCACGAAGAGCGGGAGCAGGGGGAATTCTTTGTAATATTCGGCGGATTCGGCCATGCCCGGCGCGGAAACTGAACCGGTGATGAAACTGAGCCCCACGGGATCGAAGCCGGCGGGCGGCAGTTTTGGCGCGGCATAACCCGCCCAGAAGCTGTGGCGGTCGCCCGATACGGTGACGAAGCCCGACACCTTGTTGTCGCGAACCAGGTCGTAGATCTCGGCGCGCTCGGTGAAGGCGAAGCTGAAATCGACGCCAGGAAAGGTGCCGAAATCCTTGCCGGGCCATTTGGCTTCGATCAACGCTTCGGGCAGGTTCTGCGGGTCGGTGCGCACCTCGAGCGGACCATTGGTCGCGCCCCAGATCTTCCAGGTGGCGGTCGACTGGGTAAGGCGCTCTTTCAGCCACGCTTTCTGCTCGCGACCGAGCATGGTGTAGGCCGGCTCGTCCTTGCGGAAGTTCGGCGCCGACTTGTCGCCGATGGTGATGGTTTCGGGCGGGTGGCCATCGGCATAGTCGCGGCCTGCGTCTATGATCTCGAAGAGTTCCTGCGGTATGACGGGGAAGGGCCAGTCGAACACGTCCGTCTCGGGGCGCGCACCGGGATTTTCCATGGTGTAGCTGTGGAAGTCGGTGACCATCAGTTCGACATTCTTGCCGTAGCGCAGGGCACGATAGGTGGTCATGCTGTCGATCGCGATGCGATTATTGGGCTCGGTACCGAAACCATGGTCGTCGAAAGTCTCGATCGGCGCCGCGACAACGGCGGGCGGGTCGAACTGATCGAGCGACGTGCCCGAGGCCTTGCGGGCGCGCGAGGGGACATATTCCCACCATGCCTGGTTGGCGGCGACCCGCAGGGGCTGGGCGGGTTCGGCCTTGCCGCCGTATTTGATGAAGCTCTGCCAGCCCTGCCAGGAGAATTCGTGATTGTCGCCGATGCAGACGAACGGAAAGTGCGCACGCGCGTCCTGGATGTCGGGGTCGTTGATATGCGCCTGATAGACGTGGCGGTAGCCGGCGAGCGTGGTTGGCACGTAGAAATTGCCGACCTTGCGCGCATCGGGAATATGGCCGAGATCGTAGACAGTGCGAGAATAGCGGTGCGACACTTCCTCGGGATATTCGACGACTTCGTAGATAAAATCGCCGAGGTGGAGCACAAAGCCGAGCTTGCGGTCGGCCGGCGCGCGCTCGTCCTCCCAGATCATCCGGCGATAGGCGTTCTGCGCCCCTTCGTTGACGCTGTTGCACGAAACGAAAGCGAAGCGGACCGGAGTCGGGTCGGATGTGCGAGGGGCGGTGAGGGTGCGGCCGATGCGGCTGCCGGCGCCGCTGTCGTCAGTGAAGCGGTACCAGTGCACGGTTGCCGGCTTGAGGCCGCCGACGAGGGCGCGGCACGTCCAGTCGGCCGCCGCGAGCACGGGAACACGGGCGGTCGCGACGACGTGGCGGAAATCGGGATCAAGCGCCACTTCGACGGTCAGTTCGTGACGATCAGCCTGGTCGAACGGCCGCCGGGTCCACAGGATGATGCTATGATCGTCGGGATCGCCCGAAGCGACGCCTTGCGGATAGAGCGCGCGATCCTCGCGCCACGCGACGCGCGACGCTGCGGCCGCAGTACGCCCCGCCCAGATACCGCTGACGCCGAGCACAGCCGCGCTCGCCAGGAATTTCCGTCGATCCATCTCACGTCTCCGCATGTCCGCGACGGCCTTTTATCGACGCGGATTTCAAATCAAATTGGGTCGAGTGTGAGGCTCTGGGAAACTATAATCACATGACATCAATTGCCAAATTAACTTATGTACAGGTTGGCGCCTCGCGCGCGTGTTAGCCCGTCGCTAAAAATCCGTCGGCTGAATTTGACTGTGGAACGGCCTAGCCCATGCCCTTCCTAGCTGCCCGAGCCTGAAACCAGTGCGCCAACCATCGCCCCAGGCCGGGGGCTACATTGACCACGACATGTGTCACCCGGCTGCCATCGCCATCTGCCTCCACGGCCGTGACGCCGCGATACCACCATCCGCCCTGAATGGCGACGACGCGCAAGCCGCCGGCGATATGAAAGCCGTTGCGGTTCGGTCCCGGCGCCATGATCCAATGCGCCATCTCGACCGCCTTCGCCTTTTCGTCGGGTGTCAGATACCCCATCGCGGCGATCACCTCAGCCCATACAGCCTCTGGTGGTGCAGCCTGCGTCCGGACAGTGACCGCCTCGACCCATCCATCGGCCGTAAACGGCAAATCGCTTTTCATTCTGGTCATTTCTGGATATGCTTTGATAAGAAAATAATCTTGATACATCAAAATATATGACTGATCAAACTAACTTGTCAAGCCGCGCCGACCTTCTTGACGCGGTCGCAGCGGCCGGCCGCGTCAGCAGCACGGCGGCGGTCCTGTTCCATGCAGCCTTGTCGGAGCGTCTTGGCCTGGGGCCGGCGGACAGCAAGGCCTACGACCTGCTGCTGCGCAACGGCGCCATGACCGCCGGCCAGATTGCCGAACACGTCGGCCTGACCAGCGGTTCGGTCACCAGCCTGATCGACCGCCTGGAAAAGCGCGGCTTCGTCCGCCGCGAACACGACACGGCCGACCGCCGAAGGGTAATTATCCACGCCGACCCGGCCCGCATGGCCGAGGCAGCGCCGCTGATGGCCGGTTTTCTGGACGATATGAATGCCCTGATGGCCGCCTATAGCGACGACGAGTTGCGGCTGCTGCTCGACTTCATGAGGCGCGCCGCAGCGCTGTCGCAGAATGCCCTGGCGGGTTTGAAGGCGTAGAAGCGAATTAACTTCGCGGAAAGGATCCTGTCCTCGGAATCTCGCTGACTCCAGCTGACTCCAGCTGACGCCGAGCACGGCCGCGCCGGCCAGGAATTTCTGTCGATCCATCTGGAGGTTCCCCGCTTGTTTGCGCCGATCTTTATCGACGTCGATCTCAAGTCAGGTTATCCAGCCGGCGAGGAGAGCGTTTGTTATTTTCTCTTCTAATACGTGGAGCACTTTGCGACATATGTTTACGCGCTAGAAAGTACGTAGAACGGGGATGGAAATGACTTCAAATAATCCTGCGCGTCGCTCTTATAGCATAGACGAGCGCCGCGAACGCGCGTCAAGGCGAGTAGCGACGCATATACGCGAACTCTGGGAGGAAACGGGTGGTTCGGACACTAGACTTCTGGATGGCCTATTTTATCCCGATGCGATCGCGACGGTTGGACGCTCGGTCGCCTACCAAGGCAAAGGGCATCGCGAACACGTCATTCCACGACTTGTAATTATTAGAGCGTGTATCGCGATGTTGGAGCGAAACGAGCCAGATGAAATTATTGCCAAATTCATACGCGATCACACCAAGATCGTGCTCATCACCCAAGCGCAACAGCAGCATCTCGACGGGAGCAAATATGCCGACAGAGGATTAGGTCTTAGGCAAAGAATGCCGGAGGGCTGGAAGATTGGGGACGACATTTTTGCGCGCCTGTCAGCCGCCGGCGTAGAATGGATTCCTCATGCCGACGAAGGAGAATTGTCTATGCCTGATGTTGTCGTTTCTTCCGACGACTAAGAAAATTTGAGCTTGCTCTAAATCACCGCTACCCGATACGCGCATGAGCCTCGCTCAGGCCAGGCACCTACTCGGGCGCTCATCGTAGCGTCAGTCCGTTGACCGGACTTATGCTTCTGACCGGGTGAATTCAATAAGCGTCAAAATAGCTTCTATTAGCTCGAAGGTATAAATGACGACATTCCACTCCTGCTTTCCACGCCGACCGCGCAGTTCGATTGTGCTGTCCATGAACCAAGTCCGAGGTTCGTCGTCGTTGTCGTCGTAAACAGGTCGGAAGTCCGCTGCATGAATTATCTTGTTGCAAGATTCCCGCAGACTAAGGTCAATCTGCCCTCCGTCATGCACAGCTCCAAACGGTCCTTCCGCATCGATAGTATTTCGATGCGCGACGTATGCACCGTCATCGTCGCCGTCTTGCATCTGGTCGTCAAAGGTTCTTACCAAGACGGCAAGGCGCAATAACGCGCGAGAAAGCATCGGTTCCGCCCGCGCATGGTGAAGACGCGCCACGCGATCCAGAGCGGCCTCTTCGCCGTCGCCATCGGCTTGAAATTGGCTGGAGACCCCGTGACTGGCGTATATAATGTGAGCAAATTCCAGACATAGAGCCTCGATCTCGGATTTTTCGACTACATGCGGCTTGTCGTTTTTGTGCCAGTACGGATTGTCCATTGCAGCGATTTCCATTTGCTCCAAAGCCGCCTTGTCTCTCTTATCCACCTCGAGTCTCCGTAATGAAATCGTTCCGCAACCGTTCAAGCGTATCCCACAATCCCATTTGACCGACGCACCAGATGGCTAAGCCCTTTGGGCTGTGTATGACGTCCGTCTCGCATTTCTCGACTAGATCGAGCGCTTCCGCTGTGGAAAGTTTCCAGCCTTTGAAAAAATGTATGTAGAGGTAGGTCGCGGGAAATTTTTCTCTGATAATTGAGAGGGTGTTGCTCTCAATTTCATTTGATCGACACCCGGCCTGCTTGACGATCCAACCTTCGGAACATCCATTTACAAGTTCGGCGAAGACAGCCTCAACAAACTCCGGCGGCGCCTGATATGCGATGACCTTGGCGGCCTGTGCATCACCAGTTTCCCGCCAAACGTCCATTATCGCTTCAGGAGAGAATAGAAAATCGTCCTTAGCGATGGCTTTCAACCACCTTGCAAGTGCGCTTTTTGTCCCTCTTACGCGCCACATCGAAAGCACCTCATTTCGAGTCGGAGGCGAAAGCATGTGGTATATGTGGTTCAGCAAAGCGTCGGCGCGGACTCGATCAACAGTGTATTCAGTCCGAGCAATCAGTTGTTGCGCCAGGCCGTCAAGCGACAGGTAATTTTCACCGTCGCCGCCAATTCTGGCAAGGCGACGATTAATAGCGCGCCGAATCTCCAAGTCGCCATGAAGGTAGATAAGCGCCGCTTGGCAGGCTGCTCCAATTGTAAGGCAGCCGACGTAAGCGTGAAGCAGGCTACGTGGAACATCTTCGAAGAGAAAACCATAAGCTGCGCGGCACTGATTGATGCGATCAAGTTTATCACTCAATGTCGGCTTCATACCAGTCATTAATGGACATTATCACAACCGAAACATTTGAACATCGCCAAGAGGTAGGGGAGGCTCATGCGAGCCTCCCGGTTTCTTCGGTGTTGTCTTCTGGTATCTGGCGCATCACGACGCGGCAGATGAACGGGACCGGGATCGTGAAGCCCTTGCGGCCTTTATGCGGCTAGGCGGCAGCGATGGGCGTCCAGATGGCGTCGTCGCCTTCGCCGGTGACTTGATAGAGTCTGTGCGTGGGCTTGTTGGTTTTGGATAATTTTGCGGTCATGGTCTTTTCTCCTTTTCCGCCGCGAACCATTCGCGACTTGATGAAGGGCGTGACAGCAGTTTCGGTGACAGGATATCAATTGCAGAATAGGATGCGTAATTTTGGCCAAGCCATTCGGAATAATAGCGTAAATGACATCCTGTCCGCGAAATTACTGGAATTATTGAATACTTTCATGAATGAGGAAAGCTTTTAATCGATACCGAAATTGTTTACCGAAAGTATTTTTAAAGCCGCCTCAAGCTCTTGGCCTGAGCGCGGTTTGGCCAAAGCGTTACCAAGCCATTGCTTACGATCTTCCTGTTCTTCTGAAAGGTGTTTCAAATCAATATATACTGAATTAATTCCTTTGTTCTCTAATATTGTCGCAATGCGCTCTTCCATTGCGTTCATTAATCGCTCATGAAACGAATGAACTTCCTGCAAGAAGATAGCAGCAGGCATGCGACATATACCTTGTTGTGCGCTCCAAACCGGAATGCCTTCTACTACGCAAGCCTTGTTGTCCCACTTAATACATACTTCATCATTTGCCATCCACATCCTTATATATGCGCCATGGCTTAAGTACGCACTATCTAAATGTCTTTGGTCTATCCAAGCGGTAGCGTTCCAAAATGCATCTTCATTCTTAAGGCAAGAAGCAAGCTTATCTTTCCATTTTTCAGTATCGCTATCGTTTTTTTCTAAAATGGCGATTAATTCATTGGGGAGAGGTTCCAAAATATAAGGCAGCATATCTAGGATATCTTCCCAAAGGCGAACTACCTGATAATCGACCCATGTAGGTTTAGGTAAGAAGTTTAATTCGGGATATTGGTGTTTCCAATGCCCTATTATTTCATTTGTATAATTGAGCAGATATTGATCGCCCATCTTTAAGCGATAAAAACCATCGGTTAAGCCAAACCAACTAAGTGAAAGATTGGATGGTGTTCCCCAGGGGGGTATTGCTTCAATTGGACGTAACTCAAATTCAAATAACATAAAAATCCTTAGAACCGCTCATCCTATTGTGACGGGTCGGATTTGCATGGCGAGGCTCGAAATAGGTGCCGATCAACCAGCGAAATTTAGAACTAGCGCCCGTTCAGGCTCCCTACACGGAGTTGAACCATATCGGCTATAACCAATTCCGAAGTGGTGCCCCCACGCGGATAAACCTAGAACAAATATTCAACACACTCAAGGACTGGACGGAAATCCTAAAGGATACGTCCCTAGCGGAAAAGCCTGAAAGGTCAGCGTCACCACCGCTAGAGCCGCCAGAGCCTTAATCACCTAATCCCCCATATTATCGCCAATCGAGGCGCATTGTTCCTGCCAACCAGGCAAGGACAATGCGCCTTTTTTCATTTTTATGGAACCTCATGACCGAACAGAAACCAAAGCGCCCCGGCCCGTTAGGGTTTCGGCCAACGCGCAAGGTTTCCGCCCGGATCAAACGTGACGCAACCCGACTGAATATGTCAGTCGGTGCCTACATTAATTACCGCCTCAGCCAACCTGCCGCCCCGGCGAAGTCGGGCCAAACACAGGACGAGGTGCTTGTCCTGTTGGCTAAGGTGCTTGCCGCCATCGGCGCGTCTCGCCTGCCGCAGAATATCAACCAACTGGCAAAGGCAGCAAACCAAGGCTGCTTGCAATGCCTCCCTGAGACAGACGCATTCCTACAGGAGGCGTGCCGAGAAATTACCGACATCAGCAAAGCTATAAGGGCGATCATCGACCGCAAAGGCGGTGAAATTTGATCATCAAGGGGAAGGCCCGTGGCGATGCCGTTGCTCTTGGCCGGTATCTATTGACCTCAAGGAATGAGCATGTCGAGGTTTTATCGGTTGATGGCTTCCTAGCCAACGATGTCATGGGCGCGATGCGAGAAACCGAAGCCATCGCCAAGGCGGGCGTCAAATCCAAACAATATTTGTTCTCGCTGTCCCTCAGTCCCCCACCACATGAAACCGTCGGCGTCGAGGTATACGAAAATGCCATCACACGTATAAAAGATAGCGTAGGTCTCTCTGGTGCGCCACACGTTGCCCTGTTCCATGAGAACGGCGGCCGCAGGCACATGCACCTTGTGGTGTCGAGGATCGACCCCATGTCCCTTACCGTCAAGCCGCTCCCCCATTGGAAAAACAAACTCAACGCCGTTTCCAAAGAACTATTTTTAGAAAACGGTTTTGACCTTCCTGCTGGGTTTATCGACAAGCGCCAGCGCGATCCACGCAATTTCACCTTCGCTGAATTTAAACAGGCACAGCGCGAGGGTTTGGACCGTAGGTATATGAGCATGGCCGCTATGGAGTCATGGGCCATCTCCAAAGACAAAGACGATTTTATTTCCGCCATGGCGGCGCGGGGTTTGTTTGTCGCGAAGGGCGATAGACGCGACAACGTAGCCCTTTCCTATGGCGGCGAAGTCCATGCGCTGTCCCGCTTGCTCGGGCGCAAAGTCAAGGAAGTGCGTGACCGTCTGGGCGATGGTAGCGACCTGCGTAGCATCGAGGAAACCCGTACTCACATTCGCGATACCATAGCGCCCATGCTGCAAGGTCACCTGGACGCGGTGCGGCAGGAAAAAATGCGCGAGATGACGCCGCTTGATGAAAAGCGTCTTGCTATGACGACAGCCCATCGCCTTCAAAGGGACCGTCTTGAGACTGGATTGGCGGCCCGTGAGCGCCAAGAAAATCAGGATCGTGCCGACCGTCTGCAATCGGGCGTCTCCGGTTTGTGGCAAAAGCTCTCCGGCAAAGCGGCGAAGATCATCGAGCAGAACCAAGCCGAGGCATGGGAAGCCTTGAAACGCTCTCGCACCCAGCGTCAGGAACTGATCGAGGCGCAGCGCCAGGACCGCCGGGAACTGGAAAAAGAAATCGTTGCCTGCCGGGAGCGGCACTTCGCACGTCAGGCCGAAATCTTCCGCGAGCTTATGACCGTGCGCGGACAGGAAACGCCGCAGCAGGCTTTCAAGCGTATGGCGGAGCAATCGCGCCCGACCTCTACACCTCCGGCCCTACGGCCTGATAGCGGCGACCGGCAAGCGGCTTTCAAGCAGAAGACGCAAAGCCGCCCTGCACAGGATCGAGGCGGCATGCCGGATACTGGTCGCAGCCCCGGCCATGATCTGGAACGATAAAGGGCGGCCCTTTCGGACCGCCCTGCCTTTATCTTGGTAATGGTGGGTATCAGAAGCGCCGCATCTTCCACAGCATCGCGGCAAAAGCGACAACGCGAGGCGTCACCTTCACGATTGTGACTGTAGCGAAGAACAGCCCCGCGCCAACGACCAGAAACCACATCCATTGCGCCGGATATGCCAACCAATCCCAGTAGTGTTCTATCGTGTACCGTCTCACCCATGACGCACTGGATTCAAAGGCCAACGGTGTCAGGAGGAACGCGACGATCAGGCCGAGCACCGCGCCTAGCGCCGTCAGTGGATTGTCGTACCAATGCTTGTCATTTTCAGATTTTGAATTCGTGGTCATGGGAATTCCTCGGATCAGGTTGACGATATCGCTAGTCTATTCTCGCCCTTGCCATGATCCGGGGGATTCTCGCCGGTAAGCATTTGTTAACCAATAATTAGAGGTATTATTTTACACTGTTTATGGGCGAGAGAGTTTGACCCTCGCCCATGTGAGGGGACGTGCCATTTGACACCGACGGCAAGGATTTAAAGGCCATTATCGCGGCCCTGTATCCGCCGCCGCTAGAGGCGGGCGGCAAGCTTTCAGGTATCTTTTCAGTCGATTCACGTAGTGAATCGACTGCCCTGCAGGGCAGTCAAAAACTCGACATTCACAATCTAGGTATGGCTTTCGCCAGCAATGGCGACACATCCGGCCCCAGCTTCATCCTGACAGGTTCACAGGCCGCGCTTCGCAATGCGAGGTTTGCACAGCATGAACATCGGCAGCAGGAAGAACAGAGCGTAGACCTCGCGCTGTCTCAGGCGCGGGCCGACCTTGCGGCACGCCTTGCCGCACTGGACGCGGAACTTGCCGCCATCGATGCCCGCATGGCCGAGATCGTGGAGCGCTGCGCCGCCATTGGCGAGAGCATGGACGCGCTACAGGACATTGACGACCTGGTGGCGAGCGGCAAGCTCGATCCCAATAACCCTGCACATGCCGCTTTGCTGCGCAAAGCTGGAATCGATCCCGATAGCGCTCACGACAATGACGATTGGGCGGAAATCATTCGTCAGCGCCGGGAAGAATTGAGCCGCGAGGATGGCGGGCTGGATAGCGAGTGGAATGATTTGCTGGCGCGGAGAGGACGAGTTGCCAAACGGCGCGGTGATATAGCCGATGCTTTGGCTGATATCAGCCAAGCCGACACCGAGGAAGCCAAATACAGCGCCCTCCAACATGCTCAGACCGTTGCCGGAGTGCGAGCCTTGGGCGGCGCGGCATTTGAAACTGACGATGAAGGCAGGAAGCTAATCGCAGCAGATGCGGTCGGCGTCAGCGCCAAAAGCGAGGAATACAATCAGCAGGCAGCTACTGATAAGGAGAATTTTGTCTCGACCAATGACGAATTGGATTGGGAAGATACCAAGCTACCTGCACCTATTGGGATGAAGTCATAAGCACCTAACGATAATATTTCCGGTCGACATCGCAAATCAGGTTGGTGAGCGCAGCTTGGGTAATGGTGTAGGGATTTATGGGATTGGTGACGTAGACCCCTTTGGCATAGATTTCCAAGGCGGGACGTGCGTTGACGGGGCCAACCAGTATGGCGACCACGCGACACCCCTTAGCCTCGGCGTCTTCGACGCCGCCTTTGATCTTCGGCCAGACCGCCTTGTCCCCTCCAAGCAGGACCACGGCTTGATGATCGGCACCGATTTGCGCCGCCGCGAAGCGCACTGAATTTTCCTCGATGTCGCGTGAATCTTTCACCACGAAGTGACTTGTTGGTGGCGCCTTGGCGGCTACGCCGACCGATGATAGCGCGATTGATATCAGCGCAACGATGAGAGCACGACGAATGTTGCGAGAATTTGTCATGAACAATCTCCCTTTGAGGTGGGAGATTTTGACACTGTGAAACAGTACTAACAATTTTGATGCATTGAATGCTGGAACTACTATCCGATTCTATTTGTTCATATTTTGTCTGCGACTTGGTTGGCTTTGAAATTGTTGCAAATCAGCAAGTCGAGAAAAGAATTTCTGCAACCCTATTGTTAGAATTGTTCCAGCGTGAAGGAGCGCGTCCATGTCCTTTGCCAATGCCGCCTCGTGGCAGGTTTTCACGGGCGCGGGCCACCGCAAATACGTCACCACCAGCGAGCGCGACGGATTTCTCGCCAGCGCCGACCGTCTAGCGCCGGAGCGGAGGGCGTTCTGCTACCTCGTCGCCCACTCCGGTTGCCGGATCAGCGAGGCTCTGACGCTGACGCGGCCGCAGATCAACCTCGAAGCCTGTACTATCGTCGTCAGGACATTGAAGCGTCGCAGCGAAGTGTTCCGGATCATTCCGATTCCGCCTTTCGTGCGCGACATGTTGTTGGCTCTGCCGGCGCGTGATGATGGACGGCTTTGGACTTTCAGCCGCACCACCGCGTGGCGCATCATCAAAGCCGCTATGGACATGTCGGGCATCGATGGGCCGCAGGCTTGCCCGCGCGGCCTGCGTCATGGGTTTGGCATGCGAGCTGCCGGTGAAGCGATCCCGCCCGGTGTCATTCAGCGCTGGATGGGACATGCCAGCCTAGAGACCACGCAAATCTACCTCGACGCCCAGGGCGAGGAGGAACGCGGCTTTGCCGCTCGCATGTATTCCGGCGGTCAGCTTTCTCCGGGTGACCCGCGTCTTTATTCCACGGCAAGCATGAAGGGGATCGTGCGACGGCCCGACCGGCAATCAACCCGGCTCGCTTCCGCGCCCCGAAAACTCTGGGCTTGTGCAGCTCCGCCCCCGGCAAGCGGGCTGACGGGGTTTGATAGCCGGTCTGCTGGGCCGTCTCCGGTTTCTCCCCATCAAGCCGTGAAATGGTTCGCGGCTCCGAAAAGGAGAAAGACAATGACCAAAGAAAACACCAGCAAGGGCAACAAGCCAACCCACCGCATCTACATCGTCACGGGCGAAGGCGATAAAGCTATCTGGCGCGAACTCGGCGCAGCGTGGCCGAACAAGGACGGCAAGGGCTACAACATCGAATGCACCGCCATCCCGCTGCAAGGCCATCTGGTCATGCGCGAGATCAAGGCCAAGTCCGATGATAGACAAGGGGCGCTCGTTTGAGCGCCCCTCACTATATTTGCCGAATTGTTTTTAGGCGGCGTGGCGGCCCCACGACAGATCGTACTTATCGGCGATGTCCGGACGATCGATCAGCAGCGTCGTGCCGATCAGACGGGTCCGATAGAAGGTCACAAGGCGGCTGTGTTCTGGCAGGCGATGCGCATATTCAAGATAGTCGCGCACCCAGCTCGCATCTTCGTCATCGCCGAAGGCAATGTCGTAATCCGGCAGCCGCCCCAAGTCATATTCAGCGCCATTCCGGAAGACGAGTTTTCCGCCCCTTTTCTCGAAGGCACCGATGACATCCGCCACATAATTGTAGATGCGGCGGCGCGGGATATTACGCTCTTCTAAAGCCTGAGAGGTCGCCTGAACGAGTTCGGGCAGTGAAACCTCATGGCCATAGGGGACAACGACACGAGGACCGGGATAGTTGTCGTTCGCGGCATCGAAGCACTGGCAATATGCGTAGATGCAGGTTTGGCATTTCGTGGGTGACTGGATCATGCTCTTGGGCCTTTCAGCAAAACTCTATGGAGAGCGATATCGATGATTTCGGCGGAACGTGCGGCTGCAACCTGACCTGATGTACTTGGAGCAAATTTGCGCTGCGCCGGACGGAGCCGGGCGAGTACTGGGCATTGGACGTGGGAACACTGAAACGAACCCAACCCAATCGGTGCTTCATCCGAGGGCCTGCCCGGGCAGCCACCAAATACGGCGGCGGCCCCGGGTTCAGGGCAAGGGATAGCGCTTTCAGAATCGTGCATTTCGCACCTCCTGCTAATTTCGTTGAAGTTGGGAATGAGGCGTCCCAAGCCAAAATTAGACATTTTATCTAATTATAACAATAACATAAAGTATGTTGTTGCATGTGAAACTATGTAATGCCGCGCCCTTTTATTAGATGGCATCGGCCCGATTAGCCCCGTGACTGAGGCCGCAATGTTTGACAATCCATGCCACTTAAGTACAAATTAAGTAATGGAGTTACTTGAGACGTATACCGTAAAGATTTTTAGCAACGCAGCCGGTGTAGATCGCGAAGAATGGTCTGTATTTGATATGCTTCATAGACGTTACAAGCCGGCGGTTATAGAAATATTAGACGGCAACTCAATCCTTGAGGAGTGGTACACTCGTGGTCAGCTTAACAATAAACTTGGGCCAGCCCGTGTTGAAATAACACCAAGCCAAACAACAACAGAACATTATATAAATGGAAAGCTTTCAAACGTTTACGGACCCGCCGTTATAGTTACAGACAATAAAACTAAAGCGAACATTCTTGAGCATTGGATGGAAGGAGGCGTTGAGCACCGATTAGGTGGACCATCCTTCACTCAAAGGACAGAAAATGGAAAAATACTTCTAGAACAATATAAAGTAATGGGCAAATATCATCGGCTGGATGGCCCTGCTTACGTCGATTACGATCCCGATAGCGGCATTGCCGTACTTGAAGAATTTTTCTTGAATGGAGTTCGTCACCGCGGTGCAGACCAACCAGCCGTTATCGAGAGGGACGGGCAAAGCGGAGAAATTATCGGCGTCGAATATTTCTTGAACGGCCAACCCATCAGCCAGTCCAGCGCTCCGACGGCTCAACCAGAAGGTCCTACCTAATGAGCATGTGTTCGCGTTGAGAAGCCCACCTAAACTCAACTTCACATTCTCAAAGAGTATGGTAAACATCTCTCTGGTTGCAGGGAGGCGCTACAATGGACCTTTTGGATGTTCGCAATTTTTTGCGCAAATCGTCGGCTTCGTGGCCCAAAGAAAACGGGCTAAATCCGCTCCAAAAGTTTGGAGAAAAAATTAAAAAAATAGATGGGGGCTCCGGCCGCACGCTCTATCTAAATATACAAGCTAAGGTCATACCCATTTTCGTAGGGTATGGCCTTCACCCAAAAGTACCCGATGGAACAGAAAGGGAGAAGATTAAAGACACCCTAACACAAGTAATAGCAGGGCGGTACCCGGAGCACACGCTTGCATTTGTGGAGTTTCTGCACACACATTATCCGCAACATCTCAATGAGATACTTACTGAATATGGTTATGAAGAAGAACATTCGAGCGAATTTAAACCATTTAAGGGCTTCATCTGTTGGACGGGCGCATACGGACTTGCCGTTGCTGAAAAGATTAAAGACCACTTTGATAAATTGCCGAAGCCATTAAATATATTTCTATCTTCTCGAAACATCGCCAACAATCAAATTTGGCGCACGGCGCTAAAGGATGGGCTGGCCACATCGTCCAAAGGACTAGTTATTTTTACTCAGGATTTTCCTGACAGCCCTTACGCAACTTTTGAATATGCTACACTTGATGCGAAGGCCGATGATGTTACCGTACTATTACTCGATGCGCCTATGGCCGTCATCACCATGCCCCTTAAAGAGAGGCAGTTTGATGAATTTTCACCGGAGCTATTATCTGAATGGATTGGGACGTTTTTTCCCGCCTCCGACGCGGAAAAAGATAGGAAAATCGGGGCAGAAGACGATGAAAACCGGAAGGAAAGTGAAGCGCGACTCCCCGACTTGTTGAAAGCAATTGCAGAAGTACAAGATCATTTCCGTCAGCGTAGCGTGACGTCGGACAACGGTAAGTGGGGAAAATGCTACGGTCGGCCGCTTTTGATGTCCGATCAGAACTCCTCCCCCTTTGAACTAGCTGAACTGCTGCGCACAGCGCAAACTCGTCTGGTCTTGGTAGCGCAAAATCACTATTTCATGACAGTTGATCCCAGAGGCGGGCATGAAAAGTTTTGGCCCATGGTCAAGGCCGCCTTGATCAGGGGCGTAGACATCCAGATCGTTTGTATGAAGCAGCATGTCAAACCACCCAACAAAAAGGATATCACGGTCCCGGATACCTTTGAGGTCTGGGGAATTTATATGCGTGCTGAGGAACAATTTATTGAGCACGGAGAGAAATGCTGGAATGTTTTTGAATATTGGTCGGAATTGTATGCCGACCTAAAAAAGGCCCATGGAACGTCCCTGGGGAAGCTTGGCATTTACGGCGCATATTTTACGCCCGTAACGATCTCGTTGGTCGATCCCGACGATTTGGAAAGAGGCTATCTAGTCCTATCTCCCCGGATCAACAATGAGGCAGCCGGACCGCGACCGCAGTTTATAATTCGCAACAAGCATGAAGAGAAAGCCTATTACTATTACCGAGAATCCGTTGAAAATAATTTCGGCGTTGGCGGCTGGAAACTTCTGTACGGTGATGAGCGGTCAACTGTCAATCGGGAGCGTGTACCTTAACTAAATATGGAAGCTGGTGACTTTAATGGTGCTATTTGGGCAGTGCATTAAGGCGAGCTGGTTGCGTTGGTTCGATGTGTATTTTGAGAAGGTCTATACGGATGTTGAGCGGGATTAAGGGGTGCAGATGACACGGTTCATGATGGCCGGAATCTGTGGAAAAGCTGATAGATTTTAGGTCGCAAGATGTCTGGGCGGTATTACCGCACATCTTGTTCAAGGAACGCCGTGCCTCTGTTCCGTTGAAAATCCTTTTCCGCATCTGTCGCGCGCACCTTCCCCATTCCCTCCCGCAATGACAGCCGAACTCCCGTTCGCCGCCAAAGCTAGGATCAGGGTCGATGTTTGCGCCAGTTAGAACGGTTCTTGCCCGTTCAATCGCGCGTCAAGGGCGGTAGCCCCCGACACCTTCGGCATTCGTCCCTCGTCAGACGTTCTGTAAATTTGCCGACGCAAATTCACGCCCTATTCCGCAGCGACGAGCGCCGGCTCCTCACGCGACGTATCTACCTGGACCGCATCTAATTGTGCCGCCATGATATAACCGAGAACGGTTATGTCATCGGCCTCGAACGCCCGTTCGATCTGGTCAAGGCACAGTACGCCGCTGATCCGGCCTTCATGAGGTCGCCCGCGCTCGTGTGAATGATCACCCGCCCGCCGCGCAACAGGTTGATAATACGGAACCACCCACCAGCGGGCGTCGATGACTTCATATCCTCCGGCGGGATCAGCGCGAATGATGGGATACGCATCTGTTGGGCGCAGTTGACCATTGGGTTCGCGTTGCACGCTTATACCTTTCGGCATGTTGGTGAAGCCACCGCGGATTTCCCTCAGCGCTTCCCACGTTTTGTCACGGCCTGCAACCCACCACACACGTCAGCAGCCCTATAAATACAAAATCTTAACTTCGACAGCAGTCCGCAAAAGCGATCCTGCCGGGTACACCGAAAATTGACAAGTTAAAGTCAAAAACTGCTATGCTGCTGAAAAAATGCGCACGAATCAATGAACACAAAAAATGCAGCTTCGAAAAATAGGAAGTGGCCAACAGCCGTCGACCTCTTCAGTGGGTCGGGGGCGGTAACCGCTGCATTGAAACGTAGCCGCTTTAAAGTTGTCGCAGCCATCGATAGCGACAAAGTGGCCTGCGAAACATACCGGTTAAATCATCCTCGAACGAGGATGATAGAAAAAGACATCACCAAAGTGAACCCTCGCCAAATTCGTGACCATGAACTAAATGGTCAAGATTTGGATCTACTCATTGTCTGTGCGCCCTGCCAACCTTTTAGTAGCCAAAATAAGAAAAAGGGATTTGACGAACGATCAACCCTCATCCTTCAAGCCGGCCGCTTTGCCAAAGTGTTACGCCCAAAGCTCATATTTTTCGAAAATGTTCCCGGTCTTGCTTCTCAATCTGATCTCTTATCGAAATTAAAGCGCTCGCTTGGAAAAGACTACACGTTAAGCGCACCGCAGCGTGTGGATGCCGCCGACTACGGAGTGCCTCAACGACGCGTTCGATGTATCATGATTGCTACCCGAGAAGCAGAACCGCCAGAATTGCCTGCCCCTATTTCTCCCAAGGGCAAGCGGGTCAGTGTGAAAGAAGCGATAGGCCATCTGCCGAAACTTCAAGCCGGTGAAAAAGACCCCCTAGATAAGTTGCATGTTGCGCGAAAGCATAACGAGATAGCGCTGAAAAGACTTGCCGCAATACCGAAAAACGGCGGCAGTCGCTCTTCACTGCCGTTAGAGCTTCAACTTCGGTGTCATATCAATCTAAGTGAACTCAAGTTTTCCGATGTTTATGGCCGGATGAAATGGGAAGATGTTGCGCCCACATTAACGACCGGCTGCACGGATATAACCCGGGGACGTTTCGCCCACCCAAGAGACGATCGCGCGATCACGGCCCGGGAAGCCGCCCTACTTCAGACTTTTCCTGCAGATTATAGGTTTGCAGGCAATAGCTCCGACATCCAAACGCAAATCGGCAATGCCGTACCCATGAAGCTTGTGGAAGCACTTGCGCCGATTTTCAGACAAACACTGCGGAGGAGCGCCAATTGGTAACTCCTACAGCAGAACAGCAAGCAGCCATAGATTATAATGGCGGCAACCTTCTTATCGTGGCTTGTGCAGGTAGCGGTAAGACAGAAACAATATCAAGGCGCATTGCTCGCATAATTAGCGAAGGGGCTAGCAAAGATTCAATAGTTGCATTCACTTTTACTGAACACGCTGCTTCAGAATTGAAAGCTCGCATCCGCAAGCATCTTGAAGAGATCGTTCCCGAGGAACCTTCTCTAGGCGACATGTATGTCGGCACCATCCATTCCTTTTGCCTTCGATTGCTCAAGGAATTGTCACCTCAATACCGAAATTGGGAGGTTATGGACGAGGTACGCCAGGCCGCACTTATCTCGACAAACTTTACACGATGGGAAGATTCAGGGCGAGGCCTCGGACTAGATCGGCTACGCTCAGAAACCCGAACTGGAACCTATTGGGAAACGGTGCGGCGCTTCACCTCAACTCTCAACGTAATGCACCAAAAGAGTATTTTAGCAGACCAGATTGAAGATGGACGGCTTGCTGATGCAGTACGACGATATGAAGTATTGGCCTACGACACTCCAAATTACTTTTTCGACTTCAACAAGATTATTGATCAGCTAATTACTAGGCTTCGTGAAAGCCCAGATGATCTGCGCGAACAACGGCAAAAATTTACGAATATCGTTGTCGACGAATATCAAGACGTCGATGACAGGCAGGAGGAACTAATACGCCTACTGTCTGACGGTGGCAAAGCGGTTAACATTACCGCAGTCGGTGACGACGACCAAGCGCTGTACGGGTTTCGCGGCGCAAGTGTTAAAAATATTCTGACATTCGAGCAGCGATATCCAAACGTTCGCCGCGTAGATATGAGTCAAAATTTCCGCTGTACTCACGCAATTGTCGAGATTGCCGACCACGCAATACGCAAAGTTGGGACACGCCTCTCTAAAGAAATGTCCGCGCGATATCGCGACCCCTTATCAGGTCAGATCATTGAGCGCATGGCGCAAGAAGGTGACATTCAATTATCAACCTTCGCAAGCGAGGAAGCTGAGGCTGAATGGGTCGCAGATAGGATTACCACGCTTCGTGGCGTAATTTTTACCGAGAAAGACGGAACTGAACGTCCGATTGACTATGCGGATATGTCGATTCTCTTACGCAGTGTTAAATCTGCGGGAAACACTTTTGCTCAAGTTCTTAGAAAACATAATATTCCAGTCGTCGTCAGCGGCACCCGGGGGCTCTTTAATAATGATGAAGTCCGGCTGATCCAAGCAGCTTTCTGCCTCCTGGCTCGTTCTGACTTCGCAATACCTGATGAAGATGGACAGCTTCAAATTCTCACAACCGTGGGCACGAGAGAATTTATCAGAACGGTGGTGGACAGACTACGCGCATCTCACATGCCTGGGGCTTCCGCGTCGAGGTTTCTCGAATGGGTCGCGGCGAAGTTAGAGGAATTAGACAAGAGAAGCCTTAAAAAGGAACTCCGAGGCCATCTCGCCCGCCGCATTTATCCTCAAGACATATTTCAGGAAATGCTTCAGGCGTTGGGTAGCCAAGAAGCACAGTGGTCAACTGATGTATTGTTTAATTTAGGTGCTTTTAGTTCGCTGCTTACGCAATTCGAAGCCGTACATCAATGGATTACGCCAGCAAATATAAAGGGCCTGTGCCTATTCTTGGGAAACTGGGCTGCTAGCAATGCGGATGAAGGTGGTTTGGACGAAGTTGTCCGCCTCAACTCTGTTCAGATAATGACTGTGCATGCTGCCAAAGGTCTCGAATGGCCTGTGGTCTTTCTTCCTCGTATTTCCAGTTCCAATTTTCCGAGTAGCCGGCGAAATCATGGGCCAGAGACATTTTTATCCGAGACCTTATTCGACCCTAGTGAATATGCTGGAGGGGACGACGGGGAGCGTCGCCTTTGGTATGTCGCGCTCACCCGCGCGGCAAAATATTTGAACATATCGTCTTTGAATCGGCCTCGGAAAAAGCCGACGAAGTATTATGACGAGATACAACACAACATTGTCCGAAGAGATGGAACTGACCCTACCATTCGCGAGCGCGGAGAGCCGAGGCCGCCCGATGACGCTGAGATGCTGCCGACGACCTTTTCAGACTTAACCTATTGGTGGCGTTGCCCCTATGAATACCAATTGCGCTCATTGATGGGCTTTGGGCCTGGCGTTGGCGAACAATACGGCTATGGGCAACAGCTACACAATATATTGGCCGAAATCCATGATAGCGCACGTAAAGGCAAACCCCTTAGCTTGGAAGAAGTCGAAGACCTTGTGGAACGGCGCTTCCACCTTCGGTACACTCAAAAAGGGCCGCTCGAAGCACTCAAACACGCTGCCAAAAAAGCTCTGTTGCGGTATGTTCGGAACAATGCCGCAGCGTTGGAACGCACACACGCTGTAGAAAAGCCATTTGAATTTATTGACCGCGACAGCGGCGCACTGATTACCGGCGTTGTTGATCTACTTGAGCGCGCGAATGTAGATAGTGGCGATCCCCATCGGGAAGCCGTCGGCATAGTCGACTTCAAGGCACACCGAATAACTTCGATTGAACAATTTAACGAGTTACGTGAGCAAGCAGAACGACAGCTCCGTTTGTACGCTCACGCAGTTCGATACGCTTTTCCATACGACCCATCAGTAGCCACAGCACAATTGATCATTCCAGACGCCCCTAAGCCCGAGCTGATTGCGGCCGGCGTAACGGAGCGTATATCTGTCGACATCTCTGAGGCTTCGAAAGAGCACGCAATAACGGAAGTTAGGGAAGCCGTTGCAGGAATTAAATCCAGCCTGGAGAAACAATCTTTTCCTTGCGAAGGCCCAAAAAACGGTTGGTGCAAACGCTGTGACTTCAGAACATTTTGCCCAGGATTTCCTCGTTGGCGGGAATTAAATAAATCAACACCTTCGCCGCGGACTCCCCTGGAGGAACGCGAAGCTGAGGTGGATCAGGTAATAGGGGAAAATGATGCCCGGCCGTAGGCTCAGCCATGTTGAGAATCGGCTCGCTCGATTCTGGGATAATCTCCCCGCTCAATTCCCCAGGCCTTTTCTCCGTCAGATACGAATTGAAGGCGGCCCAGGGTTGAGAGGTATTCGTGCCTTGGCTATTCCCTTCCCGTACCCGCTTACAGTCATTTGCGGTAGAAATGGCGTTGGCAAATCGACGATCCTTGGCCTGGCCGCTGTATCCGCGAAAGCCCCACAAGGTTGGAGCGTCTTTTGGGGAAACACTAGGCCGCGCACAAACCCTAACGTCAGACTTGAATATTCCTTTAATGATTTTTTTCACCGGCGCCGAGGCGCTCCATCCTTGGATGGATTAATATTGACATGGGTTTCTTTCATACAAGGCAACGACGTTGAAATTCGCGAAACGCCGCGAAACCGGCGCTGGATTCGCGTAAACGAAGCAGGACGATTGCCACAGCGAGAGCGAAAGCCCTCGCGTGAAATTGACTTTATTCCGATGGCCCGCATCTTGCCTGCCAGTGATCTTGGTGTAGTGCGTGCGGCATTTGATACAGAAGACAACGCTGTAATAGAACCGCTAAATGCAGCTTCAATCGCCGCCCTCTCTTTTATCATGGGCCGGCAATACACTGCGGCAGAAACCAAATTTAAACGTGGATTAGGCCTGGCAAATTGCCATTCGGGGAGTGATTACTCTGGATTTGATATGGGGAGCGGCGAAAATTCGGTAATTTCCTTGCTCTCCCGTTTGCAAATGATACCCACTGGTGGGCTTGTCGTTATCGAAGAGATTGAATTAGGTCTTCATGCCGAGGCCCAAGTTCGGCTTGTAGAAGAGCTGCTGAACATTTGCGACAGAAGGCGATTACAAATAATATGCACCACTCATTCTGAAGTCGTTCTGGACGCCGTTCCGCGCCGAGCTAGAGTGCTCATAAGAAAAAATGGCGATGAGCACGAAGCTCTCGTGGATGTAAGTACGAGATTTGCTGTTCACGAAATGACGGGCCAAGCCCAACCTGAACTTTTGGCTTATACCGAAGATCGACTAGCAGCGGCCATCGTCCAGGAAGCGATTCCAGGTGCCCAATGGCCGCGAGTAAAAATATTGGACGTAGGTAGCAATGCCACGTTAGCCAGACAGGCGGTCGCTCATCTGCGGATGGCTCCAAATATCAAATCTGTAGCGATCTTTGATGGAGATTGCACTGAAGCAGAGGTTCTCCAATGGATAAGGGAGGAACGGGCTGAACGGGATCTTCAACCAGATTGGCTTATACTGCCCGCAGATGGTCTGGCTCCAGAGCCCTGGATGATTCGAGAGCTCGCAACCGCTGACTATCTTTCTGAATTTTGTCGAGCATTGGATTGCACACAGGCAATTGGACTAGGCCATATTCAAGCTATGGCGGCTCAACGAGATCACCATGATAGTGGTTATACCCTTTCCCAGCGCACGGGCTTATCCCCGGACGTAGCACGGCGCTTGATTGTGAGTTCGATTGCTAGACGCCATCCAGCATTGCAGCCTCTTCGAGACAAAGTATCTGAACTGCTCAATACCTGACCGGATAAGCTGTCTCGGTCACTAAAAATCCGGTTCCAATGCGAGTTCGACTCCATTTGGAATATGTTCCTGTGCTCGCCTCATGCTGCCGTTGGCATCAACAGCGTCAAAGATAATCTTTTCCAAATCAATTCGCCGTGGATCATTTTCATCAGCCCAAATTGCGATGATAGCTGCATCATTCAAGGAATTTTGAGCCTGATACTCGGCAACGGCCTCAGCCGCTTTTTCCTCATCCGTATAATCGTAAAGTCTATCGGCAATATCTACGACAACCGGCATGTTTGGTTCCTCCTGTAGACATTCTAAAACGATTTGAGCCCGATGTGCAATCTTGCGTAAGGCTTAGGGCTCCGCCCTCGGCGCACTTCACGAAAAATAGACGGTCTCCCGAGGCTCGGCTACGCCTGCGCCCGCCGTCGATTTTTCGTTCCGTTTGCACACCCGCTGTTCGCCACGAGGCAGAGGTTGCATCAGCAACCCCATACTCAAGGAGGGACGGCAATGACGATCCTATATGCACAACCCTACGACATTTGCGCCACCGGATTCTATTTTGATAGCGCAGAGGTATTCGAATCGAAGGCTTCCAAGCTCAAAAATGATCACGGCCAGCCGGTCGAAGAATTCGAGATTCAGTTCATCGACGGCGAGGCCGCCGACGCCGAATTGTTCGACGCCCTAAGAATTCACCAAGGCAATTTCCACATGTTCTTTGATGCAGTTGAAGAATGGAATGAGGAGGACAAAATCAAGGTGATCCTTGCGGTTCGTGACTCCGGCTATGCCTTTGACTTGGCCAGTGAAGAACCGGACAAATTCGATGTCGCCCTTTATGAATGCGACACCATGCGCGACCTCGCTGTCCAGTTTGTCGATGAAGGCCTGTTCGGGGAAATCCCAAAGGCGATTGAGAACTATCTTGATTATGACGCCATCGCCCGCGATCTGGCCATGGACTACGCCAGCGTTGACGTGGCAGGCAGACGATACATCTACCGCATGGATTAGGCGATGCGGCCGCCAAAGGCGGCTGCAACCAACTTCCAATCCTATTCCCCCGGCCTTGCGCTGCACGCCTGTTATTCAAGGTTCGCGACCGGAATTTCCCGGCGCGGGTTTCATGATGGAGACTGACATGAGCGGTGAATATCGTCCGAAAAAGATCAGCGTCGAATGGGAATGGGTCGAGCATATCCCGTGGTGGCTTTGGGCCGGAGGCGTGTTCGGCCTGCTGGCCGGGCTTAGTCACTGCGGCCACTAGCTGGCAGTGACTAACTGGCGGGGCGAAAGCCCCGCCTTTTTTTGTCTGAAATCTAGGACATTCCAAAATGATTGATTGTGAAGAAGAGCCTTATGGCTCGGCTCGCTGGTGCAGCGAGGCCGAGGCAATCCGGGCCGGTCTCATGAGATGGCGCGGCCTGCCGTTCGGATATTTCGGGCGGCGGCTTCTGTGTCTCGATGCCGACGCGCCCGGCCTGTTATGCGCCGGTAGCGGCTCCGGCAAGTGCCGGGATTTCTTGGCTGAGGCAATTCTGCGCAGCGCGGACTCCAACCAACTAATTATCGACCCCAAGGGCGAACTTGCCAGCATCACCATTGGCAATTTCTTGCGGCATAAGGCTTACGCCTATTGCTTCAATCCTTACGGCCTTCATGCCCTGCCGCATCATCGCGTCAATCCGCTCGACATTCTGCGCCTGCACGATCCACGCTTTTATGCCGACTGCCGCTTTATCGCGCAAAACCTGATCGTACTTTCCGGCAGCGCCAACGGCCAATATTTCGAGCTTGGTGCGCGTGTCATTCTCGAAAGCCTGCTGGTCGTCCTGGTCGAGCAAAATGGCGCCGTGGATTTTGCCGACCTGTTCAACGCCATTAATTCCCTGATGGATAACCCGACTTTGTGGGAGTGGTTGTTAAAATCCATGGAGCAATCCACATACCCGTCCGTGCGCCGCACCGGCGGCGAACTCCGCATCAAGCAGAAGGATGCGCCGAAAGAATTCTATGGCATCTACAGCACGCTTACCCAGTGCGTTTCGTTCTTGGGTGATCCCCGCATTTTGTCATCGCTGGAACATCCCGACTTCTCACTTGGCGACCTTTGCCTAGAAGACGGCCACCCGCGCACCGTCTTTCTGAACGCGCCGGCAGAGTATGCGCAAATCCTGGCACCGCTGAACCGCGTGATGATAAGCGTGACCATGCTCTATAAATCTCGCAAGCCACAGGCACCGCGCGTCACGCTCATTTGCGATGAGGCAGGACAGCTTGGCCGTTTTGAAGCCCTCATGAGCGCGATCACCTATGGGCGCGGCGCAGGCTTGCGAGTCATCGCGGTCTTTCAGGACATCGGGCAAATTGTCAGAAACTATGATGAAGCCTCTTTACAAGGCTTCATAGGTTCCTCTCAGTTGCGCGCCTTTTTCGGTGTGCGCGATTACAAAACTGCCAAGCTGATTTCTGACATGCTGGGTTCTCAAAGTCTACGGTATGATAACAAGGCCCAGCAGGAAGAAGCGCGGCGCAAGCAATGGGATGCCTTCCAGCGCTTCATGCGCGGCGAAGACCCGTTCGCCTCCGGCTACGACTTTTCGCATTTCGGCAACGCGGCACATAACCGCTCGAAAATGCAGCGTCCCCTCATGACACCCGATGAAATCATGGCGATGCCGGAGGACCGCGCCATCGCCTTTGTGTCCGGCCTCGATCTCCCGCCAATCTATATCAACAAATATCCTTATTATGAGCGAAAAGACCTTCGCGGTCTGTGGTTGCCAAATCCGATGCATCCGCCCATCGACCGCGTAACGTTGCCTGGCTTCTGGGGAACGCGCACCGTCCGCGTCCTGACCGAAGATGTGCCCGCGCATTTGGCGTCATTCCCCCAGCACCAGTCCGGTACCGTGTCATACGTCGAAGGATTCAGGCCGTGGTGAGCACGTCGCGAGCCGTCTGAAATCGCGGAGCCATTCCATGAGAACAGTTTTCGACCGCTTGGTGGAGCAACGCCTTGAACCGGAAAGGCGGGATATGCCGTCACCCGACGAACTGATCGCACGCGGTATTACGACACAGGGGACCATTGCACATCTGGCGCAACGGTTGCCGCCTGCTCCTACGCTACAGCCGACCCCTGGCGACAAATTGGGGTGGTTGAACTCGCTCGCGTTGCACGACGACTGCCGTATGAGACTTGATTCACTGCGGCAGGCTGCTTTCAAGCAGGTTTCATTTGAGGGCCGGAAAGCCTTCAACACCGCCCGAATGGTGAGCCGTCAAGAACAGAAAGAACGTCATCTGACGGTGACCAAAAGGCAGGTCAAATATCGTGGCATTGAGCGCTAGGCATATCAATCCCTTAGCATACAAGGGAATGACGCTTGACGTACATCGTAAATTTTTGATATGATGGTGGTTATATGATCCTGTCCTATGCTGATAAAAAGACAGAGCAGTTCGCCGCCGGAGCCTTTATCAAAGCATTTTCCGGCTTCGAGGATCAGGCAGCCAAGCGATTGGCTATTCTGAACGCGGCAACCTCTCTGGATACCCTACGCGCCTTGCCGAGCAATCGGCTGGAAGCGCTCAGGGGCGACCGGGCCGAGCAGTACTCCATTCGCATCAATCAGCAATGGCGTATCTGCTTTACCTGGCCGGACGGCGCAAATGGGCCGGGAGATGTTGAAATCGTGGACTACCATTGAAAGGAGGCTAGAGCATGTTTGCAAGAGCCGTACACCCCGGCACCGTCCTGAAAGACGAGCTGGAAGAATTGAAAGTTACACCTACCGAATTCGCGCGTCAGATCGATGTGCCGCCCAACCGCGTCAGCCAGATCATTACCGGCAAGCGGTCGATTACTGGCGACACGGCCTTACGGTTTGGTCACTGGTTCGGCACTGATCCGCAATTCTGGCTGAACCTACAGGCGCAATATGATCTCGCCATAGCCGATAAGCAGACTGGCGAAACAATTCGCCACCTGCCGACCAAGGCCAGCCTTCCAGAAGCTGGCTTGGTTCCGTAGGATTAAAATCCTTGACTTTTGGGTGTAGGATGTGGTGCTATAACACCATCAACGCCAGACCTGCATTTACTGCGTGAAGCCCCGCCCTCAAAAGCGGGGCTTTTGCGTATTCCCCCGGCTACGGGTGCAGATAGGCGTATTTTTTCCCACAATTCCAACCATTTGAGAGGCGGCCCATTAGGAGCCGTTACGGCATTTCACCATGAGCTACGATCAAGCAAAATATCGCCCCATCTTTGAAAAAATGGGTCTACCGAATGACAAGCTGGACGAACTGATGCGGCATGTCTGGTTCATGATGAAGGGCTTCGCCGACCGGGCGTGGGGGCTGGACCCCATTCAAATTTGCAAACTTGAGGCCGCAAAAAAAGATTCCAATTTTTCAGAAAGTTCGCCAGAATCTATACGTACCCTGTCTGCCAATTTTAACAACCTGTCTGGTCTACAAACCTGAGGAGCGCCATGCCGATAAAAAAGAAAAAATACAGACGGCAACACTTTCAAAGCGGCGTAGTTGGAGCCGGGACAGCCTTGCAGAGTTCCGGGAGCGGAATGCCGATCATAGAAGCTGTCGTGTACGCTCGCGTGTCAGACAAGAAGCAGAAGCTGAACGGTAACGGGCTGGACTCGCAGGAAACCAGACTTCGTGAATATGCGGCGAAGCGCGGCTATAGCGTAGTCGCGGCCTTTTACGACGACATTAGCGGCCAATACGCGGAGCGAGACGGACTGGAAGACATGATGACCTTCCTAAAAAGCCAACGTCGCCCCTTTATCGTTTTAATGGATCATTCCAGCCGTCTAACGCGGAATTACAGGGACCATTGGCCGCTCCGGGATAAGCTCATAGCTGTTAGCGCTGTTTTGGAGTCGCCGGAAAAGCGTTATGCCGACGATCCTAGTCCTGAGGATGAACTGCACGAGAACATTGACGTATCAGTCAATCATTATCAACGGCGACAGAACGCCATCCAAACCAAGAATCGTATGCGAGCACGCGCGATGAATGGATATTGGGGATTTCACGCGCCTGTAGGCTACAAGTACGAAAAAGTAGACCCACACGGCAAAATGCTGGTGCGCGACGAACCAGTCGCATCGCTTATCAAAGAGGTATTGGAAGGATATGCAAATGGACGCTTCCAGACCCATACTGAGGTAATGCGTTTCTTAGCTATGCATCCGCACTATCCCGACAAAAAAAAGCGTAACCTCTCTGTTGAACGCGTGAAAGAAATTCTCGTCCGCGAGCAATATGCTGGCTATATCACCCAGCCGAATTGGGACCTGTACCTAATTCCTGCGAAGCATGAGCCTCTGATTTCGTTCGAGACGCATCAGCGCATCTTGGATAGAGTTAGAGGCCGCGCCGTAGTCCCTGCACGAAAGAACGTCGCACAGGAATTTCCGCTCAGGCAGTTCGTGCTCTGCGGCGGCTGCGGCAATCCGGTTATGGGTTGCTGCTCGACCAGCCGCAACGGAACGCGCCATCCCTACTATCTATGCCAAACCAAGGGATGCGAGCACTACGGCAAATCGACCCGCCGCGACGATATGCATAACGCGTTCGAGATCATCTTGAAGAGCCTCGTGCCCTTGCCGGAGGTTATCGAAGGGGCTGCTGCTATGTTCCGGGACATTTGGGAAGAGAACCGGAAGGTGGCAAAATTGCAGGCGCAAGCGATGAAAAGCGAGGCCAAAAAAGTCGATCAATCGATTCAACAATATCTCGATCGCATTATTGAGACGGAAGACAAATCCGTCATCAAAGCCTACGAGAGCCGCGTGCAATCGCTTAACGTCGAGAAGACAGCTTTGCAGGAAAAGATAGCAAATTGCGGTCGTCCACTTGTGGACTACGACACAACTTTTAGAACCGCCCAGCTATTCCTCGAAAATCCCTTTATTTTATGGGATTCCGAGCGCTTGGAAGACAAGAGAGCTGTGTTGAAAATGGCCTTTAGTGAGCCGCTAAAATACGACCGAAAATTGGGTTTTAGAACCGCCGAAATATCCATGCCATTCAAGATGTTAAATGACGTCGAATGCATGAAAATTAAGGATGGTGCCCCCGGTCGGACTCGAACCGACACATCTCTCGATACCGCATTTTGAGTGCGGCGCGTCTACCAATTCCACCACAGGGGCCTGCACGGGAAAGCCGGAGGAATAATGACTTTCGCGCGGACGTGCAACCCAAAAGTCAGGTTTTTTGCGGGCTCCCAAAGTCGGTGCCTTAAGAAAGCAAGAAACCCCACCACCACCCTGCGTCCAGCGCTTCACTTCGTTTCGCTTGGCCTTGGGCGGTCCCCCTCCCCACGCTTACGCGCAGGGAGATATAAGAAATTTCGACATCGTGATGTGCGGGATGGTCACCTCGGTATAGACATCGCCCTCGGCCAGATAACCGTGGCGGGCGTAGAATTCCTGGGCCGTAACGCGGGCGGCGAGGAGGATGTGCGTGATGCCCTGCGCCAGAGCGTGGGCTTCTGCGGCAGACAGCAGTTGCGCGCCGATATTGCGCCTGCGATGGCTGTCGGCGACCGCCATCTGACGCAGTTTAAAGGCGTTTTCCCCGTAAGGGGTCAGGACGACCGTGCCGATCAGGTCACCGTCATCAAAGGCCGCCAGGTGGGTGTCAGGGGCCTCAGACGCCAGTTGTTCGGCCGTGAAATCAAGCCCGAGCGGCGTGCGCAGGACCGCGCGGCGCAGGGCTATGGCGGCGTCGTATTCGGGGCTGGCGTGGTCGATGCGACGGATCAAAAGGGGCATGGTCTTCCCGGCGGGTTTGTGGTTCTCTAGCCGTCACGGGCGGGGAGGGCAAGCGCGGTGAAACGCAAGGTTTTGTGGGCGATCGCAGCCGTGGCCGGGGTTCTGGTCGTGTGGATCGCGGTGCGCATTCTGACGCCGGCGCCGCAGTGGCGTGACGGCGACCTGATCTTCCAGACGTCGAAAAGCAGCCAGTCGACGGCGATCCTGGCCGCGACGCACAGCGCCTATACCCATATGGGCATTCTGGTGAAACGCAAGGACGGCTGGAAGGTCATGGAAGCCGCCGGACCAGTGCGCGAGACACCCATAAACGCCTGGAAAAAGCGCGGTGTCGGACGGTTTTTTGCTGTCTTCCGGCGCGACCTGGACGCAACCCAGAGCCAGAAAATCATCTCCGCCGCCCATGACCTGATGGGGCGGCCGTACGACCTGTTTTTCTCGTTCGACAACCGCGCCATCTATTGCAGCGAACTGCCGTTTATCGCCTATCGCAAGGCCGGGATCAAAATCGGGACTGTGCAGAAGGTCGGCGACCTCGAAGTCAGCGGCGCCCGCGTCAAGAAACTGATCCAGACGCGGTGGCAGCGCGACGAAGATTGCAAAGGGCTCGATTTCGACCACTGTTATGCCAAGATCATGGATCAGGATCTGGTGACGCCGGTCTCGATTGCCAGGGACCCGCAGTTCAGGCAGGTCTATTCCAACTATCCTTTTTAGGAGCACGCCGTGGGGGCAGCAGATCATGTTATCAGCCGGGCGGATATGGCTGTATTCTTCGTCAAGTCCAACCTGCTGAAGGTGCGCCGCGCCGTGCGCGATGCCACAGGCGGTGTACTGCGATGGCGTGTGACCCATGGCAGCGGGAATGTACTGGCCGAGGTGGTGACGCCCCTGTATGGTGACGGCAGCGCAGAGGAACGCGGCTTGCAACTGGGCAAGGTGCAAAACCTGCGCATCGCGGCCAAGGCGTTGAACGGTCTGGTCATACCGGCAGGCCAGGTGTTCAGCTTCTGGGCCCAGGTCGGCATGCCCACGCGAAGTCGCGGTTATGTCGAAGGGCGCGAACTGCGTCAGGGCTGTATCATCCCGACGGTTGCCGGCGGGCTTTGCCAGATGAGCAACAGCCTGCATCTGGCGGCCGTTCGTGCCGGCTGCGAGATCGTCGAGCGCCATGGCCACACGGCGCAGGTGCCGGGCTCGCCGTTTGCGCCGGGCGAGGACGCGACCGTCTTCTGGAACTATGTCGATCTGCGCTTTCGCAGCCGGCAGGCCGTGCGGCTGAAGGTCCGGCTGAGCGAAAGCGATCTGCTGGTCGCCCTGGAGAGTGTGTGAACATGCACGGTCCGGAAAGCTGCGCCTCGTGCAACAAGACCGACTGCCATCTGAGCTTTGTCAGCCGCAATATCACGCCAGTCGCCGAGCGCACGGCCTGGATATTGGATGAGGCCTGGCCGGAGCATCGGGAATTCCTGACGGGACAGTGGCGCGACGACGACCAGGTGCTGACGCCGGGCGTGTGGGGCAAGACATTAAACCGCTACGATTGGGGGCGCGGGAAGGCGACGGCGACGTGGCAAACAGGTTTACGGCACTTGACCATGCGCCAGGTGGCCCGGGCACGCGGGGCCGTGCGCCAGGCCGCCTATCTGCGTTGCGATGCGGCCCTGGCTGGCGCCATGGCGCGGCGGATCGACTATCGCGCGCGCCATGTTGTGGTGTCGCAGACCCTGCTGCCGTTCCTGTGGCGCGACGGCGTGCTGGGGGGACGCAGTTTCGATGTGCTGATGACGCGCTATCCACTGGCCGATATCCATGCCCGGCTGGACGCGGTGCATGCCCGCCATCCCGACAGCGCAACCATCGCCGATTTCCGCGCGCCCCAGGCCGTGGTGGACGCCGAGACCGAAGCGCTGGGCGTGGCACGGCGGATCGTGACGCCGCACCATGACCTGGCCGAGGGCTTCGGCGCCCGCGCCCTGTGGCTGGATTGGCGCAAACCGGTCGTACGGCCAAGGCGGGCAGGGGCGCGCGTCGCCTTTGTCGGGCCGGTGATTACGCGCCAGGGGGCGCGGGAGGTGCGCAACATGGCGCGCGGCCTGGCCGAGCCCCTGATCGTCTTCGGCGCCGATCTGGAAGGCGCGGGCTTCTGGGACAGTGTAGCGGTTGAACGCCGGACCCTGTCGCCGGCCTGGCTGGACGATATCGGCGTGCTTCTGCATCCGGCGGCGATGACGGCAGCGCCGCGCCGGCTGCTGGAGGCCGTGGCGCATGGCGTCATTGTCTATGCCGAGCCGTCGTGCGGACTGGCGCCGGGGCAGTTTCGAGCCCTGGACGAATTTGACAAACAGCCTGCAATCAACTTCCCGGTGTGAAAATCTGAAATTATTTCGAAATCCGGGCGGTGAATTCCCGGCGGTCAATACCGTATTAAACATACCTGCCTATCCTGAAGACGAAAAGTAATGGCCTGAAGGCGAGACTTACGGCCGCTCAGGCCAGGGACAGGACAATGCAAGGCGTACCGGTAAAGCGTATCATAATCGTCGATCGCCTTCAGCCTATGACCGCCTGTCAGGCGGCATGATGACCGCGGCATCCGCACCTGCCGGCACGCAGGGTCGCGTCAGGGCAGCCGTCACGGCCTTCCTGGCGCATGACGCCATCCGGATTCTGATCCTTGCCGCCCTTTATGGCGTCACGGGCAAGCTTGGACTCTTCCTCGCCGTGCCTCCCGGCTTTGCAACCATCATCTGGCCGCCATCCGGCATAGCCCTGGGCATGCTGATCATGCATGGTCGGCGCTTATGGCCAGGCATTCTGCTGGGTTCGTTCCTCCTTAATGCCCAGATCGCCGGCGCCTTTTCGGCGAGCGATGGTCTTGTCGTCGCCAAGCTGCCCCTGGCCTTCGGCATCGCCGCAGGCTCCACGGTGCAGGCCCTGGCCGGCTGGTTCCTGGTCCGTCGTTTCATCGGCCTGCCGCTAAAATTCAACCGCTTCCGCGACATCGGCCGGCTGTTGTTGCTGTGTGGCCCTCTGGCCTGCGTCGTCGCCGCCAGCGTCGGCGTCAGCTGCCTCTATCTTGCCGGCGTCGTGCCGGCCGACAAGCTGTCATCGAACTGGCTGGCCTGGTGGGCCGGCGACCTGTTTGGCATTGTCGTCTTCCTGCCCCTGGTCCTGATGGCGCCGGGCGGCCGCACCCCCATCGAATGGCGCGGTGCGGTTCTGGGCCGCGCCCCCGTCCTGGCCGTCCTGCTCGTTCTCATTCCGCTCGGCCTGACCTTCTATGGCTGGAAGATTGCCTCGCAATCGGCTTACGACCATAGCCGTGAACAGTTCCAGGGCCTGACCTCCGAAAGCGAAAAGGCCCTGCTGCACCGTCTCGGCAGCTACGACAGCGCCCTGATAGGCGCTTCCGCCTACTGGCAGGAAACGCCGCATATGAGCCATAGCAACTGGCAGCGCTATGTCCAGGCCCTGGGCCTCGAACAGAACTATCCCGGCATCAAGGGTATAGGCTGGGTCCAGCCCGTCGCGGATGATCAGCTTCAGCTTCAGCGTCACGTAGCGGCTGTGCGCAGCGACGGCGTGCCGTCGTACCAGATCCACCCGATCACCGACCACGGTCCGCACTACGTCATTACCTATCTCGAGCCGCAGAACGGCAACGCCATGGCCATGGGCCTCGATCTCGCGTTCGAAACGCATCGCCGTGAAGCGGCGGAACTGGCGCGCGACACCGGCCGTCCTGCCATGAGCCGGCGCGTCATCCTCGTGCAGGACCAGGCCAAGCGTCCCGGCTTCCTGTTGTTCCACCCCCTGTATCACGCCGGTATGCCGACCGACACCGTGGACGCCCGCCGCCAGGCGTTTGCGGGCTGGCTCTACAGCCCTTTCATCGCCGACAATCTGCTGTCCGACCTGACCGCCAGCCAGGGCACGACGCTCAATCTGCGCGTTTATGACGAGGGTCGAGAGAGCCCCGACACGCTGATCTACAGCAGCGGCGCTGCGTCCAAGCCCGCCTTCACCCTGCGCCGCACCCTGTCGGTCGGCCAATCGCAATGGCTGCTGGTGTGGGACAGCACACCGCAGTTCGACACGGCCGGCCGATACTATAATCCAATCTTTATCCTGGTCGGCGGCCTGCTGTTCACCGGCATGTTCGGCGTTTTCGTCTTCGTCTCCTCCCTGCGTAACGGCGAAACCCTGCGGTTGCTCGCCGGCCGTCAGCGCTTTGTCCTGCCGGCCCTGGTTCTGGCGGTCATGTCGGCCGGCGCCGTTTACCTCTACAGGACGTTGGATGACCATGAGGTCAAGTTCGTCCATGCCCTGGTCGACAAGGACGGCGCCCGCGTCCAGCAGTTGATCGCCAGCCAGGCCCAGGCCGAGTTGGCAGCGCTCGATCGCATGTCCGGACGGTGGCGTCTAAGCGGCGGCACACCGCAGGCCCTGTGGCGTTTCGACGCCGCGGCGCATGTCAAACAGATGCCTGGCCTTGAGGCCCTGCAATGGCTCGACCGGGACCTGAAGGTGCAGTGGACCGAATCTGCCGCTATTGTCGATGCGCCGAGTTCCGCGGATCATCGGCAACTCCTGACGCGACTCGACGCTGTGTCCGGCAGCGACAAGGTCATTCTCGCGCCGCCCATGCGTCTCGGTACCCGGCCTGCCTTCGTCGCCTATGCACCGCTCCAGCGCAACGGACTGGGCGATGGCTATGTCGCAGGCACCTTTTCCGTCGACGGCTTCCTTAGGGCCGGCCTGCCGGCGGACCTGCGCGATGCCTACGCCGTCGAACTGGACAGTGCCGACAACAGCTTCGTGGTTGCAAAGCCGCCCGGTCCCGGCGCCGCATCGTGGCGCATCGCCAAGCCGCTGGTCATCGCCAACCAGTCCTGGACGCTGAAACTGACACCGACCGAAGCCTATATCCAGCGCCAGACCTCGGTCCTGCCGATCCTCGCCCTGATCGCCGGCCTGATCATATCGGCGCTGACCGCCCTGTCGGTCCAGACCCTGGTCGTCCTGCGCCTGCGCTCACGCGACCTGGAGAGTATCAACCGCCAGGCCACCGACCTGGCCAATCGCACCAGCACCATCCTCAACACCGTGGTGGACGGGGTCATCACCATCGATCAATTCGGCCTGGTCGAAGGCGTCAACCCGGCGGCCGAGCGCATGTTCGGGTATAGTGAAACGGACCTCATCGGCCACAACATCAGCGTCCTGATGCCCGAACCCTATCGTTCGGGGCACGACGGCTACCTTCATGCCTACGACGCGGCGCGCGGACATCGCGTCATCGGCCAGATGCGAGAAGTCCAGGGCCTGCGCCGCGACGGCTCGGTCTTCGCCATGGAGCTGACGGTCAACGAGATGGAGCTGCAGGGCCGCAGGCTCTATGTCGGCACGGTCAAGGACATCAGCGAACGCAAACACGCCGAGGACCAGAAACGTGCCCAGCACCTGCAGATCGAGAGTATCGCCCGCATGCTGGAAGACTCGGTCAACGAGATATTTGTCGTCGACGCCGAGACGCTGAATTTCTTGCAGGTCAATCGCGGCGGCCGCGAAAACCTCGGCTACACGCTTGAGGAACTGCGCGCCATGAGCCCGCTGGACATCAAGCTCGACCTGTCACGCGACGCCTATCTGGCCCTGATCGCCGATCTGCGCGACGGCCGTACGGACAAGATCGTCTTTGATGCCCGTCACCACCGCAAGAACGGCACCTGTTATGACGCCGAGGTCCACATCCAGAGGGGGACCTACGACGGCCGGGCCGTGCTGTTCCAGATTATCCTGGACATCACCGACCGCAAAAGTCAGGAAAATGCCCTGCGCACCAGCGAGGACACCTTCCGATCGGCCATGGAAAACGCCTCGATCGGCATGGCTCTGGTCGATACCTCCGGGCGCTGGCTGAGGGTCAACACGGCCATCTGCGACCTGCTGGGCTACAGCGCGCAAGAGCTGCTGGCCAATGACTTCCAGTCGATCACCCTGCCGGAAGACCTTGACGAGGATATGGCCCTGGTTCGCCGCGCCCTGGCCGGCGACATCGCCAACTACGTTCTCGAAAAGCGCTATGTCCGCAAGGATGGCAGCATCATCTGGACCCTCCTGACGGTCTCACTGGTCCGTGATTCCGATGGTCAGCCGCGCTATTTTATCTCGCAGATTCAAGACATCACCGAACGCAAGGAGATGGAGCGCCTGAAAAGCGAGTTCATTTCCGTGGTCAGCCACGAACTTCGCACCCCCTTGACCTCGATCCGCGGATCGCTGGGTCTCCTGGCCAGCACCATGGCTGAAAACCTGCCGGACAAGGCCTTGCGTCTCATCGAACTGGCGCGCAAGAACTGTGAGCGCCTGATCCCGCTGATCAACGACATTCTCGACCTCGACAAGATCGGTTCGGGCAAGATGCGTTTCGACATCCGCGAGGAAAGCCTGGCCGACCTGATCGCGCGCTGTGTCGAGGCCAACCAGCCCTTTGCCCAGCGCTACGGCGTCACCCTGGCAATGGCCCCGGTCGATTCCGGGCTGACGGCCCAGCTCGATGCCGCGCGCTTCGAACAGGCCCTGACCAACCTGTTGTCGAATGCGGCCAAGTTCTCGTCCTCGGGCCAGACAGTCGAAGTCAGGGTCACGACCGACCATGGCATAGCCCGTATCCACGTCCAGGATCACGGTCAGGGCATTCCGGAAGAGTTCCGCCAGCGCATCTTCGGCCGCTTCTCCCAGGCCGATTCCTCATCGACCCGCGCCCGTGCCGGCACAGGCCTCGGCCTGCACATCACCCGGCAGATCGTCGAACACATGGGTGGCCACATCGGCTTCGACAGCGAGGTCGGCGTCGGTACCACCTTCTGGCTCGACTTCCCGCTGGCGGTGACCCAACCGGCCGAGCTGAGCGGCGTCCAATTGCTTACCGAGTCCGCCGGCCGCGAACTGCCGAGCATTCTGCATATCGAGGACGACGCCGACTTCAGCCACTTCCTCACCGCAGCGCTTCAGGGCCGGGCCCGCGTCACGACGGCGGCTACCCTGCACCAGGGCCGCAGCCTGATCAGCGCCGAACGCTTCGATCTGATCATCCTCGACCGCAGCCTGCCCGACGGTGACGGCTTGTCAGCCCTCGGCGAAGGCGCCCCGCCGGCGATCATTCTATCCGACGAGGAAGCCAGCGAACCTGAGCAAGGCGATATTCGCGCCGCCCTCGTCAAGTCACGCCATTCCGAAGCCAAGATCATCGCCACCATCCTCGCACAACTTCCCGTTTATATAGATTGACGAGCCTCCGTATGTCCCGCCCACACCATATCCTCTGTATCGACGACGAAGACGATATCCTCGAAGTCGTTCAGCTTTGCCTTGAATACCTGGGCGGATTCCGCGTCACGGCCTTAAACAACCCTTGCACGGCTGTAGCGAAGGCGGCGGAGATCGCCCCCGATCTGATCCTGCTCGACGTCATGATGCCGCAGATGGACGGCCCGGCGACATTGAAAGCCTTGCGCGAGCAGCCCGCGCTCGATGATGTGCCCGTAATCTTCATGTCGGCCCGCGTCCAGTCGAACGAGGTGCGGCACTATATGGATATCGGCGGCAACGGCGTCATTTCAAAGCCTTTTGACCCGGATCGTCTCGCCGGCCAACTGACAAAGATCTGGCAGGACTTTCGGGCGGCGCGCGCCCTGTGAACGATGTCTTTAGGGGGCAGGCTCGGGGGCCGGGGCGTCCGGCTTGTCCGTGTTGAGCCGCTTGATAAAAGTGGCGGCGGCCACGTCCATGGTGACATTGCCGACGGTCCGCACCAGGTCGGGGATCATCTCGACCGCCACCAGCAGGCCGAGCGGCGCCAGCGGCACGCCCATGGCGACGGAGATCGGCGTGATCGAGGTCAGGAAACTGGCCTGGCCAGGCAGGCTGACCGTGCCCAGCGTGGTCGTGCCGGCCACGACTGCGCCGGCGATCAGGGTGGCGGGGCTCAACGGTATGCCCAGCCAGTGGGCGACATAGATGGCGACGCCCAAATTCATCGCCGGACTGGTGATACGGAATATGGCGACGGCGATGGGCAGCGATACGCCGGCGATCTTTTCGGAGACGCCCAGCGCCTCGCAGCTTCGCAGCATGGCCGGCAGGGAGGCCAGCGACGATTGGGTGCTCAGCGCCACGGCCTGGGACGGTGCGGTGGCGACGATGAACTTGCCGAGTGCGACGCGGCCGCCGAACAAAGCCAGCGGATAGGCCAGCAGCCAGGCAACGGCGCCGATCGATGAGATGGCGACGATATAGTGGAGCAGGGCGCCGATGGCGGCGGTTCCGGCATTGACGCCGAGCGTCAGGGCCAGGGCAAAGACACCGATCGGCGCCAGCCACAGGACCCAGCCGACGACGATCATCATGGCGTCGGAGATGGATGCAAAGAAGCGGACGATCGGCTCGCGCGCTTCGGCGGTCAGGCGGGTGACCGCGACAGCAAACACCGTCGTGAAGAACATCAACGGCAACAGGGCGGTGTCGGCGGCAGCGGAAATCGGGTTGGTCGGCACGATGGTGCGCAGAAAGGCCAGCGTGTCGGGGACTGTGGCAGCGGTCTCGCTCGAGGTCTTGATGCCCTCGCTGAGCGCGCGAGCGGCCGAAGCGGGCAGGGGCCAGTAATCGAGCAGCAACGGCATCAGGATGGCGGCCAGCCCGGTCGATATCCACAACAGGATGACGTACAGACCGACGGACTGGAAGGCCAGTCGTCCGCCGCGCGCTTCGTCGGCTGTGCGGGCTATGCCGACGATAAGCAGCGCGACAATCAGCGGGATAATGGTCATCCGCAAGCCGTCGAGCCACAGCCCGCCGGTAAAGTCCGCGATCCGTTTGGCGGTTTCCAGCCCGCCCCAGCCGTAATGCACCCAGGCAATACCGGTGGCCAGTCCAACTGTCAGTGCCAAAAGGATACGCCATGTCTGTCGGGTGGCTGGCTTCATCATCTGACCCCGGATCGATTGTGCAGTGCGAAGGGCAGCATATTAAATGCCGAACGTCCAGTCCTCTTGACTTGTTTCCTGACTGCTCACGTATGGCGTATAGGCTAAGGCCGCGGTCAGGGCGGCGGCCCCCTGGGTGATAATGGTGAGAAAGGCGGCTTTAGCCTTTTTCTTGTCCTGGGTTTCCCGGAAGACCCGGTGCGCCTGGATAAAGGCCACGGTCCAGGTCGCCAGAAGCAGGCCGGCTGCCAGGTGGGCGTCGGGATCGTCAGGGCTCTGCCCGGCGCTTTCGGCCAGCGCCACCGCAACCATCTGCGCGATCTCATCCCGTATCGCCCGGGCTCGCGCCTTCAGGGTTTCGCTGCGCTCGACTGTCTCGACAAAACCCTGGCTATTTGCGGAAAAATCGACATAGGGCCTTTGCTCGGCCACCAGCCGATGAGGGAGGCGGCTCAGGGCCTCGATCGGCGACGTACCGGGCGTGCGCTGGCGCAGGGCTTCGCGCACGACGTTACGCACCTCTTCGTCGCGATCGAAGAACATGTCCTCCTTGCGCGGGAAGTAGTTGAACACGGTCATCCGCCCGACATCGGCAGCGGCCGCGATCTCATCCACCGTAACGTTCTCGAAGCCGCGCTCGCGGAACAGACGGTCGGCAGCGGCCGATATGGCGCGCCGCGTGGCAAAGCGTTTGCGGGCGCGGAGGTCCGATGGTTCCGGGGAGACTGGCGAGGACATGCGGTTATGGATAGTCCGATTTTTATACTGAGTACAGATTTTTCGTTGACGGCCATGTGTCGAAAGTGTAGATAAATATACTAAGTACAAAGTTATATCGAGTATATTAAATGCCCCAGAAAGTGTCCAAGAACGGGTCGCTCGCCGTTATCTACGCCACAATCTGTCTCGACGCCGTCGGCATAGGGCTGATTTTCCCAATTCTGCCTCGGCTGCTGGCGGACGTGACGCACAGCCAGCATATCGCGCCCTATATCGGCATCATGACGGCGCTGTACGCGGTTATTCAGTTCGTCTTTGCGCCTGTCTTGGGTGCATTGAGCGACAAGCTGGGCCGGCGTCCCGTGCTGCTCATCTCCCTGGCCGGAGCGGCGGTCAACTACCTCATCATGGCCTTCGCGCCGCAGCTTTGGATGCTCGTCCTGGGCCGCGCCATTGCCGGCCTGACCAGTGCCAATGTCTCGGTCGCCATGGCCTATATCACCGACATTTCGCCCGAAGACAAACGCGCCCGCCGCTTCGGACTGTTCAACGCCATGTTCGGCGCCGGCTTTATCATTGGGCCCGTGCTGGGTGGGCTGCTCGGCGACCATGGACTGCGGCTACCCTTCATCGCCGCCGCCGTACTCAATACCGGCAATCTGCTGCTGGCTCTATTCGTGCTGCCGGAATCGCACACGCCCGTCCGCCGGAAGATCGACCTGGCTGCGCTCAACCCGTTGCGGCCGCTGCGCTGGGCCTTGTCGCTGAAAGGACTTCTGCCGGTCATATTGGTATTTTTCATCATGAGCGGCATAGGCGAGGTCTACGGTACCTGCTGGGCGCTTTGGGGCTTCGACGCGTTTCGATGGAATGGCCTGTGGATTGGCCTGTCGCTCGGCGCGTTCGGTCTCTGCCAAACTGCGGTGCAGGCCTTCCTGCCAGGGCCGGCGGCCAAACTGTTCGGCGAACGCGGAGCCGTTTTCGTCGGCATCGGTTGCGCCTCTATTGCCCTGGCCGTCATGGCCTTCGCGCACCACGGTTGGATCGTCTTCGCCATCATGCCGGTCTTCGCCCTGGGCAGTATCGGCACGCCGTCGCTTCAGGCCTTGGCCACGCGCCAGGTCGATGCCGCCCGTCAGGGCCAGTTCCAGGGTGTCCTGGCCTCGGCCGTCAGCTTGGCGTCGATCGTCGCGCCGCTGGGCTTTTCGACGCTGTATTTTGCGGTCGAAAAGGCGTGGCCCGGCGCCATCTGGCTGTCGGTGATTGTCGTCTATGCGATTGCAGTGCCGCTGATCGCTCTGGGCACTCGCACGCAGAGCGCGACGCCTGGCTAAAGCGTCGCCATATCGATGGTGAAGCGGTACTTGACATCGGACTTGAGCATACGGTCGTAAGCCGTGTTGATCTCGTCCATGCGGATGACCTCGACGTCGCTGACGATGTCGTGCTCACCGCAGAAGTCCAGCATCTCCTGGGTTTCGGCAATGCCGCCAATCATCGAGCCCGCCAGGGTCTTGCGGCCCATGATCAGTCCGAAGGCTATGACTTCGGCCGGCTTGTCGGGGGCGCCGACCAGGACCATGGTGGCGTCGAACTTGAGGCAGGCGATATAGCCGTTCAGGTCATGCGGCGCCGAGACACAGTCGAGAATGAAGTCGAAGGAACCTGCCTGGGCGGCCATGGCGTCCGCGTCCGTCGAGATGACGACCTCGTCGGCGCCCAGGCGCTTGCCGTCCTCGATCTTGCCGGGCGAGGTGGTGAACAGCACAACATACGCACCGAAGGCATGGGCGAATTTCACCGCCATATGACCGAGGCCGCCCAGGCCGATAATGCCGACCTTCTGGTTCGGGCCGACCTTCCAATGGCGCAGGGGCGACCAGGTGGTGATGCCGGCGCACAGCAGGGGCGCGGCGCCGGCCGGGTCGAGATTTTCCGGCATCTTCAGGACGAAGCTTTCGGCAACGGTGACGGCGCCCGAATAGCCGCCGTGGGTCACACCGCCGGAAATCTTGTCGGGCCAGCCATAGGTCAGGGTGTTGCCGGTCTGGCAATATTGTTCGAGGCCGGAGCGGCAGCTTGGACAGGTGCGGCAGGAATCGACCATACAGCCGACACCGACCAGGTCCCCGGCCTTGAACCGGGTGACGGCCGAGCCGGTCTTGACGACGCGGCCGACGATTTCATGGCCGGGAACGACCGGAAAAACGCTCATGCCCCATTCATTGCGCGCCATATGCAGGTCGGAATGGCAGACGCCGCAAAACAGGATGTCGATCTGCACGTCCTCGGCCAGGGGCTCGCGACGGTCGATAACGAATGGCGCCAGCGGCTGATCGGCGCTCGTCGCGGCATAGGCTTCGCATTTGAACATGATGAACATCCTGAGTTGGGAAGGGGACTGAATCGCCGAAAGCGGTGCGCGGTGAACGGAGCAGACCGGCGGCAGGCTGTCAATCGCCATACGGTAAAGTGACACTGTCAAAAAACGGTCATGCCATATCGGGCCTTTACAAACGCCGCGTAGTCGCGACATGGACATCGGGTCAGGCCCTGGCCTAGTTTTCCGGCAACAGAGTATGGAGACTATTCATGAAAACGACCGGCTTTCTGACATTGGGCCTGGCTATCGCAGTACTTGGCGGCTGCTCGCCGAAGAGCGAAACGACGGAAACCACAACGACAAACACGACAACGGTCACCAGCTACGTCGGCGAGTCCGCGGCGGCCTCAATTACCTCCGCCGAAGCCTCGGCGCTGGAGTCGGCGGCAGACCTGTCGAGCTTCACCGGTAAGTGGACCGGACCCGAAGGCACCTACCTGACCGTCACCCCCCAAGGGCCCGACTATCTTGTCACGGTGGCCAATCTCGACGGACCACGCGACTTTACCGGCAAGGCGACAGCCAATGGCATCGCCTTTACGCGCGACGGCCAGGTCCTCACGATCCGTAAGGGCACGGGGGAAGATACCGGCATGAAGTGGCTGGCCGGCAAGCATGACTGTATCGTTGTGGCGGCGAATGAGGGCTATTGCCACGACTGACCGCGCCCTGTAGGGATCGGCCATTCCAGACACACAGCGGCTGAGCGGGGCAAAATGGCACACGACGATGACGATGATATTGTCGTAAAAGACAGCAACGGCACGCGTTTGGCCGACGGCGACAGCGTGACACTGATCAAGGACCTGAAGGTCAAGGGTTCGGGCGGCGTCACGCTGAAACGCGGTACGCTGATCAAAAATATCCGCCTGACCAATGACGAGGCTGAGATCGAGTGCAATGCCGACAAGGTCAAGGGCCTGGTCCTGCGCACAGAGTTCGTCAAGAAGGCGTGATACGCGCTGCCAGCGGCGGTTGGCCAGTTTGATGACGCGCATACCCATCGAAATTTTATGAATTCCTTGCCATAGAGTTAATGGCGCCGCGACGAAAAGCGGCGTTAGGGGGCACAATGAACCCGGCTTTTTTTGTCAGGCCCCAAGCCTTCTCTTTAGGATAAGGACCCATCATGGCCCAGGATATTGTCAGGGATCGCGCACCCGGGCGTGGTCTGCAACCCTTCGTCATTCTGCTCGCTGCGATCGCCCCGATCGTCACCGCGCGCTTGACCGATTTTCTGCATCTCGGCGTCAATGTCGAACTGCGTTCGGCAGTGACCAGCCATCCTCTGGTGCCGTGGTCACCCGCCTTCGCCATCTGGGGCGCCATCTATCTGTTCGCTTTGATCGCGGCCGTCTGGCAGATGCTGCCGGATCAGAAATATAATCGCGCCCTGCACGCCGTTGGGTGGAATATCGCCGTGATCGGCTTTGTCAACGCGCTGTGGCAGGTCTGGGTCCCGATGGAGGGCTTCGACTGGGTCAGTGTCGCCCTGGTCTTCATTGCGCTTATTACCGGTATCAGTGGGCTGTTGCGCTTGCGTCAGGACATGGTGCTGTCGCGTGACGACGAACTGCTGGTCTTCGCACCCCTGGCCCTGGTGACGGGCTGGCTGACGGCGGCCTGCTTCGTCAATTTCACCAGTACCCTGGTCGCCGGCTACTACGCCCTGGACCCCAGCTATGTCAGCGTGTCTCTGGGCTTCCTGGTGGGATTGATCCTGTTCGGCGGCGTCATGGCGTGGCTGACCGAAAGCCTGGTCTATTCCGGCGCGTTGGTGTGGGCTCTGTTCGGGATATTGATGGCCAATATCTATCGTGATTCACAGCCCGCCATGGTCACCGCCTGCGTCATCGGTATCGCGCTGGTCGGCCTGGTCAGTGCCTGGGCAGTTACCCATCGCCACGAAAGCGGACCCATGCACTTGCGTCGCGGGTGAAGTCATTTCGTCATTTCCGGAAATTGGAATAGCCTCCCGGATAACTTCTGGGAGGCTGTTTCATGACCCGAATTCAAACTGTCGTCACCGGCGGATTGCTGGCCGGTCTGTTCGATATCACCGACGCTTTCATTTTCTGGGGCATGCGGGGCGCTAAGCCCATGCGGATCGGACAGTCGATCGCCGGCGGAATCATGGGTGAGGCGGCCAAGAACGGTGGCTGGGGGACCTTCGTCGTCGGCATGGCCCTGCATTTTGCCATGGCGGTCGCGATGGCGATCGTCTTCTACCTTATCGCCAAGGCAATTCCGCTTATCGCGAAACATGTGATCGCGTTCAGTGTGCCGTACGGCGTGGGGCTGTTCCTGGTCATGACCTATGTCGTGGTGCCCTTGTCGCGCGCCTATGTCGGCAAACATACGCCGTTCCCGCCGGAAATGGGGATCGTGCTTTACAATACCCTCTTCTGCCACATCGTCCTGGTCGGGCTGACCATAGGCGTGTTTACGAAGAGGGCATTGAATTCCAAACTGCAATGATGCTGACTCATTGCAGTTTGGCAAGGGCGACCGCCCGCCCGAGCTTTTGCGAGGAGCCATGCGGCGTTTGAGCTAAAATAAACCGAATACCAACCTGCACCTTCGTCTCAGTAATCTGTGCAGGTTGGTATAAGGCCTGATTATCAGGGCAGGTCGCGCGTAGCCCGGACCTCAATGTCGCCGCCGTGTTTTAGAGCGGCGCGGATGCCTTCGCCATAGGCAGGATCGATCAAGTCGAAGTGGCCGAGCGCCCGGTCGATAATGAAGGATGGTACGCCCTTCATCGACCCGGCGATGTTTTCGCAGGTCCGTTGTTTCTCGCCCGCGTCGAACAGGTTGAACAGGGCGCGCGCCTGGCTGTAATCGTCATTGCCGGCGCGGTGGTCATAACGATCGGCGTCGCCCGAAATGCGCAGCGGCGGCTCGCGATACTCCGGTGCCTGGGCCGGTCCGCCGAAGCTGTTGGGCTCGTAATAGGCGTCCGGATTGGCGAAGTTGTCGAAGAAGCGCATCGACCCGTCGGCGTGGTAGTGGTGGACGGGGCACTTGGGCGCATTGACCGGCAGGGCTTCGTAGTGGGTACCGAGACGATAGCGGTGGGCGTCGGCATAGGCGAATATCCGCGCCTGCAGGACCTTGTCCGGTGAAAAGCCGATACCCGGCACGATATTCGATGGCGAATAGGCGGCCTGCTCGATTTCGTTGAAATAGTTATCCGGATTGCGGTTCAGTTCCAGGACGCCGACCGGGATCAACGGGTAGTCGGCATGCGGCCACACCTTGGTCAGGTCGAACGGATTGTAGGGCGTCGTATCCGCCTCCAGTTCCGGCATGATCTGCACCTTGAGATCCCATTTCGGGTAGCGACCGGCTTCGATGGCGCCGAACAGCGCCTCCTGGTAGGATTCGCGCGTCTGGCCGATCAGGGCGGCGGCTTCGGCATTGCTGTGATTGACCTTGCCCTGGCGGGTCTTGAAGTGGAACTTGACCCAGAAGCGCTCACTGCCGGCATTGATAAAGCTGAAGGTATGCGAGCCGAAACCGTCCATATGCATGGGCGATACCGGAATGCCGCGATCCGACATCAGGATGGTCACCTGGTGCAGGGCTTCCGGGCTTAGCGACCAGTAGTCCCAGGCGGCCGTTGCCGAGCGCAGGTGAGTCCTTGGGTGGCGCTTTTGCGTATGGATAAAGTCTGGGAACTTGTACGGATCGCGGATGAAGAAGACCGGCGTGTTGTTGCCGACGACATCCCAGTTGCCGTCCTCAGTGTAGAACTTGACGGAAAAACCGCGCACGTCGCGTTCGGCATCGGCAGCGCCCAGTTCTCCAGCGACCGTGGAGAACCGGGTGATAAGCGGCGTAACCTTGCCGATTTCGGAAAAGATTTTGGCGCGGGTGTATTTCGAAATGTCGTGGGTGACGGTAAAGGTGCCGTGAGCGCCCCAGCCTTTGGCGTGGACGACACGCTCAGGGATACGTTCGCGGTTCTGGTGCGCCAGTTTCTCGATCAATTGATAGTCCTGCAGCAGGACCGGGCCGCGCGGGCCGGCGGTCAGGCTGTTCTGGTTATCGGCGATCGGCGCGCCGGCCGTGGTGGTCATGTGGTAAGGGCATTGGGGGGCTTCGGACATGGTAACTCTCCTCAGGTCGGTAACAGGAGAAGATTATGTTTCGTAGCGGCATAATGAAAATTGATTGTTGTTTTATTTTCAATAAGGAAAATTTATAGTGGCGCGTATCAATCCAGTGACGGTGGCTGATAAGGCCGAATGGCTGCCGTTGTGGCAGGCCTATCTCGACTTTTATAACAATCCCCTGCCGGACGATCTGACGGATCTGACCTTCGATCGGTTCCTCGATCCGGCGGAACCTATGGGGTTGTTCGTTGCCAGGGATGGCGACCGGCTGGTCGGATTTGCCGCCTATCTGTTCCACCGCTCGACCTGGGCGCGTGAGGGTTATTGCTATCTCGAAGATCTCTATGTCGACGAAGCGGCCCGCGGCCAGGGTGTGGCGCGGGCCTTGATCGAAGCTGTTGCGAACGCGGCGAAAGCGAAAGGCGCGACACGTCTTTATTGGGTGACGCATGACCATAACAGCCGGGCGCGGTCACTGTACGACAAGGTGGCGGACTTTCCGGGTTTGGTGAACTATCAACGCGCCCTATAGGTTAGTTGAGGGCGCCTTCCAAAGCCGTGGCAAAGGTTTCCGGCTGGTCCAGCATGACAAAATGCAGGCTGGCGTCGACGGGTGTGAAGGTCACATTGGGCATGCCGGTATAGGCGGCTTTGTATGTGGCCAGGGTGGCGTCGGCAGTCATGCCGTATTGCGAGGCGACCGGCACAATGATCACGGCGGGTGTCGCGATGGCCGCCAGCTCAGGACGCAGATCCGTCGTCAGGTCTTCGTAAAAGCTCTGGGCGAAGACACGGCGATCCGACGCCACAGACCAAGCCGTAACACGTTCGATATCTGCGGGCTTGCTGACGAGACGGGCGGTGCTCTGTTTTTGCTGAGCGGCAAAGGCATCGGCCGGGGTGGCCAGCATGCCGTCGCGCAGGGCGGCGGCCTGGGGCGTCATGGCCGCCACTGTGGCGTTTGGATTAAAGATCAGGCCGACAAAGGGCAGGGCATCGACTATGACCAGCTTGCCTGTGTCTTCCGGGTGAGACCTGGCCAGCATCAGCGCCATCAGTCCACCCATGGAATGACCGACGATGATCGGGTGCTGCAGATGGTTGGCCTTGATATAGGCGTCGAGCGCTTCGACGGACGGGGCGATAACGGCGCCCGTGGCGTTGGCGCCGGCCGGTTCGCCGGCAAACCCCGCCAGGTTAAGGACATGCAGGCGGTAGTGGCCACCGAGTTTGGCGACCGTGCCGTCCCAAACGGCGGCCGACGACGCCAGGCCGGGGATCAGGATGACGTCAGGGCCTGAACCGGTGACGGTAACGCTGAAGCGTTCGGTCGCAGGGTCGGGAAAAGGCGTGGCGGCCTTGGCGTGTTGGCCGACGCTGACCGCGACGATAATGGCGATGATGATGGCCATCAGGGCGGCGGGGCGGGCGAATATTCCTTTGGGCTTGGTCATGGCGGTATCCTTAGTGAAGCAGGGTGATGATGAGAGCACTGGTGAAACGGATCACGGTCTTGAGGGTGTGATGACCGGGTTCGGCGAGCGGGAACGTCAGGAGAATGGCTGCACCGGCATAGCTGCAGAGCTGGAGCGCGCGGTGGGTTTGGACAAGGTTGGGGCGGGCACGCTCCGCCGGGATGCGCGTGGACATGGGATTGCCTTTAGATTTTAGGGATTAATTTCGGTAGGGGTTTTCGAAGATGGCTTCCACCGGGCGGTCGAAGACGGCGGAAATCTTGTAGGCCAGATCGAGCGAGGGGATGTGCTTGTCGGTTTCGAGCGCGATCACCGCCTGGCGCGAGACGTTCAGCTTGGCGGCGAGGTCGGCCTGGGTCAGGCCCATTTCAGTGCGCAGTTCACGAAGACATTGTTTCATGTGCTGCTCCGGACGAAGGGGCTGACGATACCATGGGCGACCCAGAACAAGACCCAGACGTAATAGAGGTCGAAGTGCTGCACGCCGGCGTAGTTTTCCAGGAAGCCGTAAGCCGTGCAGACAAACAAGGTCAGGCCGGTGGCCAGAACGAAACGCTTGGTCAGGATGGCGCGGAAATATTCGTCGCACTTGTTCATGTAGCGCAGGATGACCCAGATGCTGCCGCCGACAGGCAGGGCCGGCAGGACGGCGAAGAGATACAGCGCCGGGGCCTGGGGTTCGCCAAAGGCGTGCTTGACGAAGTAATAGTTGTTGAAGACGATGGTCAGGGCATAGAGGCTCATCCAGAAGCCCAGGCCCAGCATGTAGGTTTGCAGGGGAGAGAGATTTTTCATGGCGGTTTTTGTTTCCAGTGAATGTAAGGTCAACCTTACATGTCCGCCAATGTCATGTCAACCTTACATTGGAAAAAATGTAAGGTCAACATGACATGCCTTGCCGGCTTGGATTTGGCGAAGGCCCGCGCTATCGTCGGCCTGTATTTTGTTCGTATTTTCAGGAGATCAATTATGAAAGCGTGGACTCACTTTGCCGTCGGCAGCGTCGTTGGTGCCATTATTGCGGGTGGTCTGATGGCCGGCGTCGCCAATGGCGATACGGGCGATGCGCGGGTTGCTGCGCTGGAGGCCCGAATTGCGAACCTGGAAGCCCAGACGAATTCAGCCACCCGGCCGGCGGTCAGGTCGCTTAATCTAACGGCAACCGACGAGATTGTACTGGCCACCGGCAAGGCGCAGATCCGTATGCGCAAATCCGGTCAGATCGATATTTCGGGTGGACCCGTCAATATCGACAGCAACAGTGACGTCCGTGTGAAGGGCAGCAAGATCGGCGGGAATTAGCCTGCTACCTTGCCGCCTCTGTTACGACGATCATTGGCCCAAGTTTCGCCCGGTCGTCGCGGCGGTTCTGCGACGGCACCCACAGGCTGGAGACCGCGCCATCGAGATAGAGGGCGTCAGTGCAGTTCAGCCCGTCACGCAGGAAACGCGCCAGACGACCGAACGAGACGGGTTCCTCGCTGATAATGAAGACGGCCGTACCGTCTTTATGTACCCCGACGGCATTACGGACATAGGTTGACGTCCCGTTGGGCGAGATGTGCGGATTGAACGCGCCATCGATCACCAGCATTGGACCGGACTGCGTCGCCCAGAGCGGAGGGCTGGCGCGTGAAGCGAAAGCCTCCGAGGTCTCGATGCCGGCCCGGCCGTCGGCGGCGACGAAAAACACGCCATTAGGCTTTAGATAGAAATTGCCGTCGCCGTCGCCACTGTTCAGCGGATGGCGCGCGACACCGTCTTCGATATAGAGCCCGATGGGCGTGCCGGAGGCATCGAACATGCCTGCGTTCATGGCGAATCGGACGGACTTCGCCCGAGGTCCGAGATAGGCTGTCAGACGCGTGAAATCGCGCAATGCCACGCCATGATCATCGGCCTGGACCAGGCGCAAATCGCACGTTCCAGGGTCATAAAAACAAACGCTGAAACGGCTGCCATCGAACGTACGGACAATGCAGATGTCATCCGACCGCGCACAGCCGGCTATCAAGACCACGGATAGTGCCGACGCAAGACCGGCCATCGCCTGGCGACGCTTCATAGACGTTTTATGGAAGCTTGACGCTGTCCATTACCGCGATAGCATTGCTCAGGTTAGCGTCGTAATAGTGCTCTGCCGGTGCAAGGTAGACAACATAGTAGTTCAGTCCGCCTTTCGATACTGCCTGGGCCAGGCCGCGGACGTTCAGGCCTTCCGTCGTCACCCCCGTCAGTTCGAAACGCACGCCCTTGACACCACTGATGGTGACAGGTTTCGGGCTGGCGACCTCGACCTTGTGGTAATCGAGTTGTGCAATCGAACCCGAGACGAACTCCATTTGTTCGGACAGTGACATGTCGGCCTTGCCGCGCAGTGCGCGATTGGTCTTGGTGTCGCCCTTCATCGGATTGATGGTCAGGGGATCGTCCGCCGTCAGGCCTTCCGAGACCAGCAGACGATTGAGCCCCAGCCCGTCGATTGTCAGGATATGGACCTTTTTGCCGATGCCGGCGCCCCACATCTTGGTCATATCAGACCAGTTGCGATCCAGGTTGGCGTTGGCCGTACCGGCTGTGAACTGGCCCTGAGGCGCCAGGACCGGCGTAGGTACGCATGCGCTGAGGGCCAGCATGGACAGCAGGCCTGCGGAGGCAATAAGACGTTTCATGTGGTCACTCCCCTTGCGACGTTGTCGTAGCAGCAGGCGCGGCAGCGGCTGCGGCTTTGTTGATGGTGTCAATCTGGTCCTGGACCATCCAAGCATCTTCGGCATCAGGCGCTGCGGCCAGGTAGGCGTTAAAGGCGGCGAGGGCGGCGGTAGGATTGCCAATGCGACGGTAGAGGTCGCCCAGCTGTCGTTGGGTTTCGACCGGTGCATCGGGCGCTTTCAGCGCTGTCAGGTAACAGTCCAACGCGGCGTTCAAGTCGTCCGGCTTGCCGCGCAGGCGATAGGCTTCGGCCTTGTAAAAGCTGAGAACGCCCGCGTCCTCACCGTCTATGGCCAGGCGATTGATGACGAAGATGGTCTGGCCATAGTCCTTGCGACGCAGGTCATCCTTCAGCCAGCGACCGAGGAAAGGCCGGATGTGGCCGCGATAGGCGAGGCGGGCAAGCTTTTCGTCTGCCTCGGTGCGCGTACTGACCATGCCTCCGTGCGCCTGGCGATCCTGACTGTTGAGCGCGTCGACACGATCGCGTTCCAGAGGGTGACTGCCGAAGATATTGTTACGCGAACCGGACCGTCGCACCTTGTCAGAATCCGAAGCGGCCGTTTCATTGATCAGGGCCTGCCACAATTGGCCGCCGGCGCCCGGGAAATAGCCGTTCTGAGAGGCGTACGACAAACCGTAGGCGTCAGCCTGGGCCTCGGTTTCGCGCGAATAACTCATCAGCACGGCGACCGTACCCAAATAGGTGACGTTAATCAGCCCGTTCGTTATGCCGTTGATATTGTTGAGCGACTGGTAAGACGTGGCATTGGCCGAAGCCGCAGCACCAGCGACCGCAATGACCAGCGACACAGCCAGAGCTGCATTCTGGCCATTTTTCATTTCCTGATAACGTTTCAGGCTGTGCGAATGGCGGAAGTGACCGGTTTCATGGCCAAGCACGAATGCTAGTTGGTCTTCTGTTTCGACCCGTAGCAGCAATCCCGACCAGACCTCGGCGTAACCGTTGGGACTGACAGTGGCATTGAAGAAGGGACGATCCATGACATATAACCGAATGTCGCTGGAAAACGGCCCAGCCAGTCTGGATTCGACGCCACTGACATAGGCCTCTAGGGCCGGATCGCTGTTGCGTTCACCCGACGTCTTGGCTTCGCGTTCGGCCTTTGCGGCTTCACCCCAGATGCCGCCTTCCAGGGATTTGGGATCTGGTTTTAAGCCTGGCGTCCGTTCAGGCGTGTCCTTACTCAGGCTAACGACCAAAGGCGCTTCGCTCTGAGCCATGCTGGACGTCACGCTAGCGAAGACAGATGCCGATGCTAGCAAGCAGGCTTTAATCAGGGGCGGGAGTCCCCTATTGTAAAATGTGCGGATAGACATGACCGGCGCCTATAGCGGTAAGTCTTTGAACAACTTGTCCATCGCTTCGTTATCGCCCGCTTCGGTGCGCAAATCCGTCATTCCGGAGTAGGCAGCCGTCTTGTACCAAACGATCTTGCCGGTACTAAGATCGACCAGAGTCGCGGTTATGGTCTGTCCACCACCGGACATGTAAGCTCCACCGGCTCCGCCACCCGAAACAGCGGCTAGAATAGCGCCTGCGACAATGCGGCCGCCTGATACATAGTTACCAGTAGCGTTCATAAAAAGGACGTAAGCGGCCGGAGTCGCGGCGCCTTCCGGGCGCAATTCTGCGGCGCCTTCGCCGACGGTCCAATCGAAGCTTGTCTTGGTCGGCAGCTTTACGTAGGTAGTGTACTGGATAGCCGAGGTCACCGCGTCGTTCAACTTTAGCATTTGAAGATCGCGCGAACCTTCATAGGCCGCTGGATCGACCGATACGGCGTCATAACCGCGTGATTTAATTCCGTTTAATGCGGCTGTATTGAGGAATTTTTTGGCGGTCTGGGTCCACTCTTCTTTTGGATCGGGGCCGCTGGTGGTCAGCAACGCCATTGATACTTCGGGCACGGCGATCAAGATAGAAGTTCCCGCCGCCGGCTTGTCGATCTTGAGAACGGTCGGAAGGGCTTGGGCTTGGCTCAAGGCTGGCGTGCCGGCAATCAGTGCAACAGACAGCATCGCTGTCGGCAGAATACGATTCATGGAATTCCCCCTGGAAATCAGTGTGGTAGCGATTATTACCACATTTAGATGAAAGCTAGGCGAATTTCCTTTTATCGGCAAGAGGCGTTTAGAAATATTTCATCGGCGAAAGGTCTTCAATTGGTCCGGGCTTTGCATTAGGGTCACCGGAAAACAGGGAAACCCAAAAGGGGAGCAACGCCACATGCCGGCTGAGGTTATCGAATTCAGGAAACGTGAAAAGGTAAAGCCCGCAAAGCCTGCGGCGGCGCCCTCGACACGGTTCGAAGCGCTGGATATCCTGCGTGGGCTGTTCATTATCGGCATGTTGCTGGCCAATAATGCCGGCGACTGGGGGCATATCTATACCCAGCTGGATCACGCTGAATGGCATGGCTTTACCATGACGGACATGGTTTTTCCGGGTTTCATGACCTGCGTCGGTCTGTCCATGACCCTTTCTCTGGCAAGGCGGATGAAGGAAGGCGGTAAGACGGCGCTGCTCGTTCATGCCCTGCGCCGGGCGGCGATCATTATCGGCATCGGCCTGTTCCTCAATCTGTTGCCGGGCTTTGACTTTGCCCATTGGCGCTTTCCGGGTGTACTGCAGCGGATCGGGGTCTGCTATGCGATTGCATCGGGCCTCGTGGTTCTGCATTCGCACGTCGACGCAAAGGGCGGACTGGTTCTGCACGCCCGGGCTCTGGCCCTGTGGGCTGTCGGCTTCCTGGCAGCCTATGCCGCGATCCTGAAATACATTCCTGTGCCCGGCGGCTTCGGTGTCAATCTTTGGGACGCGGAAAACTCGTGGCCTGCTTGGATCGATCGCGCTGTGTTCGGCCTGGATCACATCTGGAGCGGCGCCAAGACCTACGATCCTGAGGGCCTGTTGTCGACCTTGCCGGCTGTGTTCAATATCCTGGCTGGTATTCTGATGGGGCTGTATATCAATGCCAAGACGCCGCGCAACGCGTGGCCTAACGTCCTGCTGGCGGGGCTGTTGCTGATGCTGTCAGCACTCGCCTTGGACGCCCAGGTGCCGATCATCAAGAAGATGTGGACGCCGAGCTTTGCCCTTCTGACCGTCGGCTTTGCGTTCAGCCTGCTCTCGGTGCTGATGCTGGTCATGGACCGGCTCGGCTTCAAGGCGTGGGCCGTGCCGATCCGCGTCTTCGGCACCAATGCCATACTGGTCTATGTCTTCGCCTGGCTGCTGTCGATCTTCCTCGATATCAGCGGTCTGGCCGGCAAGATCACCACCTGGCTGCTGAGTGTCGTGCACGATCCTTATCTGATGTCCTTCCTGTTCGCCCTGGGCGTGGTGATGGTATGCGGCCTGTTCCTGACGCCCTTCTACGTCAAGCGCTGGTTCCTGAAGATATAGGTCAGACGCGAGCTATAGGTAAACCGCAGATTTCGCAGATTAACGCAGATTTTTCAAAACTTTAATGGCATGTGGCGGGCGCCTGTCAGCTTTTTGGCGCTTTGCGCCCGTCAATCGGCACAATGTCACACAACATGCTGCCGATAGAGCTCTGAAAAATCTGCGCCAATCAGCGAAATCTGCGGTTCAAAAATCTTTACGCTTTCTGACAAGCGAAATTGACTCGTAACCGTGTTCGGCGTAATTCAGTACTGACCAGTCAGTACTGAATTGAAGCGATATGAACGAATCCGCTCCCCTCAGAGCCCGTCGCGCCGCCCCTGAAGTGCGCCAGGCCGATATTCTCGACGCGGCCCTGTCCGAGTTCTCCGAACACGGTTTCGAAGGCGCGCGCATGGAGGATGTCGCCCGCCGCGCCCGGGTCAGCAAAGGGACGGTCTATCTCTATTACCCGACCAAGCAGGCCTTGTTCGAAGCCCTGGTCCGCCGCGATATCGCACCGCGCGTCGCCCTGGCCTCGCTATTTCTCAAAGGCTATGACGGACCGCTGGAACCGGCCCTGATGCGCATTGCCGACATGGCGGGCGTTGCGATCCAGACCGGCAAACTGCCCATCTATCCGAAGCTGCTGATTGCCGAGGCCGGCCGGTTCCCCGATCTTGCTGCTTTCTATCGCCGCGAGGTGGTTGGGGTAATGCTGGAGGCACTGACGGCCCTGTTCGACCGGGCGTTAAACCGCGGTGAGATCAGCGATGTGACGGGTGAAATGGCGGCGCATCTGTTCATCGCGCCGGTGCTGAAGGCCGTGCTGTGGTCGCTGGTGTTCGCGTCCGCCGAGCCGGTGCCATTTGCGCCGGAGCCATATCTGAAGGCGCACATCAAGGTATTTCTGAAGGGGTTGGGACATGTGTAGTACTTTGCGTAATACCTGGTTTATCGCCTTGAGTTTATTGGCTTTGGGCGCGTGCTCGAAAACGCCCGATAGCAGTTTCAGCGGCTATGTCGAGGCGCAATCGGTGACCATTGCGGCACCGCAATCCGGCTGGTTGACCACGGTCGATGTCGATCGCGGTGCTGCGATTGTCGATGGCCAACTTCTGTTCATACTGGATTCCAGCCAGGCCGGCAACAGCCTGGCCGGGGCGCAAAGTCGCGCCGAGGCGGCGTCGGCCCAGGCGCAGGATTTGGCCAAGGGGGCGCGCGAGGCCGATATTGCGCCGTTGCTGGCCCAACGTGTCCAGGCGCAGTCGGCCCTGGATCTGGCCAAGGCTAATGAGGCGCGCTACGCCCAACTGGAGCCCAAGGGCTTTGTTTCGGCGGCGCAGATGGATCAATTACGCGCGGCGACCAAGTCGGCAGCGGCGGCCCTGGCCAATATCGACCGCTTGATCGCCAAGAAAAAACTGGCAGCGCGCGAGGACCAGCAGCACGCGGCCCAGGCCCAGGCGGCTGCCACCTCGGCCGATGTCGCCAATGCACAATGGACGGTCGACGACCGGTCGGTGCGGGCGCGGCTGACGGGACAGGTCGATGAGCGGCTGCGCGAACCGGGGGAGTTTGTCGCCGCTGGATCGCCAGTCCTGACCGTACGCCCCAAGGGTCGGTCGTTCGTGCGCTTTTACGTGCCGCAGAGCGAACTGGCGAAATTTAAGGTCGGTACCGTAGTTCATGTCGGCTGCGATGGCTGTACAGCGCAGTCGGGGAGGGTGCGCTTTATCGCGCCCAATGCCGAATTTACCCCACCGGTCATCTACAGCGTCAAGGAGCGGCAGAAGCTGATGTTCCTGATCGAGGTAACCCCTGACAAACCCGAGGCCCTGCATGCCGGCCAACCGGTTGATGTGAACCTGTGATGGACTTTGCGATCGACGTAAAGGGCCTGACCAAGACCTTCGGCAAGCGCACGGCGGTCGATCATGTCGACATCGCCATGCCGCGCGGCCAGGTGTGGGGCTTTCTCGGCCCCAACGGCTCGGGCAAGACCACCACCATCCGCATGTTGTGCGGCCTGCTCAGGCCTGACTCCGGCAGTGGCACCTGCCTCGGCTATGACATCCTGAAACAGAGTCGCGAGATCAAGCGCCAGGTCGGTTACATGACGCAGAAGTTTTCCTATTGGGAAGACCTGACCATTCGCGAAAATCTCGAATTCGTCGCCAACCTGTATGACATCCGCAGCAAGAAGCAGGTCGTCGACCAGACCCTGGAACAGCTGGGCCTGGCGACCCGTCAGAAGCAACTAGCCGGCACGCTTTCCGGCGGCTGGAAGCAACGCCTGGCGCTCGCCGCCTGCACCCTGCACAGTCCGAAAATGCTGATGCTGGACGAGCCGACCGCCGGCGTCGACCCGCAGGCGCGGCGCGACTTCTGGGATCAGATCCACCGCCTGTCGGCGCAAGGCCTGACCGTCCTGGTCTCCACCCACTATATGGACGAGGCCGAACGCTGCGACCAGATCGTCTATATCGCCTATGGCAAGCTGATGGCCCAGGGTCGCGTTGACGACATTATCGACCGCAGCGGCCTCTATACCTTCATCGCCGAAGGGGCAGGGGTGCGCGACCTGATGGAGCGCCTGCGCGGCAAGCCAGGCGCCGACCACATCGCCTATTTCGGCAATGCTCTGCACCTGTCGGGCGGCGATCTTACCAAGCTGAGGGAGCTCATTGCTCGCGAAGGCCAGGCGCCTGGGATCACCTGGCTGCAGGCGCGACCCAATCTCGAAGATGTTTTCATCCACCTGATGGGCACGTCCGTCGACAATTCGGTAGGGGCCTGACATGTTCGCACCGCTGACCCGTATCTTCGCCATACTGCTGAAGGAATTCATCCAGATGCGGCGCGACCGGATGACCTTCGGCATGATGATTATGGTGCCGGTGATCCAACTGACCCTGTTCGGCTTCGCCATTAATTCCGATCCGCGCCACCTGCCGACCCTGCTGTATCTCGAAGACGACAGCACGGAGGTACGGTCGATCATCGCCGGCATGCAGAACTCGACCTATTTCGATATCCAGGGTCAGGTGCATAGTGCCAAGGAAGGCACCGAGGCACTGCAATCGGGCGAAGCGGCCTTTGTCGTCACCGTGCCGGCAGGCTTTACACGCGATCTGTTGCGCGGCGACCGGCCGCAGATGCTGATCGAAGCCGATGCGTCGGACCCGTCGGCGGCGTCCAACGCGGTGGGCCAGATATCGCTGATTGCGCAATCGGCGCTGAAACAGGACCTGAAGGGTCCCTGGGCCGGCCTGGCCCAGGGGCCGCCTCCGGTCGATATCGTCGTCCACCGCATGTACAACCCGGAGGGCATTTCTCAGTACAATATCGTGCCGGGCCTGCTGGGCGTCATACTGACCATGACCATGATCATGATCACCTCCATCGCCATGACGCGCGAAACCGAACGCGGCAATATGGAGAACCTGCTGGCCATGCCGGCACGGCCGTGGGAGGTCATGGTCGGTAAGATTGTGCCCTATGTCGGCGTCGGGCTGATCCAGACGTCGATCGTGCTGTTGGCGTCGGCCTATGTCTTCCACGTACCGTTTATCGGTTCATTCTGGCTGCTGGCCTTCGGCGTGGCGCTGTTCATCATCGCAAACCTGGCGGTCGGCTTTACCTTCTCGACCATAGCGCGGACGCAGATGCAGGCCATGCAGATGACGTTTTTCTTCTTCCTGCCGTCGATGATGCTGTCGGGTTTCATGTTCCCCTTCCGCGGCATGCCGGGCTGGGCGCAGGCCATCGGCCAGGTCTTTCCGCTGACTCATTTCCTGCGCATCGTGCGCTCGGTCATGCTGAAGGGTTCGGACTTCCACGCCATGTGGCCGAATATCTGGCCGTTGCTGCTGTTTATTGTGGCAGCAACGGCCGTCGCCATGATGCGGTATCGCTCGACCCTGGACTAGGGGCCGTACTCGATTAGGTTTCCGCCGTGACGCCAGCGTAATTGCTGGCTGGCCAGGCGAAAAGGCCGCTGGGGTGTAAACACCCCAAGGACTTTTCAACGCCGCCAACCGGCAATTACGCGGCGCCCCGAAGGGGTATGGCGAAAATTGTCCATTTGGGCGGTGCCAAGCCTTGCAAGGGGCTCACCCTTGTTGCGGCTTTGCTTCTGAAATTGGACAATATCGCTGCATATCACGGCGAAATCCTAATCGAGTACGGCCCCTAACCTTACCAGACGATATGGCTGAGGAAGGCAGCATCATTGGGGGCGATATTGAGCACCAGTATGGTGTTGCCACCGCCCAGATCGATCAGGGTATTGCTGCCCTGGGCTGTCAGGGTGACACCGCCGCCATTGACCACGCCGTTGCTGTAGGCGTGGATATTGACAAGGTCGTTCTGGCTGGATTTGAAGTCGTTGATGACGTCCTGACCACTGCCCAAGCCGAAGATAAAGGTGTCGGCGCTCGAACCCCCGATCAGGGTATCGTTACCCGCGCCGCCAGTGAGGATATCCACGCCGTTGCCGCCATCCAGGCTGTTATTGCCGCTGTTGCCGGTGATGGTATTGGCGATGTTGTTACCTGTAGCGTTGATATTGCCGGCGCCGGTCAGGTTGAAAATTTCGATATAGGCCGAAGCGCCCAGGGCGTAGGTGACCGAGGCATTGACGGTATCGCCCGTACCGCCGGTGCTGCCATCGACCGTCACATCGGCGGCATCGTCAACGACGTAGGTGTCATTGCCCAGTCCGCCGGCCATGGTGTCGGCGCCGGCGCCGCCATTGAGGATATTGTTGCCACTATTGCCATTGACGGTATTGACCAGGGCATTGCCGGTGGCATTGATGTCGGCGGCACCCGTAAGGGTCAGGGTTTCAACATAGGCCGCGGCGCCAAGGGTGTAGGAAACCGAGGCCTGCACCGTGTCCGTGCCTTCGCCGGTCAGTTCGACGATACTATCCACTGCACTGTCGACGATATAGGTGTCGTTGCCCAGGCCGCCGGTCAGGGTGTCATTGCCCGTGCCGCCGTCCAGCCAGTCATTGCCGTCTAGGCCCAGCAGCCTGTTGGCGCCCGTATTGCCCGTCAGGCTGTTGTCGAGCGTATTGCCGGTGCCGATGAGATTGCCCGCCCCCTGCAGGATCAGAGTCTCGAAATTGTTCCCCAGGGTGTAGGTCACGGTGGAATAGACCAGGTCCGTACCTTCCGCGGCATTTTCCGTCACGACATCGGTGGTGCGTTCGACATAGTAGCTGTCATTGCCCAGGCCGCCGGCCATGGTATCTGAGCCGCCGCGTCCATCCAGAATATTGTTGCCCGTATTGCCATTCAGCGTCTCGGCGCGGCCGGCTGTACCGCCATAGGCGTTGACGTGGGCAGCCCCGATCAGGTTGACGCCTTCGATCAAATTGGCGCCGATATCGAAGCTGACCCTGGAATTGACGACGTCGACACCGGTGGCGGTTTCAACGACGACATCACCGGCGTTGTCGACTGTGTAGGTGTCGTTGCCCGCCCCGCCCGTCATCGTATCGGCGCCGCCGCCGCCGCTCAGATCATTATTGCCGGTATTGCCGGTCAGGACGTTGTTGAGCGAGTTGCCCGCCGCATTTATATCCGCCGAGCCCGTCAGGATAATATTGTCGATATATTGGCCGGCGGCATAGGTGAGGGTGCTGGAGACCGTGTCGGTGCCGCCCAGGTCGGACTCGTAGACCCGGTCACCGATATTGTCGACATAGTAGGTGTCGTCGCCCAACCCGCCGGTCATGCTGTCGAGACCGGCCTTGCCGTCCAAAACGTTATTGCCGTCATTGCCGGTAAGGGTATTGTTGGTGGTATTACCGGTGGCGTTGATGTTGCCGCTGCCGGTGAGGACCAGGCTCTCGACGCTGCTGCTCAAGACAAAGCTGGCCGAGGCGTAGACGATATCCGTGCCCTGGCTGCTGATCTCGACGACGACGTCGCCGAAATCGTCGACAATATAGGTGTCGTTACCCACGCCACCGGCCAGGGTATCGGTGCCCACGCCGCCGTCCAGCGAGTCATTGCCTGTGCCGCCGATCAGGGAATCGCTGCCGAAGAAAGCGAGCAAGGTGTCGTTGCCCAGTCCACCGTCCAGCATGTCGTTGCCATTATTGCCTTCGATCTGGTTGTTGAGGGCATTACCGGTGCCATAGGCGTCGCCCGTGAAAAGCCGCAAATCCTCCAGATTGGCACCCAGGGTATAGCTGGCCGTCGCCCAGACCATGTCATGGCCTTCATTGACGCCTTCGATGACCACGCTGCCACCTTCATAAACCTGATAGGTATCGTCGCCCAGGCCGCCGGCAAAGGTATCGCCGCCGCCCGCGCCACCGGCCAGGACGTCGTTGCCGTCATGGCCTACCAGACGGTCACTGACGTTGTCGCCACCGGCCAGACTGTCGTCGCCGCTGCCGCCGAACAGAGTGTCGCCGCCGCCACTGCCGTACAGCGAGTCGTTTCCACCCTCGCCATAGATGAACTCGCCGGCTGTCGTGCCATTCAACAGGTTGCCCTCGCCGTCGCCATGTGTCCCCGCTGCCTGGAACAGGCGCTCATAGGCGCTGATGTGGCCGCCGCTATCGAGACCGCTCCATGCGATCATGACGCCGCCGTCGACGGCGGTGACCCGCGCGCTGTACTGATTGCCGGCGGTTTCATCGGCCACGCGCGTCTCGACGCCGATCGCCGTACCATCCGCGGCGTAGTGTTGCATATAGACGCCGGCACCGCTGCCGTCCTGCAGGCTGCTGCCCCAGACGGCGACAAAGCTGCCGTCTTCCAGGGCCTGGAGTTGCACCTGGGTCTGGTTGTTGGTTGTAAAGGTATTGATGCGGAATTCCACACCGACCTTGGCCCCGGCGTTGTCGAAAGCCTGGCCATAGATGCCGTAGCCCGAACCGTCCTGCGTATTGCTTTGCCAGGCGATCACATAGCCGCCATCGGCCAGTATGGTGGTCGAAGGCGCATATTGCTGGCTGACGGCGAAGGTGTTGACCTGAACAGCAGCTCCCAACGCAATGTCTGTCGCAGAGTAGTGGCGAACATAGACGTCGAGCTGGGTCGTCGTGCCCGTCTTGATCGCCGAATAGGTCATCAGATAGGTGCCGTCATTCAGACTGGTCAGCTTGAACGCATTGAAGTTGGTCGCGTCGAACTGTCTCGTCCTGATAACATGGCCGTCGGCGGCGAAATGCTGATAGACCAGGGTGGTGGTCGTGCCGTCAGGCGAATTGCTGAACCAGCCGATCAGAGACGTACCGTCGCTTAAGCTTGTCGTGACCGGCGCGAAGCAAAGGTTGTCGGTCGAGAGAACGACTTCGCCGGCATCGGGTGAGGCGGCGCTGAAGGCGACCTTGTTGCCGGCCGCGTCGAAGCGCTGGGCGCGGATCGATTGGTGGGTTACCACAAAGGTTTCGGCCGGAATGGAGTCCGGATCGTATTGATCATATTCCCACACGACGATATAGCCGCCGTCGGCTGTGGCGATGATCCGCGACGCCGACTGATCTTCGTCGGTGACGGTATTGACCAGTTGTTGCGTGCCGATCTTGTTGCCGTCCGCGTCATACATCTGGGTGTAGACGTCGGCCCAGTACCAGCCGACGGTCGTTGTCGGCAGGGCGTCGCCGCCGTTCCAGCTGATGATATAGTTGCCATTGGCCAGTTTGGTGACGGCTTCGACGTTATTCTGGTCGTGGCCGGTGCTGACCTGCGACTCCGGGCGGGCTTCAAGATTATAGGTCATGACATGGATCCCTGTGCGGCTGGCGATTGCCGGCGAATATAGTTATGTTTTAATGCGGGCATAGCTTACCAGTCGGCAATCACCCGTCAAGCCGCTTAGCGGAACAGGCGAGACGGCGGGTGCATCCCGGATCTCCCGTTCGGCCTTACCACACGATATGATTGAGGAAGTCTGGATCGGTTGGGAGAATATTGAGCACGAGGATCGTGTTGCCGCCGCCGAGATCGATCAGGGTGTTGCTGCCCTGGGCTGTCAATGTGACGCCACCGCCATTGACCACGCCGTTGCTGTAGGCGTGGATGTTGACGAGGTCGTTCTGGCTGGATTTGAAGTCGTTGATAACGTCTTGCGCGCTGCCTAAGCCGAAAAAGAACGTGTCGGCGCCCGAACCGCCGATCAGTGTATCCTTGCCCGCGCCACCGGTCAGTATATCCGCGCCGTTGCCGCCATCCAGTCGGTTATTACCGCTGTTGCCAGCAATTGAGTTGGCAATATTGTTACCGGTCGCATTGATATTGGCGGCGCCGGTCAGGTTGAAGATTTCGATATAGGCCGAAGCCCCCAGGGCGTAGCTCACCGAGGCATGGACAGTGTCACCCGTGCCGCCTGTGCTGACGTCGACGGTCACGTCGCCGGCGTCGTCGATACTATAGGTGTCATTGCCCAGACCTCCGGTCAGGGTGTCGCTRCCCAGACCGCCGTCCAGCCAGTCGTTGCCGTCCAGGCCCAATAGTTTGTTGTTGCCGGCCGYGCCTGTGATGATGTTGCCCAGGGCATTGCCGGTACCGRTGAGATTGCCGGCGCCYAGCAGRGTCAGGTTCTCAAGATYGGCGCCCAGGSTATAGGTCAGGTAGGAATTGACCAGATCTGTGCCTTCGGCGGTATTTTCCGTCACCAGGTCGCCGGCGTTGTCGACATAGTAGGTGTCATTGCCTCGCCCGCCGGCCATGGTGTCGGCCCCGCTGCGCCCGTCCAGGATATTRTKMGCGGTGTTGCCGTTCAGGGTTTCGGCGCGGCYCGTGGTCGAACCGTAGACATTGGCATTGCCGTTGAAGWTCAGGTTGACGATCTCGATATATTGCGTGCCAATGTCGAAGGTGACACGCGAATTGACGACATCGATACCCGGGCTGCCGGTCTCRGTCACCACATCGCCGGCATTGTCGATCGTGTAGGTGTCGCTGCCGCCCCCGCCGATCATGGTATCGGCGCCGCCGCTGCCATTCAGATCATTATTGCCGCTATTGCCGCGCAGGGTATTGCCCAAACCATTGCCGAGCAGGAAGAAATCGCCCGARCCCAGCAGGGTGATGTTCTCRATATACTGTCCTGCGCCCGAATAGGACATGCCGGCAAACACCGTGTCGGTACCGCCGCCATCAAGTTCCACGACCTTGTCTCCGGCGTCGTTGACATAGCAGGTGTCGTCGCCCAGCCCGCCGGTCATCAGATCCGATCCCAGGCCGCCATTGAGGCTGTTGTTACCGTCATTGCCGGTCAGGGCGTTGTTGTTGGAGTTGCCCGTCGCATCGATATTGCCCGAACCCGTCAGGATCAGCACCTCGATGCTGGCCCCGAGCGTGTAGGTTATGGAAGCCATTACCGTGTCCGTGCCCTGGCCGCCGATTTCAGTCACAACGTCGCCGGCATTGTCGACGACATAGGTATCATTGCCCACGCCGCCGGTCAGTTTGTCGCCGCCCACGCCGCCGTCGAGGGAATCGTTGCCGGCGCCGCCGTAGAGTTCGTCATTGCTGATGCGGCCTGAGAGCGTGTCGTCTCCGTCGAGACCGCTGATACGATCGAACGAGTCCGTGCCGGTTAAGGTGTCGTTGGCGGACGTGCCGTTAATATCAACCGGGAGATCGACGACCTTTAGGGTAACAGCGGCCGAGTCGGTGCCGCCAAAACCATCGCTTATGTAATATTTGAAACTGGTCAGGCCGACAAAGCCGGCAGTTGGCTTGAAGGTGAAGTGGCCATCGCCAAACTGTGTCAGGGTTCCCTTAAGGCCCGTTCCATCGACGGAGGTGACAATGAGCGTATCGGCATTGGCGTCTGTGTCGTTACCGAGGATCCCGGGCGCAGCCATGCTCAGTGTGTCGCCGAGCCGCGCAATATAACTGTCGTCTACAGCGTCAGGGGCTCTATTGACGACGTTGATCTTAACTGTGGCGGTATCGGTGCCGCCAAAGCCGTCGGAGATGTTGTATTTAAAGCTGGTCAGGCCGACAAAACCCGCAGTCGGCGTGAAGGTGAAACGGCCGTCGGCAAAGGCCTGGACCGTGCCTTTGGTATTGGTTAGGTCGACGGAGGTGATCGTCAGGGCATCACCATCGGCGTCGGTGTCATTGGCCAGCAGGCCGGGCGCGGCGACGGTCACGGCGACGCCCGGACGGGTGACATAGGTATCATCGACAGCATCGGGAGCCGCGTTGGCGACATTTATTTGGACCGTCGCTGTGTCAACGCCGCCAAAGCCGTCGGAAATGGCGTATTTGAAACTGGTCAGGCCGACAAAGCCCGCTGTCGGCGTAAAGGTAAACCGGCCGTCGGCAAAGGCCTGGACCGTGCCTTTGGTGTTGGTTAGATCGACGGAGGTGATCGTCAGGGCATCGCCATCGGCGTCGATATCATTGGCCAGCGGACCGGGCGCGGCGACGGTCACGGCGACGCCTGGGCGGGTGACATAGGCATCGTCGACGGCATTGGGAGCCGCGTTGGCGACATTGATCTGGACCGTCGCCGCGTCAACGCCGCCGAAGCCGTCGGAGATGTTGTATTTGAAGCTGGTCAGGCCGACAAAGCCCGCTGTCGGCGTAAAGGTAAACCGGCCATCAGCAAAGGCCTGGACCGTGCCTTTGGTGTTGGTTAGATCGACAGAGGTGATCGTCAGGGCATCGCCATCGGCGTCGATATCATTGGCCAGCAGACCTGGCGCGACGACGGTCACGGCGACGCCTGGGCGGGTGACATAGGCATCGTCGACGGCATCGGGAGTCGCGTTGGCGACATTGATCTGGACCGTCGCCGTGTCAACGCCGCCAAAGCCGTCGGAAATGGAGTATTTAAAGCTGGTCAGGCCGACAAAGCCCGCTGTCGGCGTAAAGGTAAACCGGCCGTCTGCAAAGGCCTGCAGCGTGCCTTTTGTATTGGTTAGGTCGACAGAGGTGATCGTCAGGGCATCGCCATTGGCATCTGTGTCATTGGCCAGCAGACCGGGCGCGGCGACCGTCACGGCGACGCCCGGGCGGGTGACATAGGCATCGTCGATGGCGTCGGGAGGTGAATTACCGGAGGTCGGCGGGCCTGCAACGAGGGCGAGGCCGATGTCATCATCCAAAATGTATGTACGCTTGGCCATCACCGCCTCTTGATGTCTGTATTGAACGGGAGGGAGTGTCCGGAATGCAGCTCTATTTTGACAGAGCCTGCCGCGTTTACAAGTGGGACGCGGCGACTGGTCCGGCTATTTCATATGGGCTTGGATAATGTCCATTAGCGGGCTGGGATTGCGCGGAATCTGATCGGCCTTGCCCTGTTCCATCAGATAATAGAATTGTCCCGACGGAAAGCCCGGCGCAATCTCGTAGTCCATGGCGTCCCAGACGTCCTCGCGGAAACTGTAAAACGCCCAGTGCGCCTGGTGTGCGTTCAGTACATCCAGCACGTCTCCAAGATAGGCGCCGCAGTCGGCCCATTGCCGCACGCAGCCATATTCGCCGGCGACCATGCGGTTGGCGGGTACGCCGTGCGTCGTCGCCCAGTCGAACGGCCCGGCCAGGAAGCGCGCCACCGTGGTCTTGTCCCACGTCACGCGTTCTTGGCCGAGCCAGCTCTGATAACCGGGATAGCGGTATTGGGGATCGCGTTTGATATTCGGTCCACTGGTCGCCTCATACGGTTCGTACATGTGAAAGGCATACAGCACCTTGTCGTCGGCCAGCGGCCCGGGCCAGTAGCTGAAGCTCCACGCATTGGCATACCAGCCGCCATCGACCATGACAGGCGTTCGCGTATCGACCGTCCGGATGGCCGCTATGACCTGGCTGTAAAAGCGGGGCAGGTCGTGCGTCGTGCCCTCGTACCTTTTGTACCAGGTGATGCGCGTCGCGGCATCGGCGTGTTCGTCCAGGCGAAGTTCGAGATTCTGGCCCTTTTCCGGTGTCGGCTCGTTGAGCAGGTTATAGCCGGCCAGCGCCGGATGGTCCTTGATCGCCGCGGCCAGGTCGCGCCAGAAGGCCGAAGACTGATCCCAATAGGCCTGATCGTTCCACAGGCGATCATCCTGCTTGTTGCCGTTCTGCTGGTTCCAGCGATCGCCGGGCAGGGAGAGAGGGGCCAGAACCACCTTGATGCCCGCTGCATCGGCCGCGTCCATGACCTGGATCAGGGTCGCGAGATCGGATTTGGGAATGCCGGAGTAGTGGTCGGCGTTGCCGATAAGAAAGTCGCGGCCTTCGCCCTTCCACTTGGAAAAGGTCAGGCGCACCCAGGTGGCGCCGGTGGCCTTCAGGGCACGGAAGTAGGCTGCGTCCGGTGGGGCGCCATTGAAGCTGTTGCCGCCGTGCTGTGGCGTATCCCAGAAGGCAATGTCGGCAGCCTGCACCGGCGCGCCGAGGCTGAGACAGACTGCGGCCATGATCATGGCGAGATGCTTCATTGTGAACTCCCTGTGCCTGCATCGTGCCTGCATTTCATGGCCGTGTTAAGGGTTCTATTAACCATAATTCACCTAAAAAGTGCTTCGGTTTCGCGTTAATCGAGAGTTCCGTCATGGCCGCCGGCAAAATTTCCACCATCACTCCCAAACGCGACGGTATCCTGGCCGGCGCTCTGATCCTGGTCGTCGCCGCCATCGCTAGTCTCGCCGTCTATATTGCCTCCGAAATGGCCATGCGCCAGGAGATTCGCGACAGCCTGCAGGGGCTGGCCCAGGCCGCCGCCAACATGGTCGACGTCAAGGCGCATCTGACGCTCGATACACCGGAAGAGAAGGATAACGAGGTCTATCGCAAGGTCCAGGCGCCGTTCCGCGCCATGCTGGATGGCAATGACCGCCTGACCTATATCTACACAGTGGTGGCCAAGGAAGAGAAGATCTACTTCGTCATCAACAGCCAGGCCACCGGCGAGCGCGAGGCCGCTGGCGGCGTGATGACCGAACATACCGAGGCGTCGCCGACCCTGGAAAAGGCCTTTCGGGACCGCAAGCCGAGCACCGAATCCAAACCCTATTCCGACGAATATGGCACCTTCCTCAGTGGCTATGCGCCGTTCTACGACGAAAATCATACCTTTGTCGGCATGGCCGGCGTCGACATCAATGTCAGCGTCTACAACCAGCGTATGGGCGAGATCCGCACAGCCCTGCTGTTCGGTCTGGCGATTGCGGTGATCTGCGGCGCGGCCTGTGGCTTCGGCGTCTATCGCCTGCGCCGCACCATGCAAAAGGCGGAGATTACGGCGCGCGCGCAGCAGGACGAACTGGCTGCTATGGAGCAGCGTCGGCTGGAGGCCGAAAGCGAAGCGGAACGCAGTTCGGCGGCCGCGCGGCGCCAGGCCATGCAGGATCTGGCGCATAGTTTCGAAGCTTCGGTCCAGGGTGTGGTACGCGAAGTGGTCGCCGCCGCCGACGTCCTGCGCGGCGAGTCCGAAAAGGTGTCGACCATAGCCGTCGACACCAAGGACCGTTCGCGCGCCGTGTCGCGCATTTCCAGCGATGCCGCCCAGACCTCATCACAGGTGGCGGCCGCGTCGGAGGAATTAACCGCGTCGATCCGCGAAATCCGCGACCACACCGAAAAGTCCAACCAGGTCGTCCGTGCAGCGGCGGAAAAGGGCGGCGAGGCGCGCGACGTCATTGAGCGCCTGTCGAAATCGTCGGGGCGGATCGGTGACGTCGTCAATGTCATCAACGACATTGCCGGTCAGATCAACCTGCTGGCGCTGAACGCCACCATCGAGTCGGCGCGCGCGGGCGAAGCAGGCAAGGGGTTTGCCGTCGTCGCCAACGAGGTCAAGAGCCTGTCCAATCAGGTCTCGAAGGCGCTGGGAGAAATTTCAGGCCAGATCCATGACATCCAGGACGAGACCCGGCTGTCGGTCGAGGCCATGAACGATATCCTGAGCATTATCGGCGAAGTTGCCAGCTCAAGCGTGGTGGTGGCGTCAGCGGTCAGCCAGCAATCGGACGTGACGCGGGAGATCTCGCAGAACATCCACGCGACGGCGCATGGGGCGCGGGAAATTGCCGACACCATGGTCACGGTCCTGGCTTCGGCCGACGAAACCGGCGTCACGGCCGAACGCGTGCGCGAGGCCACAGCCCGTCTGCAGGCCCAGTCGCGCACCCTGAACACCGAAGTCGAAGCCTTTCTGCGAAAAGTCAGGGCGTAAGCTGAACCTCCATTTAAGCACCTTCCCATAGTCATATTTGAACACGGATCACCCTCAGCTAAAGCTTCAGGTGACACGGATGCCGCTTCGCGGACACGGACAAGGCACGGATTTCATAGCATCCTCCGAAGGGCGGAGTTTTTGAACGAACCAGCAATAAGGCGCTTCGCGCGGTTCAGTACATCTGTGCCTTATCCGTGTTCCAATAGTGGATTTCGGACAATCCGAAGCATCGTCGCTACAATCGAATTCGGGCCTTCAAGACAAAGGTCGGGGGCCGAAGATCCTGCCTTACCGCTCCGTCGGCAATCCAGCGGCCTTCCAGGCATTGATCCCGCCTGCCAGGTGATCCGTCACGTCGACGCCGTCCATGCGCAATTGCTGCACCGCGCGTGCCGACCGAACGCCACCGGCACATGAGATTACGACCGTCTTGCCGGCAGGCGCCGTAACCTGCGACGAGTCGAAAACCGACAGCGGCAGATTGACCGAGCCGGCGATCCGTTCTGCGTCGAATTCGTAGGGTTCACGCACGTCGATCAGCACGATGCGATCAACGGCCAGAGCCTGGGCGACCTCGGTGGGAGACAGATTGTTCAGGGCAGGGGGCAGGGACACAGGCAGGATCTTTCACTTCAAAGGGGGCGGCAGATGTTGACGTCAACCGCAACGGTCCGATGCAGGTCATAGACGACTGTAAAGGATCAAGGCAAGAGGCGACGGCGGCAACAGCGGTCCGCAGGCTTGCCTGGCAAGGTTCCGGCATAGGTTGCGCGTGGACGTTGAGAGGTCTTCCCGAGGGCCGCAAGTGGTATTGGAATGGCCTCTACATGCCCCATTTGCGCCACTATTGACAGCGCTATCATTTGGCCTCGAATGCGAAATAAAAAATTTCAAGCGTGTTAAAAATGATACGCTCAGAGTTGCGTTAAAACAATAAATGTAAATAAATCAATGTATTGTAATTTTTTGCCATAACGCTACTTTTTGCAACTATCGTGATAACGCTACCACAAAATTGTTAGCGCTCTCAGCGAATTGACAACGCTATCATTGCCCCCTGTAATAAGAAGGTCGCCCCAGAAGACGCAACGGCGTGGTCACACGCGCTGCATTGCCGATGGGGCAGACGCTCAAAAATACCGCAAAAAAACACCAAATTTGTTGGGGAGACTACATTGCGAAAAGTACTGCACCCTAGGGTAGCCTTAATGACGGCTGCCTCATTGTTTGCGCTTGGCACGGCCACAGTTGCCTTTGCCCAGGATACGGCACCAGCGTCCGATGACGCCACCGTGGTCGTGGTCAAAGGCTTCCGTGCCTCACTGCAAAGCGCGCTGAGCACCAAGAAAAAATCCAACCTCATGATCGAGTCGGTCGCGGCCGAAGACATGGGCAAATTCCCGGATCAAAACGTCTCGGAATCGCTGCAACGCCTGCCAGGTATCCAGATCGACCGTGAAAACGGCCAGGGCACCAAGGCACGCATCCGCGGCCTGGATCAGAACATCACCACGTTCAACAACGAAAACTTCGTGACCGGCCTGGAACTGTTCCGCATTGGCGAAGGCACCTTCCAGCAAACCTCGTCGCTGGAAGGCATTCCCTCCGAATTGATCGGCAGCATCGACGTCTACAAGTCGCCGGATGCCTCGCTGCTCGAAGGCGGCCTCGGCGGTATCATCAACCTGAAGACCCGCGATCCGCGCGGTTTCAAGGGTGAATGGATCGCCAGCATTAATGCCCAGGTCAACCAGGGCAGCGAAGGCAAGGCGCAGCCGGATATCACTGCGGTTTTTGGCCGCAAGTTCAGCAGCGACTTTGCCTTGCTGGGCTCGGTAACCTATTCCAAGACGGACATTCACACCGACCTCCTGCAGGGCGAAAACCGCGGCACGTGGGCGTTCAAAGGGCGTCCCACCTCGGCGACGCACAACCAGGTCGCGTCCGGAACGGCCGACATCTGGTCGCCGGAATACCGCTACTCGACCAGCCGCAACCAGGAACGCGAACGTCTGGGCTTCTCGCTCGACGGTTCGTGGAAACTGTCCGACAGCGCCACCCTGACCGCCGACTGGTTCCATTCGGACCTGAAGATCTTCACGGGTGAAAACTCGCTGAAGTTTTCGTTCAACAACGAAGGCGCCACCTATGACGCCACGGGGCTGACCGTCGCCAGCAACGGCGTCCTCGAAAAGGGCAGCGTCACCGCCAATTCGTTCGAAGGCGACAGCTTCGCCCAGAACGCCGAGGCCAAGACCGACAACTTCCAGACCTCGCTCAAGTTCGACTTGACCGACAATCTGTCGGGCGCGGTTCGCGTAGCCTATTCGAAGTCGGACTATACATCGACCTCCGGCCAGGTCGACGAACGCTACACGGCCTACGGCGTCCGCGCCGGTGTGTCCAATCCGACCGCACCAGCGACCCTGTACTTCACCTACACCAATGGCGAGCAGCCCAGCTTCCTGCCCTCGGCAGCCAATCTGGCGGCCATGACGGACCCGACCAAGGTTTTCTACAAGTCGCATTGGGCGTTCGGCGAAGCCACAAACAGCACGAACTCGTCCGTTTCGGCCGACTTCAAATACACACCGGGTTTTGCCCAGGAAGCCTCGCTGGTCATCAGCTTCGGCGCCCGCTACTCCGACAACAAGATCGACTCGACCTTCGGCCGCTACCTTGCCGACTATTCGAACAAGGGTGAACTGCCGGCCTCGGCCCAGGGCACCACGATCAACGGCACCTTCATTGACTGGACGCCCTATGGCTACTTCCAGGACGGCGCCATCGGCCTGAAAAAGTGCGATGTCAACCTTTCCGGCTGCTCGCGCTTCGGCGACTCGCCTGCCGTGGTCACCCCGTATCAAACGGCGGCGATCAATCCCGGTCGCGGCGTTGTGGTCGATATCAACGGTCTGCAGGCGATCCAGCAGGATACGCAGCAGATGAAGGATCCTGTTGCCTGGATTTCGGCGCTCTATCCCTCGACTCCGTTCAAGTTCTTTGCCGACCCACTGAACACCTTCAAGGTCGAAGACAAGACGACCAGCACCTATCTGATGGCCGATGCCGGCGACGCAGGTTCCGGCTTCCACATCAATGCCGGTGTCCGTATCGTCCACACCGAACTGACCATCAATGCCAACAACACGCCGGTCACGCCGCTGTGGTGGGGCACGGACAGCTGGAACGGCGTGCTGAAGAACCCCGACGCCGCCCAGACCGTGCGCGCCTATACCGACGTCCTGCCGTCCGCCTCGGCCGTCTTCGACGTCAGTGAAAGCGACAAGGTACGTGCCTCGGCCGCCCGTGTCGTCTCGGCGCAAAACCTGTTCAATCTCGGCCAGGGCGCGTCCTACAACTTTACCCGGTCGTCAACGCCTGGGCCCAACCTCGACAAGTTCCTGTATACCAACGGCTCGGGTGGCAATCCGAACCTCGATCCGTTCCGCGCGTCGCAGTTCGACCTTGCCTACGAACACTATTTCAGCAAGCAGGGCCTGATGTCGGCGGCCTTCTTCTACAAGAGCGTCGACTCCTTCATCGTCAACAACACCTACAGCGTGACGGTAAAGGACCAATCGGTCGCGGGCGCCTCGCTCGGTACCTTCTCGTCGCCCGATAACGGCGCCGGCGGTACTGTGAAGGGGCTGGAACTGACGTACCAGAACGCCTTCGAGAATGGCCTCGGTATCAATGCCAACTTCACCTACTCGGACTCCGAGTCGCCCTATGCCAACGACTACGAAAAAGGTCTGCCGATCCCGGGCGTCTCCAAGACAGCCTATAATCTGCAGGGCTATTACGAAGGCAATGGCTTCGAGGCACGGCTGTCCTACGCCTGGCGTGACAAGGCCTATCTCGGCAACTACGGCTTCGGTTCCGGCGCTGACACCCACGATCTGGGTATCTGGAGTGAAGCCTATGGCCAGGTCGACGGTTCGCTCAGCTACGCGCTGAACTCGAGCGTCAAGTTCACCCTGGAAGGCGTCAACCTGACCAAGTCGGCCCAGAAGGCTTACCTGCAGTTCCCCAACCTGCCGCTGCGCTACACCAGCGGTGACCAACGGGTCATGCTTGGTGTCCGCCTGAATTTCGGCGGGTAATAACTACGGCGGCGGGCGCCTCCACGCCCGCCGTTTCTCCCAATCCCACTTCCGCCGGCGTCTTTCCCTATCGGACTCCGGCGGCCTTTTGCGTTATTATGCAGATCGTCCGGACTCAAAGCCTTGCCCGCTCCCAATCTGATTACGTCCATCCTCATCGCTGGCGGCGGCACGGCCGGCTGGATGACAGCGGCTGCCCTGGCGCGCTCTTTGGGGGCCACCGTCGCCATCACCCTGATCGAGTCCGAGGAGATCGGCACAATCGGCGTCGGCGAAGCGACCATCCCGCCGATCAAGCTGTTCAACGCCATGCTGGGCCTCGATGAGGCCGAATTTATGCGCGAAACCCGCGCCACCCACAAACTGGGCATCGAATTCCGCGACTGGGGTGCGTTAGGCCAAACCTATTTCCATCCCTTCGGCACCTATGGCCTGAAGGCCGAGATGGGCCATTTCCTGCCCTATTGGCTGAAGCTGCATCATGCCGGTGACGCCCTCGATCTCGCGGATTATTCGCTGTGCACGCTTGCCGCCCGAAATGGCCGGATGACCCGACAGTCGGACGATGCGACCAGCGTACTCAGCCATTTTGGTTCAGCCTATCACTTCGACGCCATCCTCTATGCCCGCTATCTGCGCCGCTACAGCGAGCGCCTGGGCGTGCGGCGCGTCGAAGGCAAGATTGTCGATGTCGAACTGCACGGCGAAACCGGCTTCGTCGAGGCCGTCAAACTCGGCGACGGCCAACGCCATACCGCCGACCTGTTTATCGATTGCTCCGGCTTCAAGGGCATTCTGATCGAAGAGGCGCTGCACACCGGCTATGACGACTGGACGCACTGGCTTCCGGTCAATCGCGCCGTGGCCGCGCCGTGCGAACGCAAGGGCGAACTCAGTCCCTATACGATCGCGCATGCCCGCGAGGCCGGCTGGACGTGGCGCATTCCGCTGCAGCACCGCGTCGGCAATGGCTATGTCTTTTCCGACGCCTTCACCAGCGAAACGACGGCCATCGACCTGCTGCTGGCCAACCTCGAAAGCGCGCCCCTGGCCGATCCGCGCCTGCTGCGTTTCACCACTGGGCGGCGCAAAAAGGCGTGGAACCGCAATGTTGTCGCCGTCGGCTTAAGTTCCGGGTTTCTGGAACCGTTAGAGTCGACCAGCATCCACCTTATCCAGGCCAGCATCAACAAGCTGCTGCAGCATTTCCCGGATCGAAATTTTTCACCCGTCAATACAGAGGTTTACAACGATCGTATCGCACGCGACGTCGAGCGGATTCGCGATTTTCTCATTGTCCATTACCATGAAACGACGCGGGATGACTCAGCTCTGTGGAACCATGTGCGCACCATGATCATCCCCGACAGCCTGCGCCAGAAGCTGGAGATTTTCCGCGAGCGCGGACAGTTCATCAATGCAGCGGACGAGATGTTTTCCAACACCTCGTGGCTGGCAGTGATGATGGGGCAGGGGGTTATGCCGGGTTCTTACGACCCGCTGGTTGCCGGCACGGACCTCGCGACCCTGCGCACCGGCTTTGCCCAGATGAAGGCGACCCTGGCCGGCCTGACCGACGCTATGCCGACGCACAACGATTACCTTCGCCGCCAGGGCGCGTTGTCAACCGAGACGGCTTAAAGCGCGGACGGCCGCAGCGGCGCCCCTCCGCGAACCTGTTACTCAAAAGTACTGGCTATATGCGTCATCGTGGCCCCGGCGCCGTACCTATTCGGACCCGGCGTACCCTTCGAAGCAGTCCAAACAATAAGCAAAATCCAGCCAACAAGCGGTATGAAACCAATCAACAGCCACCAGGCGGACCGATCGGTATCGTGGAGGCGCCGGAAGCTAAGCCCCAGGCCGGGCAGGAAGAAAACAAGCGCCCCGACGACATAGAGCAGGGTACCGATGCCGGCACCGCCGCCACGAATTTCGGCGTTCATCATAATGTCCGGGACGATGAGAACGAGGATCTGAAACAGAACAAACCACCAATATTCGGAACGCGTCGCCCTGCCGTCAAATTTGACGTAGTTTTTAAACCCACTCTTTATGGCATCAACGAAAGTCATGCTGTGCATCCTTAGCTAGTATTGGACCATTGTGGAGGAAGAATCAGCCGACTATTTCACACGTTTTGTTAAATTGGGAGTCGTCATTTCAAGTAGAGCCCGTCCAAAGATACGGTGGCATGCCGTAACCCTTTGTTCAGAATGCTTTCATGTCCTTAGCCGGACCCTTACCGAAAAGGCGCGGGCGGGGTTACGCACGAACAGGGTGTCAATATCCGCATCGCTGAGACCGCCCGCCTTCAAGGCCGGGATCAGCGCGGTAAACACCGTCGTGAACGGCCGGAAAGTGCCCCCGCCAGGCTCACCAACGCTGTACCATCCCGCATCGTGCGATACCAAAACCTGGTCCAATAGCCCGGCCGCCTTCATCTGGACGATCAGCGCGACATGCTGGTCCACGGTATCCGGAGCCACGCCGTCATAGGAAATCCATGCACCGCGCTGCGCGGCTTTCATATGAGTCAGGCCGTCTTTTTCGTTCTGCGCGTGAAACCATATAAAGGCCGAGGCATCGACACCGGCGGTCTCCAGCCGGTCGATCTGCGCCCGGGCCGATTGCGCATTGTAGCCCGGCGGCGTCGGGCGCCACGGACCGACATGCGCACCGATCGTCAAACCGGTCGCTCGGTGCGCCAGGGCCGCCGCGTCGATGATTTTCGTCTCAACCTCGGTCAGCTCGCCGCCATTGATGCCGACCTTGATCAAACCCGGCCGCACGCCCGTGTCGTCGATACCGTTCTGCCATTCACCGGTCCAGCGATCCGCCAACTGCCTGGCCGTCTCCGTCACGGCGTAGTCGGGAAGAAACTGCCGGTCGGCTGCGGCATAGACTCCGGTTGTCGTCACGACATTCAGACCGCTGGCCTCGGACAGTCGTTTTAACACGGACGGATTGCGACCCATCTGAACTGCCGTGCAATCGATCAGCGAACGGCAGCCCAGGGCCTTCACTGCTGTCAGTTGCGGCAGGACAACCGCTGCGACGGCATCGGGATCGAGCGTGACCGTCGTTCGTCCGGACAAGGGGCGAATATCCGCCACCAGATGTTCATGACTGAGTGTGACGCCCAGCGAACCGGCCTCACACCATCCACGGACCGTCATGATTCTGCCATCGGACGGCGCCGCGTGGGCAAGCCTTGGCGACACGGCAATGGCCGCGGCCGTGAGCGATGTAAAGGCGCTGCGTCGTGTAATCATGGCTAGGCCGGCCTTTCTGCAAATGACGATACGACGCAGCCGCCCGTTCAGACCTGGCAAGGCGCCGCCGCTCGGGCAGTAGGCAGCAGGCTTGCCTTTTCGGCAACCAAATTATGCGCCGTGTCATCCCAATCTCCGATACAAGTTCAAAGAGGACGGCCCGCCACGCGGACCATCCTCGATCGGCTAGGCGGTGCGCAACGCCCTGGCCGCGGCAACCATGTTGATGATCGCCGGTTTGACCTCCTCCCAATTGCGGGTTTTCAGTCCGCAATCCGGATTGACCCAAAGCTGGGCGTCGTCCAGACGTTCCCGCGCCAGTGCGAGAAGTTCGGTCATCTCGGTCACATCCGGTACACGTGGGCTGTGGATGTCATAGACGCCCGGCCCGATTTCATTCGGATATGTCTTCGACTTGAAGACATCGAGCAATTCCATCTTCGACCGTGACGTTTCGATGGAAATGACGTCAGCATCCATCGCCGCGACGGACTCCATGATGTCGTTGAATTCCGAGTAGCACATATGGGTGTGGATCTGGGTCTGATCCGCCACGCCCGAAGAACACAGGCGGAAAGATTCGACCGACCAATCGAGATAGGACTGCCAGTCGCGGCGGCGCAAGGGCAGGCCTTCGCGCAGTGCGGCCTCGTCGATCTGGATCATCTTTGCGCCGACGGTCTCGAGATCGGCCACCTCGTCGCGGATGGCGAGGGCAATCTGGCGACAGCTTTCCGAACGCGGCTGGTCGTCACGCACAAAAGACCAATTCAGAATTGTCACCGGCCCGGTCAGCATGCCCTTGACCGGTTTATCGGTCAGGGATTGCGCATAATGCCACCATTCGACCGTCATGGCCTTGGGGCGTGACACATCGCCGAACAGGATCGGAGGGCGGACATAACGCGAACCGTAGGACTGCACCCAGCCATGCCCGGTGAAGGCAAAACCCGACAGTTGCTCACCGAAATACTGTACCATGTCGTTTCGCTCGAACTCACCATGCACGAGCACGTCCAGGCCAACCTCTTCCTGCCAGCGGATCGCACGCGCGGTTTCGTGCCTGAGGAATGTGTCATATTGTCCGGCGTCGATCTTGCCCCTGGCAAGGTCAGAGCGGGCCTGGCGCACGTCGGCTGTCTGCGGGAAGGAGCCAATCGTGGTGGTCGGAAATGCCGGCAGATCGAAGCGTGCGCGCTGGGTCGCCGCGCGTTGCGGGAAGATACTGGTGCGCCGGGTGTCGTTGGCTGTGACAGTGGACAGGCGGTGACGGACCGCCCAGTTGTGGACCTTGCTGGAATGGCGGCGTGCGGCGGCCGCCGAACTTGCCGCTCCGAGAGCGTCGCGCGCACTATTGCGCCCTGAAGCCAGCGCCTGCGACAGAGTCGCCAATTCGTCCATCTTTTGCAGTGAGAAGGCGAGCCAGGACCGGACATCACCATCAAGCGATTCTTCCAGGTCGAGATCGATCGGTACATGCAGCATTGAACAGGACGGTGCGATCTGGAAACGATCCCTTCCATGTGCGGCGATGATCGGTTCCAGATGATCGAGGATACGAGCCAGGTCGGCGCGCCATATGTTGCGGCCATCAATCACACCCAGCGACAAAACCAGATTTTCAGACGCGGCATCGAGCACAGTCTTCAATTGGGTTGGCGCACGCACGAGGTCAATATGAAGGCCTGCCACCGGGAGCGACACAGCGGTACCAAGATTCTCCTCGAGCCCGCCAAAATAACTGGAGACCATGAGTTTCAGGCCCGGCACCTTGTGCGCGAACGCAGCATAGGCATGTTTCAGGGCTTCGGTCACCGCGGCATCGCCGTCGAGCACAAGCGCGGGTTCGTCCAACTGTACCCAGTCGGCGCCCGCGTCATGTAAGCGCGTCAGGATATCGACATAGGCCGGAATCAACCGATCGATCAGGGATAAAGGATTGAAATCGTGACCATTGGTCTTGCCGAGCTTCAGGAACGTCACCGGGCCAACCAATACCGGCCGCGTGTGACATCCGAGCGCTTTGGCTTCAAGGAACTCATCGAGCGGTTTGAATGAGGTCAGGCGGAAGGTTTGGTCCTGGGTGAATTCCGGCACCATGAAGTGGTAGTTCGTATCGAACCACTTCGTCATCTCCTGCGCCGGTATGCCGTGACCGTAATGATGGTTATGTCCGTGATCGCAGGCTTCGGCATGTCCTTTTTGCGCGCCGCGTGCCATGGCGAAGTAGGTATCGAGATCGGCCCGGGCGCCATAGATGGCAGGAATGGCCCCGACCATGAAGCTGGTATCGAGCACCTGGTCGTAAAGCGAAAAATCGTTCGATGGAATGATATCGACGCCACGCGCCTTTTGACGCGCCCAGTTGGCGGCACGCAGATCGCTGGCCGTTTGCAACAGGCCAGCCGGGTTGGATTTTCCAGACCAGTAGCTTTCGAGAGCGAATTTCAGTTGACGTTTGGCGCCGATGCGCGGTGTGCCCAGCGTGGCGACAGGAAGTTGAGTTTGTGACACGGTTTTCCCCGTACAAGGCGGGAGAAGAACGACGGGCACACGTCACAGCAACCGCAAGACAGGGTGTCCGCAGGGAATGGCGCATACCCGTGGCCCTCCGCCCGGGATTGATATGAGGTCAATGGCAGGTCTCCTGGCTCACGGGTCAGTGCCCAGGCTCGCCTTCTCGGAAGGTTTCCGTGTCAGGAAACGTCCCAATGGCATGTTGAACCTTGACTCACCGTTTACAGTTGCGGGGGCAGCGCCGGCCTTCCCAGAAATTCTGGGGCACCGGCTTCCCTCTTAGCTGCGCACCCACAAAGGCACGCAGAACCACGACGGACGTAAACTATGTCCGAACAGGCTTGGCGTCAAGCAACATATAAAGATATGTTTATATCGTTATATGATTTTCGTGTTCGCTTCGTCGCGGGAGGGGGGAACCGGCGCTACGCCGGGAGCGTGGTCCAGGCCGCAAGACAGGCGAGCTTTTGTTCTTTTCGCCAGGGCTTGCCGCATGTCGTCCCGAGCCGCTTGAGGTGTGCGTCGATTTCGGCTGGCGTAAGGCCCAGCGCGTCCGACGCGTGGGCCGGAAGCGATTTCTCATCGACTTCCGATATGGCAATTCCTGCCTGACCCAGCGCGAACCTGATGGCGTCGCGCACGGCAAGGCCTTCGGCGACGGGAGGGTGATCGGCAAAGGCCAGGCTATATTCGAGCAGATCGGTCACCCAACCGGCGCGATTGATCAGCAAGGCCGCGATAGACACTTCCTTTCCGGTGGTCTGCAGGCTTTCAACGACGGCATTCAGACCCGCCACGGCCAGGGCGTCCTGCCGCCTGCGGCCTTCGGCGACCACAGCCTTTGCGTTGGCCATGCCACCGCTGGCAGTACGCGCCGTTTCGGCGGCTATGTGATAGGGCTCGAGCGTCAGGCGGTCGCCTTCCTCTGCCGTCGCCAGGAAGGTCGACAGCACAAGGCGCGGTTCGCCCGCCGTTACGGCCACGCCGACGACGACGCTGCCGCCCTTGAGCACTCGAAATCCAAGTGCAATCTTTTCAGGCATCTCGCCTCACATGCGCCCACCCAGCAGGCTATCGAATGCGCCATCAAGGTCAGGATAGCTGAAACTATAACCCGTTTCCAGCGCCCGGGCCGGCACGACCTTCTGGCCGCGCAGCAGGATGGTTTCCGCCATCTCGCCAAGCAGCAGTCTCAGCGCAAAGCCGGGCAGGGGCATGATGGCCGGGCGGTGCATGGCGCGGCCCAGCGCCCGCGTGAAGTCGCGGTTGCGCACAGCCTCCGGCGCCGTGGCGTTCACCGCGCCATCGATCTCGTGATTGATCACATGGGCGAACAGCCCAGCCACATCGTCGATATGAATCCACGACATCCATTGCCGGCCGTGGCCCATCGGCCCGCCGCCGCCGAATTCGAAGGGGAAAAGCATCTGTGCCAAGGCCCCGCCATCGAGCGCGAGAACGACGCCGAGGCGCAGGATGGAGACGGGAACATTCGCCGTCTGCGCCAGGGCTTCCCATTGCCGGCACAGGTCCAGCGCCAGATCGGGCGAACCGGGGGGCGAGTCTTCGGTGAACTCCAGGGTTTCGCTGTGGCCATAGGCGCCGATGGCCGAAGCATTGATCAGCCGCCGCGGCTTTTCCTCGGCTCGGTTGATCCAGGCGACCAGGGCGTGCGTCAGGTCGAGGCGGCTGTCATACAGTTCCTTCTTCTTGCGCCGTGTCCACAGGCCGCTGCTCAGCGACTCGCCGGCCAGGTTGATGATCAGGTCGACGGCGCGCAGGTCTTTCAGGTCGTTGATAACCGTGATGCGGCCGCGGAACTTCGATGCCTTGGCGGCGTCGCGCGTCAGAACCGTCACGTCGTGGCCGTCGTCGATCAGGCCCTGGACCAGGCGCGAGCCAATCAGGCCGGTGCCGCCGGTGATAAGAATGCGCTGGTTCGGACGATCGAGATGCAGCGCTGGCGTGGGCGAAGGGACGCGAAAGCGCCGGGAGCGCAGATAGTCGAACACCGCCCAGCAGGAAACGCCGACGGCGAACAAGGTCATGAGCCACGACCACAGGCCATGTGCCTCGACATGAAATCCTGTCGGCTCAGCCGCCCAACGCAGCAACTCCGGCGCCAGCAGGCAGAGGATGACGCCATAGTTGATGGCCAGGATCGTATGGGTGATGCGCTCGCTGGCCGGTAGTTTGCGGCTGTTGTCCTCGACCACGAAATCCCACAGGGTCAGGCCGATCTCGCCCAGCAACATAGCGGCGAACAGCCACGCCAGCACGCCGCCCCAGGCGAGCCAGCCGAGTGAGGCAAAGATAAGCCCGTAGAAGAAGTTGCGCACGCCATGGATCCACAGTTCCTGCGATGCCGAGGCCTTCCAAGGCAGGCGCTCGGTGAATTCATGGTGATACAGGGTGTCGAAGGCGCCGAGGCAGCCCTGGATCGTCATCATAAGCAGCAGCGCTGTCATGGTTAGCCAACCTTGTGAAAGACGCCGGTCTGGTAAAATGTCCGCCCCAGCCAGGCGTGGTCCATGGCGATGGTGAAGCGGAACTGCCCGCCGCCCAGGTCGGTATGGCTGACATGGGTGCGGCCGGGAGACAGCCAGTGCGGCAAGGGGATCTGCTGGCCTGCGACCTGCCAGAAATAGCGCTGGCTGACGAAATGCAGGGCGCCGTTGCGCGCGAAAACCTTGAGCCGCATACCAAAGCCCAGCCCGACATATTCGCACAACCGGCCTTGCGCATCCTCACGCTTGGCCGACGTGACGACAGACGGCTTGCGGCCGGCAAAGCCATAGCTGCGCCGCCAATAGACGCCGGTCCGATCCGGCCGCTTGGTCAGTTGCACCTGCATGGGGACGTCGCGGCCGCGATGGGCGGTCAGGGGATTGCCGATCAGGCGCGTCACCTGCGCGAACAGCCAGCCGGCTCTGGAGCAATGGACCTTTTCCATCACGCCCTCATAGACAATGGGATGGCCCGGTTCGGGCTCGGTGCCGAAACGTGCTTGGACCGCCGGATGGAGGCGATACCAATCCGTTCCCATCAAGGTCTTCAGCGCGCTGTCCGGTGCGCCGGTGTGCAAAATCTGTGCGTACATGTCTGCCCCGCCGATCTTGACTTTGCGGTCAAGTTGCCTTACATTTAGCTAACTGACTAAACGTTATGCCGCAAGCAACAATTCGTCAATAGGCTAAATAACGAAAGGTTGCCATGCGGTCGAAGGACGCACCCAAATGCGCATGGTAAAAACCTTCGAGGCCCTGGCCTCGGAGCCACGGCTGAAAATCCTGGCCTATCTCAGCCAGACGACCATGACAGCCGGCGAGATCGCCGAACGCTTCGACATGGCCAAACCGTCCCTGTCCAAGCATCTGAGCATTCTGGAAAATGCCGGGCTGATCACCGGCGTGAAGAAGGGCAAGTTCATCCATTACAGCATCGTGTCCGAACATATCTTCAACCAGTTGGACGGGTATCTACAGGAGGTCTGCACCGTACGCGGGCCCCTAAAGCGCGAAAGCGCTCAGAAGGCCCAAAAGAACCACGATGCGGACGCTTGACCCTGCGTTTTGGATGTGAAAAGCGTTCAGCCTGTAAAAATAAGGACGGGTGAGATTATGGGCTGGAAGTCGTTCGCGCTGGCATGCGCCCTGAGTCTGGCCGGGTTTGGCGCCTATGCCGGAGATGCCTATGCCGGAGACGCCTATGCTTGGAAGACCGTGCCGTTCCAGGGCGGCGGCTTCGTCCAGGGCTTCCTGTATCACCCAAAGCAAAAGGACATCCTTTACACGCGGACCGATGTCGGCGGCATGTACCGCTTCGACTTCGCCCATGATCGCTGGATCCCGTTGATGGACGGCTTCGGCCGCGACGACTGGGACTGTTTCGGTGTGCTCAGTTTCGCTGTCGATCCCAATTTCCCCGACCGCGTCTATGCCACCTGTGGGCTGTATCTCAGCGATCGTGTGCCCGACGCCGGGGTATTGCGTTCGGATGATCGTGGGGCGCACTGGCAGAAAACCACACTGAAAGGCGTGAAGCTGGGCGGCAATGCCCTGGGTCGCGGCACAGGTGAGCGGCTGCAGGTCGATCCGCGCAATGGCGATGTCCTCTGGCTGGGCACCAACCAGAACGGCCTGTTGAAGAGCAGCGATCGCGGCGTGAGCTTTACGCGTGTCACGGCCTTCGTGCCGAAGTCGGTGACGACGGTCCTGGTCGATGGCGATGTCGTCTATGCCGGGTCGGGCGAGACCGGTGACGGGTTGTACCTCAGCATAGACGGCGGCCAGACCTTCACGCGCATCGAAGGCGGGCCGCACCTGATTCCGCATCAGATGGCGCTGGATAGTGATGGCGCGCTCTATGTGACCTTTGCCGATGGCCTGGGACCGCATGGCGTCACCGACGGCGCCGTATGGAAGCTAAAAGATGGCGTGTGGAGCGATATTTCTCCCGCCAAACCTTCGAAAGACCTGACGTTTGGCTATTCCGGCCTCGATATCGACCGCCAGCATCCCGGCACCCTGGTGGTGGCCACCTCGGATCGCTATCCGGGACTGGACGACATCTATCTCAGCCATGACGGCGGCGCGACCTGGAAGCCGGTCAAGCCGCAGGCCGAACATCATCCCGAATCCCATCCGTGGCTGACAAGCTATATGAACGGCCATGACGAGGATGGGCCCAACCGCCGTGACATGGGCCACTGGATGGACGCGGTGAAGATCAACCCGTTCAACAGTAATGAGCTGGTTTACGGTACGGGCTATGGTGTGTGGCGGACGCGTAACCTGTCGGCGCTGGACAGCGGCGGCACGGTCGATTTCGCCTTCGCCAACGACAATCTCGAGGAGACGGTGATCCTGGGGCTGGAAGCGCCATCGAAAGGCGCGCGGGTGTTGATGGCGGCCGGCGATGTCGGTGGTGCGGCCTTCACGGACCTGGATCGGACGCCGTCGCACGGATTGTTCACGCCGGAAAGCAAGACCAACCAGAGCATAGCCTTTGCCGCCCTGGCGCCCAAAATTCTGGTGCGCAGCGTCGATTACGAAGAGGCGAGGGGCTTTGTCTCGAACGATGGTGGCGAAAGCTGGAGCGCCCTGCCGTCAGCGCCGCCGCCGATCGCCACCCGCGACTGGAGCAATCATCGCGCCGGCAAGATCGCCATCTCGGCAAGGGGCCACACCCTGGTCTGGGTACCCGAGAGCGAACCGGCTTATTATTCCAGTGATATGGGCAAGACCTGGACTCTGTCGCAAGGCTGGCCGACAGCGGAACGCGGCCAGGAGGTCATTGCCGACAAGGTCAATGACGCGACATTTTTCGCTTTCGATCGCAGGACGAGCCGCATCCTGGTCAGCCGCGACCGCGGCCAGTCGTTTGGTGTGCTGACGGCCGATCTGCCGAAGTTCGAAGGCTGGGGTGGTCAGTTGCGCGCCGTACCGGGCCGCGAGGAAGAGTTATGGCTGGCCTCGCCCGGTGGACTGTACCGCGTCCACGGCGGGAAGCCTCTGGCCATTGCGGGCGTTGATACGGCGTGGCAGGTGACCTTCGGCAAGGCCGGCCGCGGGCACGACTATCCGGCGGTCTTCGTGTGGGGCAAGGTGCACGGCGAAGAAGGATTGTGGCGTTCGGATGATACCGGCGCCACGTGGCTTCGTATCAATGACGACGCTCACCGCTTTGGCCAGATGCGTGCCATCGCCGGAGACCCGAACCGGTATGGGGTGCTATATATCGCACCGGACGGACGCGGCGTGATGGTAGGAACGCCGTCAAAATGATGTCTCGCAAATAGGACCATGACAACCCGATGCTTCCTGCGCTATCCCTTGAGTAATAACAGCTGACTGCCGTCACAGCGCCATCTGGCGGGCAGAGATGCAGACAACGAACAGGTGCAGGAGAGACGTGTTGGAAGGGCAGGTTATTAAACGCGTGGTGATCGCCGGAGGTGGGACCGCAGGCTGGTGCGTCGCCGCAGCATTGAGCAAACTTTTGGGGCCGTTGCTTGATATCACCCTGGTCGAGTCGGCTGAGATCGGCATTGTCGGCGTCGGCGAAGCGACGGTCCCGACCATTTGCGCCTTTCACCGCCATCTCGGTATCGATGAGCGCGATTTCCTGCGCGAGACCCAGGGCGGCATCAAGCTTGGTATCTCTTTCGAGAACTGGGCGCGGTTGGGTGATCGCTATTTCCACTCCTTCGGTGTCATCGGCAAGTCGCCATGGATCGCGCCGTTTCATCACCTGTGGCTGCGCGCCAGGGCCGAGGGCTATGGCGGCGAGTTGCAGGACTATTGTCTCGAACTGCTGGCCGGCGAAGCGGGCAAATTCTATACCGGTGAAAATGCCCCGCTCAACTACGCCTATCATTTCGACACCAATCTTTACGGGCCCTATCTGCGCAAGCTGAGCGAGCGGCACGGCGTCAGGCGCTTCGAAGGCAAGATCAACGCTGTCGAACAGGACGACCTGACAGGCTTTATCACCGCTATCGGCCTGGAATCGGGTGAGCGGATCGAGGGGGACCTGTTTATCGACTGTACCGGGTTCCGCGGTATCCTGATCGAGCAGACTCTCAAGACTGGCTACGAGGACTGGAACCACTGGCTGGCCAATGACAGTGCCTGGGCATGCCAGACAGGCCTGTACGGCCGACTCAATCCCTATACCAGTGCCATCGCCCACGTAGCAGGCTGGCGTTGGGAGATCCCGTTGCAGCACCGTATAGGCAACGGTTTTGTCTTCAGCAGCAAGCATCTGTCGGATGACGAAGCCCATGGCCGGTTCATGGCCGAATTGAAGACGCCGCCGATCACCGAGCCCCTGCTGATCAAGTTCCGCACCGGCCGTCGCAACAAGATCTGGAACAAGAACTGCATTGCGTTTGGCCTGGCCAGCGGATTTATCGAGCCGCTGGAATCGACCAATATTCATCTTATGCAGATTTGCGCGACGCGCCTGGTCCAGATGTTCCCGTTCAGTGGCATCCATGACTCCCAGGTCAACCACTTCAACGAGGCAACCCGCCGCGAGGTCGAGAAGATTCGCGATTTCGTCATCATGCATTACAAACTGACGGAGCGCGACGACACGCAGTTCTGGCGCGACCGCCGCGATATGGAGGTGCCGGAACTTCTGGCCGAACGCATCGACATGTTCCGCAAGTGTGGACATCTCTACAAGGCCGAGGAGGAGCTGTTCAGAATCGATTCCTGGTTGCAGGTCATGCTGGGCCAACGGGTCGAGGCGAAGGGCTACCACCACCTGGGGCATCTCATGCCCAGCGACCAGTTGCGCGGCTCGCTTGCCGGCATGAAGGCCAGCATTGCCGCAGCCGTCACAAAGCTACCGGACTATGAGCCCTTCATCCGGCAATATTGCGCCTGATATCGTCGGTCAGCCCTGTCCGCCCCCTAACCCTGGCCCAAATCGAGCACGAAGCCTGGGCCGAGATAGATCGTTTGTTTGGCAGAGGCGAGGTGGATGACCATCACGGTCGAATTGGCGGCATAGTCCTTGGTGGCGACGGCTTCGATGGGATAGAGCTGCCATTCCGGGCCGACACTGATCGAGGTCTGGCCCAGCTCGGTATAGGGGGCCGAATTGATCTGCAGGCGCAGATTCAGATTGGCCCGGGCGCCGTTTTCGGTCACCGAACGCAGCCAGGCAGCGCCCATGATCTTGTCGCCGGACTTGATCGGCTTGATGATGGCGGTCTGGGCGGCGGCTTCCCACATATTGCCCGAGGCCGAGGTAATCTTGACCTCGATAGCGCGGCCGCCCTGCGCCGCTTTGTCCTTGACGACCTTGTTGGTCTGTGGGCCGTAAATCACCCAGCCGTCTTCCGGCTTGTTGATCAGGTTCTTGCTGATATCGTCTTCGGCAGACGCGACCATGGGAAAGACGACAGGCGCGACAAGCAGGCCGGCGGCCCCGGTGAGAATTTGGCGGCGGTTCATGATAAGCTCCCTGGAATTTCTTATATTTCCGGGCAGCTTACATGATTTACGGGTTTTGGCGATAGGCATAGGGGCCGATGATAGTCCCGACAAAGCCGCCAGCCTTGGCTGTTGACAGATTTGTCACATCGACATTGTCGATCAGGGTGTCGAAATGCGGTCCGTAGCGCACAGACATCTTGCCGCCGTCGATCGTCAGCCTCAGCGCAAGCTTGTCGTCCTGTGGCGCGATAGCCTGAGAGGCCAGCACGACGCCGTCCCGCGGATCATTCGGCCCGGCCCGACGCGTGACTTCCAGCACTTCCCCGCCGTGGCGCATGGCCAGGCCGACGAAGATATAGGCGTCGTCGCTTTGAACCGCGGCCAGGCCGGCACGATCGCCTTCGGCCGCTGGGCGATAGGTAAGCGTGGTGGTGAAGGCTACGGTCGCCTCGGGCTGACGCAGGCCGATAAAGGCCGGATGAGACCTGACATCACCCAAGGCTTCGGACTGCGGCGTCAGCACCCAGGTTGTGGGAGATGGATGAGTGTAAAAAGGCTTCGCCGGTGTGCGGACGCCGACAAAGGCCAGAGGGTTTTCCGACGGGTGAGGCGGTTGTACGTTTTCCTGGGGCAGGCCGGCGACGGCCACCTGCAACGGGATCGGCGTGGCATGGGGCAGGATCACCGGCCAGGCGATGCCGTCGTCGTCCTGCCAGGTAGCCGGCAGTGCGAAGGTCTCGCGACCGGTATTGTAGAGATTGCCGTCATAGGGCCGCGTGGCCAGGAAGACCGACCACCATTGGCCCGTTTGGGTTTGGACCAGTTGGGCGTGGCCGGACGAGGTGACCGGCTGGGGGCGGCCTTCCGGCAGGTCGCGTTGGGTCAGGATCGGGTTGCCACGCCACGGCGTATACGGGCCGAATACGCTGTCGGCGCGGAAGACGACTTCGGAATGGTCCTCGGCCGTGCCGCCTTCCGCTGCGATCAGGTAGTAGTGTCCGTCTTTGCGGAAGATGTGCGGACCCTCGATCCACACCGGCTTTTTCGATATATCGGCGCCGCCGTCGACGATAATACGGCGCGGGCCGGTCAGGGTGTTGCTTGCCGGGTCGAATTGCTGCAGCCACAGGGCGCGGTGACCGCTATACAGGGGCGTACCTTCCGGACCGCCGTTATTGACGATATAGGCCTTGCCGTCGTCGTCCCAGAACAGCGACGGATCGATCCCATCGAACGGAAGCCACACCGGATCGCTCCACGGCCCCTTCGGGTCCTTCGCGGTGATCACGAAGTTGCCCTTGCAGTCGACGCAGGTGTTGAGGATGTAAAACAGGCCGTCGTGATAGCTGATGTCGGGCGCGAAGACGCCGCGCGACGTGTTCAGGCCGGAAAAGTCGAGCATGCCAGGCCGGTCGATGGCATTGCCGATCTGCGTCCAATGGCTGAGATCGGTTGAATGCCACACCGGAATGCCGGGATAGAAGGCGAAGGTGGAATTGACCAGATAATAGTCCGTTCCCACGCGGACGATCGACGGGTCGGGATAGAAGCCGCGCAGGACCGGATTGGCGTAGTGGCCAGTGTCGGAGGCTACGGGACCCGTGGCCGTATAGGTGAAGCCCTCGAACGTTGCGCCCGTCGGTGGCGGTGCAGCCAGGGCGGGGGCGCCGGCAAGTGCTGCCAGGGAGAGAGCGGCGAGCGCGGTTTTCAGCATGATGATCTACCGTGCCGGTGCGGTTTTGAACGCTGCCGCAATGGCGTCATACAAAGGCTTGGGCTTGAAATCGGCATCGAACGGGGTGGGGCGCAGCGGCGCCTTGTCGGCGCGCGGCGTGAAGCCCTGCAGCCAGTTGAGGTGATCGGGCATGCCCCAGAACAGCACGTCCTTGGTCTGGGGATAGCTCAGCATCTGGTCGAGATAGATACGGCCGACGGTAGCGACAATGGCGTCACGCTGACCGATATCGGCGGTCGGAATGCGTTGATCGTCGACATCGAATTCGGTGATCAAAAGGTCGAGGTCGAGACTGACGACATCATCGAGAAAAGTCTTCCACGCATTGACCTGGCCGCCGGTCAGTTCGAAACCGTTGCCGATGTGCGACTGCACGCCCAGGGCGTCGATCGGCACATGGTTGTCGCGGAACCAGTGCAGCAGCTTCAGCACGCCGCCGCGGTGGGTTTCATTGCCGGCTTCCCAGCTCATATAGTCATTATACACCAGTTGCATCTTCGGCAGGTGTTCGCGCGCCGCCTCGAAGGCGATGCGCAGGCTGTCCATGCCGAGGACGCGCGTGAAAACATTGCTGCGCACCTCGCCGGTTTGCGGATCTACAGTTTCGTTGACGACGTCCCACGACGTCAGGCGGTTGCCGTAACGCGTCGTGACGGTGGCGATATAGTCGCGCAGCAGACGCTCGGCCTCGACCTTCGGCTTGCTGCCGAAGTCATACGATTTCAGCCACTTTGGGGTGAATTCGTCGCGCGCCCAGAACAGGTTGTGGCCGCGCATGGCGATCTTGTTGGCCTCGGCAAAACCCAGCAGTTCGTCGGCGGGCGCGAAATTGTAGTCGTGCGCATTGTTGTTATGCGTGACGTACATCTTCAGTTCGTTTTCCATAACCAGGATGTTGCATTCGCGGATCAGCAGATCCTTGACCTTCGGGTCCTGGAAGGCGCCCATGCCGATTGCGTCGCCGAAGCGCAGCCCCTTGGCGGCGGCCAGGTCTTTCAGGGTAGGGGCAGACTGAGCAGCGGCGGGCAGGGCAGAGGCCAGTCCTGCCGCGGTGAGGCCAGCCAATATATCGCGGCGATGAAATGACATGCAGTTACTCCCTGGTAGTGCGGCGGTCCGCATCTGGTATGGCCGGCGATTCGCCGTCATTCTTATCGTGTGAACTCTGAACGCCGCGTTTCTTTCCCGATAATCTTGTCGAAAGCGTGTTACCGCTATCATTGACTCTTTTCTTACGGCGCGAAATCGATTAAGTCAATGCGGGCAGCCGTCTTGTGTGAGGATTAAAAAGTAAGTAAAAACAAACACGTGCAGACAACGGTTCGCGCTATTTGTCGTACAAATGGCGCTTTGATCGCATAATATTGACCCCGTGCGGGACCTGACCAAGCAATTCCTCGTGAAGGGCTAAAGGCCACCGTTTGGATTGCGCTCAAATTGCGCCATAGACGATGTCCATGGCCCTCTTCGCGCCCGAATCCGGGCGGGATATGACAAGACAAGAATACCGGGCGTCCCGCAGCGGCCGCCTGTAAGATAAAAAACGCTAAAACAAAAAAGCAGGGAGATACCCATGACCAAGCCCATCCTGACCCGCCGCCTGTTCGGCGCCTCAACCCTGGCCCTGACCGTCGGCGCCGCTACCGGCGCGGTCGCCAAGAAGACCAAAGCCAAGAAGGCGCCCAAGGAGGTCCTGCCATACAAGGATGCCAGCCTGGGCGTCGATGCGCGTATAGACGACCTGATAGGGCGCATGACGCTGGAGGAAAAGGTCGGCCAGATGCTATGCGTCTGGCAGGCCAAGGGCGCCATCATGACGCAGAGCGGCGATTTCGATCCGGCCAAGGCATCGAGCGTTTATCCCAGCGGCCTGGGCATGATCGCTCGCCCGTCTGACCGGGTCGGCGTCAATGTCGCGACCGGCGCCGGCGATAATGGCGCGGTGCCCAATCGCAACGCCTTCGAGACCGCCACCTATATCAATGCGGCGCAGAAGTGGGCGGTCGAACAGACCCGCCTCGGCATCCCGATGATCATGCACGAAGAGAGCCTGCATGGCTTTGTGTCGCGTGACGCCACCAGCTTCCCGCAGGCGATCGGCCTGGCCTCGACCTTCGATCCGGACATGGCGACGAAGATCTTCAGTGTCGCCGCCCGCGAAATGCGTGCGCGCGGCGCCAACTTCGCCCTGGCGCCCGTCGTCGACGTGGCGCGCGAGCCGCGCTGGGGCCGCATCGAGGAAACCTATGGCGAAGATCCGCACCTGTGCGGCGTGATGGGCAAGGCGGCCGTGCTGGGCTTCCAGGGCGAGACCCTGCCTTTGGCCAAGGACAAGGTGTTCGCCACGCTGAAACACATGACCGGCCACGGCCAGCCCGAAAACGGCACCAATGTCGGCCCGGCCCAGGTATCGGAACGTATATTGCGCGAAGATTTCTTCCCGCCCTTCGAAAAGATCGTCAGGGAAACCAATATCCGCGCCGTCATGCCATCCTACAATGAAATCGACGGCGTGCCGTCGCATGCCAACAAGTGGCTGCTGACCACCATCCTGCGCGGCGAGTGGGGTTTCAAGGGCGTCACGGTCTCCGACTATTTTGCCATCAACGAACTGATCACCCGCCACAAGCTGGTGCCCGATATCACCGAGGCCGCCTATCGCGCCATCAAGGCCGGCGTCGACGTTGAGACCCCGGACAACCAGGCCTATGGCAAGCTGGTCGACCTGGTAAAGGCCGGCCGCGTGTCCGAGGACGAAATCAATGCGCCGGTGCGCCGTATCCTGGAACTGAAGTTCCAGTCCGGCCTGTTTGAAAATCCCTATGTCGACGCCAAGCTGGCCGACAAGCTGACGGCGACACCGGACGCCGTCGCCCTGGCACGCGAGGCCGCGACCCGTTCGGTCGTGCTGCTCAAGAACAACGGCCTGCTGCCGCTTGACGGCAAGAAGGTCGGCAAGGTTCTGGTCCTGGGCACCCACGCCAAGGACACGCCGATCGGCGGTTATTCCGACGTGCCGCGCCATGTCGTGTCAGTGCTGGACGGTGTTACGGCCGAGGGCAAGGCCCAGGGCTTCGACGTCGCCTATTCGGAAGGCGTGCGCATCACCGAAGGCCATATCTGGGGCCAGGACGTGCCAGTCTTCACCAAGCCCGAAGTCAATGCCAAGCTGATCGCGGAGGCCGTCGAAGCCGCCAAATCGGCCGACACCATCATCATGGTCCTGGGCGACAACGAGCAGACCAGCCGCGAAGCCTGGGCGGATAACCATCTCGGTGACCGCGACAGCCTCGACATGGTCGGCCAGCAGAACGACCTGGCTCGCGCGATCTTCGACCTGAAGAAGCCGACCGTGGTCCTGCTGCTCAATGGTCGTCCGCTGTCGGTCAACCTCCTGGTCGAACGCGCCGACGCCCTTATCGAAGGCTGGTACATGGGCCAGGAAACCGGCTGGGCCGCCGCCGACATCCTGTTCGGTCGCGCCAATCCGGGTGGCAAGCTGCCCGTCTCGATTGCCCGCGGCGTCGGCCAGCTGCCCATCTACTACAATTATAAGCCCTCTGCGCGCCGCGGTTACCTGGGTGGCGACACCTCGCCGCTGTTCCCGTTCGGCTTCGGCCTCAGCTACACGACCTTCGATATTTCCGCCCCGAAGCTGGCCAAGGCGACGATCGGCACGAGCGACAGCGTCACGGTCAGTGTCGATGTCACCAATACCGGCACGCGCAAGGGCGACGAGGTCGTGCAGGTCTATATCCGCGACGACATCTCGTCGGTCACCCGTCCGGTCAAGGAACTGAAGCACTTCAAGCGCATCACGCTCAATCCAGGCGAGACGCAGACGGTCAGTTTCGAGATCACGCCGGCCGATCTTCAGTTCTACAACATGGAAATGAAGCGCGTTGTCGAACCGGGGACCTTTACGATATCTTCAGGTGCGAATAGTGTGGATCTGAAGACGGCTGTATTGACCGTAGCCTGAGCATGCGCCGTAAACGTCACCACGTTTCGGTCAAATTGCGCAGCCAGTATGACCGAAGGTCGATGTGGGGATTGTAATGACGGATAGAGTGCGGCGTGGACTGCTGGGTGGGGCGCTGATGGCCGGCGTCACGTCGGGTATGGGGGCGTTGGCGGGCGGGGCGAGGGCGCAAAGCGCTCCCGCCGCCGACCAGCAGGCGGCTGCAGAGGATTTGCAGGAAAAGCTCAAGGAAACGGAGGCGGCCGCTACTGCGCCGGCCACCGTCCCCGCCCGTCCGGCAGGCCAGGACTGGGCCAATCTGCAACGCTACCGTGCCGCCGATCTGGAGGCGATGAAACTGCCGGCCTTCAACCGCCGCGCCGTCTTTATGGGTGACTCGATCACCGATGCGTGGCCGGGCGCCGTCGGTGATTTCTTCGCCAGGAACAGCCTGATCGGCCGCGGCATCAGCGGCCAGACCACAGCCCAGATGCTGCTGCGCTTCACACCCGATGTCATAGCGCTGAAGCCACTGGTCGTGCACATCCTGGCCGGGACCAATGACATTGCCGAAAACCTCGATCCCTACGATTTCGGCGCGACGACCAACAATCTGATGGCCATGGCCACCATGGCCGGGGCCAATAATATCCGCGTCATCATGGGCAGCGTGCCGCCGGCCACCAGCTTCGGCTGGCGGATGGCGCTCGGCAACCGCAGCGACAAGATCGTCACGCTGAATGCCTGGATCAAGGCCTATTGCGCGGCCAATAACTGTATCTATGCCGACTACTGGCCGGTCCTCAATGACGGCAATGGCGGGCTGAAGCCGGAACTTGGCAATGACTCGGTCCATCCCAATGCGGCGGGCTATGCGGCGATGAATCCGATCGCCCTGGTCGCCATCGACCGCGCCATGACCCGCAGCAGCGGCCGGTGACGACCAAGTCCGCGGGGCTGTAACGACGGAAAATTCAATGCCGGCGGACCTTTATCAAAAGGGCTTGCAGGGTTTAGGGAGACATCCATGCGCGTCTGGCTTGTAGCTTTGGTAGTGGCCCTGACGCCTGTCGGGGCCTTCGCGCAGACAGTCTGCGATGGGCAGCTTACGGTATGTCTCGGTGGCGGCACCGGGTTCGCTCTGATCCAGGCGGGCAAGCCGGCGACGGTCTTTGTCGATGGCGACGCGGCGCGACCGGTGGCCCGGGTAGCCGGGGACTTCGCCTCGGACCTGCAAAAGGTTTCCGGCCAGGCGCCGATCGTCGTCCACGACCTGAACGGGGTGAGCGGACCAGTGGTGATCATCGGCCAACTGGGCCATTCACCGCTGATCGACGCCATGGCGGCGGATGGCCGGCTGGATGTTTCGGGCGTTTCCGACACCTGGGAAGCCTATGTCCAGCAGGTGGTCGATAATCCGGCGCCCGGCATTGTCCAGGCCCTGGTCATTGCCGGCGCCGACCCGCGCGGCACTATATACGGCACCTATGATATCTCGACGGAGATGGGCGTATCGCCGTGGTACTGGTGGGCTGACGTGCCGGTGGCACATCAGACCGAAGTTCGCGTCACGGCCGGCAGCCGGGTTGATTATCCGTCGGTCAAGTATCGCGGCTTTTTCCTCAATGACGAGGAGCCCGCCCTGGGCGGCTGGGCGCGCGAAAAGTTCGGCGGCCTGAACCATGAATTCTACGGCCATGTCTTCGAACTCGACCTGCGCCTGAAGGGTAATTATCTGTGGCCGGCCATGTGGGGCAAGGCGATTGCCGATGACGACCCGGAAAGCCTGAAGACGGCCGACGACTACGGCATCGTGCTGGGGACATCGCACCACGAGCCCATGACGCGCGCCCAGGACGAATGGCACCGCCATGCTGACGGCGGCATCACCGGCGGCAAGTGGGACTATACCAAGAACGCCGCCAATCTGCGCACCTTCTGGAAGGGCGGCATTGAGCGTTCTATCGGCCATGACATGCTGATCACGGTAGGGATGCGTGGTGACGGCGACGAGCCGATGACCGAGGGCACGGCGACGCAGTTGCTGGAGGCCATCGTCACGGATCAACGCCAGATCATCGCCGACGTGACGGGTAAGCCCGCCAGCGAGACGCCGCAGGTCTGGGCGCTCTACAAGGAGGTCCAGAACTATTACGACCACGGCATGAAGGCGCCCGACGACGTCACGCTGCTGTTCAGCGACGATAACTGGGGACAGATCCGGCGGCTGCCGTCGGTTGATGCGCCTGAGCGCGCCGGCGGCTACGGTGTCTACTACCATTTCGACTATGTCGGCGGGCCGCGGAACTACAAGTGGCTCAACACCAACCAGATCGAGAAGGTCTGGCAGCAGATGGACCTGGCCTGGGAATCGGGTGTCGACCGCGTGTGGATCGTCAATGTCGGTGATCTGAAGCCGGTGGAATATCCGCTGAGCTTTTTCCTCGACATGGCGTGGAATCCTGAGGCCATGGATAGCGCAGCGGTTCAGCGTTATCCTTATCGTTGGGCGGCCCAGCAGTTCGGTGACCAATTGGCCCAGCCGGTCGCGGATTTGATCAGCAGCTATTCGCGGTTCAGCAGCCGCCGCAAGCCGGAACTGCTCGATCCCGCGCTGTTCGCGGCCTATCCCGACCTGAAATCCATGAGCGGCGATTATACCTTCCTGAACGGACAGGCGACCGAGGTCGGCAAACATCTGGCTCCGGAATACCAAGCCGCCTATTTTCAGCTGGTGCAATATCCGATCGCGGCCTCGGCCAATCTCTACGAACTCTATGACGCTGCGGCCGACAATCAGGCGCTTGTCAAGGCTGACACCACGGGTTCGCGGGAGACGGCCATCAAGGCCAATCTGGCCGCCGATATCGCCGAGCGCGACTTCGACCGCGATGCCGCCCTGGCGGCGCAGTATAATGAGCTGCTTGACGGGAAATGGCACCACATGATGGACCAGACCCATATCGGCTACAGCAACTGGCAACAGCCCGACAACAATATCATGCCCAAGGTTGAGCGCGTGGCGGTCGATGGCGTCGTGCCAGCGCGAAACCCGAAGCCGGCCGACCCAAAATACGCGCTCCAGTTCTCAATGGACGACGGCCCGGCGGTATCCGGCAGCCGCTATGTCGAAAGCGGCGGCTACGTTGCTATCGAAGCCGGCGACGCCACGCGGGTTTTTGAAGACGTAACGGCCGGTGTTTATTGGGACCATATGTTCAACCTGGGGCGGGCGGCGACGGCCGTGCTCAGCTTGCCGCAAACGGCGCCGGCGTCCGACCCGGCGGCGTTGAACCCCATGCGGCTGGAATACGATATCCAGACCGTGACGGCGGGCGATGCGACCTTGCACCTCTATCTGGCCCCAACGCTCGACACGGCAGGGCAGGGCGGGCTTCGTCTGGCGGTGACCATCGATGACCGGCCACAGCAGGTGCTGAACTTCGATCTGAAGCCGGATACACCGCAGTGGAACAAGGCGGTCAGCGACAATGTCGTCGACCTGACGGCGGTCTTTAACGGGCTGCTGGCCGGACCGCATACAGTGAGAATCTTCCGCATTGACGGCAATATCGTTGTGGAAAGGGTGATCGTCGACATGGGTGGCCTTGGGCCGTCGTATCTGGGACCGCCGGAGTCGCGGCTGGGGTCGTCCTGACGCCGCTCTCGTGTGGATGGGGAGTTGAGGGGTTTACACAGATGTCACAGATGGCACAGATGATTTTCTCAAAAGCCTTTGCGCGCAGCGCATCAAATGTCTCTGTGAAAGGCGCTGCGCGCCACAGTTAAGCCGACAAATCATCTGTGACATCTGTGACATCTGTGTGAAAAGTCTGCAAGAGCGGCACGTCTCATAGGCCGACAGGATCGCAAAACCGTGTAGTAACAGGACACAGGAAGTGACGTTACGGCACGGTGCGCCCTGTCTATAGTGATGCAAAATCACATAATGCCACAGACGATCATGACCCGCCCAGACGACCATCCCCTGCGCCGCACGCTCAGCGACCTGATGCACGAGCGCGCCATACCTGTTTTCAAGGCGCCGGTGACGGTCCGCAGCTGGGTCTATCTGGTTAGTGACGACGAACGTGCCGCCGAAGATGCCTGGGTGAACAGTCTGGCCGGCGAGGACGAACCCGGCCGATGGCGCCATGCCGAAATCGGCGAACGCGAGGGACGCATCTGGGAGCGTCATGGCGAGTTCTCGACGTGGCTCAAATTCACCCACGACCTCAATGTCCGGGACGAGAGCCGGGGTGGGTTGGGCTTCTGCAAGGTCAAGACGGCCGACTTCGACTGGCTGGCCGAGGCGCCGGGCAGCGTGTTCCGTAGTGTCGAGATCGCCGTCTTGCCGTATGAGCCCAAGCCGGCGCAGCTTCAGGCGGCGATCGACCTGACAAGTGCGGTGTGCTGCGATGTATTTGGCGGCCAGGCGCGGATCTGGTCGGATTTTCGCATGCACGAGGGCGGGTCTGGACGGATCTATGTCCAGGACAAGGGCATGCGCAATGACGAGTTGTCGCGGTTGCTGCAAAGCCTGATCGAGATCGGACATTACCGCAAGCTGGCGCTGAAGGGGTTTCCGGTGGCGCGGAGCTTGATGGGCTGGCTGAAGGGCGCCGAGGCGCGGTTGGCGGCGGTGACCTCGGACATGGCGCGACAGAGCGCGTCGCAGGATCAGATCCTGGAACAGTTGATGACCTTGTCGGCCGAGGTCGAGGAGCGGGTCAATGCGGTGCGTTTCCGCCAGGGGGCGACGGAGGCCTATGCGCAATTGGCCGAGGACCGATTGATGTCGTTGCGCGAAACGCGGGTCGAGGGCTTTTCGACCATGCAGGAGTTTATTGAGCGGCGGTTGCTGCCGGCGATGCGGACATGCGAGGCGGCGTCGCGGCGGCTGGACGATATTTCGACACGGATCGGCCGGGTGAGTGATCTTTTGCGGGCGCGGATATCCATCTCATTGGAAGTGCAGAACCAGAGCTTGCTGAAGAGTATGGATCTGCGGGCGCGGTTGCAGATGAAGTTGTCGTCCCTGGTCGAGGGACTGTCGGTGTTCGCGGTCAGCTATTACATTTTCAACCTGGTCAAATATGTCATTGATCCGTTGTTCGACGCCCACACCGCCCACCTCTTGTATGCGCCGGTGATTGCGGTGATTATCGGCCTGGCATGGCTGTTTATTTATCATCGGAAGAAACGGATCGAGAGCGCAGCCGAATAGCGCTGTCGAGTCATGGGGTCTGGGGCCTGAGGCCCCAGCTCTTCCTCTTCCTGCTTTCCTTTCGCCCCGGGGGGCGAGAGGAAAGCAGGAAAAGTAAAAGATGTGGGGTCGCAGACCCCACGCCCCGATACCTGACAGCGCTCCTCCTCCTGCTCCTGCCGATTCCCGCCCATGCTGCCGCGGTGATGCAAGGCACCAAGGCGTGGCCGAATGCCACAGTCACCTATCGGCTCGACCCGGCTCTTCTCAAGGCCGTCGGTACCACGCAAAAAGACTGTGCCGGCTGGAGCGCATGGCGCACCGCCAGTGCCGCCTTCAAGGCGTGCAAGGCCATGGATGCCTGGCATGGGGCGACCGGCATCACCTTCAGGGCCGATAACCGCCTCGACTCCTTGAACATCGTCCAGGGCACAGGCACCAGCGCGACACTCGGTCACCTCCCGGCCGGAAATACCATGCATATCGAAACCGGCGTCACCTACGGTTCCGTCCTTCACGAATTCGGCCACGTCCTGGGCCTGATGCACGAACATCAACGCCCCGACCGCAACGACTACCTGGCTCTGGAGCCCTTCCTGCAAACCTATCTCGACACGTGCGGATTCAAGCTCACTGCTGTCTGCCTCGATGTCCGCAACGCATTTCCGACCGTCAAAATTCAGATGTCGTCCGACTACGATCCGTGCTCCCTGATGCATTATCTGTCGAACCAGACTCCTCGCCATCGCGAAGACCCGCGGTGGTCGCGCATCTTCACCCTGACCGACAAGGGCCAGATGGCGCTGAACACCTGCCTGCCGCAGTTCGCCAAACTGGAGCCGCGCTGCCGCAAGGTCGGCCAGAAATGCGCTATCTCCAGGTCGGACGCTGCCATTGTTCGTCGCTTCCACCATCTCGACGGGGCGCCATGACCGATTTCCCTTCCGTTCCCGTCGTTGATAAACCCGACCGGGCGCTGTTCGAAAACGACATCAAACCGCTAAACCGTCCGTTTGTCCTCAAAAACCTGGTGGCCCACTGGCCATGCGTCACGGCCGCGCGAAACTCGCCCCAGGCCCTGGCGGAATGGTTGACGACGCACGACAACGGCACGCCGGTCACGGTTTCCATCGCCCCACCGCACGAAAATGGCCTGTTCTCCTACAAGGACGCGCAGGGTTTCACCTTTATCAACCAGACCCGGCCGCTCGGCCAGATCGTCGAACGTCTGCTTAACCATCCCGGTCGGGAAAGCCTCTACGTTCAGGGCGTTCCGCTCGACGATCACCTGCCGGACGCGGTGGCCGAACTGGACATGCCGCTGCTCGATCCAGCCGTCAGGCCGCGTCTGTGGATCGGCAATTCGGTGACCGCCCAGACTCATTTCGACCTGTCGGCCAATATCGCCTGCCATGTGGCGGGCGAGAAGCTGTTCACCCTGTTTCCGCCGGAGCAGGGCGTCAACCTCTATCCCGGCCCGACCGACGTTACCCCCGCTGGCGTTCCGGTTAGCCAGGTTCGGCTCGACACGCCGGATTTCGAACGGTTTCCGAGGTTTCGCGAGGCCCTGGCGACGGCGCAGTCGGCACGGCTGGAGCCTGGCGACGCCCTCTATATTCCGGCCTTGTGGTGGCATCACGTGCGCACCGACGGTCCACTCAACATGCTGGTCAACTACTGGTGGACAGACGGGCGCGCCGATCTGCCGTCACCGTTATTGGGCCTGTACCTGGCGGGCCTGAGTTTCAAACATCTGCCGCCGGAGCAGCGCGCGGTGTGGCGTCAACTGCTCGACTACTATGTTTTCGAAAGCCACGGCGATCCGCTGGCCTCTCTGCCGGGCCTGCCCAGCCTGTTTCAGGCGCAGGCGTCGGAGCAGCAGATGGAAGCATTCAAAACCTATTTTCGATCCATGCTGAAACTTTGACTTGACGGCAGCGTCACAACCGGAACAAAAAGAGAAACCATCTCGCGCAAAACGCCGTACCGTCACCTTGTTCCCCAGGAGTACCGGCGTGGCTCGGGTTCCCAAACCTTTTTCCGACAAACTTTTCGATTGCTGCTGGGTCGAGCTGCACGGCTATGCGCGGCCGGAACTGGTTATCCAGAAACGACTGAAGCCGAAGATCTTCGCGATCGACGAATTCCTCTACGAGGAAAGCGGCAAGCCCCTGTCCGTCAATGCGGATGCGCCAGTGATTTTGACTATCTACGCGACGACCATTTCACCACGTCGCCGGGTCGGGTAGGTAGCTTTGTCGCCCTATTACGCCGGACACGTGGTCAGAAACCCTGCCAGTTTCGGCTTTATAGGGCCGATCTTGGCCATGAGCTGATCGAATTGTATGGCGTCCGTTGAATTGTCGGGCACCTGGCGCCGCAGTTCGATCAAAAAGTCATAGAGTTCGCCATAGGCCGTGTCCGCGACGCGATAGTCGGCACAGGCGGTCGCCTTATCGCCATTCTTCTCGGCGGTCAGCCCTGCGTTCAGGGAGCCCATCAGGGTTGATGACAGCCGTGTCAGCTTGTCGATCATCGCATCGGTCGCCGGGTCGCCTGTCTTGGCAAGGGAGCCGTCGCACAGGCCCCGGGCTGTGGTGTGCGTGCCTTCGACGAGTTGCGCGCTTCCAGAGACCATTTTTTCGACGCCTTCGGTTGGCTTGCCGTCTGCAATCAGGTGGTCGCGCAGAGCCTTGGCCCGCCTGTCCACGTCGAGGGCCTGCTGTTCCGCGGTCCGACCCAATTCACAGGCCTTGGCAGTATCTGTGCTTGCTATCTGAACGGCGGAATTCACGTTGTTCATGGCCGCTATTGCAGAATCAACAAGGTTCTGTGCTTCGGCCTTATCCGCATCGCTTAGCGGTTTTCCCGGCTCGGCCCAAGCCTGGCTGGCAATTGCGCCGAACACGACGGCAATGACAATAACCCAAAATGACCGGAACATGTTTTCCCCCTCAGCTACAGGGCAAAAGCCTAGCCGCGAAGCGCGGGCCTGTCCAGCTGGGATCAAGCGGGCTTGCAGTGGTTCTCGTAAACCGGATTGATGTGGTCGATATAGTCGACCACCATATTTTGGGTCTTTACCGCCTTTGCTTCAATTCCCGAGTTCGGCTCCTGGCGGGCATAGGCGACAAGCTTGACCAGGGCATCGTTGGCGGCGTAGAAATGTTGCCGCGCCGAACCCAGATAGGGACAGATGGCAGCATCGGACTGGTCTGTTTGTTGCATCGCCTCCAGATCGGACATGCCGGCCTGGGCCTCACGCTGGGCGGTATCGTTCAAATCGGTATAGGCGTCGTTATAGGTGTCATATGTCTGTGCCGACGCGGCGCCGGTATATGCCAGCAAAACTGTGGCGGCGAGGAACAGGCTTTTGAACAGGGACATGGGCGCACCTCAGATCGGAAATTCTCCTGGTGCGGTAACGCGAAAGCCTCCGACATCCTACTTACAACGGCTGTCATACAGCCTGTTCTAATCCAGCGCCATGTCGGCCACCGCAGCAGCTGGGCAAGCGGTGGCTTCGATGGCCGCGGCTTGCTGCAAGACGCCCTCCGTATGGCGATAACTTACGCGCGTGCCGGCCAGATAAGCTTTGGTCTTGCTGTCCTGTGGCGAGTCTTCGATCAGCACAGTGATCAGCTCAAGACGGATGATCCTTTCGCTGGCGATTGTCAGAACTTCGCGACTGGCCCGGCATTTCCGGGCCACGTCATGGGCCGCTGTTGCGGCGTTCAGTGAGAGGACGGCGGGATTTTGCCGGGCCGTCGCGGCCGTCAGGGCTGCATTGACGGTATCGTAAAGCGCCTGGACCGTTCCGCTCTGGCGATAGCGGGCGCACAGCATTCGGGCGGTCTGGACGTTGGTCGCCATCGCTGGGTCAATCTTGCCCAGCGAACGTCTTAGAGCGGTCGTGTCGGCGCCGCTGTCTGCTCGGCTTTTGATATAGGCTTGGGCATAATCCCTGACCTTCTGCAATTCGGCCTGTCCAAAGCGCGCATAGGCACAGTTCAGGCCCGGATCGGGCGCCATCATCGTCTTCATGATCGCTAAGCCCGGCTCCGTGGACTTGAACATCAATTGCAGGAGCTGCTTTATAAACGCATCGTCATCGGCTGGCAGGGAGGGCAAGCTCAGGGGACGGTAGATATAGGGCGCATCCGCGTCCACTTCGCCGGGATGAAGCAGTGGCGCGATCTTGCCCTGGTATTTCTGATGTACCGCTGCGTATTCGCCGCGCAGAGCCGGCGCCCTGGCGAGAATGGCTTTCGTCTTGGGCCCATTATCGGTCGAAGACCTACCGTACATGTCGATCAGTTCGACGACCTTTTTCATGAGGGTATGCATGGTTTGCAGGCGGCTGATATAGACCAGCCGGTCCTGACTTGCCCGGGCTGAGGCGTTATCGGCCTTGGCGTTCTCGTAGGCGGCCAGCAGGTGGTCGACCTGATCGGCCGACTCTGCGTCATAGTCGTCGGCAAACTGACCGCGAGCGCAGAATTGGTACTGGCGGATTAGAGCTGCGTCGGCGAAATCCGACCGCGATAGATAGGTGCGTTCCAATTTGGCGGTGGTCTTGCCGTCGGACTGCATCTGTTTCAGATAGGTCAGGGTCTTCCGGTACGAGTCTTGTGACAGACGAGTCACCTCGACGGCGTTGCTGCACCAGACGGCATAATCGACGTGTCCGCCCGTGCCCTGGTCGATCATGTGGTTTTGCAAGGCGGAGATGGCTTTGTCGTTATCGCTGCCCAGGGCGAAGAGGGCATCTTCAGCCGATTGCGGTGCGACATCTTGAGCCAGAGCCTGGCCGGACGCACCCAAACACAGCAGTACAGCCCACGCGATCGTCAAAAACCGGGTCATCGGCCATCCCCCCAAAATCCGCCCTGACTGCAGACTAGCAAGCGGCTCGGCGCTTGCCAAGGTCAGTCCGGAAGGTGAGTTTAATCGATCATCTCGGCTACCAGACGGCGCAGTTCGCGGCGGCTGAAGCCCAACAGATCGGCGTTGGTCTTACGCGTCGTGGTATCGGAGATCACGCGCAGATCGGGACGCACGGGCGTCCGGGTATTCAAATTATGGGTATGCATAGCAGTTTCCTTGGCCACCCGTTTTCCCGGTGGTCTTTTTTATGAAGGCAATTGGAAGTCAAAAGCCGGTTGCGCCGCGTCACATGATGCGGCGATCAAACGGTGGATATTCGGAAAAATTCACACGGCTTGCGTCTGGCGCTGCCGGATTATCGTCGTTGATGGTGGCTATATAGTGGATGAACGCAGAAAGATCAAGTTGCACACGAAACAAGTATCGGGGTTTGGGGCCTGAGGCCCCAGCTCTTCCCCTTCTTGTCTTCCTGCTCGCCCCTTGGGGCGGCAAGGAAGACAAGAAAGAGAAAAGATGTGGGGTCGCGGACCCCACGCCCCGTTAGCTATTGTGCCGGCACGTCGATCTCCGAGCCCAGCGCCTTGAACTTCACCGACATCTCACTCATCCCAGCTTCGATATCCGCCCGTTCATTATCCGTCATGCCGGCGGCATAGTCGCGCACCTCCTGGCTGATCTTCATCGAGCAGAATTTCGGGCCGCACATCGAGCAAAAATGCGCTGTCTTGTGCGCCTCCTTCGGCAAGGTCTCGTCATGGAAGGCCCGCGCGGTTTCCGGATCGAGCCCCAGGTTGAACTGGTCCTCCCAGCGGAACTGGAACCGCGCCCGGCTCATCGCGTCGTCCCACATCCGCGCCCCGGGATGGCCCTTGGCGAGGTCAGCGGCATGGGCCGCGATCTTGTAGGCAATCACCCCGTCCTTGACGTCCTGGCGGTCCGGCAGGCCCAGATGTTCCTTAGGCGTGACGTAACAGAGCATTGCCGTGCCGTACCAGCCGATCATCGCCGCCCCGATCGCCGAGGTAATATGGTCGTAACCCGGTGCGATATCCGTCGTCAGTGGCCCGAGCGTATAGAAGGGCGCCTCGCCGCAGGTCTTCAACTGCTTGTCCATATTGGCCTTGATCTTGTGCATCGGCACGTGGCCAGGCCCTTCGATCATCACCTGGACATTCTTCCTCCACGCAATCTGCGTCAGCTCACCCAGTGTCTCCAGTTCGGCAAATTGCGCCGCGTCATTGGCGTCGGCAATCGAGCCCGGTCGCAAACCGTCGCCCAGGCTGAACGAGACGTCATAGGCGCGCATGATGTCGCAGATCTCGTCGAAATGCGTGTAGAGGAAGTTCTCCTTGTGATGCGCCAGGCACCACTTGGCCATGATCGAACCGCCGCGCGACACGATACCGGTCACCCGCTTGGCCGTCAGGTGGATATAGGCCAGGCGCACGCCGGCATGGATGGTGAAATAGTCGACGCCCTGCTGGGCCTGCTCGATCAGGGTGTCGCGATAGACCTCCCAGGTCAGGTCCTCAGCGACGCCATTGACCTTTTCCAGCGCCTGATAGATCGGCACTGTGCCGATGGGGGCCGGTGAATTGCGGATGATCCATTCGCGGATATTGTGGATATTGCGCCCGGTCGACAGGTCCATGACATTGTCGGCGCCCCAGCGGATGGCCCAGACCATCTTTTCGACCTCCTGCTCCATCGCGGAGGTCACGGCCGAATTGCCGATATTGGCGTTGATCTTGACCAGGAAGTTGCGGCCGATGATCATCGGCTCGACCTCGGGGTGGTTGATATTGGCCGGAATGATCGCCCGCCCGCGCGCCACTTCATCGCGCACGAATTCCGGCGTGATAAAGTCAGGAATCTCCGCCCCGAAATCTTCGCCGTCACGAATGACCTCGGCAGTTTCGGCGCGACGCAGGTTTTCGCGAATGGCGATATATTCCATCTCGGGCGTGATCACCCCGCGCCTGGCATATTCCAACTGCGTGACGTTGTGGCCGTCCTTGGCGCGCAACACCTTGGGTAGGTTGGGAAACTGCGGCGCCAGGGCGCCGGCGGAGACATTGCCGTTGTCCTCGGGCTTGACCTCGCGGGCGACAATCTCTTCGACATCGCCGCGTGCCTTGATCCAGCTTTCGCGCAGCCTTGGCAGACCCTTCTCGATATCCGGAACAAAGCCGGCCTCCGTGTAGGGACCGGACGAATCATAAATGGTCAGCGGCGCTTCGTTGGCAGACGGATGGACGCAGACTTCGCGGAACGGCACGCGAATCTCGGGGAACAGTGTTCCGGATTGGTAGGCCTTCTGCGAGCCCGGAATGGGCGTGGCTTCGACCTTGATAGGTTTGTGTTCGAGTGGCTTGTTCATGGTGAATCCCTTCAAGATTAAAGGGATCATGCGCTTAGATTGCGGGCGCCTCAGTGTGGCGTATCCAACTCCCTTCGCCGGCATGACCCGGATCAGGTTCTGCGGGTTTTATCTCAGCCCCGATGAAGGGACACCCCGGTGAACTGCTGCGAAGCATAGAAGGATAGGGCAGGGCGTCAAGATGGAATATCCTCCGGCAAAACTTGACATCCAGACGGTTGTATATACATAATCGTATATACCGGAGGCGAAGCTTGAATTGGACTTGGGATGAAAAGAAAGCGGAAGCCAATCTGAAGAAACATGGTGTGTCATTCGAACTGGCCTGTCATGTTTTCGACGACCCTTACCATCTGATCATGCCTGACCCATATGTGGATGAGGAACGCTGGCGAGCCATAGGGCAGCCCTATTCCGGCCGCGCAGTTCTGGTCTTTGTAGTCCACACATGGCCGGATGACGACGAGACCGGTCGCATCATTAGTGCGCGAGAAGCAACCGTGCATGAAAGGAGAGCTTATGAAGACGGAAAACTCTAAGCCCGTATCACCCGAATTGATGGCAGAACTCGATGCGTTGGAAGCTCGGGGTGGCAAGGGCATTGATCTAAGCGATATTCCGGAAGTCACTGATTGGTCCGGAGCGGTGCGTGGCGCCCTCTACCGGCCTGTGAAAAAACCATATTCCATTCGGTTGGATTCGGACCTTGTGGCCTGGTTCAAGGCGTCCGGCGAAGGCTATCAGACGCGGATAAACGCCGCCCTGCGCGAATATATGCGTAATCATAACAAGGCTGTTTAGCTTCGAGATACCGGGACTACTAAACGGATTCCCGCTTACATTTTGCTCAGCAACGGCTAAATCTTAGGCGACGATTCCCCTTGCCCAAGGAGCCTTCCCATGGCCGATCCCTTCGATGACCGCATCCACCATCGCCGCACCGGTATCGCTGACGATATCGATTTCGAGATCAAGGGCCAGGAGTTGCAGTTTATCGAGATCGAACTCGATCCCGGCGAAAGCGCCATCGCCGAAGCCGGCGCCATGGTGTGGAAGGACGCCTCCATCGGCATGACCACGGTCTTCGGTGACGCTTCCGGCCAGCAGGCCGGCGGCTTCATGGGCGCGCTTTTGGGCGCTGGCAAGCGCCTGGTCACCGGCGAAAGCCTGTTCACCACGGTCTTTACGCACAACGGTCGCGGCAAGGCACGTGTCGCTTTTTCCGCTCCGGTGCCGGGCGCCATCGTACCGCTGAAACTCAGCGATCTGGGCGGGCGGTTGATCTGCCAGAAGGACGCCTTCCTGTGCGCCGCCAAGGGCGTGTCGCTGGGTATTGCCTTCCAGAAAAAGATCATGACCGGCCTGTTCGGCGGCGAAGGCTTTATTATGCAAAAGCTTGAGGGCGACGGCTGGGTATTTGTTCAATTCGGCGGCATGGTTATTGAGCGCGAATTGGCGCCCGGGGAAACACTGCACGTCGATACGGGCTGTGTCGCCGCCTATACCGAGACGGTCGATTTCGACCTGATCCAGGCTGGCGGCATCAAGAGCATGTTGTTTGCAGGCGAAGGCGTGTTTTTCGCCCAGTTGACCGGGCCCGGCAAGGTATGGATCCAGTCGCTGCCGTTTGCCCGCCTGGCGGGTCGCATCGCCGCGGCAGCCGGTGGCGCAGGACCGTCGCGCGGCGAGGGCTCGGTCCTGGGCCAGTTGGGTGATTTAATCGGCGGCAATTCATGAGCGACCCAGGCGAGGCCGATACCTATGATCCGTTGACGCCGGCGCCCCCGGCGTCGCGCAGCCTGACCGGCCGCGACGCCTTTGCGCTGTGGTTCAGCCTGGGTATCGGCCTTCTGGTCATGCAGGCCGGCAGTTTCCTGGTGCCCGGCCTGTCGCTGGGTGCTGCCCTGGCCGCCATCGTTGTGGGCAGTTTGGTCGGCGCCGGTCTGTTGGCCCTGGTCGGCGTTATCGGCGCCGATACCGGCCTGGCCAGTATTGCCGCCCTGCGGCCGGCCCTGGGCATTCGTGGCGCCGGAGTCGCTGCCATTCTCAATATCGTCCAACTGGTTGGCTGGGGCGCTTTCGAAATCATCATCATGCGCGATGCTGCCAATACCCTGTCGGGCGAGGCCTTCGGTTTTACCTTGCCGGTGCTGTGGACTCTGCTGTTCGGAGTTGCGGCAACCGGGCTGGCTGTCCTGGGGCCGCTCAGTTTCGTGCGCCGTTTCCTGCGCCATTGGGGCATGTGGCTGCTTCTGGCCGGTGCCGCCTGGTTGACCTGGCTGCTGTTGTCGCGATCCGACCTCGGCGCGATCTGGGCGCGGCCGGGAGATGGCACGGGCACCTTCTGGGCGGCCATCGACCTGGTCGTCGCCATGCCTTTAAGCTGGCTGCCCCTAATCGCCGACTACAGTCGTTTCGGCCGCTCACCCGTCGCCATGTTTCGCGGCACGGCCGGCGGCTATCTGCTGGCCAATATCTGGTTTTACGCCCTGGGCGCCGCCTACGCCCTGGTCTCGGCGGGCCAGACCGGCGACATGCTGTTGTCGGCTCTGGCCACGGCCGGCGGAGGCTTGGCCCTGCTGCTGATCCTGATCGACGAGACGGACAATGTCTTCGCTGATATCTTTTCGGCCGCGACCTCGACCGGGACCCTGTTCCCGATTCAGACGCGCTGGCTGGCCATCGGCTTCGGCGTCCTGTGCACCGGAATCGCCCTTTTCGTGCCGATGACCCAGTTTACCGACTTCCTCTATATGATCGGCGCCGTCTTCACGCCGCTGTACGCCGTGCTTCTGATCGACCATTTCGTCATCCGTCGCCGTGTCATTGCCGCTGAGGACATTCGCAATCCCAACGGTGTCTATCGTTTCTTTTACGGCGTCCACATCGCTGCCTTTGCCGCCTGGGCCGTCGGCATTGCTACCTACTATTACTTCCTCAAATACCTGCCGGGCGCCGGCGCGACCTTGCCGGCCTTTGCGGCGGCCGGTATCAGCTACTGGGGTCTGTCGCAGTCCTTCGCGAAACCGGCGGCCGGGTAGCCGGGCCTTTCAGTTCCAGGCGGTTGCCTTCCGGATCGTCAAGATAGATGGACGGCCCTTCGCCATCGGCGCCGTAACGCTCCGCCACCTCTGCGATAATGCCGTGGGTGAACAGATGAGCCAGGATATGTTTCTCGTTCCACGGCGCGACACGGAAACAGACGTGATCGACATTGCGCCCTTCCGGACCGGGCGCAGCACCACCCTGACGGCCCAGCACGCCGTCGACCGGGATCAGGTCGATCAGCGAGGTGCCGACGCGCAATTGATAGAGATCGACATGCTGTTGGTACTGCTCGAACTGCGCACCCAACACCTCGGTATAGAAGCGCACCATGGTGTCGAGGTCGCGGACGCGGAAGACGACGTGGTCGATGTTCTGGATATGGATCATCTGGGCAACCAAACTTGACTTGAGTCTCGCCTATCCCTATCGCCGCGCGATGTCAAAGTCCGCCGGCCGTCTTCCCCTCGCCACTATTTTTCTCACCGTCATCCTCGACTCGGCCGGCATCGGTCTGGTCCTGCCGGTGCTGCCGGATTTGTTCACGGCAAAGGGGCAGGGCGGCCACGCCGTCGCTTTCGGCTTCTTCCTGTCGCTCTATGCCCTGATGCAATTCCTGTTCGCGCCGATCCTGGGCAGGCTGAGCGATCGCGTCGGGCGCAAGCCGGTGCTGATCGCGTCGGTGGCGGGGGCTGTGCTCAGCTATTCGGTTATGGCTCTGTTGCCGCCGCTGTGGATCCTGTTCATCGCGCGGGCCGTGGCCGGTATTACCGGATCGAACATGTCGGTGGCCTCGGCCTATCTGACCGACATTTCCGGGCCGGAAGATCGCGCAGCTCGTTTTGGCCAACTGAGCGCCTGTCTGGGGATCGGGTTTATTCTCGGGCCTGCGCTGGGTGGCGTATTACGCGACGTCGGACTCAACTGGCCGTTCGCCGCGGCGGCTGCCCTGGCTGCGATCAATCTGGCCATGGTGCTGCTGGTCCTGCCGGAATCGCGGGTGAAGCGGGAAGCCATGCCTGTATCTGGGGATGGGCCAGCCGACCCCTTCGCGGGCCTGCGTGGAATTGCGTCGTTTCGCAGCCTGACCGGACTGTTGTTCGTTGTCACCATGATGGCGATGATCGGTGAAATCGGCGGCAGCGTCTGGGTCTTCTATGTCGAACATCGCTATCACTGGCACGGCCTGACGGTCGGTATTTCGATGACCCTGTTCGGCCTGTTCCATACCCTGGCCCAGGCTTTCGTCGTCGGCCCGCTGACCAGGCGGTTCGGTGAGCGCGCCGCCTTGTTGACCGGTATCTTCGCCGACATGTTGTCCTATATCGCCATCGCGTTGGCAACCGACGGCTGGATGATCTTCCTGCTGGTGCCGTTCCTTTGCCTTGGCGGCATAGGACCGTCGGTGCTGCAGGCGGTGATCAGTCATAAGGTCGATGAGGACCGCCAGGGCGAGCTTCAGGGCGTGATGGCCAGCCTGCAAAGCCTGGCGGCGATTATTGCGCCTCTGGTTTTTCTGGGCCTCTATTTCGCCACGCGCGATATCTCTCCAGGCACTGTCTGGCCGGGCTTGGTGTGGATCGTCGGGGCGGCGTTGTACCTGCTCTGCCTGCCGATTGTCCTGCGGCGGTCGGTCTACACGTCCTGAATGGCAGGGATGCCCAGTTCGAAGTCCTGGAGCAGAGCCTGTTTCAGGGCATCCATGTCCTTGGCGAGTTGGCGCTCCACGGCCGGGCTCAGCAGGGTTCTGGCCTTAGGGAAGACATCGGTCTCTTCCTGCTCCACGTGGTGTGCGACCGCCTGGCGCAGTTCGCCGAATTTCTCCGCCCAGAACTCGCTGGAGATCGGCGCGGTATTGAGTACGGCCAGCAGGTCGGCGATTTCATGATGCTCGTACACGGAGTGGCCCAGTTGCTCGCGCAGGCTTTCGCTGGCGGCGGCTTCCACCGCCGTATAGAAGGTCTGCTCTTCGCTCTGGCTGTGGGCCATCAGCTCGGCGCGAATCTGCTGAAACAGGGTCTGGCGTACGGTGGGCAGGCGGATCGCCAGGACATCACCCATCATGCCTGCCAGTTTGCGATGATCCCTTTTGATATAGGCGTAGATGTCCACAAAGGCCTCCTGCGGCACGATCGGCGGATAGTTAGGTTGCTCAACTTCATGTAACGATGAAATACGGGACACGCTGGGCGAGATAAGAAAGGTGTTAAAATCGTACCCGCCAATTTTTATCCACAGCCTGTGGAAAATTAGGCCATCCTTAAGCACGGCAATGTATCTTGACGTTGACGGCAAGTTCGCCGCCCTCAGGGAGATGCGCTCGACGACCCCATGACAACCCTTGGCCCAGCTAAAACACTTCAACTGAGTGGCGTGGCTTTATTGGCTCTTATGCTGACAGGATGCAGCGAACTGGGCATGTGTACGCAGGACAGTTTGTCGAGCCGGGACTCACCTTCGGGCCGTTACAGCGTCGAGGTCGTTTCGGCCGATTGTGTCGGCACATCCAAGGCCAAGTGGGTGGTGGTGCATCAGCTGGAGGGCGGGCTAAAGGGCAGCAAGACCGTCGCCGTTTTCGACGATTCCGATCCGGACGACGAAGCCGAGATATCGGTCAGGTGGGAGGATGATGCGCACCTCGCCATCCGCACCCATGGCGCCAGGCCCTGGTCGTTCTCGCCCAACTGGCACGGCGTCCATATCGCCGATCGGTAATCAGCCTTCGGGTTGCCGGGAGAGCAGGTGGGCTTTAGCCATACGAATCTGGCGCCAGCAATAGAGCGTATCCAGCAAACCAGCCAGGCTGGGGAGTAACAACAAAAATACCAGCCAGCCAAATGCGTAGGGCCGAATGAGCATGGCAACGACAAAGGCGACTGCACCCAGCATCGCCGCGGGCAAGGACAAACCTATGCGGTCTTGGAAAGCGCGTATCTTGGCGGAATAGGCCAACTGTGTCGCCACGGCCGCTGAAGCGCCATCCTCCATCAGCAGGTAGGCGACCTGGTTTGCGGGCTGGTGCGCGGCAACCAGGCGACGGGCGCGTTGGCGGTATTCGTCCTCAGTCATTTTGGTCTCCCCGCCGGACAGGGTAACAGGCAGCGCATACGTATTCAAGTTTGCAAGCCATGCAAGCCGTGTCACACCTGCCGTCATAACAAAACGACAGGGAAGCCGATCATGACACTCAAGGCGTATATGCGCACACTAGCGCTTGTCTCGACCCTGGCCTTGACGGCCGGCATGGCCCATGCGGAGATCGACGTGTCGCATGTTACGGTCGATCAGAAAGCCAGCGCACTTCCGAAAGACTGGAACAAAGACGCCGCCTTCATGGAAATCTTCGTCCGCTCGTACAAGGATAGCGACGGCGACGGGATCGGGGATTTCAAGGGTTTGACCTCCCAACTCGACTATCTGCAAGACCTGGGCGTGACCGGAATCTGGCTGATGCCGATGATGCCCAGCCAGGACCACGACCACGGCTACGCGGTCAATGACTATCGCGCCGTTGATCCCGACTACGGCACCATGGCCGATTTCGATGAATTTTTGGCCGAGGCGCACAAGCGCGGCATAGGCGTCATTCTCGATTTTGTCTGTAATCACGCCGGCAGCGGCAACGCCATTTTCCGCGATGCGGCGACGTCGAAGACCAGTCCTTATCGCGACTGGTTCGTCTTCGCCGACAAGAATCCTGGCTGGTATAATGAAAAGATGCGTGGCGTCAGCGGCGCCTACTGGACCGATCCATGGAAGCCGGTTGGCAAGCAGGTTCAAGGCGGGCAGGGGCTCTATTACGCAGTCTTCTCCGATACCATGCCCGACTGGAACCTGAAAAATCCGGACGCGATGGTGTATCTTCAGGACAGTATGCGCTTCTGGATGAACAAGGGTGTCGACGGCTTCCGCCTGGATGCAGTGACTATGTTGCTTGAAAACGGCGCCAAGAGTTATTTCAACGATCCTGGAAATCCGGCCATCGTCAAGAAGCTGAAAGCTACGGTCGATCAGTTCGACAATCGCTACCTGATCTGCGAGGTTTCGGAAGGCGCCGAAAAGTACCTCGATGCCTGCAACGCCTTTGCCTATGGCGTCCAAGGTGCAGTTATCGAAAGCGCCAAAAAGGGCGCGGTCGAGGCAGCCGTCATCACCCAGCTTCAGCACCCCCGCGCCAGCCAGATGCCGTTGGCCCTGCAAAGCCATGACGCTTATGTCGGTGACCGTCTGATCAACCAGTTCGGCGTCAATGGCACGGCGGGATACAAGGTCGCCGCGGCGATCTCCATCCTGGCCTCCAGTACGCCGTTTTCCTATTATGGCGAGGAGGTCGGCATGAGCAATGGCGGGACCTATAACGATCCCGGCCTGCGCTCGCCGATGTCATGGACAGGGCAGGGGCGTACCGCCGGCTTCACGACGGGCAAACCATATCGCGCCGTGGCGATCAATGTCGCGTCGAACAATGTCGCCGACGAAGCGGGCGATCCTTCCAGCTTGCTGGAATATTACCGGGCGCTATACACTGTGCGCAAGGCGCATCCGGTGCTGGGGACAGGCGCGTTCAAGCTGCTGACTAAGGCCGGCGACCCGGTGCTGGCCTTCTCGCGTTCGGACGCTGGCGATACCGCGATCGTCGCCATCAATGTCTCGGATACGGTTCAGGATATCCGCCTTGATACGGGCACTGCCGGCACGGACTTCCACGAGGCGCTGATGATCGTTGGTGCTCCCTTGGCGCCGGCCCTGAAGAGCGATAACGCCGGGCAGATTCTGCTGCATCTGGAACCTAAGTCGGCCAAGGTGTTGAGCCGGACTGGTACCTGAGCGGCCGAGCTCGCCAGGCGCCGTCGGTATCAAGGGGCCTCTACCGAGGTTTCAACACAGATGTCGCAGATTGCACAGATGATTTGGCCGAAGCGGCCGCGCATAGCGCATCAATAACGCGATGAAGGGCGCTGCGCGCCGATAGCCATGCACATCAAATCATCTGTGCAATCTGTGTCATCTGTGTAACCCTATAACCATGTGTCCGCACGACGGTAGCAGCAGCGGCCATGAGGCCGTTCTACGGCTTAACCCTACAATCCCGTAAATAGTCGGCATTGACTGACTGTGGCGCCTTGACGCCTGTCCCCCCTTCCTCTATAGCCCGGCCATCATTTTCGAGGCGGTCCTCAAAAACCTTCCCGATCCATCATATGCAAGGGGCTGTGTCCCCGCCGTAACCTCCATAGCGCAGGTTGCGGCTTTTGTGTTTGTCTTGGTGACGGAGCGGGGACCTAGCCTCAAAACGGTAAAACCGCAACCGGAACCCTTCGGCCAAACGGCACAGGTTCCCCAGAGAGCACAGAGATCCTATGCCCACAGTCAACCAGCTTATCCGTAAGCCCCGTCAGCCGAAGCCAAAGCGCAACAAGGTACCCGCCCTTAAGGGTTGCCCGCAGCGCCGTGGCGTCTGCACCCGCGTCTACACGACGACCCCGAAGAAGCCGAACTCGGCTCTGCGTAAGGTCGCCAAGGTCCGTCTGACCTCGCAAATCGAAGCCGTGTGCTACATCCCGGGCGAAGGCCACAACCTGCAGGAACACAGCGTCGTGCTGATCCGCGGCGGCCGCGTCAAGGACCTTCCCGGCGTCCGTTACCACATCCTGCGCGGCGTGCTCGACACGCAAGGCGTCAAGAATCGCAAGCAGCGCCGTTCGCATTACGGCGCGAAGCGTCCTAAGTAAGGAGCAGATCATATGTCACGTCGTCACCGCGCAGAGAAGCGCGACGTCCTGCCGGACCCCAAGTTCGGTGATCTGGTCGTCACCAAGTTCATGAACTACGTCATGTACGAAGGCAAAAAGGCCGTTGCCGAAAACATCATCTATGGTGCTTTCGACATCCTGGTCGCGAAGAAGAAGGATTCGACCGCGATCGAAACCTTCCACGCTGCCCTTGACAACGTCGCCCCGTCGATCGAAGTGCGTTCGCGCCGCGTCGGTGGTGCGACCTATCAGGTCCCCGTCGAAGTCCGCCCGGACCGTCGTCGCGCCCTGGCCATCCGCTGGCTGGTCAACGCCGCCCGCAAGCGCGGCGAGAACACCATGACGGAAAAGCTGGCCGCCGAGCTGCTCGACGCCGCCAACAACCGCGGCACCGCCGTCAAGAAGCGTGAAGACACGCACAAGATGGCTGAAGCCAACCGCGCCTTCTCGCACTACCGTTGGTAGGGCGCCTGTGCTGGTAATTTCCAGCCCTGTTGCAGTCGCGAAAATATTGCTTTGAAGCGCGGGCGGTTTGAGCTAAACCGCCCGCGCTGCTTGCAACTGAAATCTGTTTTGCTCCTGCGCAACCGGCGTGGGGGCGATGTCCACGTAAGGTATTGAGGCTCTCCCATGCCCCGCACACACAAGATCGAAGACTACCGAAATTTCGGTATCATGGCGCACATCGACGCCGGTAAGACCACGACCACCGAGCGCATCCTGTATTATACGGGCAAGAGCCACAAGATCGGCGAAGTCCACGACGGCGCCGCCACCATGGACTGGATGGAGCAGGAGCAGGAACGTGGCATCACGATTACCTCGGCTGCCACCACCACCTTCTGGCTGGGCAAGCGCCTGAACATCATCGACACCCCGGGCCACGTTGACTTCACCATCGAAGTCGAACGCAACCTGCGCGTCCTCGACGGCGCGGTCGCCGTGCTCGACGGCAATGCCGGTGTCGAGCCGCAGACCGAAACCGTCTGGCGTCAGGCCGACAAGTACAAGGTGCCGCGCATCGTGTTCGTCAACAAGATGGACAAGATCGGCGCCGATTTCGATAAGTCGGTTCAGTCGATCCGCGATCGTCTGGGCGCCAAGGCTGTGCCGATCCAGTTTCCGATCGGTTCGGAAAACACGCTCAGCGGCCTCGTCGACCTGGTCCGCATGAAGGCCGTTATCTGGGATAACGATGCCCTGGGCGCCAACTACCGCGACGAAGAAATCCCCGCTGATCTGCTGGACAAGGCCAAGGAAGCCCGTCAGTACCTGATCGACAACTCGGTCGAACTCGACGACGAAGCCATGGAAGCCTATCTCGACGGCCAGGAGCCGTCGGAAGAAGTGCTGAAGAAGTGCATCCGTAAAGCCGTTCTGAACGCGGCCTTTTACCCGATCCTGTGCGGTTCGGCCTTCAAGAACAAGGGCGTTCAAACCCTGCTCGACGCCGTCGTCGACTACCTGCCGTCGCCGTCGGATGTTCCGCCGACCCACGGTATCGACTACAAGACCGAAGAAGACGTTGTCCGCAAGGCTTCGGACGATGAGCCTCTGTCGATGCTGGCCTTCAAGATCATGGACGACCCGTTCGTCGGCTCGCTGACCTTCTGCCGCCTCTATTCCGGCAAGCTGGAAACCGGCATGGGCCTGCTGAACACGACCCGTGAAAAGAAGGAACGCGTTGGCCGCATGTTGCTCATGCACTCCAACGACCGTCAGGACATCAAGGAAGCCTTTGCCGGCGACATCGTCGCCCTGGCTGGCCTCAAGGACACCCGTACGGGTGACACCCTGTGCGATCCGATGAAGTCGCCGGTTATCCTGGAACGCATGGAATTTCCGGCGCCGGTTATCGAAATCGCTGTCGAGCCCAAGTCGAAGGCCGACCAGGAAAAGCTGGGCGTTGCCCTTGCCAAGCTGGCGTCCGAAGATCCGTCCTTCACGGTTTCGACCGACCACGAGTCGGGCCAGACCATCCTGAAGGGCATGGGCGAACTGCACCTCGACATCAAGATCGACATCCTGAAGCGGACCTACAAGGTCGAAGCCAATATCGGCGCGCCGCAGGTTGCCTATCGTGAATCGATCACGCGCAAGTGCGACATCGACTACACCCACAAGAAGCAGACCGGTGGTACCGGCCAGTTCGCCCGTATCAAGCTGACGGTCGAGCCGGGCGAGCCCGGTTCGGGCTTCGTGTTCGAATCGGCCGTCGTCGGTGGTAACGTTCCGAAGGAATACATCCCCGGCGTCGTGAAGGGCCTCGAATCGTCCAAGGAAAACGGCCTGCTGGCCGGCTTCCCGCTGATCGACTTCAAGGTCACGCTGACGGACGGCGCCTACCACGACGTCGACTCCTCGGTCCTGGCCTTCGAAATCGCCGCTCGCGCCGCCTTCAAGGAACTGCGCGAAAAGGCCGGCCCGCGTCTGCTGGAACCGATCATGAAGGTCGAAGTCGTGTCGCCGGAAGAATATCTGGGTTCGGTCATCGGTGACCTCAACGGTCGCCGTGGCATGATCCAGGGTCAGGACATGCGCGGCAACGCCATCGTCGTCGACGCCTTCGTGCCTCTGGCCAACATGTTCGGTTATGTGAACACCCTGCGCGGTATGTCGCAAGGTCGCGCTCAGTTCTCCATGACCTATGACCACTACGAGCCCGTGCCGCAGCACGTCGCCGACGAAGTGATCAAGAAGTACGCCTAAAAATCCTGTTGGCCCGCAGCACAGACTGTGCTACGGGCCGCAACCCTTATAGATCAACCCCTAACCGAATGAAGGCCCGCCCTGCGGGAATGAGAAATGGCCAAGGAAAAATTCAACCGCAGCAAGCCTCACTGCAACATCGGCACCATTGGTCACGTTGACCATGGCAAGACGACCCTGACGGCGGCGATCACGATGACGCTGGCCAAGTCGGGCGGTGCGACGGCAAAGAAGTACGAAGACATCGACGCGGCGCCGGAAGAAAAGGCACGCGGCATCACGATCAACACGGCGCACGTCGAATATGAAACGGCGAACCGCCACTACGCCCACGTCGACTGCCCGGGCCACGCCGACTATGTGAAGAACATGATCACCGGYGCCGCGCARATGGAYGGCGCGATCCTGGTCGTTTCGGCCGCCGACGGCCCGATGCCGCAAACGCGCGAGCACATCCTGCTGGCYCGYCAGGTCGGCGTKCCGGCCYTGGTYGTCTACATGAACAAGGTCGACCTGGTCGACGACGAAGAACTGCTGGAACTGGTYGAAATGGAAGTGCGCGAGCTGCTTTCGTCYTACCAATTCCCCGGCGACGATATCCCCATCACCAAGGGCTCGGCCAAGGCCGCGACCGATGGCGTCAACCCGGAAATCGGYGAAAACTCGATCCTGGCCCTGATGGTCACGGTTGACGAATACATCCCGCAGCCGGAACGCCCGATCGACCTGCCGTTCCTGATGCCGGTCGAAGACGTGTTCTCGATCTCGGGCCGCGGCACCGTCGTCACCGGCCGTGTCGAACGCGGTATCGTGAAGGTCGGCGAAGAAGTCGAAATCGTCGGCATCCGTCCGGTYCARAAGACGACCTGCACGGGCGTCGAAATGTTCCGCAAGCTGCTGGACCAAGGTCAAGCTGGCGACAACGTCGGCGTGCTGCTGCGCGGCACCAAGCGTGAAGACGTCGARCGCGGCCAGGTTCTCTGCAAGCCYGGTTCGATCACGCCGCACACCAAGTTTGTGGCCGAAGCCTACATCCTGACCAAGGAAGAAGGCGGCCGTCACACCCCGTTCTTCACCAACTATCGTCCGCAATTCTACTTCCGCACCACCGACGTGACGGGCATCGTCCGTCTGAAGGAAGGCGTGGAAATGATCATGCCGGGCGACAACGCGGAACTGGACGTCGAACTGATCACCCCGATCGCCATGGAAGAAAAGCTGCGCTTCGCTATCCGTGAAGGTGGCCGCACGGTTGGTGCAGGTGTTGTCTCGAAAATCGTAGAGTAGGTTAAGGCGAGGGGGCCTCAGGCCCCCTCGACCCCCATAACGCGACGGTGTTGAACGCGCTTAAGCGACAACGAAGTATGCCTGTGAAAAAGACCCTCCGGCCCAAAAGGCCTGGAGGGTTTTTTCATAGGCGTATTTGTTTGTAACTTGACCCCGATCAGCGCTATCGAGTTTCGGGTCGAAGGGCCTGCGGCCCTTCACCTTACCTTACTTACCGGTCTTTAATTTGCCACGAATCCGCGCTGTGCTATAGTGGGCGGATAAGGGTTGTTGGGGAAGTCACATGAAGAAGCGGGCGTCGGGTGCGTTGATCGCCGCAGTGGGTCTTGGCCTGCTGCTGGGCGGGTGTGACCATATGTATGGCGGCATGGACAAGGGACTGGCCAACGTCGGCGCCGTCAAGCGTGGCGAAAACCTGTATGACGTCGTCTATATGGGTGATGACAAGGCGACCGGGGATTTTCGTCGCGACATGGCGCTGATGCAGTCCGCCCAGCTGTGCAAGGCGCAGGGCTATAAGTTTTTCAAGGCCAGCGACACCCAGGTCTATTCCAATCATGCGTCGCCAAAGACGCTGGCGGTCGGCGAAAATCCGCAGGTGACCTTGCAGGTATCCTGTCACAAGGAATTGGATGCTGACCTGGTTGACGATGTCGATACCGTCATCGACCGCATTTCAGCGCAATATACGGTCAACTGATACGCAATTGGTCGTGCGGCGGCCGATAATTCCGGTTATGCTGTTTCATGCGTTGGATTTTCATGCTTGGGGGATTGCTGTGTGTCGGGCTGGGTATCGCCGGCATGTTTCTGCCTGTCATGCCATCGACCGTCTTTTTTATCGTCGCAGCTGTCTGTTTTGCGCGGTCGAATCCAGCGTGGGAAGCCCGCATCATGAACCATCCGAAGATCGGGCCGCCGATCCGCGCCTTTCGTGACCGCGGCGCTATCGGCGTCAAGGCCAAGGTGGCTGCCATCACCGCCATGACGATCAGTTCGATCGTCTCCTTCCTGCTGATCAGCGGTCCGTGGCGTTATGCACCGGCGGCTGTCTGCGCGGCGTGCGCGGTGTTTATCTTGAGCCGGCCATCACAATGAAATCTACCTTCCGTATGACAGCGCCCGACCGGGCGCCGGCGATCGTTCGCCGCACCCGCGTAGGCGTTCGCCTTGCGAACTGCCGTGAGCGAAAAAAATGAAGGAACTCATTCGCGCCAACAATCCAGCCCTGATTTCGTTTGTCGAAGCCTTGCTGAAGGAGCTGGAGGTCAGCTATTTCGTGGCCGACCAGGCGATCAGTGCCGCCGAAGGCTCGATCGGCATGTTCCCCAAACGCGTCCTGGTCATACCGGAACATTTCGAAAAGGCGCGGCAACTGCTGATCGATGCCGGGCTGGAAGATGAATTGCGGCCGCTGAAACCGTGAAGCCATGAAATGTATCACCTGCAACGGCTTGACGACGCGTCGCACCGCGGTCTAGCGTCGCGGCTTCAAAATTAGGGGAGTGCGCCCGTGAAAATCCGTTTACCGCTGGTCCTGTTAGGGTCGATTCTGATGTCCACCACCATGATGACCCAACCGGTCTTCGCGCAGACCGTACCGGCTACGGCGCCAGTCCCTCTTACACCTGAACGCGTGTTCGCCGATCCGGACTTGTCGGGCCCCAAGGCGGTCGGCGCCAAGCTGTCGCCTGATGGCACCCTGCTGACCTGGCTGAAGCCCAAGACCGACAATGCCCTGGTCCAGGACCTGTGGGCCGTGTCGACCAAGGGCGGCGAGCCGTATCTGCTGATCGATTCCGACGCCCTGTCAGCGCCGGGCAAGGCCTTGTCGGAAGCGGAAAAGTCGCGCCGCGAACGCATGCGGGTCTCAGCGCGCGGCATCGTCGCCTATGACTGGGCCGGCAACAGCCAGTCGATCCTGGTGCCGCTGGATGGCGACATCTATATCGTCGACCGCACAACCAAGGCTGTCACGCGCGTGACTCAGACTGAAGGTGACGAGGTTGACGCCAAGCTGTCGCCGGCTGGCGACGCGGTCACCTATGTTCGCGACCAGACGCTCTATATTCGCGACCTGAAAAGCGGCGCCGAGACGGCTGTATCGCCTCAAGGGGCTGAGTTGATCACCTATGGCACAGCCGAGTTTATCGCTCAGGAAGAGCTGGATCGCTACACCGGCTACTGGTGGAACCCGAAGGGCGGCCAGATCGCCTACCAGAAGACCGACGAAAGCCCGGTCAAGGTGGCGGAACGCGTCGAGATCGGCGGCGAGGGCGTCAATATCGTCCAGCAGCGCTATCCCTTTGCCGGGACACCCAACGCCGTGGTTGAGCTCTATATCAAGAGCCTGAGCGGCGGCGATGCGGTCAAGGTCGATCTCGGGCACGGCGATTTTTACCTGGCGCGCGTCGACTGGGCCAAGGATGGCAAGACGCTCTACGTCCAGCGCCTGAGCCGCGACCAGAAGACGCTCGACCTGTTGAAGGTCGACCCTGCGACCGGCGCGGCGTCGGTTCTGCTGGCTGAGACGTCGGACACCTGGGTAGAGCTGAGCCTGGACTTCCGTGTGCTGGCGGATGGAGGCTTTATCTGGTCGTCGGAGCGCGATGGCAATAAGCATTTTTACCTCTACGGCGCCGATGGCAAGCTGGTCCGCCAGGTGACGCATGGCGACTGGCCGGTCGACAAACTGGACGATGTCAACGAAACGACCGGCGAGCTGTATTTCGAGGCTTCGAAGGATACGCCGCTGGAACACGGCCTGTACAAGGTCAGCTACAAGACGCCAGTTGAACCGGTGGCACTGACCACTGCCGGCGGCTGGTGGACAGCGACCGTATCGGGCGGAGGCAAGGCGTTTATCGGCAACTATTCCGACCCCCAAACGCCACCGCAGACAGCCTTGTACGACGGTACGGGCAAGCGCCTGCGCTGGATCGAGGAGAACAGGCTGGATGCCGGCCATCCCTACGCCGCCTATAAGGATGAATATAGCGCGCCGGAATTCGGCACGCTGAAATCATCGGACGGCCAGACCCTTTACTGGTCGATGCTGAAGCCGGTCGGTTTCGATCCGGCGAAGAAATATCCGGTGATCGTATCGATCTATGGCGGCCCAGCCAGCGCCCTGGTCAAGAAGACCTGGGTAAAGCCGGCCGACCAGTTGTTCCAGCAAGCGGGCTATATCGTCTTTACGCTCGACAACCGCGGCACGCCCGGTCGCTCGGTCAAGTTCAGCCGTGCCATCTACAAGCAGTTCGGCGGGCCCGATATCGACGATCAGATCCTGGGCGCCAACTGGCTGAAGACCCAGCCCTATGTCGATGGCGACCATATCGGGATCATGGGTTGGTCGCAGGGCGGCTTCGTCACCATGATGGCCATAACGGCCAAGGATACGCCATTTGCCGCCGGCGCGGCCGGTGCGCCGCCGACCCAGTGGGCTCTGTACGATACGGCCTATACCGAACGTTACATGTCGACGCCGCAGAACAACCCCGACGGCTATAGCGCGTCGGACGTGCTGAACCGGATCGACAATCTGAAGCCGGGTTCGCTGCTGCTGATGCACGGCATGGCCGACGACAATGTCCAATTGTCCAACACGACGCGCGTCATGCTGGCCCTGCAGAAGAAGTCGGTGCCCTTCGAATTGATGCTGTATCCGGGCGAAAGGCATGGCGTACGCGGCAATGACAAGAATTTGCAGAAGTACCGCCTCTTTCTCGACTTCTTTGACCGTAAGTTGAAGCCCCACGGCTAGGAGCGAATCTCCGGGCCATCAGGCGGGGAGACGACTATGCGGCTTGTAATCGGTGCGATCCTGGCGGGAAGCCTGCTGACGGGCATGGCCCAGGCCGGTGACTACAAGCCGGTTCGTTGCTCGGCCGCTAAACCCTATGCGGGTGCGGCTCAAATGGCGCCGGATGTCACCGGGGCCTTTGGCGTGCCGGCGACCCCGGACAGCGACCTGGACACCGTGACGCAACAGCGCCTGATCGAGGGGCTGCACAAGGCCATGGCGGCGACCCATGCCGGCGCGATGACGGCAGCGGTCGCGGTACCCGGCAAGGGACGGTGGCAAAACGCTGTCACAACCGATGGCGTGGCGACCGACAAGCTGTTCTTCTGGGCCAGTGCCGGCAAGACCCTGACGGCGATTGCTGTGCTGCAACTGGTCGAGGAAGGCAAGCTGTCCCTCGTTGATCCGGTTTCAAAGTGGATCAACGGTGTGCCCAATGGCGATGTCATAACGGTAGGGCAGGTGCTGGACCATACCAGCGGCCTGTTCAGCGCCAATGAAGACCTGGTCTTTCGCAAGTCGCCGCATCGCATGGGGCTGGACGAAGAGGTGAGTATCCTCGACCGCCATGGCGCCATGTTCTGTCCGGGTGAAAACTGGCGCTACAGCAATTCCGGATATGCGCTGTTGGGGGTGATCCTCGAAAAGGTCGAAGGCAAGCCCTATGACCGCATCGTGACGGAGCGGGTGATTGACAAGCTGGGTTTGAAACATATGCGCATGGTGACGCCGGATGACGGTTTGAGCGATGTTATGCCGCTCGTGTCACAGACAGCCGAGGTTGCGATTGATCCGCGCCAGCCGGGCGCTGCCGGCGGAGTAGTAGCGATGGCTGCGGATATGGTCGTCCTGTGGCAGACGCTGCTGGATGGTGGTTTGCTGAAGCCTGAAACGGTGAGGGGGCAGTTCCGGGCCTTGTACCCGATGTTCAGCCGGCCGCAATTCTACGGCCAGGGTGTGATGGTCTATGCCCTTCCTGTCACGCCTGGCGAGGCGCCGGCGACCTGGGTCGGTCACAGCGGCGGCGCACCGGGCGTCAAGGCGGTCGTCGCCTATTCTTTGAAGGACAAGGCGTTTGTCGCTGTTGCTATGACGGGGGATGGCTCGGCGGAAGCCACGGCGGCCTTGCTGCTGCGGCAGTTGCAGTAGGCTAGCGGCGCAGCCCCTTTGTGTTGCGTACAGCACATTTACTGTATGTTGTTTCCTGGGCTGCTCTTCTATCCACCTCTTCCCGTCGCTTTACGGGGAGAGGGTGGCGAGCTTGCGAGCCGGGTGAGGGGCATTCTAGAGATGGCAACCCGCACTTATGGCGGTAGAAAGTCGTGCCAAAACTTTCCTTATGCGAAGCCAAGAGCTCGAATTTCCAGGCTCGTGCAGACCATTTCGACCGTGGAATTTGCCCCTCACCCGGCGCTTCGCGCCACCCTCTCCCCGTAAAGCGACGGGAAGAGGTGGACTAAGAACCGCACTGTTATCAAGCAATCCCCTATACAGTCGAGCATTCACCGTCGAGTGTTGGGTCCAGGGCCCGAGGCCCTCGTTACAAATGCTTCATGACATCCTTTTAAGTTGCCACAATGCGGCCTCAAAGCCAGAATGCGGTCATGGCTCCTCGTTGGAGCGCCTCACAGGAAACCATGACCATGAAGATGTTTACGCTTATGTCCGCCGTCTCCGTACTGGCCCTTGGCGTCGCCGGCGGCGCCCAGGCAGCCACTGAAGTCGAATTGAAGGATATCGCCGCCAAGGTGGTGGTGACCCCGGAAAATCGCAGCGATGTCGAGCTGAAAGTCGTCTATGGCACGGCCAAGCTGCCGGTCATCATGGTGCGCACCGAAGGCAATACGTTTATCGCCGATGGTAAGTTGAAGCATCGCGGGCTGGACTGCAAGACCGGCAGCGCGGTCAATGTTTCGGGTGTTGGCCTGGTCGGCAATGCCGATTTGCCGACCATCTATATCAAGGTGCCGATGGACGCCCGGGTATCGGCCGGCGGCGCGACCTTCGGCACCATGGGATCGTCGACACACCTGGAATTCAATCACGGCGGCTGCGGCAGCTGGACGGTCGGCAATGTGACGAACGACGCCGAGGTCAATATCGGCGGATCGGGCGACGTCACCATGGGCAGTGCCGCGGACGCCCAGGTCAATATCGGCGGGGCCGGCAATTTCAAGGCGACGACGGTGAAGAAGCTGGAAGCCAATATCGGTGGCAATGGCGATATCGCGGTGGACCGTGTCGACGGCGACACCTCGATCAATATCGGCGGCTCGGGCAATGTGGTGATCACGGATGGCTCGGCGCCCAACCTGGACGTCAATATCGCGGGTTCCGGCGACGTCCGGTTCGGTGGTGAAGCGCACGACGTGTCGATCAGCATTGTCGGCTCGGGCGATGTCCGTATCAAGAAGGTCACCGGCCAGGTCGACCGCAGCATCATGGGCTCGGGCAATGTCCTGATTGGGCAGTGATTTAAGCGGTTTTTACACAATGAGCGCGCCGGTGAGAGCCGGCGCGCTTTTTCGCGCAAACTGCAAATCGCCGCCGACGTGTTGCCCGTTGACATCTTCCAAGCCGTGAAAGCTTATGTTAACGATTAAAGGCTGCCAGAAGGGGTGGCCCAACAAGGGGGCGTGCGTGTTCGAGGAAGAAGTCAGGCGGCATATACATTTTGCACCGGCGCCCGCCTGGGTGAAGGAAGTGCCGTTCGCGCGGCCGCAACTGCTTGACCAGTCAAAGGCGCCGTGGGGCCTTTATACCTGGCTGGTCGACGACCAGGCCCGGCTGGATACGCGTCCGCACCGCTACAACCGGACCATCGAGGAAGTCGTCAATCTGTCGGCGCTCGACTACCTGGCCAATGTCACCCTGCCGTTCAATCCCTATTTTGACGACCTGACCATCCACCATATCCGCATTCTGCGCGGCGATGAGGTGATCGAGGTCGATGTCGGCAAGCGCTATTTCGTCATGCGCCGCGAACGCAGCTTCGAGCGCCTGGTGCTGGACGGCCGCTGGACCTTCGCCATTACGCTGCCCGATGTGCGCGTCGGCGATATTATCGACACGGCCCTGACCCTGACGGGCGATCCGGCCTGTTTCCAGGGCGAAATCACCATGCCGATGCCGCTGCAAAGCGCCATCTATTGGGACAAGCGCCACGTCCGGCTGCTGGTTCCACCCGAGCGCAAGCTGAATATGAAGCCGTTCCCGTTGGGCTGGATTCCGCCCAAGGTGACCAAGCTCGAGGACGGCTACAGCGAAATCCTGTTCGAGGACGAGCACGTCTACGAATGTGACTATGAGCGCGATATGCCGGGTTGGGTCATTCCGGCGCGCGGCTTTTTCGCCAGCTCGATCGACAGCTGGGCCCGCGTTGGTGACCTGATGCGCGCCGGCTTCGAAGGCGATCACGACTATCCGCAGGGGCTTTTGGACGTCATCGCCAAGATCGAGGCGGAACATGCCGCTGTGCCGGATCGCATCGTTGCCGCCGTCCGCTGGGTGCAGGAAAATATTCGCTATTTCGCGTTTTCGTTCGGCGAGGGCGGCTTCGTGCCGCGCAGCCTGACGGCGATTTATGGCGACCGCATCGGCGACTGCAAGGACGTGTCGAAGATGATCGCCGCCATGCTGACCAAGATGGGGGTCGAGTCCTATCCGGCCCTGGTCGACACGCGGCGTGGCCACGACCTGAACAACCAGCCGCCACGGCTTGGTGCGTTCAACCACTGCATTTCCATGTGCTACTACAATGACCGGATCTACTGGTTTGAGGGGACGTCGTCGGTCGCCCAGGGCGGCGATCTGGACCATATGGCGCAGAACGACCTCGGCTATTCGCTGATCCTCAAGCCCGACACCGACCTGGTCCGCATGATGGACAAGGCGCCGATGCTCGACTACGAGGTCCGCGAGGTCATCCACCTGCCCAAGAAGAAGGGCGAAGAGACCCTGATCGAGATCGACTATATCTACCGTGGTGCGCGGGCCGACGGTGTGCGGCGCGAGCTGCGCTACCAGAGCCTCAGTTCCTACGTCGAAGATCGCTGCGCCCTGTTCAGCTATATTTACGGCATGAACATGTGCGCCATCCCGCAGATGATCGATGACCGCCGCCTGAATGAAATCACCATCAATACTCTGGTGACGACGAAGGACCCTTGGCATTATGTGTCGGGGCAGAAGGTATTTTTCAGCCCGGAATCGGGCTTCGACTACGTGCTGGAAGACCCGGACGGACGGCGGCGATTCCCGTTCGACCTGGGTGACGTGCGTGAGGGGCGGATCACCACCCTGATCAAGACCGATTACAAGCTGGACTGGCCGACCAAGCCCAGGACGTGGAATTTCGGCGGTCTTGTACTGAATTTTACGGGACGCCAGACGGCGCAGGGTTTCGAGGCTGTGCGCGATTACAGCGTCAGCCGAACCTGGCTGTCGGCCGATGAAAAGGCGGCGCTCGACCGGGCGCATGACGAGGTCTCGAACTATGACCGTCTGAAGGTCAGCGTGCCGGGACGCAAGATCGCTACCTGGCTGCCCAGCTTTATCGCCCGTGTCTCGGTCTGGGCCGGGGTGCCGGCGGTTGCGGCGATCATCTGGTTTATCGTGACGCAACTGATCAAATAGCCACACTGCCTGGCGGATATCGCGGTTATGGTAGCGCTACCTTGACAGGTTCTAAAAAGCTGGTCAGGAGTCGTTTCAACGATAAAAATGCCAGGGAAGATACCATGAAGATCAAGACCCATCTCGATCGCCGCGCGTTGCTGTTTACGGCCGGCGCGTCCAGTCTGCTCGCTGCGTGCGGCGGCGGTGGGGGAGGTGGCTCTGGCGGCGGAGGCGGGGGATCATCGTCGAGCAGTTCTTCCAGTTCCTCGTCAACTCTGCCCGATCCGGCGACGGCGCCGGCGCTGAAAACCCACTTCGCCGGCAAGTTCAAGGTCGGCATGGCGGTCGATCCGGGCCTGACCAGCCAGGCCCTGACCCATGCCATCCTGGTCAAGCACGCCAATTCGATCACTGCCGAAAGCGTGATGAAGGCCAATCCGATAGGGGTTTCCGCCGGCGTCTACAACTATACCCTGGCTGATGCCCTGATCACCTACGCCCAGGCCAATGGCATCGATGTGCGCGGTCATGCGCTGGTATGGCACCAGACCTCGCCATCGTGGTTCTTCGATGGCGACCAAAGCGACATGACGGCCTATCGCGCCCTGGTCCGCGCGCGCCTCGAAACCTACATCACTGACGTGGTGACGCATTTCAAGGGCAAGGTCTATTGCTGGGATGTGGTCAATGAAGTGACCAGCGACGATGGCGGCTCGACCTATCGCAATTCGCCCTGGTATCAGCTTTTCGGGCCTGACTATATCGAATACGCCTTCCGCGCCGCGCGGGCCGCCGACGCTACGGTCAAGCTGTTCATCAACGACTATGGCACCGAAGACCCCGGCAAGCGCAGCCGGCTGATGACCATCGTCCAGGACCTGATCACCAAGGGCGTGCCGATCGACGGGGTTGGCCATCAGATGCACATCAATACCGGCTATCCGAGCGTGGCGGCGGTTGAAGCGACATTGAGCGATGTCGAGGCCAAGGGGCTGATCAACCACATTACGGAAATGGACGTCTCGCTGTACAGCGATCCGGGCAGTTGCTTCGGTACGCCGCCGACGGGCTGCGTGGCGGAGGCGACGGGCGCGGCCCTGACGACAGCGTTGCGTAATCAGGCGCTGCAGTATCGCGCTCTATTCACGGTCTTCGCGGCCCATGCCAGCGTCCAGTCGGTCACCATGTGGGGCGTGGCCGACAACCACACATGGCTGGATAGCTTCCCGGTGGCGCGCAAGAACTATCCCTTGTTGTTCGACACCTCAGGGAATCCAAAATCGGCCTTCTGGGCGGTGTCGGATCCGACTTTCGTCGTATAATTCCAAGCCATATCATGGCTTGGCAAGGGCAAGCGCCCGTCGCGCACGTTTGCGCGAGCCATGCGGCGCTTGAGCTGAAACACTTTTCCCCAGGCGGGTTGCAAAAAATTAGCTGGGCCCTGTTGCCCTTTGGTGCCGGCACTGGTACATCGCACGGCTCAATTCCCGAAGGACTCACGGTCCGGCAGGAACATAGGGGTATAGCTCAGCTGGTAGAGCGTCGGTCTCCAAAACCGAAGGTCGTGGGTTCGAACCCCTCTGCCCCTGCCATCCATTCCCGATGAGGCTTGAAAATTCGTTTTCGAGCCTCATTTCTGTTGTTCGCAACAACGGATAGAAGACAGGCTTAACACGGTGAAAAAACCAGAGGTCAAGACAAAGACGGCTGAAGCCCCTCGCGGCAACGCGGCAGGCAAGGGCACGGCCATCGGCAAGATCGAACCGGTCAAGGCGGCCGCAGCGCCGGCGGCGCCGAAAAAGCCCTTCAACATCGTGAAATTCTTCACGGAAGTCCGTCAGGAAGCGCGCAAGATCACCTGGACGTCGCGCAAGGAAACGTGGATCACCACGGTCATGGTCATGATCATGGTCGTTCTGGCCGCTTTATTCTTCTTCGTTACCGACGCCATTCTCGGCTGGGGTTCCAGCCTGCTTACCAAAATCGGCCAATAAGGACGCATTCGCATGGCACATCCGGCCCAGGACGTCACCGCTCCGGTCTCCAATCCGAACCACAAGTGGTACATAGTCCACGCCTATTCCAACTTCGAGAAGAAGGTCGCCGAAGCTCTGCGCGACCAGGCCAAGTCGCAGGGCCTGGAAGACAAGTTCTCGGAAATCCTGGTCCCGACCGAAGAGGTCGTTGAGGTTCGCCGCGGCCGCAAGTTCAATTCCGAGCGCAAGTTCTTCCCGGGTTATGTCCTGGTGAAGATGGAGCTTTCGGACGAAGCCTACCACCTGGTCAAGAACACACCGAAGGTCACGGGCTTCCTGGGGTCGGGCTCCAAGCCCATGCCGGTGTCGGAAAAAGAAGTTCAGCGCATCGTCGGTAATGTCGACGCGGCGGTCGAGCGTCCCAAGCCCGTCCTGGCCTTCGATATCGGCGAGAAGGTCAAGATCACCTCGGGTCACTTTGCCTCGTTCGACGGTGTTGTCGAAAGCTCCGATCCGGAACACGCCCGTCTGCGCGTGTCGGTGTCGATCTTCGGTCGCGCCACGCCGGTCGATCTGGAATATAGTCAGGTCGAGAAGACAGCCTGATTTCAGGTCTATCAAGTTTGCAAAGCGCTTCGGAGAGATCCGGAGCGCTTTTTGCTGCGTGGGCGGCATGACTTATTGTGCAATGTTTTGAAATTACAGCAATTTTCAACGCGGAAAGCGCTGAAAAGTCGGAAAGACGCGGAAATTTTCTACCGCGCGAAGCGCATTCCCCGCATCAATCCTGCCACCATCTGGATTGAACGCCCTTCGGGCACGAACCTAACCGCCTTCGCCATTTTCCGCGTCTTTCCGACTTTTCAGCGCTTTCCGCGTTGAAAATAGCTGTAAAATAAGGATTGTCGCCGAAATGGTAGCCGAACACGGACACGATCGTCGAGGCGACACGCTCACACAACCGCCCGATAATGGAAAATCCCTTGCCAGAAAAGACATTGTCGGCTATAGCGCCCGCTCTTCGTCTTCGGACGTCGATAAATCCGTGGGAGGAGAGATCCGCACCACGGCTCACAACGTCCCTCTAAACCGGGACTTCAGGAGATATCAATGGCTAAGAAAATCCTGGGCTATATCAAGCTCCAGGTGAAGGCCGGCTCTGCCACGCCTTCGCCCCCCATCGGTCCTGCACTGGGCCAGCGCGGCGTCAACATCATGGGTTTCTGTAAGGAATTCAACGCCCGTACCGAAAACGTCGAAAAAGGCACGCCCCTGCCGACCATCATCACGGTCTATCAGGACAAGTCCTTTACCTTCGTCACCAAAACCCCGCCGGCAACCTTCTTCATCAAGCAGACCCTGGGTCTGAAGTCGGGCTCCAAGCTGCCGGGCCGCGACTCCGCCGGTCAGATCACGCGCCAGCAACTGCGCGATATCGCCGAAAAGAAGATGAAGGATTTGAGCGCCCACGACCTGGACCAGGCTTCGAAGATCATCGAAGGTTCGGCGCGCTCCATGGGCCTGAGGATTGTTGACTGATGAGCAAGACCGCAAAACGTATCAAGGCCTGGAACACCGATTCCACCAAGGTCTACCCGCTGACCGAAGCGTTGAACGCCGTGAAGGCCAACGCCAAGGCCAAGTTCGACGAATCCGTCGAAATCGCCATCAATCTGGGTGTTGACCCGCGTCACGCCGACCAACAGGTCCGTGGTGTCGTCAATCTCCCGTCCGGCACCGGCAAGCACGTTCGCGTCGCCGTGTTCGCTAAGGACAAGAAGGCTGAAGAAGCTCTCGCCGCCGGCGCTGAAGTCGTTGGCGCCGAAGACCTGGTCGAAAAGATCCAGGGCGGCTTCATGGACTTCGACCGCGTCATCGCGTCTCCGGACATGATGGCCCTGGTCGGTCGCCTCGGTAAGGTGTTGGGCCCGCGCGGCCTGATGCCGAACCCGAAGGTCGGTACTGTCACCCCGAACGTCGCCCAGGCCGTCAAGGACGCCAAGGGCGGTGCGGTCGAGTTCCGTGTCGAAAAGGCCGGTATCGTCCATGTCGGCGTCGGCAAGGTAAGCTTCACGACCGAAGCGCTGGAACTGAACGTCAAGGCTCTGGTCGATGCGCTGGTTAAGGCGCGTCCGTCCGGCGCCAAGGGGCTCTATGTCAAGAAGATCGCTTTGTCTTCGACCATGGGACCGGGCATCAAGGTCGACACAGCCTCCACCTCGGCCTAAGCCACGCTGACGGGCTGCAAACCGTCATCCAGCTGCGATACGGTGCTCACGTACTTGAGTACGCTCCGCTCCGTTTCTCGCTGGCTAACGGTTTTCGCCGCATCATCGCGGCTTAGGGGCCGGCGATGTAAGAATAAGTAAGAAAGCCGTCCGGTTCGCCGGGCGGCTTTTTTATTAGGCCATTTTCTATTGGGGTGGGCCGCTGTGGAAGCGGAATTCGCTGTCGGGATCTGCAACCAGGGCCTGCTCGATCGGGCGGATGGCCTCGATGCGACGCGCGATGTCGCCGGCGTCGCCATACAGATGCGCCAGCTTGAGATAGCCCTGGTAGTGGCGGGCCTCGGTACGCAGCAGGCTTGAATAGAACTTCCCAAGTTCGTCGTCGAGATGCGGCGCAATGGCGGCGAAACGCTCGCACGACCGCGCCTCGATAAAGGCGCTGATCACCAGGATATCGGTCAGCATACCGGGTTCATTTCGGCGGACGTGGCCACGCAGGCCCACGGCGTAACGGGCGGCGGATATAGGTCGAAGAGCGACGCCGCGTTTCTTGATAAACTTCATCACCTGTTCGTGGTGAGCCAGCTCCTCACGCGCCAGGCGCGCCATGGCAATGACCAGAGCCTCGCGCTCCTGGTACTTGGCCATGAGATTGATGGCGTTGCTGGCGGCCTTGTACTCGCAATTCTTGTGGTCGAGCAGCATCAGGTCCTGGTTGGCCAGGGCGGCCTCGATCCAGCCTTGCGGTGTGGTTGTACCGAGAAAACTGTGGATATCGCTTAACATGTCATCGCTGTGCCAAACGCGGCCGGTAAAATCAAGTGCGGATCACGGATATTACAACCGTGACAGTATCTGGTGAAATAAAATGCAAATGATACAATTTGAAAGGTGTTTTTCCAGCGGTGGAATCCTCTCGCCGCTACATTACTGCTAATTAATTCGACTTTTGTGCCATTCTGCATCATTCTGAACCTACGGAATTCACAGTGTCAAAATATATGCTTCGCTATACGCGTGTGGCTTTGGTTATACGTGTTCCAATAAGTATAATTTGATACGGTTACTGCGTTTACAGGTTTATCTGAGTGAACTTCCTTCTCCGGGTTGCCGCAGCTCAGGTAATAAGGGGGAAGATGTAGGCGCGTCTTCCCCCGTTTCTATTATTGGCCCCATTTTTATAATTCGGCACTTTTCACGTTTTCAAAAAGCCGTAGTCACGTTCGACCCGGGCAATACGCGTAATATAGCGTTCGTACCAATGCTCGCGGCCCTGCTTCTGCGCCGTCATATGGTCGCCGACCCTTTTCCACGCCAGAATACTGGCTTCATCGGCCCAGTAGGAGTTGGTGATGCCGAAGCCTGATGCGTCGCGCACGCTTTCAACGCCGAGATAGCCAGGCTGTTGGGCGGCCATCTGCACCATCAGCTCGGCCATCTCGCCATAACCGCTATCATCCTCCGTCGTGCGCTGGTTGCTGAAGGTGACAATATAGTAGGGTGGGGCAGGGGTATCGGCGAAACGGCTCATGCAGGAATATGGGCTCCGGGACTGGAGGCGGTGGAAAAGCGGCTGAAGGTCTGGCGATAGGCCGTCGGCGTCGTGTTCAGGTGCTCACGGAAATGGTGCCGCAGATTGGTCGTCGTGCCAAAACCGGTGCGCTCCGCGATGCGTTCGACACTGATGTCGCTGGCTTCGAGATGATCGCGTGCTTCGTTCAGCCGCACGCGCAGCAGCCACTTGGCCGGTGTCGTGCCGGTGGCTTCGCTGAACCGACGCAAGAAGGTGCGTTCGCTCATTCCCGCCCGGCGCGCCAGGTCGGGAATGCGGTGCTCCTTGTCGAGATTTTCACGCATGAAGTCGAGCAGCGGTCCCAGGCGCTTGCTTTCATAGTCGGTCGGCACAGCCCGTTCGATATATTGCGCCTGGCCGCCGTCGCGGTGGGGCGGAATGACGAGGCGCCGCGCCACCTTGTTGGCGGCTTCGGGGCCGAAATCACGCCGGATCAGGTGCAGGCAGAGGTCGATGCCGGCGGCGCTGCCGGCCGAGGTCATGACCTGTCCCTCGTCTATATAGAGGACATCCGGCACGATCTCGATGTCGGGATAATGCAGCCGCATATGGTCGGTATATTGCCAGTGGGTGGTGGCGCGCCGCCCCTTTAGCAGGCCGGCCGCCGCCAGGACGATGGCGCCCGAACAGATGGTCAGGATGCGCGCACCGCGGTTATGGGCGCGAACCAGCAGGTCGATCAGCTTCTGCGGCACAGGCTGCCGGATCGGCCAGCCGGGAATGATCACCGTGCCGGCATCTTCGATAGTTTCGAGCGGATAGGGCGCCTCGATCATCAGGCCCGCTGTAGTGCGGGCCGGGCCATCTTCGAAGCGGGCGACCTGGAATTTGTACCAGTCGGGTCCCATCTCCGGACGTTCGAGCCCGAACAGCTCGACGGCAATGCTGAATTCGAACAGCGGCATGCCGTCGAAGGCAATGGCGCAGACCTTGCGATTGGGGCGTGGAGACATGTTTGGCATAATGCTTACCATAGCTGTCAATTGCGCCATCTACAAGAGCAAAAGCTTTTCCGGCAAGCTATTTTCACGACATGAAAAGGAGTTTCCCATGACCGCCACCCGCTCTTACGTCACTGCCTATCCCGCCGCCGCACCCGAAGATGTCATCAGGGTGTATGAGGCCAGGCTGGCGATGGAAACTGACTGCGCCGACGTCCAGGACGCCTTGGCCTCGGGCGATCCGGATTTTGTGCTTCTGCATGCCGTGGGTTCGCCCGAGGCCTTTGCGCGCCGTCATGTGCCGGGCGCCATCCACCTGCCGCATCGCCAGATATCCCAGGAGCTCATGGCGCGGTGGCCGAATGATACACTGTTTGTCGTCTATTGCGCAGGGCCGCATTGCAACGGCGCGGACCAGGCGGCGCTGAAACTGGCCAGGCTGGGCCGCAAGGTCAAGGTGATGATCGGCGGCCTGACGGGCTGGGCCGATGAGGGTTTCGCCTTTGCGGGCGCGGCGTGATGCTGGATCTGCGCCCCAACTGCGAATGTTGTGACGCCGACCTGCCGCCGGCGGCGCAGGCGCTCATATGCACCTTCGAATGCACCTTTTGTCCGGATTGTGCCGACAAGCTGCAGGGTACCTGTCCGAACTGCGGCGGCAACCTGGTGGCACGACCGGTCAGGCCCGCCGAAAAGCTGGTCAAATATCCGGCCTCGACACAGCGCGTCCTTCGCGCTGAACCGTGCGACACATAACGTAGTCCGACGGCGGAAATGACTGATCTTTCGCGTGACGAGCCATCATGTTCACACGTCACTTGATTCAAACCTCAATCAGCCAGTCCTCCACCGTAGCGAAGCGTTACGGGGGAGCGGGGCGCCCCGTGGCGTGTCGCCGCTTGTCGGCGACGGAGGGGGCTTCTGCACTTCAACGGGCGCCGCTATATGCCCCTCCGCCGCCTTTGGCGGCACCTCCCCCGCAAGCGGCTAGGGTATGCACATATCTGCTTGGTTTGAGTGACTGAACGACCGAAGGCCCCCACCACCACCCTTCGCCAAAGCTGCGCTACGCTTCGCAATCACCCTTCGCCAAAGCTGCGCTACGCTTCGCAATGTCTCGGGCGGTCCCCCCGCCCCGCTCACGGGGCGGTATAAGTATTTGTTTTTCTTATACAACACCGCCACGCGGGGGAGGTGGCGCGGCGCTCGCGCGTCTTCGGCGCGTAAGCCGTGACGGTGGGGGGCCTTAGCTACTGCGTAAACATGGCTCCGGATTTTAGCGTCGAAGCCCTGACATCTCACACCAAAATCTTACTGAGTTTACTTGCCTTTTTGAGATGTGTGAATCGCCTAGCCGCAAGCGGTGGAGGACTGAATTTGTTTGGCTTAACTTCGAACACTCAAGGAAATTTGTGAAACGCAACACGCTCGGCGCGCGGTATTACTTCGCGACCGCCGCCACGCCGACGCGGGCGACCTGACCGTCCTGGACGGCCATGGCGCCGGATACGCCGATGGCGCCGACCGTCTGGCCGTCGATCACCAGCAATTCGCCGCCTTCCAACGCCATGGCGCCGGTGAAGATAGAGTTGAGATTGCCGTCCTTGACCGCCTGCTGGAACATCACAGTCGGGCGGCGGAAGGTCGCGGCCGTCACGGCCTTTTTCAAGGCGACGTCGAGGGAACCGTATTGGGTGCCGTCCATTTTTTCGCTCAACACCACGGCGCCATTGGGCTCGACGACGGTGATGACCATCGACCAGCCATTCTTGCGGGCTTCGGCTTCCGCGGCGGCGACCGCCACCTTCGCTTCGGCCAGGGTGACATTGCGGCCATAGGGCGGATAGACGACAGGCGGTGCTGATGTCGTGGTTTGCGCCATGACCGGCGTTGCGAAGGTTAGTACGGCGGCAAACAGGACTGCGATCTTCATGGTATCCTCCGGTTATGCGATGGATTTACCATGCCTGTCTGGCGAAACCAAATCTCTATCCCGCCGGTGTCAGATCCTTGGCGCAGGTCTTGAGCAGATTGGCCGTAAAGGCCTTTTGGTGCATATCGAACGTCCCGAGCGTTCGGCCGTCGAAGGTCACGGTGGCGATCTGGCCCTTTGCCAGCAGATCCATGGCCTCGGAGGCGGTACCTGGGCCATCGCCGGCGAGCCACATGCCGAAAACGCCCTGTTTCTCGTTGTCGACAATGCTACCGATCGACGTCGTGGTCGAACCGACGTCCGCATAGGTCACGGTCACGGTGTGGTTGGAATTGTTCGGATCCTGCCCGTCGATGATGTCCCAGCGATCCTTGATGACGCCGGTGCCCAGCATGCCATTGTTGAGCAGGATAAAGGCAAGGGTCAGGCCGTCGGAGCGCGGATAATCGACACGGCACATGCTTGTGCTGGGAGAATATTGGAAGGCGTAGGTCACGGGCTCTTCGGCCGAGGCTGGGCCGGCGAGGGCAAGGAGGGTTGCGGCAAGGGCCAAATATTTCAAGGTCATGGATGGATCCTCAGCAGTAGGGATTGGAGCTCGAGCACACCGTCGTCGAGCCCGAATAGTAGTTGATGGCGTTGTTCCAGTTGCTGTCATCCATGACGTCCGACACGCTGCGACCGCCCGATGACATGGTGGTATAGTTGCTGCTGGAATAGCTGTAGGCGCCGTTGCGAATAGCTGCATCCCAGGCGTCCATGGCTTGCTCCCAGGCACTTCTCTGGCGATTGGCCCAGGCTTCCTGATCGGCCTGCCGGCGAGCGTTTTCCTGGCGGATCGGTTCGGCCTGCATGGAACGCAGGATAGCGGCGGCCATCTCGTCGCCGCGACTGGCGGCGATGGCCATATAGTGCATGCCCTTGTCCTGGTCGACGTCAACGCCGTCTCCGTACCAGTAGGCCATGCCGACCCAGATCGCCGCCTGGACGTGCCCGACGCTAGCGGCATTCTCGAACAGGATAAAGCCGTCCTCTCGCCGTGGCTCGTCGAAAACGCCGGGCAAGCCGTAGTACATCCAGCCACCGAGCAGCCATTCGGCATCCTCACTGCCTTCCTGGGTGAGGCGATAGACGGCCTTGGCGCCTTCCAGCGCGTTGCCGTTATTGACCGCACTTTCCGAGGCGACCAGTTGCTGAGCGACGGTCATGGAGGGATCGATCGACGGAGCCCGTGAACGGACATAGGCGTCGCCCGCCAGGATATCGCGCGACTTCTGGCAGGATTCGGCGTCACCCAGACGGCAGGCCTTGTCGTACAGCGCGATGGCGACTGAGGTATCAGCATTCAGGCCATTGCCGATTTCATAGGACAAGGCCAGCTCGGCACAGCCGCCGGCATTGTCGAGATCGCAACCGCGCCGTTCGTAATACAGGCCTTCTGTCATGGTCGTGGTCGCGTCGGACTTGCCGCGCAGACCGAGTTTGCCCAGCCATACACAGGCGCCGGAGTCGCCATAGCGGCAGGTGGCGTCGAGATATTGCTCACCCTTGTTGATCTGTGCCTTGTCGCTGCTATAGGTCAGGTAGGTGCCATATTGCGTGCACGCCCGGTCGCGTCCGGCGCCCTGGGCCTGTTCACAGCCCTTGCGGGCAAAGGCTGTGGCGCTGGCGCGGTCCTTAGTAACGCCGCCACGCCCGTCTTCATACGCATCGGCCAGCCCGGCGCATCCCCAGGCCTGTGTTGCGTCGCAGGCGGCTTTGAAGAGCGGTATGGCTGTGGCCTGGGACGCGGCGTCTCCGCTATTGTAAAACAGGTCCTGCGCCTTTTGGCGGCCGCTGTCGTCGGCGCCGGCGGCCGCTACCGGCCTGGCCGCAACGCAAGCCAGACAGGTCATCACGATGATGGCCGAAGTCACCAGTCCTGCAAACCGTCCCATGCCTGCCCCCTGTTTGTCCTTTATAAAGTCGAAGGGTCTCGCAAAGCCTTCCCTTGCGCAACCCCCTGTTCGGGGGTAGGTGGATTACAAATACTGTCATGTTACGCGGTGTAGGGCATTTACAGCACTTGATTTCCCGCGATTTTGCCTGTAAAGGGCTCGCTCCGGCGTGGAGGGTGGTCCCCATCCTTCACTCCGTTCTGTCAGAGACCTTCGGGGATCAGGGGCCACCTGATCCATAATGTGCGGGAGCCCCCGCAGGCCGAATTTAGACGGGACGCGACACGCCTACCAAGATTTCATCATTTCCTTAAATGCGGAAGTGTGTGGTTTCCTTGTGGTGAAAGCTTCTCCTCTCGACAGCCATTTTTGACGTTTCCAGGATATCGGAAGCGCTGAAAGTGTTCCTACGTTTCCGGCGGGCTGTCTGCCGGGAGCCTTACACCCATGGAGGCCACTTATGGACCGCGCACAGAAAGCCGCGTCGATCGAAGAGCTGAAGAGCGTCTTTGCCGACAACGCTACCGTGGTTGTTACCCAGTATACGGGTATGACCTTTGTGGAAATGTCTGAACTTCGCAACCGTCTCCGCAAGGAAGGCGCCGTTGTGAAGGTGTTCAAGAACCGTCTGGCTCAAAAGGCCCTGGACGGAAAGATCGGCGATGCCGGCGAGGCCATGTTCAAAGGCCCTGTCGCGCTCGTTTATTCGGCCGATCCGGTTACCGCTGCCAAGATTTCCGCGCAATACGCCAAAGAAAATGACAAGCTCAAGATCATTGGCGGCATCATGGGCACTGACGTGCTCAATGAAGCGGGCGTCAAGGCCCTGGCCACGCTGCCGTCGCTCGACGAATTGCGCGGCAAGCTTGTCGGTCTTCTGCAAGCCCCTGCGACCAAGATCGCCGGCGTTCTGCAGGCTCCGGCCGGCGCCCTGGCCCGCGTTATCGCGGCTCATGCCGAAAAGGCTGCCTAACCGCACCTCGCGAACACACAACATTCCCTCATCAACCATCTCTATCTCAATCTAAGGAAATCACATGTCCAAGCTGGATCAACTGGTCGCTGACCTGTCCGCTCTCTCGGTGCTTGAAGCTGCCGAACTGTCCAAGTTGCTCGAAGAAAAGTGGGGCGTCTCCGCTGCCGCTCCGGTCGCCATGGCCGCCCCGACGGGCCCTGCCGCTCCGGTCGAAGCCGTCGAAGAGCAAACCGAGTTCACTGTCATCCTGACGGATGGTGGCGACAAGAAGATCAACGTGATCAAGGAAATCCGCACGATCCGTACCGATCTCGGCCTGAAGGAAGCCAAGGACCTCGTCGAAGGCGCTCCGCAAGCCGTCAAGGAAAACATCAGCAAGCAAGAAGCTGCCGACATCAAGACGAAGCTGGAAGCCGCTGGCGCCAAGGTCGAAGTGAAGTAATTTTCCCATCGGGAAAATTACGGAGCGGCGTTTTTGTGAAAACAAAAACGCGATACGCAAAATGGACTTTCTTTGCGGAAGGTCCCGGACGGGTCGGAGGGAAACCTCCGACCCGTTTTGCGTGGCGGCCTCTGATAGCGCAGCTTTGACCGATACACGCAAAACATGTTAGCGTTGTAGAAGAGCTTGCAATGTAGCGCGGTGCGGCGTTGGAGGCAGGGGGAAGTAGCATGACCACGGTAGCAGCAGAACCAGATACCGGCCGATGGCGTTTTCTGCCCGTCTTCATCTTGGTGCTTGGCACATTGGCGTTTCATTATTTTGCGCCCGATGACATCAAAAGCGTGCGCTTGCTCGACAATCTTCAGCTCGATACGCTTCAACACAAGGGATTGTTGGTCGCTGGGCTCGTAATGGCGAGCGAGGGCGGGCGCTATAGCCGAACCAGGATACCGTTCTTTTACCCATGGCGACTTGCCGGTATCTTTGGCCTGTTAGTTTTTGCTGTTGTTTCGGGATGGCTTGTCCTGGCTACCTCGCTTCAGCCGATCTATCTGCTGCCCTTGCTGTCCGCCGGCCTGCTGTTCGCAGTTTTCTTGCGTTTGGTTTTTGTCGTCGATATTCAGACCCTGGTCTACGATTTCAGCCATTCCCTGGACGTCGCGGCATTCCGGCGGAAACTAAGCTTAGGCGTCGTCCTCCAATTGATCTTTCTGGCCGTCCTGACGCTATCTGGCCTCTATTCAGTGATCGAGGAAACCGGTTTGAACAAAACAGACCCGCGATGGGGATGGCAATTGCTGTCGGTATGCCTGTGTAGCGGCACAGCGCTGCTGCTGTCCCGTGTGTCTGCAAAAGAGGAACTTTCGCCTTGCTGAACTGGCTGTCCAAACTAGAGTTGCGTGAAAGATGGTTTTCCAGGCTGATGTTTGTCATTGCCATCCTCTTGACGTTCATGCCTGACGCCTGGCGCGCTATCAAACTGTCGGGCAATGTCCATCTTGCTGAACCAAAGGGGCAGTCGTCCTTTCTGGTTCTTGGCTTGGCCATGCCTTGGATTGCGGTTCGCGCGAGCACGGCGATCAAGAGCGTACTGGCAATGTCTGTCGGGAGTGTTGTGGTTTTGCTAACCATTGCGTTAGTCGACAGAACATCACAGCTCTATTTCCTGAATGCGGTTGCGGCATGTGGCATTGGCGTGCTGTCGGGTATTATCTCGTTATCGCCGCGTGCCTTGCTGAGCCACGCACTTGACCGCGCCGCTTCCACCGGTAATCGCATTTTCCGCGCAATCCTTCTGACGCTGATGGCGGGATCGCTTCTGTTGCTGGGCTCTGCCGGAGCTATAATGATCGTGCACGACAGCGATATCATGCTCGCGGCCTGTTCCGTCTGCGCACTATGGGGGTTGGCTATCGGCAACATCATTCGTCCGCATACGACAGAGGCCACCAGGCAACCGGTTAGTCATCACTAACTATAATTGTAAGTAGGTGCAGACGCCCGGCGGACTTAAGACGGTGCAATAGCCGGAGGTTACCCACATGAAGTCCGTCCTTTGCCTGTTCGTATTGCTTATGACGGCTTCGTCCGGCGCCTTGGCTCAGGCCGCTTCGGGTTCCGTCCTCAAGGACTGTGAAGACGTCTGTCCTGATATGGTCGTCATCCCGTCCGGCACATTCAAGATGGGCATGAAGGACTACGACTGGAGCCAAAAGCCTGTCCACAAGGCGAAGCTTGCGGCCCCCTTTGCTGTCAGTCGAACTGAAGTAACCTTTTCCCAATGGAACGCCTGTGTCGCCGACACCGCCTGCAAGCCTGTGCCAGACGCCGATGAGGAGCATGATGACCAGCCTGTCGTCAACGTCAGTTGGAAAGGCGCCCAGACCTATATAGCCTGGCTGTCGGCGAAAACCGGCCATATCTATCGCTTGCCCAGCGAAACGGAGTGGGAATATGTCGCGCGCATCGGCCTGGCACCCGACGGCTTCGGCACGGGCGCCGAGGCTGTGGACAGGATTACACCCAACAGGCTCGGCCTTATCGGCATGTATGCCGTGCCGAACGAATGGGTCGCCGACTGCTATGTTGATGACTATAAAAACTTCCCCACTGACGGCAGTGCTTACGATGAGGTTCCATGCTTCGATCGCAGTCTGCGCGGCGGGCTGAAGTTTCAAATCTCTCCACTGCCACGCGTTACCTTCCGCCAGCATGCACCAGATGATCACAGGAACGACACCCTGGGCTTTCGGGTGGCGCGCGATCTTTGACCTCGGCGGCAAACTCATGTTAGCTATTCGGAGCGGGGGCGATCATGGCGGAAGCGAACCAGTTCAAAAAAATCATGGACAGCAGTCTGTCCAAGGAAGAGCAGGCGTCGCGCGCACCGCCATCGCCTACGGGATCCTACAGATACTTTCTGTATGGCCACTTTCTGATTTTCGCCATCGCGCTGGTCTTGCTGCTTATCGGCCAGCGTCTGCCCCAGGTCATCGAGGACGCGTTAAGGGCGCCGTTGGCGGCCTTCGGTATTACGGATGTCACGGCTTTCGGCGGCTTTTTCTCGGGCGTCCTGGTCACGACGGACGGCAATGACTATCGTGGCTTCCTCCTGTTGTTGGTGGGCTGTAGTTTCTGCCTTCAGTCCGTCGTCAGCGCATTGCAAGCTCGCCGGTTAACGGTCTGGCTGTATGCGCCCGTCGCCGCCGGCATAATGGCCTATGGCTATATCCGCTTCCACGCGACGCCGCCTACCGATGACGGCGGCTATGGCCTGGTGGAAAGCTACGCGATCGTCACGTGCCTGATGGCGGCACTCTTCGCGACCCTTCGTCTGGGCCTGAGATTCTTCGATCGGGCGGTTAATAACGGCTGGGGTTGGTTGGGGATCAACCTGACTATACTGGCGACGGCCGTGTTTGTCAGCCTGTTCACGGTCGTTGCCACGCCGCAGCTCTATGGCGCCTTGTTGTGGCCGAGCCTGGCCTGGGCGATGATCATCTTTATCCTGCCTGTCCGCCGACAGGAAGAGGCCCCTGAAGCGGATGCAACGGGTGTAAATTGAGTCTGGGCGTCCCATATCCTTGGGTATGCAGGACCACAACAACCTCACCACGCCCGCGCAGAAACGTCCCAAGAGGCGCGGCGTCAGTACCTTCACCCTGATCCTGGATCGTCGTAACTGGCCGGTGTGGATCGTGCCGGTCCTGTGCGCTGTTGTCTTTGCCGGCCAAATGCTTGGCCTTGTGCCGATAGGGGATTGGGCCTTTTCGCCGGCCGCCATGGCGCAGGGGCGCTGGTGGACGATCCTGACCTCGATCTTCCTGCATTCCAACGACCCGGCCTTCGGCTACATTCATATTGCGAGCAATATGTGGGCCTATCTCAATCTGGCGCCGCTTGTCATTGCTCGCTTCGGCAAGGGCTGGCGCAGCGTTGTGCCATATCATGCCTTTTACTTACTTGCCGGGCTGGCAGGGAATGTCCTGTTCTGGCTGCTCCATCCGGGCGGCGAGGTTCCATTGGTCGGTGCGTCGGGCGCGGTCTATGGCGTCTATGCCGCCATGATGCGTCTCGACCTTTTTCGTGAGCGGCTAACCCCGGTGATCAGCCGCAATACGCTGAAGGCGCTGTGGTTCCTGGTGTGGAGCAATCTGTTGGTCCTGGTCCTTTTCGGCGGCCCGCTGATCGTCTTGCAGATTCTTGCGGGGCAGGGCGCTGATCTGGTCGTCCCCATCGCCTGGGAAGCCCATTTGGGCGGCTTTATCGCCGGCTTGTTCCTGGTTGGCCTGATGAAGGGTCGCGGCTGGGACAACGACTGGAAGGCCGGGCTGCGCCTGATCCGTGTGGACGGGCCGGAGGTTTGACCGGGTTCCGGCGCGATGTTAGTTTGCCGTCATCCAAACGGGGCGCATGGCGATGACGAAGAAGGTTCATCTGGTAGACGGCAATGTTCCGTTTGAGCAATCGCTCAGCGAATCCCTGGGTATCTGGGGGACGGTGTTTGGTCTGGTGCTTTTATTGGGTCTTGTACATGTCCTGGGGTGGGACAATGAAGACACCCACTATCTCAACAATACCTATATTTTCAGCGCCCCCGACTGGCTGTTGCCACTGATGTTCATCTTCAACCTGGCAACGAGCGTGCTTTCCAAGTCTTTGATAGCCGACAGACGCGCCAGGGCTTGGGGGATGATCGGCTTGACGGCACTGAGCACGGTGGGCGTGGCCTTCGTCGCCAGCATGCTAAGCCTGTGGATCGTCCGTTTTTATATTCTGGACGGCCTGGTGGCTGCCATCTTTGGCGCGCTTCTCGGTACATTCCTTATCGACGGCCGGTTCGCCAAGGCCTGGCGTTTTATTTTTGATAATCAAAATTCCGTCGGCTCGCGAACTGGCCGGTTGATCGCCCTAACGGCCTGTATCGGTGTCCTGGGTTTGCTGGCCATTGCCGCCGTCGCATATATCGGGCCCGGCACGCATTACGAAAGTTTCCCCTATATAGCCTGCTACTTGCTGGGCGTGGTTTTGTCGCCGTTGGCGCTTCGTCCGCTGCAACCGGTGGTATCACCGGTTTAAGGAGGCGGGCCGATAAATCCGCAGACGAACTCGGGTTGCGCGCTTGTTTTCGCCTATGACGGGTGGCATGTTGGCTCGCCGGAAAAGGGAGCGCAATGGGCCCGAACCTACGAAAATTCGTCTATGGCCTGGGTCTTGTCACGGGCGGATGTGTGCTGGGCGAAGTGGGAGGTGGCCACGGTCCGGCGATGGCTGCGGCGGTCACGGCGGCAGCCACATTACTTGGCGGAATAGGCGGCAATCTGGGCCATGACGTTCTCAATGCGGTTGATGCGCATTTATGGAATGGCGTCACCGGTCGCGCACTGGAGATCGACGAGAACCATCACATCCTTCTGCAACTACGCCGCTCGCATCTGAAAGCCCTGCGTAAGCTGGCCAGCGATTTCCGGCCGGAGGCTTTCTCCACGGAAGAGACAGCGTTTCTCGAAGGGCTGGAAAATTTCCTGAGCGAAGCGGAGATGCCTGCGCGCCTCCTGCCCCAGGCTGATGTAACCTCAGAGGAAAAAGCCTCATTCGGTGCCCTGTCGGGGGCTTTGCAGGCCGGCCTGCGCGAACGGGGGGCTATGGCGACGCAGGAGACCTTCGAGCAGACTCAAGCTGCCAAGGCGCAATTCTATCAGGCGGCCTTTGCTGAAATGATGGCGGAGGTGCAACTGACCTGTCCGCCGTCTTTTCTGTCCTTGGCATGCCGCAGCGAGAACGGTTTCATCGATCTGTTTGTCCGCGACGCGGCTGGGGCACTCAAGGAGAATGATGCTTTTCGTCATATCTGGGATGCTGAACAACAACAGCAGATCCTCGTTGGCATCGGCGATTTGCGGGTTGAGGTCCGTGCCGGGTTCGCTGGCGTGCACAGTCATCTTGATGCGGTAGCCCAGCAACTGCTGGAAGCCGTGTCGGCGAAAAAGCATGTGCCGATCGAGCGCCTGAAGCCGATCCTGGAAAAACTCGGTAAGACTGATGTACCGGAAGATCAATACGAGGCGGCGCTGTCGCTGGCCGTCGATGAGTTGCTGGCCCAATCACGCGAAAGGGTCCTGCCGAGCAATATGGGGCCTGAGGTCGATGCGGCGATCGCCAGGGCACGGAAGAAACTGGCTGATCTCGATACAGATGGTGCGCGTACTGTATTGGTTGACGCGATTGCGGAGCAGCGCGAAAAGCGCCGCGCGGAACAGCGCGCCGAAGCATCGTTATTGCTTGAGAAAGCAAAACTCGAACAAAGTTCGTTCGACTATGACGCCGCTGTCGACGATCTGGCGGCCGCTCAGGCCCTGGATCCGGATGATCTCGCGATCAGGCGGCGACTTGGGCAACTCCTGCAGCAGATCGGCCACATCAGCAAGGCGGGCGAAGCCTACGCGGCACTTCTCCATCATGCCAGGATGGCTTCAGATCCCAGATGGGAGTCGGTGGCCTGCGACGATGTCGGCGATGTCTTGCTTCAGACGGGTGATTTGCAGGGTGCGCTGGCGCGCTTTACGCAGGGGCTTGAGATAAGAGAGCGTCTTGCGCAGTCGGATGCTCGGGATGCGCAGGCGCAACGCGATGTGAGCATAAGTTACAACAAGGTCGGCGATGTCTTGCTTCAGACGGGTGATTTGCAGGGTGCGCTGGCGCGCTTTACGCAGGGGCTTGAGATAAGAGAGCGTCTTGCGCAGTCGGATGCTCGGGATGCGCAGGCGCAACGCGATGTGAGCATAAGTTACAACAAGGTCGGCGATGTCTTGCTTCAGACGGGTGATTTGCAGGGTGCGCTGGCGCGCTTTACGCAGGGG